>DATMGC010000050.1:0-27387 GCA_035555915.1 Ureibacillus sp. | reverse complement strand
ATGCTGTGAGAAATATCACTCTTATTGAAAATAGAGAGGTCTAATTGAAAATAACTAAGATTGTTTTATTTCAATTATTGATAACTATTATTATATAAGATAGTTAATTATTTTAGAAAGTAAGTAGACTACTTTTATTATCAGGGAAATTCAAAAGTTTATGTTGATTGCAAGGTGAGAGGTGCACAGAGGACGTTATCAAAGTTGTTAGGATTTTCATAATTCAAAGCAGAGCACCTTAAAAAAATTTGTCCATTCTTAGTCATATATATGATTTATATCTTTTAAATAGTCTCACTTTCATTGAGTTTGTGAAAATTCTTCCTATAAAATAAGACTATGGAGGAACAGACCATGACAACATATCACGAGCATAGTGAAAAGCAACGAAAAGAAGCAATTGAATTTTTAAATTTATATAAGAGTGAGAACGCTTTACCAGATTATTGGTTAAGTAATCGTTTAAAAGAAGTAATGGAGGACCAAGAGTATATTCCAACAACTGATGAACTTACTTTTGGTGCCAAAGTTGCTTGGAGAAATAGTAACCGATGCATAGGGAGACTTTTTTGGAATTCATTACAAGTGTTTGATCAACGTGATTTAAATACTGAGGAAGAAATCTATGAAGCGCTTCTCCATCACATCAAATATGCTACAAATGGCGGGAAGATTCGCCCTACAATTACCATCTTTAAGCCGAAATCGGTACGAATTTGGAATTATCAATTAATCCGTTATGCAGGATATGAAAGTGAACAGGGGATTATTGGTGACCCCGATTCCATCGAAATAACAAAAATATGTGAACAATTAGGATGGAAATCGGATAGGACACCTTTTGACGTGTTACCTTTAATTATACAAATAGAAAATCGACAACCTATGTTATTTGAGATACCAAAAGAGTATGTACTAGAAGTACCTATTCAACATCCGCAATACGAGGGGTTATCCCTGCTGAACTTGAAATGGTATGCGGTGCCAATTGTTTCAAATATGAAGTTGAGTATAGGGGGAATTGAGTATCATGCAGCACCATTTAATGGTTGGTATATGGGTACCGAAATTGGTGCGCGAAATTTGGCTGACGTGAATCGATATAATTTATTACAAACAGTTGCCGAAGTAATGGAGCTTGATACGAAGTCAAATATAACTCTCTGGAAGGATCGTGCTCTTGTAGAACTGAATGTAGCCGTTTTGAGTTCTTTTAAAGAAAAAGGGGTTAGTATAGTAGACCATCATACTGCCACTCAGCAGTTTAAAATATTCGAACAGCAAGAACAAGAGGCAAATCGGCAAGTGACAGGGAATTGGTCGTGGCTGATTCCACCGGTTTCACCAGCAACTACGCATATTTTTCATAAACCTATTGAAAACCTAATAAAAAAGCCAAATTACTTTTATCAAAAAAATCCCTTTTAAATGAGAAAGAGGCTGGGCCATAAGTGAAAAACTCAAAGAAATACCCAAAACGTAATATTAAAAAAATGATACTTTGAAAATTGATTGGAATGGAGGGTCGACTCCTGCGGGAACAGCACGCCGTCTGAGACTACAGGCTCAGGCCATGCCCGCGGAAAGCGTACCCGGAATGGAAATCAATTTTCATTAGAACGTAAAAATAGCATTTTTCCTAGTGTGGAAAAATGCTATTTTGGCCTTTGTCCCAGCCTCTCTTCAATAAAACGTAAAATTCACTTTTCTTAATTATATAACTTTCAAAGTTTGAATGAAAAACCAATAAGATTTCTATGCAAACCGTATTAAGCTAACGTTTTTTTAAAATCATATCAATTAATTCATCTCGGTCGATTAAATAGACATCGTTTGACTCGGCTAATTTTTCGGCCTGCTTTGTAAAATAACTATTAGTTACAACCCAGCCTTGAGTTGCTTCATACATTTTTAAAGCACCGATGATTTCTTGAACAGCCTTTACACCTACAGTTCCCGAATAACGTTTTGCTTGGACAGCAATAATATCATCTCGGTCTTCTAAGATTAAATCTGCTCCGTAATCTCCAGATGCTTTAGTATAAAATACATCATAACCGCGCTTTTTAAAAAGATGACCTAGGTATTCCTCAAACTCTTCACCTGTCATCTCATCAATTTCTCTAATACCTGCTTTTCTTAATCGAGCGGACCCTCTTGTACTTAGCCAAATTTTAAAAGTAATGAGAAGGAATAAGACAATCACCACTGCTGCAATGGCCCCATTGGTAGTACCGGTATAATGCCAACCAGCATATGCGATTGCTAAAATTATGAGTATCGGAATTAAGCGGATTCGTGACTTCTTTTTTTCTTTCTTCTTTCTCAACAAGGTAAACCCCTTTAACTTACAATTTAATCTATTGTAACATAAAAAGGGTACATATGTTTGCTTGTAATCTTTGAAGAAATACTTCTTATAAATAACGATCTTTTGCGCTAATGAACGCGGTTAGGAATAATATGAACACAGCTGCTATAAATAGAAGGTTAGGTACATTCCAGCTACCAGTGATATCATGGAAAAATCCAAATAATACGGGTCCAGCCGCCGCTAGAAGATAACCGACTGATTGTGCAAAACCAGAAATTTGAGCCGCTTCATAGGCAGTTTTTGTTCGGAGGGTAAATAGCATCATGATGATTCCAAAGGATGCGCCACCTGCCAAACCAATACAAATCATCCAAAGTACAGTGAAGTGTGTAAGGTTAAAGAAGAGACCAACAAAACCAATTAGATAAAGAATAGTAAAGATGTAAACAAAAGGCCGTTGAGAACGTAATTTCTCGGCAAAAATAGGAATTAAAAATGTCATAGGAATTTGTGCCATCTGCATGACTGATGTTAAATAACCTGCTTTATCGGCATCATAACCTTGTGATATTAATATTTCTGGTAACCATGCTGTGGAACAATAGAAAAGAAGGGATTGCAGTCCCATAGTAATAGCAATTGCCCAAGCTAATGGTTTTCTCCAAATTTTAATTTCAGATAAGTGTGCGGAACTAGTTGAAATATGATTCGGTTGTACTTTCTCTCCACGTAGCAGTGGAATCCAAATAACTAATGCAATTAATGTTAAGATAACAGAAATTGCTAGAGCCCCTTGCCATCCCCAATTAGAATTCATAGCAATTGGATTGCTAATACCTACTGCAATTGCTCCTGAAATATTCATTGATACGGTATAGATACCGGTTAATAACCCTATACGTAATGGATATTTTAATTTGAAAAAGCTTGGGACAAGAACATTACCAAAAGAGATCGCCACACCAATTAAAATAGTTCCGAATATTAATAGCGGTGTTGTTCCAAGTGAACGTAAAATAATGCCAACGGTAAGTAAAATAATTGAATAGAATAATGTCTTTTCAATACCGAAACGATGTGAAATACGAGGTGCAAAAGGTGATACTACCGCAAATGCAAGTAAAGGAATGGTAGTTAAAAAACCTGCAAGGACATTTGAAATTCCAAGTCCATCTCGTATTGAGGATATAACGGGTCCAACGCCCGTTAAAGGAGTTCTAAGTGTACTGGCAAGGGAAATGATTGCAACAACGAAAATAAATGTTGATGATGTAATATACTGCCTCTTACTCTTGTGAATTGCGTCTTGAGTAGCCATATTATATCCCTCCGTTATCTTTGTGAATATTCTAGAAATTAAGAATGGGAATTTTTCATGTTAAACTAATAGTTAAAACAACTTCTATCTTACATCTAAATGTAATATTAGGATAGTGGTGATTTCAATAAAATCACATATGCTTAATGTATGTATACCTAGTGTTTATTATTTTTATTTAGGCAAATTTCCAGAAAAAATTATTTGCCAAAATGTTGTTAACTTGAAAAAACATCTACGTTTTAGTGGCTAGATTGGACATACTGTAAGTGAGTGTATTTTAAAGGAGATTTTTTTGTATGAGTGACAAAAAAGGAAAGAAGAGTACTCAACCTGAGCCTGAGCTAAAAAGGGGATTGAAAAGTAGACATATTACGATGATTTCCCTCGGAGGTACAATCGGGACAGGCTTATTTTTAGCTAGTGGAGCTTCAATTTCACAAGCTGGTCCAGGGGGAGCACTGGTTGCATACGCTGTAATTGGGGTAATGGTCTATTTCCTAATGACAAGTCTTGGGGAAATGGCAGCTTTCATGCCAACTTCAGGATCATTTAGTACATATGCAACAAAATTTGTAGACCCTGCTTTTGGATTCGCAATGGGATGGAATTACTGGTATAACTGGGCAATTACAATTGCAGCTGAAATTTCAGCTGTATCTCTTATTATGAAATATTGGTTTCCTAATAGTTCCTCAGCACTTTG
This sequence comes from Ureibacillus sp., assembly GCA_035555915.1. Lineage (GTDB taxonomy): Bacteria > Bacillota > Bacilli > Bacillales_A > Planococcaceae > Ureibacillus. The sequence goes on along the minus strand of DATMGC010000050.1, from coordinate 23,049 downwards.
GACCGTGTTATTTATAGCGGTAATTTTAACTTTTAACGTGTTATCTGTAAGAGCTTATGGGGAAAGTGAATATTGGTTTGCGATGATTAAAGTTGCTACCGTTATCGTATTTATCATTGTTTCCTTTTTAATGATCTTTGGCATCCTAAAAGGACATGATCCACTTGGTTTTGAAAACTTCTTTGTGGGAGACGCACCATTTAATGGAGGATTCCTTGCTATTTTCGGAATTTTTCTAGCAGCCGGCTTCTCATTCCAGGGAACTGAACTATTAGGGATAACTGCTGGAGAAACGGATGATCCAGGTAAAAATATTCCTAAGGCAGTACGTTCTGTATTTTGGAGAATTTTATTATTCTATATTTTAGCGATTCTAGCTATTGGCTTATTGATTCCTTATACTGATTCAAGATTATTATCAGAGGATATTGCGGTATCACCGTTCACACTGGTATTTGACAAATTAGGAATTGCTTTTGCTGCGTCAGTGATGAACGCCATCATTTTAACAGCTATGTTATCAGCTGGTAATTCGGGATTATATGCATCTTCTCGTATGTTGTGGCAATTAGCGGTTGATGGAAAGGCACCAAAAGTATTTGCTAAGCTCTCTAAAAGAGGGATTCCAGTGTATGCATTACTTGCAACATTAGCTGTTGGATGTCTTGCGTTTTTATCATCCTATTTTGGCGATGGTGTTGTATACATGTGGTTGTTAAATGCATCTGGTCTTTCAGGATTTATAGCGTGGGTTGGCATAGCAATTAGCCATTATCGTTTCCGTAAGGCGTATATTTTACAAGGACATGATTTAAAGGCACTTCCTTATAAAGCGAGATTATATCCATTTGGACCGCTCTTTGCATTAATTGTTTGTATTATAGTTATAGTAGGACAAAATTACACTGCCTTTTCATTAGATTCGATTGATTGGTATGGAATAGCTGTATCCTATATCGGTATTCCGCTCTTTGTTGTGCTATGGTTAGGGTATAAAATTAAACATAAAACGAAATTCGTACCTTTAGAAGAGTGCGATATTGAAACACATAGATAATGATTAGTCGGTAAAATTCTGCTTAATGAGTTTTACCGACTTTTTTTATGGAAAAGTATAATTAAAGAATTTCCATATTATAATTGAAAGATATCCATGTTTATAATGAACGTAGTAAATCTAGATAGTGAAGTAAAGGGAGTAGAGAAAATGGCAGTTTCATCAGGCTTTTTTAAGAAAATCCAGCGATGGGTAATTGATAATGAATCGGGCGAACTCTTATTCTTACCATTTCAAACTGAAGGGAATCCCTATAAATCCAAAATTCTATTAGTAGGATCAAATTCAGAACCACTATTAGAAATGAATGCTTCGGATATTCAGTTGTTAGCAGATACACTGGTTGATACGAAAAAATTCCTGGATGTATTTCAGAATGAAGTTGCAGAAGCGTCAAGGGAGTTTAAAGGGTCTTTAAAATTTGCAAGTTGGGTAAATGAAAACTTTGGTGAACAGGTTGTCCTTTCAAGTATCAACTGTTTAAATTCGAAAAACACAGATATAAAACGATTGAAAAAAGAGAATGACCCTCTGTATTTAAAGGGCTTTGAGATATTTAAAGAAGTAATCAATGAATTCCAACCTAATGTACTAATTATCCAGGGTTCCGCAACCCTTAAACTATTTTTGGAACAGTTTGAAAACCAGTTATTGAATTATCAATTAGATGACCTAACAATGTCAGTTCAGGAGTTGGAAGAAAAAGAGACAATAACTAAATTAAGTTTAAATAGTGGCAAGGAAGTGAACATATTAGTTAGTAGAAGTATGGGTGCCTTCGGTAAGGAAGGAAGAACTTTCAGAAAATTTAAAGAGAATTTGAAACAATTATTATAGTAATCTAGGTAAAAAAGAGGTATTTTTAGTGAAAAAACGAACATTATTCGAAAAATTAGTTTGATTTTCATCTAATTTCCGAATAATTAGAATCGTTTTATTATTTTGGACGTTATTGCATTCCGTTCAATCACTGTTTATAATGAGGACATTCTTAAAGAAGATTTAACATTAAGCTGTTAATAACAGCTTCTATATTTCACTCATATAATAGCGAGAATATGGCTCGCAAGTTTCTACCAACTTACCGTAAATAAGTTGACTATGAGAGAGACAATGTTTAGAATCGAATGCCTTATTATTGGTGAAATTGGATTCTATTAACTTTCGAAATTTCCAACTCGAAAGACTTGTTCCCTCATAGGAATAAGTCTTTCGGGTTTTTTTATTTTTAACCCGTTTGTACAAACCATAAAGAGAGGAAATCTGAGTATGCAACTATTAAAAGACAAAATTATTAAAGAAGGTAAAGTTTTATCAGATACAGTTTTAAAGGTGGATTCCTTTTTAAATCACCAAATTGACCCACTTCTAATGAAAGAAATTGGTGAAGAATTTGCCAATCGCTATTCAAATGAAGTCATTACAAAAGTATTAACAATTGAATCTTCAGGGATTGCCCCAGCGACAATGCTTGGACTTACAATCGGTGCACCGGTAGTCTTTGCACGAAAAAGAAAATCTTTAACTCTTTCAGGCAATCTTTATTCTTCTAATGTACATTCATTTACAAAGAACGAGACAAGTGAAATTTCAGTTTCGAAAGACTTTTTATCAGAAGATGACAATGTATTAATTATTGATGACTTTTTAGCCAATGGTGAAGCAGTAAAAGGTTTACTTGATATTGCCGAGCAGGCAGGGGCCAATGTAGTGGGCGTAGGAATTGTCATTGAAAAAGGTTTCCAACAAGGTGGCATGCTTTTACGCGAACAAGGAGTTCGTATTGAATCTTTAGCAAATATTAAATCTTTAGCAAATGGACAAGTTGAGTTTTTCGATTAATAGCACATCTCAGGTAAAACTAGGAGGAGATTGTTCACATGAATAATGTAAAAGCAACGACACTTGGAATTCAACATTTACTAGCAATGTATGCAGGAGCTATTTTAGTACCACTTATTATTGGTGGTGCATTAGGGTTTGATTCAACACAAATGACGTATTTAGTTGCAATCGATATTATGATGTGTGGAATTGCAACTCTTTTACAAGTAATGAGAGGTAAAGCATTCGGTATTGGTTTGCCTGTTGTGTTAGGTTGTACGTTTACAGCAGTAAGTCCTATCATTGCTATTGGCTCAGATAAGGGAATTGGTGCGATTTACGGAGCAATTATTGCATCAGGAATTATTATTATATTAATCTCTGGATTCTTCGGGAAATTAGTAAAATTCTTCCCGCCGATTGTAACAGGATCTGTTGTAACAATCATCGGTATCTCATTAATTCCTGTAGCAATAAACAATATGGGTGGGGGACAAGGAGCAGAAGACTTTGGATCAGCTTCTAATATAACATTAGCAATGGTTACCCTCGTTATTATCTTATTAATCTATCGTTTTACAACTGGGTTTGTTCGTTCTATTTCAATTTTACTTGGTCTAGTAGTAGGGACAGTAATTGCTGCTTTCGTTGGGAAAGTTGACTTTACACCAGTAGTTGATGCTTCTTGGTTCCATATGGTTCAACCGTTTTACTTTGGAACACCAACATTTAATCTTGGTGCGATTATTACAATGACTCTAGTTGGAATGGTTTCTTTAGTAGAATCATCAGGTGTATATTTTGCACTTAGTGATATTACAAAAAAACCTTTAGAATCAAAGGATCTTTCTCGTGGATATCGTTCGGAAGGTTTAGCGTCTATCATTGGTGGAATCTTTAATGCCTTCCCATATACAACTTTCTCTCAAAATGTCGGGTTAATTAAAATGACGGGAGTAAAAGAACGAAAAGTGATCTTGATTACAGGTTCTATGTTAGTTGTACTTGGTTTCTTACCAAAAGTAGCAGCATTAACAACAATTATTCCAACTGCTGTATTAGGCGGAGCAATGCTTGCGATGTTTGGTATGGTAGTAACTCAAGGTATTACAATGTTAGCTCCGGAAATTATGCGTTCACCTGAAAGTGCTATGATTGCTGCAATTGCAGTAGGCTTAGGTGCAGGGGTTGTATTTGTACCAAATATCTTTGCTGTATTACCAGAATGGATTTCAGTTTTAACATCAAATGGAATTGTATGTGGCTCTGTAACGGCAATTGTTTTAAATATCCTCTTCAATATGGTAGGACCGAAAAAGGTAGATGCCATGCAAACTCAGACCTTAAAAGTAGAATAAGAATATGCGGAATCTCAACGGTACTTTGTAACCTTGAGATTCCTTTTTTTATATGCTTTGAACTTCCGCTAATGAAGGTAAAGCTTCGATGGCCCCCATTTTCTCACATACTTTCGCGGCAACTTTGTTACTAAAAAGAACAATTTCCTTCCACTCCATAAAGCTTAAGGATTGAACATTCTTACGTTGACTTAGTTGAAACAAACTTGCTCCTACAAAGGCATCGCCAGCTCCAGTCGTATCCACCGCTTGAATAGGAATACTAGGGATAATAGATGAATTCCCATCATAAGACAGTAAGGTTCCTTCCTTTCCAAGAGTTACGGCAATACATTTAGCACCTAATGTATGAAGACTTGTAACAGCCTTGGACATATTCGGTTCGTTCGTAAGTATGAGTAATTCTTCATCACTTACCTTCAAAAAGTCACATTTGCCCACAAAATCTTTTGCCAACTCAACAAACTGAAGCTCTTTTCCCTTCCATAAATCAGCTCTGAAATTGGGGTCAAAGGAGATAAAACATTGGTTTTCTTTAGCCACTTCCAGTAAAGATTGATAAGTTTGTTGCAAGGGACCTGGGAGTAGGGCGGTTGCTGAACCAAAATGAACAAACTTCATTGTATGAAAAATACGAAGAGGAACCTCATCTATCGATAAGAAACTATCTGCTCCGCGGTTAAATATAAAATCGCGCTGCCCATCCCCATATATTGAAACGAATGCTAGCGTTGTAGAATGAGTGGAATCTTTTAATAGAAGATCTGTATGAATATTTAACTGTTCCATGGTATTTTGAAGAAATTCACCAAAGGAATCATTGCCAACTTTACCACAAAAATGAGCTTGTCCCCCGAGTCTTGCAATGGCTGCGCAAACATTTGCAGGTGCGCCTCCAGCTTTTTTTATAAAAATCTCACTGTCTACCAAATTTGCATCTGGATGGGTACTGAAAAAATCAATTAAAAGTTCCCCAATACATAATATTGGCTGATTCATCTAACTAGCTCCTTTTAGGTTAGTAATTTTTGCAAATAGTAAAAACCAGGTGGGAAACTTTATGTTTCTCACACCTGGTATAGTTCTAGTTTTCACAGACGAATTATTCTGCGTTTGGATAGATCATTTTTGACGGATCAATATATTCATTAAACTGCTCTTCAGTTAATAGACCTAGTGAAAGGGCAGCTTCTTTCAATGTTGTTCCTTCTTTATGTGCTTTTTTTGCAATTTTAGCTGCATTTTCATAGCCGATATATGGATTTAATGCTGTTACAAGCATCAATGAATTTTCAAGATTACGTTCTAAAACCTCTTTATTTGGCTCAATACCGATTGCGCAATTATCGTTAAACGATTTCATAGAATCTGCTAGAAGACGAGCAGATTGTAAGAAGTTATAGATGATGACTGGTTTAAATACATTTAACTCGAAGTTACCTTGAGATGCAGCGAATGCGATTGTTGCATCATTCCCAACTACTTGTGTAACAACCATTGTCATAGCTTCACTTTGAGTAGGATTTACTTTACCAGGCATAATGGAACTACCAGGTTCATTTTCTGGTATTGTAATTTCCCCGATTCCACTACGAGGGCCACTTGCTAACCAACGAACATCATTAGCAATTTTCATTAAATCAACCGCAAGTGCTTTTAGTGCACCGTGAGCTGAAACGATTTCATCATGGCTTGTTAGTGCGTGGAATTTGTTTTCTGAAGACTTAAATGATTGACCAGTTAAATTGCTAATTTCTTCAGCTACCATGTCACCAAATTTAGGATGTGCATTGATACCAGTACCTACTGCCGTACCACCAATCGCAAGGTCTTTTAAAAATTGTGTATTAACCATAATCATTTTTTCAGCTTTCACAAGCATATGGTGCCAACCACTAATTTCCTGCCCTAATGTAAGTGGAGTAGCATCCTGTAAATGGGTACGTCCAATTTTAATAATTTTGTTAAATGCTTCCGATTTTTCTTTTAATGTTGCTTTTAATAGTTGAAGTCTTGGCATTAAATAATTTTCAACTATTTCTACTGCCGCAATATGTAAAGCAGTAGGGAATGTATCATTTGAACTTTGTGATTTATTTACATCATCATTCGGATGAATACGATCTGTACTACCTTGTTCTTTTAATAGTTGGTTGGCACGAAATGCAATTACTTCATTTACATTCATATTTGATTGCGTACCACTACCTGTTTGCCAAACGACTAGAGGGAATTGATCGTCCCATTTACTAGCAAGGATTTCATCTGCTGCAGCGACAATTGCATCAGCTTTAGTGTCTGAAAGTTTACCTAACTTTTTATTTGTAAGGGCCGCTGCTTTTTTTAGAGTGGCAAAAGCATGGATAATTTCAATCGGCATTTTTTCTTCACCAATTTGAAAGTTTTGTTTACTACGCTGTGTTTGCGCACCCCAAAGTTTATCTGCTGGTACATGTACTTCGCCTAGTGTATCTTTTTCAACTCGAAATTCCATTCTATTATCTCTCCTTTAATCCTTTATATGTATATTATACCCAAGTTTAGAATGCATAATTGGAAATGGCAAATCCTTAGTAGATTTGCCATTTTCGCTAATAATTATTCGAGAATTTTGAGGGGTTCGTCTCGAAAAAGAGTAACAATATACGATAATGATAATCATTATCATTAGAATTGTCAACAAATTTTGGGAAAATTATCTAGAAGTTTTCAACAACATTTTAAATGTATGCGAGATAATCTAAATTTATATCAAATAGTTCACAGAATTTTTTGTATACAAAATTGATATTGTAATATAGATTATTTTAATGTAATATAAACTTATCGTTTTACTAAGGATTTAAAAAGGGAGTGAGATTTGTGTCTTATATGATAATTACAGGACTACTTTGTGGAGCATTGCTCGGTTTTGTTATGCAAAGAGGGCGTTTTTGTTTAACAGGTGGATTCCGTGATATGTATATAGCAAAAAATAACCGCATCTTTTACGCATTGCTGTTAGCAATTGCAGTTCAAAGTGTGGGTGTGTTTTTACTTATAGATTTTGGTGTCTTTGAATACTCTGCTGGTTCATTACCTATTTTAGCAGTAATCATTGGATCATTTATTTTCGGTATAGGGATTATTCTAGCAGGTGGTTGTGCAACAGGAACATGGTATCGTGCGGGTGAAGGTTTAATTGGTAGCTGGATTGCTCTAGCGGGGTACATGTTAATGAGTACTATTATGAAATCTGGTATTTTAGCACCGTTCAATCAACGAGCACAAGAAACAGCTGTGTTACCATCTAACTCAATTGCAGAAACTTTTGGAATTAACCATTGGGTAATCATTATTCCATTTGTTGTGATTGTAGGAGTTATTTTATATAAACAATTAACAAAACCAAAAGTAGTGATTCCATCATTAAAGCCAAAGCGCACAGGATTGGCACATATTTTATTTGAAAAACGTTGGAATCCATTTGTAACAGCTACTTTAATCGGTTTAATCGCATTTATTGCGTGGCCATTAAGTGCTGCAACAGGTCGAGTATTTGGATTAGGGATTACAACACCGTCTGCCAATATACTTCAATATTTAACTACAGGGGATAAAGGATTCCTTAATTGGGGTGTATTCTTAGTATTAGGTATTTTTGCAGGTTCATTTTTTGCAGCAAAAGCAAGTAAAGAATTCCGCTTCAGAATGCCTGATGTAAAAACAGGAATCAATAGCTTTATCGGTGGTAATTTAATGGGTATTGGTGCGAGTCTTGCTGGTGGTTGTTCAATCGGAAATGGTTTAGTAATGACTGCAATGATGACTTGGCAAGGTTGGATTGGATTAGTATTTATGATTTTAGGTACTTGGACTGCATCATATTTTGTTTTTGTACGTCCACGTCAAAAAGCAAAGGCTGCTAAACTAAAAGAACAAATTAGTGCCGTATAAAGTACCAAGATTTGAGGAGGAAATAGAATGGAAAAGAAATTAGAAGTAAAAGGAATGGTTTGTCCATTTCCATTGATCGAAGCACAACAAGCAATCGAAGAGTTAAAATCAGGTGATGTACTAGTTGTAGAGTTTGACTGCACACAAGGAACGGAGTCAATTCCAACTTGGGCAGCAGAAGCTGGTCATACAGTTACTAATTTTGAACAAATCGATGAAGCAGCTTGGATAATTTCAATTCAAAAGAAATAATATAATTTAAACACCGCTTGAAGCGAAGCGCCATAGGCATTCGATCAAAGCGGTGTTTTTAATTGGTGTTCACCTTATTGTCACCTCAAAGTAATTAAATGATTTTAACATAGAAGTCTTGACCTATGACGCCATTAACATGCATTTCTTTAGTATTTTGATAGTAATTTACAATACTTTTTGCTAATCCAGCATGGCCATTTAAATAAGTACCAGGAGCAATTTTTTTCCCGGGATTATGGAATTCAAAATAAAGCTTTGTATCATGAGACATGTTCTCTAAGATTTCTACAAAGTCTTGATAAGGAATATGAATTCCTCGTGTATAGCGGCACTCTCTCCTATACGTGTCATGAGATACATTAATTGGTTTTTTTTCATATACAAATCTAATTTCTTGCATAGCATCCTCTCCTTTGAAATATAAAAGTGTATTTCATATCATTATAACAAAAATTGTATTAAATGTCAGAAAATTTAATAAATATTTTTATTTTTGTTTTAAAAGATTTTTTGAAAGGATTTGAAGAATGAAAGAAGGAGGCATTAAACTATGGAATAATGGGTAAATCCATCGAATTATAGTACGAAGCAAGAAGATACTACCATTCTTCTCTTTGCATCTCCTCAGCAATCGCTTGCAAATCGTAAGCGTTAATTTCTATAATTCTATAGTTATGCTGATCTTCATATTTTTGTGCGAGTTTTTTAACATATTTTGGGGACCCTTCATTATCCTCATCATAAATAAGAAGTAAACCATCTGTATTTTGAATGATAAACTTATCCTTTTCAATAAATTGCCAAGGTGCCTCATATGGTCTTTTCGTTACACTTGTAACAAAGTCTGCCTTTGAGACTATATAATGGTACTTTTGTTGTTTTTGCTCATTCCAATTCTTTTCCTGTTCTAAAAAGGGGGTAATAATAGAATATTTTAAATCAGGATATTCTGTTTTTAAATCAATTATGACTTCTGCTGCCCAAGTTTCTACTCCTTGTTGTCCACTAATCACTACCCATTCAAGCCCTTCATCAAACAACATTCTTAATTCATTTTCAATAGCTTTTTTGATAATCGGTATTCCAGGGTGATTGTCATTAAAAATACCGAGTTCATGAGGGCGATAACCAGACAGATAAATTGTTTGCATTCTTTTGAACTCCTTTTGTTTTTCTATATCTTAACGAAAAAAAGGCCATTCGAAAACAAATCGAGTAGCCTTTTCAAAATAGTATTAAACGAATACTGATTTAATTTTTTCTAATGCCCAGTCAATTTCCTCTTTTTGAATAATTAGTGGGGGAGCAAGCCGAATTACGTACTCATGTGTTTCCTTACATAATAGACCTAACTGCATTAATTGCTCACAGTATGAACGAGCGGGAACAGTTAGTTCCACACCGATAAATAATCCACTACCACGTACTTCTTTAATATAAGGATGATTTATAGAACGTAATTGTTCTTGGAAATAGTTCCCTAATTCTAAAGATCGTTCAGTCAGCTGTTCCTCTTCAAGCACTTCTAATGAAGCAATTGAAACGGCACAGGCAAGAGGGTTACCCCCAAAAGTTGAACCATGAGAACCAGGATTTAATACGCCAAGAATATCACGATTGGCAACAACAGCAGAAATTGGTATCACACCACCACCGAGTGCTTTACCAAGAATAATTACATCTGGAGTTACCTCTTCCCATTGATGGGCAAACATTTTACCTGTACGAGCAAGGCCTGTTTGGATTTCATCCACAATCAATAGGACATTGTTTTCGTTACATATCTTCTCTACTGCTTTTAAAAATCCTTTTGGAGGAATAACGATACCTGCTTCACCTTGAATAGGTTCTATAATCAATGCGGCTGTATTTGGTGTAATGGCTGCCTTGAGTGCTTCAGCGTCACCATATGGAATTAGTTTGAATCCTGGTACAAGTGGTCCAAATCCCCGCTGATACTCTTTCTCGGATGATAAAGAAACAGCACCCAATGTTCGACCGTGGAAGTTACCGATACAGCCTATAATTTCAGCCTTATTATCTTCTACACCTTTTACTTCATAAGCCCAACGACGAGCAACTTTTATGGCAGATTCCACAGCTTCTGCTCCAGTATTCATCGGCAATATCATGTTCTTACCAGTTAATTTAGTTAACTTCTCATACCATGGTGCAAGTTGATCATTATGGAAAGCGCGTGAAGTTAATGTTGCGCGATTTGCTTGGTTTATTAAGGCTTGAATAATTTTCGGGTGACGATGACCTTGGTTAAGTGCAGAATAAGCGGAGAGCATATCCATATATTTATTACCTTCAGGATCCTGTACCCATACACCTTCTGCCTCTGAAACAACAATCGGTAGTGGATGGTAGTTATGTGCACCCAAATTTTCTGTTTGTTCAATGATACTAGCTGATCTTGTCTTCATGTAAATTCCCCCTTTGAAATTCTTGCTGAACTGACAATAGACTTCAAGAAAATGTTAAATGCGAAAAAAGAGTTCTTACGTATTTGTTCTTAATTAAACTATGAATATAAAAGGACAATTAATTTTCTTGTTACATAATTAAAATAAGCAAGTTTCATGCCAACTTTGAAGGGCTGTCTGTATTAATAGTTTATTAAAATTGCCAAAAAATTTTGCGCAAAATTTTTGAAAATTAAGCTTTTTCTGCACGGTTTTTTTACAGTATGATAAAAATGAGGTGATATAAAGTTGAATCACAATGAAAGCGTATTAAAAAAGTTGTATGAAGAAATCATTGAACGAGTAGGCGTAGGAATCCATGCTGTTAATCGAGATGGAAAAACCATCATTTATAATAAAAAAATGCGAGAAATGGAAGTAATGGACAAAGAAGATGTGTTACATAAAGATGTTCGAGAGATTTTCCAATTTCAAGAAAATCAGAGTAGTACGTTATTAGATTCATTAAAAAATGGTGAGGAAATCGTCAATGTTAAGCAAACGTATTTTAATAATCGGGGTGTAGAGATTACGTCAGTAAATGATACTTTTCCTCTTATTATAGATGGAAGTATTTGTGCTGCTGTAGAAATGGCAACAGATGTGACAAGAATAGAACGATTAATGAGACAAAATCGAAGACAAACAAAACTAGACTATAGGTTTGAACATATTATTGGTGAGAGTAGTGAACTGAAAGAAGTCGTAGCTTTTGCGAAAAGAGCCACTAGGACAAATTCAAATGTCTTAATCATTGGTGAAACAGGTACAGGGAAAGAATTGTTTGCACAAAGTATTCATGCAGAGAGCGAACGTTCAAGCGCCCCATTTATCACTCAAAATTGCGCAGCATTACCGGATACCCTTATTGAAGGAATTTTATTTGGTACAACGAAAGGGGCTTTTACAGGCGCAATTGATAATCCAGGGTTGTTCGAACAGGCACAGGGTGGAACGTTACTATTAGATGAGTTGAATTCGTTAAACATAGCCTTACAGGCAAAACTATTACGAGTCTTGCAAGAAAAAAAGATACGTAGAATTGGTGGCTCTAAGGAAATTTCAGTCGATGTTCGTGTCATTGCTACGGTTAATGAGGATCCAATCGATGCTATAGCAAATAATCGTTTAAGAAAAGACTTATATTACCGTTTAGCCGTAGTTACTTTGTTCATTCCTCCGTTGAGAGAGCGTAACGAGGACATTCCGGTACTCATAGAGGAGTTTATTAGAAAATATAATCAATTATTCAGATTGAACGTAAAATGTGTATCAGATGAAGTACTGAAATTTTTTGAATTCCAAAGCTGGCTAGGAAATGTTCGAGAACTGGAGCATGTGATTGAGGCGTCTATGAATTTAATCAATCATGAACAAGTGATACAATTTGAGCATTTACCTTATCAATATCGAAAAAGTAATATGAAAAAAACCAATCCATCAGAAGCATTGATAGAATCATCTCGAAATATAAGCGGTAATAGTTTAGCAGAACAATTAGCCAACTTTGAAAAGCAAACAATCGAGTCTTATTTAAACAAACATCACTATCATATTACCAATACGGCATCAGCATTAGGTATTAGTAGACAAAGTCTGCAATATCGTATGAAACGATTAGACATAAAAGTTCCAAGGAATTAGGGAAGGGTGTGAAGTTTGGTGGATGTGTCTTTACATCTACAGCAAAGACTAGACACAAAGCTTGCTTTAACCCCTCAGTTAAAACAGTCGTTAGACATATTAAAGTACTCTTTAGAAGAGTTAGAACATTTTATAAGAGAAGAAGCCAATGCCAACCCTCTTATTGAATTAAAGGAAGAACAAAATACGCTGTTGGAAATGGCCCATGTCAGTACTATTAGTGATTCAAGGACTGAAATGACTGAATCATTTAACCTACTATTACATGTTTCTGACATGGATGATTCCATTGAGACATATTTAAGAGAGCAACTCATAGACCTTAAAGAACTTACTCAAAGAGAGAAGGAAATCCTGCTCTACTTAATCCGAAATTTAAACGAACTAGGATATTTAGACCACGATATCGAGGATACAGCAGACAGATATTCCATTTCTGTAGAAAAATGTGAAGAGCTTATTTCTGTACTACAAAGTTTGGAGCCAGCAGGGATAGGTGCTCGGAATTTAGCGGAGTGTTTGTATTTGCAAGCAATACGGGCAGGGGATGCACCCAAACTTGCAAAGGTACTTATCCATGACCATTTAGAGGATTTAGCTGAAGGAAATGTTAAAAAATTAGCGACGCTCTATCATGTTACAAATTCTGAGGTGGAAGAAGCGTTTTCCTATATCAAGCAGTTAAATCCCCGTCCATTAAATATACAATCAACGAAACAACAGGTTATTATTCCAGATATTCTTGTTGAGTTAATAGGTGGCGAGATTGTCATACAAATCAATGACATGTTTCTCCCTCAAATTTCGATTAATTCTTATTATGAAGAATTCCTACGAACAAATGCTAGTGGGGAAGTACAGGAGTATTTAAAAGTAAAACTATCCGATGCATTCCTATTGATGCGCGGAATTAAACAACGACATAAAACTTTATATAGGGTGACTGAAATTGTATTGCAGAAACAATTTTGCTTTTTACAAAAGGGGAAGAATGCATTAGTTCCACTTCGACAAAGAGAGGTAGCTGAGATTATGCAGCTTCACGAATCCACTATTAGTCGCACTATCAGTAATAAGTACATTCAAACTCCTCAAGGGACATTTCCTTTAAAAATGTTTTTTACACGAGGTGTGAAAAATCAAAGTGATAAAGAAGAATCGCCATTTTTTATTAAGGGAAAAATAAAGGCCATCATAGAAATGGAAGACAAGAATAATCCCCTATCTGATCAGAAAATAGCGAACATTTTATTGTCGGAAGGTATACCAATTGCAAGAAGAACCATTGCAAAATATAGAGAAGAACTAGGTATTCTGCAATCTACAAAACGAAGAGTTAGAAAGTAGCACCACATCTTATTATTAAGATGGGTGCATTTTTTAGTGAGGAAGGTATTTGTTTTAATAGATTAGTATGAGATATGTAAAAGGCTTATATCTAATATAATTTGCCATTGAATGACTTATCTAATTCCTTTTATCCGATGTTCAGCACCACGTATCTGGTCTTGAATAAAGATGTCAATCATATCGATAATTTCCTCTGGTGTTTGATCCATTTCCCCAGTTAACCAACTCTCAACAAGCCCTGCCAGTGACAGCGTATAGAAATGTGTTAGAAATGCTATAAACTCTTCAGGTGCATTTAACTCTTCTCCATGTGATTTAATGACCCTTCCGAAAATAGTAGAAATATCAGAGTAAAAAAATCGTTTTAAATGACCTCTCCCTAGGGATTGTAAGGCACATAAACAAAATTCTTTATTCTCATCCAAATATTTGAATAGCCGGAGCAGTCCTTCCTTCCAAATTAATGAACTTTCATGGACATCAAGTAAATGAAGGGTTTCCTGTTGTAAGGTCCACTTAAGCAAATCGTAAATATCCTCGAAATGATAGTAAAAGGTTTGACGGTTTACTTTTGCAGTATCAGCTAGCTCGCGAATTGAAATTTTTTCGAGGGATTTATTCTTCATTAATTTTTTTAGGGAATCTGCAAGTATTCGTTTCGTTTCATCACTATGCCTCATAAATAATATCCACCCTCTAATAAAATGAATTTTTAAACAATTCGACCTTCATTGTCTATATTTTAAATCTTTTTATCATGTTAGTGTATTATTTGAGTTTTCATGAATCTAAATTTTTGGGGGAAAATGAATAAATAGAGGAAAGGTGATTATTTTGAAAAATTGGCTGAATATACGTACTGCATCATTTCTAATATGGGTCGTTATTTCAATCGTTATGATTGTCACCATGCCAAACTTAGATACACTTGTGCGTGAAAAAGGTCAAACAGAAATCCCTGATTACACGCAAAGTCAAATCGCTTCTAAGTTGTTGACGGAAATGGCGGATGAAGGAACGGATACTTATCAATTTATTGCTTTATTTACTAGTGGTAATAATGAAGCATTAAATGAAAAACAGATTGAAGAAGTGAATCAGGCTATCCAAACACTAAAAGATAAAAGAGAAGAATTAGGGATAACCGATATGTTAGCCCCTTCAGATAGTGAGGAAGCAGAAAAGCAACTTGTATCTGAAGATGGTACAACGATGTTAGTACAAATCTCTGTTGACGAAAAACAGGGTACCGTTGAAGAAGCTGCTCAAAGCTTACGAGACAATACAGAATTACAATCTGTAGAGTCCTATTTTACTGGGACAGATATAGTCATGGATGATTTTGCAAAATCCTCTCAAGATGGGATTAAGAAAACAGAAGTCATTGCAATTGTGTTCATCTTAATTGTATTAATTTTAGTATTCCGTTCGCCTGTAGTACCTTTAATTTCATTAATTACAGTGGGGGTTTCCTACATTGTTTCGTTGGGGATTGTTACTCAACTTGTAGATAAGTTTAACTTCCCATTCTCAAATTTTACGCAGGTCTTTTTAATCGTTATTTTGTTCGGGATTGGAACCGACTATAATATTTTACTTTACACGCGATTTAAAGAAGAGCTTGGTAAAGGAGAACCCATTTTAAAAGCGATATCGCAAACTTATAAAACTGCAGGGAGAACCGTAATCTATAGTGGAATTGCGGTATTTATTGGTTTCATTGTTTTGTATTTAGCAGAGTTTAAGCTATATCAAGCAACATCAGCTGTTGCAATCGGTGTCGCCGTTTTATTACTAGTATTACTTACATTAAATCCATTCTTTATGGCTGTATTTGGCATTAAAATGTTCTGGCCAGCAAAATCCATTAATGGTCATAGTGAAAATAAGATTTGGTTATTTTTATCGAGACATTCGTTTTTTAGACCAATCGCTGCGTTAGTCATAGTAGCCGTGATTTCGTTGCCATTAATATTAAAGTATTCAGGTGAGCTGAATTATAATGACCTAGTTGAGATTAGTGATGAGTATGAATCTAAACAAGCTATAAATATAATTGAGGATCACTTCCCATCTGGATTCTCTTCACCAACAACCTTAGTCATTAAGGCTAAGGATTCGCTTGCAACACAAAAAGGTTTACAGGATATTGACCAATTAGCCGATATTATCTCCAACGTTAATGGGGTTTCCAAAGTTTTATCTGTAACACGTCCTGCAGGAGAAAAAATACAGGATTTATATATCAAGGAACAAACAAATACGTTAAATGAGGGCCTTGGCTCTGCACAAGAAGGTATAGGCACAATCAATGAAGGTCTTTCTGAAGCAGAGAACAAACTGGGTCAAGTAGATAATAATAGTTTTGATAGTGTCCAACAGCTTATCGATGGTACTGCCAAAATGGAGCAAGGAGTTGGACAATTAGGTGATGCTTTAAACCAAGTAGCTCAAGGCTTTAAAGATGGAGCAAATGGAGCTACTACGATAGCGAATAATCTAAGCACTTTAGAACAAAGCGTTAGCGATTTAAGTAATGGTGCATCACAATTACAGAAAGCTTATAGTGATATTGAAAATGGATTTAGTGCATTTAGTGAACTATTCACTACAATAGAAAATGCGGTAGCAAGTAGCTCACAAGCCTTTTCAGCTATCGAACAATCGATGAATGCCTTAGTCCAAACAAATCCGGAATTAGCCACTGATGTGAATGTACAAACGGCAATTGGTACTGCTCAAGGTGCTCAAGCACAGCTTGCACAATTATCGGCTAAATTAAAGGAACTCGTACCTCAATATAATGTGGCTGTTGCATCTCTTAAAGAAGCAAACAATGCCTTCTCCCAAATTTCAAATGGTTTACAGCAAGTTGAATCGGGTGTAGGACAATTACAGTCAGGTGCTAATACATTGGCAACTGGACTAAAATCGGGTGAAGCAGGGGTAAATCAAATTACTTCAAAAACTGGAGAGCTAGAAACGGGGTTATCTACAGTAAATCAAGGGCAAAAACAATTACAAGATGGGCTAGCTACACTTCAAGATAAAATGAAGCAATTGCAAACAGGTTTAGCAAAAAGTACAGATGGCTTAACTGAAATTAGTGAAGGCTTACTAGATGCCCAGGACTATCTTGGAGAAGTAAGTAGTTCAGATTCAAATAGTGTGTTCTATATCCCACAAGAAGTCTTAGAGGGAGAAGAGTTTACGAAAAGTTTAGAGATGTATATGTCTGAAGATCGGTCAATGACAAAAATGACCATTATATTAGACGTTAACCCATATTCTAAAGAAGCAATGACAATTATCAAAAATATCGACGAGCAAATTAAAGCAACAGTAAAAAATTCAAGTTTATCGGATGCAGAAGTTGCTTTAGGTGGTAAATCAACTGCCAATGTAGATTTGCAAAAAATCTCGAGTGATGACTTTACACGAACAATCTTAATTATGATGATTGGAATTGCGATCGTATTAGTCGTCATTACACGTTCCATTTGGCAACCTATTATTATTATTGCTTCCTTAATTTTGGCATACTATGCATCACTCGGTCTTTCGGAATTACTGAGTGACTCCCTATTAGGGCAAAGCGTTCTGAGTTGGAATGTACCGTTCTTTAGCTTTATTATGATTGTTACATTAGGAGTAGATTATAGTATCTTCCTAATGATGCGTTATCATGAAGTGAAAGAGCAGGGAAGTGTAGGAATTATTGATGCAGCCAAACATATTGGTGGGGTAGTTCTTTCAGCGGCATTAATTTTAGGAGGTACTTTCGCAGCATTAATTCCATCGGGTATTGTTACTCTTATGCAAGTTGCCATTCTAGTTTTAGTGGGCCTTGTCTTATTAAGTTTCATCATGCTACCAGTATTCATACCAGCTGTAATGGGCTTAAGCGATAAGTTGAAAAATCTATTTACGAAGAAAAAGGAATAAAACAATAGGTGCAGGATGAGGAAAAATAATGATTTTTCCTCATCCTTTTTTTATGAAAAATATAATGGAAATGAATTTTGGAAGGAGCAAGAATAAATTTATAGCATAAAAAGATGCCTATTAGCTCCGGACTAATAGGCATTAAATAGGTTGTATTTTAAAATGGGTTAGTGGAAAAAATTTTTGCACGCACTTTATTAAAAAGAAGACACTCTTTAATAAAGGTAGCCTTTTTACGAGTAGTTTAGGGTACTATTTCGTAAAAATTTCGGGTTGAAAAAGGTAGTTTTAAGAAATCACAAGTGTCAATAATGTCAGAAAGGAGGAGGCATTCATTATTAGTGTTGTGATTAAAGACTAAATTCTCTCGTGATTCGTCACTTGAGAGAAGGCTATGGAAAAATTAAATCTAGATGACTAAACTAGACTTAATCATCCTAAAAGAGAAAAGATGCTGGAGGCAAAGTTTTCTCTAACCGTAAAATTATGGGATAGCTATAAGAGGCTAATTAGAATTCGGATTCTAATTCCTCAAACTGAGTAAATGGACAATCTACATGATGTTGACATGTGCTAGAATATTTTCCCCTACACATTCCTAACTTTGTTGGAAAAATATTTTCATGCATCTGTTCTCATCACCACATTGCCATTTCTCTCAAAAATCTACACCAAATTTAAGAAATGTTATTTTGCATATATTCCCATCATTATAGAGTTACGCTTTAAGAGGGGGGGAAGAAAATGAATTTGCAGACGTAGCTCAGTCGAATCTACCAGATGACTATGTTTCCCAACAAGTATTCATTTCTTTTTGGTAGCTCTACTCTTTCAGGTCATATGCCATTTCTTAAAATATGAGCTTACGAATCTATAGGTTGGATTGTCTAGCTACTGATCTTCTTTGTCTTAGTTGAGGAGTGTTAACTGGACAAGAAGGAAAGCTAAAGAACAATCACACCCTGTTTCACCTCCTTTCATTACCATAATATTCTGTTGCTAGATTTGGTTAATGGACATATAGCCAATGAAAGTTAAAAATGTAGTAGATTTTAATATAAATCTTGAGTAATTTATCTGCTCCTTTATAGAAGATGGGAGATTGTCTAGACAAATTGGACGAGGAGATACAGCAGAAGTTAATGAAACGAAAAAACAGTTTCTCATTCTAGAAGAGAAACTGTTAGAAAGATGGTATTAGATTACTTGGGGGTATGAAAAACTTCTATGCTTTTAGTAATCTCTTTTCGCTCACTATACCATTTACCTACTAGTAAGATAGCTAAGGCAAATGTAACAATGGAACCTGCAAATGTAAGTGGAGCTTTAAAGCTTTTAAAGTAGAATTCAGTCCAACTAGCTAATATAGGTCCAAGAATTTGACCTAGTGCATAGGAAGTTGTTAAAGCAGAGACAACGACACCACTTTGCTTTGGAAATAATTCTCTTGCATAAGCAGTTGAAAGAGAAACAATTCCAACAAAAGTGAAGCCAAACAAAAAAGCTGATAGAAGAACACTCCAAGTGGTCTGGGTTAATACAGGTAATAAAATACCGATGATCTGTAGTATGTATGCGAGTGATAACACTTTAACTGTTGTGTATTTTGATATTAACAGCATCCACAATGGTGCAGCCGGTGCAGCAGCAATTCCTGCGATAACCCAACTAAAACTCGCAAATGCTCTCAAACTCTCGATATTGTAAATGATATCTACTAAAAATGTCCCAGTAATAATATAACCAAGCCCCTCTAAACCATAGGCAAGAATTAGCCATGGCATAAATCCTTGAAGAATTTTGGTATCATTTGATTTCTCGACTTTCACACCATCTTTAATAGAGATATTACGCCACAGAATAAGTGTTATGACCAAAAACAATGCGGATAAAATCCCAAGTCCTAACCATGTTGTTTCCCATTCAAATACCCCTTCAATCATAGGAACGAGTAAACCAGAAATCGTAATTCCTAAGCCAATCCCTGAGAATAAAAAGCCTGAAAAACGAGTTTTATAATGCGTTGCTAAGTAATCCATAATAATACTAGAAGTTAGTACAAATATAAAACCACTTGTTGCCCCTGCGATGAAACGCAACATCCCCCACAAAATAAACGAATGTGTTAAACCCATTATGAAAATTGAACAGATATTGAGTACAACATTAATCAATAGAAAGTTCTTTTTCTTGCGATATATAAAACCAGCGCCGAGAGCTCCTACAAAATAACCGATATAATTACTAGAGGCTAAGTAGCCACCTTCTTTAAAGGTAAGTCCCTCTTCAATTCGCATAAAAGGTAGTATGGGTGTAAAAGCAAAACGACTAATCCCCATTGCAACAACTAATAGCAATATTCCCCCGGATAGAACTCCGATATGTTGTCTACGCAAAGAATACATTCCTCTCTATCATTTGTTAAAAAATTCTAAAACTTTATATAATTGTAACACTCAATTATTTTGAATCAAGAACATTTGTATTCATGATTACGGTAGAGAAGCTTCCTTTGGATGTGTCATTTTTAAAAAGGGGTGAAGTTACAAGTCGATTATTCAACTTTCAATTGAAGAAGTTGTATATTTAAACTACCCTACAAAATTATCTGTACATGAAAGGTAGGGTCCACAGAAGGTTGCCTTTAACACTGTTCCTATACTTAAAAATACATTCAAATTCATCATATGAATTTTTGAAGCAAGCTAATTGACTGATCATAAAGGAAAAGAGGAAAACAATGAAAATCAAAGAAGTGACGATTCACCACTTAAAAATGAAGCTTAAAAATCCTTTCTCTACAAGCTTCGGCACAATTGTTGATAAAGAATTATTATTGCTAGAGGTGACTGACGAAAAAGGGACAGTTGGATTTGGAGAATCCGTTGCCTTTAGTGCACCTTGGTATACCGAAGAGACATTAAAAACGAATAGACATATGCTAGAAGATTTTTTAATTCCATTAGTACTAAATAAGGAAATTTCCCACCCGGACGAACTTCTAGAATTGTTCAAAGGGATTCGAAAAAATAATATGGCAAAGTCAGCGATTGAAGGAGCAATTTGGGATATATATGTTCAACAAACCCACCAATCATTAGCCCAAGCCATTGGTGGGAATAAGAAAAAAATCGAAGTCGGTATTAGTCTTGGCATTCAAGAGACAATTGAAAAACAAATTGAAGTAGTCGATAAGGCCATCAAGGACGGTTATAAACGAATTAAGTTAAAAATTAAGCCAGGCTGGGACGTAGACGTGCTACGTATCCTTCGTGAAAAGTTTCCCGATGTGCCAATGATGGCAGATGCCAATTCGGCTTATACATTAAAGGATATTAATGTTTTTAAAGAGTTAGACAAATTTAACTTAATGATGATTGAACAACCGCTTGCTTCAGATGACATTATTGATCACGCAATCCTACAAAAGCAAATTAAAACACCAATTTGTCTTGATGAAAGCATTCATTCCCTAGAAGATGCAAGAAAGGCAATTGAGCTAGGTAGCTGCGGTGTGATTAATATAAAAATTGGTCGCGTTGGGGGCATTACAGAGGCGAAGAGAATTCATGATTATTGTGAAGAAAAAGGAATTCCTGTTTGGTGTGGCGGTATGTTAGAAGCAGGCATTGGTCGAGCACATAATATTGCCTTAACATCACTTTCTAATTTTGTTTTGCCAGGTGACACTGCTGGCTCAAATCATTACTTTGACCAAGATATAATTGAACCCGAGGTAATTGTTGAGGATGGTTATATCAATGTTCCGCAAGTGACGGGTATTGGATATAAGCCAAATGAAGAAGCTATTAAGAAATATACAGTATCTAGTAAAACTTATAAATGAGTACTGAAATCGCAGAAGAAACGATACAACATTTCCTTCTGCGATTTTTTCGTCGAAATTTGAAAAACATTTAATTGCAACCATAGACGTATGTATAAAGAGAGATCATACCAATGAAAGCTTGGTTTAGAGGTCTCTAATTTTAGAAAAGAGGGAATTGGTGAAAAAGAGTTTTCAAATCGGCGGTGCATTTGTTGGTTTAGTTGTTGGAGGAGGCTTTGCATCTGGCCAAGAAATCATGCAATTTTTTACTGGCTTCGGTATTTACGGGATTATGGGGGCCATCATAGCATTGTTTGGCTTTGCATTTTTAGGAATGAATATTGCCCAATTAGGTTACGAACTACATACTAAATCACATAAAGCGGTTGTTTATCACATAGCAGGACGTTCACTCGGAGCAATCTTAGACATCTTAATTACATTCTTTTTATTTGCAGTAACTGTTGCAATGTTCGCAGGAGCAGGAGCAGCGTTTTATCAAATATTAGGCATTGATCCAATTGTGGGTAGTTTATTTATGGTGATCATCACAGTCTTGACATTAATGTTGAATGTAAAAGATATAATAAATGTCATTAGTGTAGCTACTCCGTATTTACTGGCAGTTATGTTGATTATTGCAATTTACTCCATCTTCACAATGGACTTGTCATTAGCTGAGCAAAATATATTAGCTCAACATCAACGTGTAGCTGCTCCGAATTGGTTAATGGGTGCACTACTTTATGTTTCGTATAATATTGCCACAAGTGTTGCGATGATGACCGTTATTGGAAGTACAGCAAATAGTCGTAGAGTAGCTGGTTTTGGTGGGATAATTGGGGGCGTCATGCTCGGAATTTTAATTATCCTAATCAATGTAGCTATGTTAGCTAAAATGGATATAGTTGCAGGAAAGGATATGCCAATCCTTGAAATTGCATCTAATATGCATCCAATAATCGGACTTATAATGGCAATCGCATTAATAGGTATGATTTATAATACAGCCGTGGGGCTTCTTTATTCATTCATAATTCGGTTTACGCCCCCTAAGGACCCAAACTACAAAGCCATTGTGATTATGGTTGGGGCAATTGGATTTATGGCAAGTTTTGTAGGATTTACAACACTGGTTGGTCAAGTCTATTCGTTAATGGGCTATTTAGGTTTTGCAATCATAATTGCGATTATTATTTCATGGATAAACAAGCGATAACCTCCTATAGGGGGTTATTTTTCTTTGTGTGCCAGGCATGGCAACTATCTAGGTGGTGAAAGTCCACTGTGGGGGTACACATCAACCAACCACTAAGGAAGCGCAAGGTACTTATCGTGAGGTAAGGGCTAGAGGAAGCGTGGAATAAAATCTTGGCTCGACGA
>DATMGC010000049.1:0-2760 GCA_035555915.1 Ureibacillus sp. | reverse complement strand
GCTAAATATGATGAAGCAGCGACAGAGATGAGAATGATCGTTCTGAATAAAAATATGGAACAAATAAGTGAATTCATCAATAAATGGACGATATATATTGCGGAAAATCAGTTTTCACCAGATGTCGTGAAGGATTGGTTTTGGAAATTATTATTAGATTTAAATGTGAAATTACAAGCATTACAGTATTTTTCAGGAGAATATTCCTTCGAATCCAAACATCAAGAGATCTTTTTAATGGAGCATATGTATCAATTAAAGGATTGGCTTAAACAATATTTTAAGAAAATGATTCACTATCATGAGACAAATGATCAGACAAAAAGAAAAGAAATTATCGAGGCTTTCAAATATGTCGCCATGAATTTAGAACGCAAAATTACATTGGATGAAATTTCTAGTTACTTGAGTCAATTTCATAAGTCCAACTTTTAAAAAATCAAAAACTTGCAGAATTTAATTCCTTTTAATTTTTTTACTTTGATTAAGCAACTTGTTGTTGATTTAACATTTGATTAAGACGGTCTGCAGCTAATTTTGAAGCATTATAAACTAACGTAACGAGGTCAAAATGGACTTTAGCCTTTTTTCCTGTACGATAACGAACATTGTTTAATTGGAAATATCCCTTAAGATAAGCATTCACACGTTCTACCGCCGTGCGTCTTTTGAAGATTTTTTTCCATGTTTGAGATCCACGTGCTGGCGCTGTAAATTTTCTTAAATCTGTAGTGATTTTTACTTTATACACCTTTTGACATAGAGCATCATTGGCTAGTGGACAGTCTTTACATTCGTTTGGACGTGTGTATTTTAGTGTTTCATATTTTACTTCAAAGCTATCATAGCGATAGGAATGTTCACGGACACAAGTAGGAGCGAAATGCTTATCAAAACCAATTGGTTCTGGTTCATTGCGTTTATTATAAGCAATCACAGCTCGATGACCCATTCGATGTATTTGCGTATAAATGGCTTCAAAATCGTAACCAGCGTCCATTGTTTCATAGAGTAAAGAAGAAAGCGATATTCGTTCATGAATTCCTTTTAATAAAGGAATCGCAGCCTTTCCGTCATTCAAGTTGGCCGAAGAAAGAAGGGATTGAAGAATATATTGACTGGATGTTCCAACAGCCAAATGAGCTTTAAATCCATACCAAAAAACGTTTTTTCCTTCACTGTTTTTCTTCACACCCCACTGTGGATCTTGAGGAATTTCAGCTCGAAGGTCGGCTAAAGGAATGTCTAACTGATCTTCGATTTTTTTATCAAAAAGAGGCAGATTGGCTTCCAGTTCCGCCTTTTCAATGAGCCATTTTTCATATTCTTCTTTTGATTTACGCCCACGCTTTTTCGGTTCACTTTTCGGTTGTTCTTCCTTTGGTGGTGCTCCATCTTTTGCGAGAAAGTGTGTAGCGTCAATGGCTACTGTGTCATCGGAAATAAAACCTTCTGAAATCGCTTGATGAAGCAAGGTTCCTTGGACTTTTTCAAGTACATTCGATTCACTGAGGATTGTGACCATTCTGGAATAAGCTGCTTCTGACGGAATAGTATCTGACACTAAAAAGCCACAATCAAGGCGAAAAATCATGTCATTCTGTAATCTTTTCACTAAATCTTTAATAAATGAAATACGCTCTGTGATTCTAGCAACGAGTGAATAAATCATCGCTGCATAGTTCAACTTAACGGGTCTTCCAAAACGTGATTTCTTCGTTACCACAGCGAAGATTGGGTCTATATCAATAGAAGAAAAAATAGCTTCAAAACGTTGGGTAGGTTCTAAATTATATAATTCTTGTAGGTCAAATAGGCTTCCTTGTCGTATAATAGTCATAGGGAGTCTTCCTCCAGTCTTATAAGTTTGTGTGGTGCTTACTTATTTCGACATTTTGGGGAGGTACTCCTTTTTTCGTACATTTGATAGCTTGTGGCTCTAAGGATTTAATTTATGAAATTGATTCACTTATTCTTAAATTCTAGTTATTTTAGTAGACTGTTTAAAAAGGAAGTGGGGGAAACGTTTGTAGAATATGTTACTCGGATGAAGATTAATAGAGCGAAGGAACTGTTAGAACAAACAGATGAATCTGTTGGGAAAATATGCGAACGGTTAGGCTATGATAATCAGAGCTACTTCATAAAACTATTTAAAACATATGCTGGTACAACTCCAATTGAATATAGGAGTGGAAAAGTTGGTTAGAGGAGTTTTGCCGGTATCCAAATAAAAAAATACAGAATGATGGATGAAAATGATTTACGCTAAAATAACCATTTATAAATGAATAGCAACAAGAGTAAAATTATTGCGAAAAGTAGTAAAAATAATGCATTGTTGATAGAAAATGAACTCCCTATAATTACAGTATAGTAACTATTGAGAAAGAGAGGCTGTATAAGCATTCTTTTTTTGGAAAGAAATGAAAGCCTTTTCTTTTATCCTGCTTTTAACGGATAGTAAGACCAACCGCAAGCTGCGGAAATCGAGGAAGCTAGGTGGGGGATGAGGAATAAACCCCACTGATGGAAGTTATCTTCATAAGGAATATAGCGGATATCGAATAAAAGGAGCTGAATAATTAAAATGGGTGCAAACGAAAAATGGTTAGTAGATGCTTGGGAGTTCGTAGTAGAGAAATCAACGCGAAACAATGAAACAATTGGTGCAAACTTCCCCCATGCAAGTGTTGATAAGAAATATGTATTGGAAAGTCCTGAATGGTGGACTGCTGGTTTTTGGCCAGGACTTTTATG
>DATMGC010000048.1:0-30251 GCA_035555915.1 Ureibacillus sp. | reverse complement strand
GTTCCTCAAATCTTGCAATAATATCAATCTCTCGATCTTCTGTTTTAATTTTATTTCCACTGTGATTAAAAATAGTAGCCTCTTTTGTTTGTGCATCTTTAATAAACATCGTCAATTGGCATCAACCCCTTGTATCCCATTTATGTACATCTAATTACATATTTCTACAAACAACTTCACATTTCCTTCTTTCTTACTCGCCCAACATCAAAATTACTCCCTTTGAGAGCCAACATTATTATGTTATTTAATTTATGTTGAATTTATAACAAAGTTCTGTTATGAGTTTTTTTTATAAAAAAAGCATTCACCTGATAGATGAATGCTTTATAAAAAGTTTCACTCTTAAATCTTAAATCGATTTACTAACACTTGTAGATGTTCTGCCATGTTTGTTAATGATTTCACAGAGGAAGTAACTTCTTCCATTGTTGCGAGTTGTTCCTCGGAGCTAGAGGCAATTTCAGTTGAGTGATTCGCACTTGTTTTTGCCAATTTGGCAATTTCATCGATAGAAGCATTCACCTGTTCTACACTTGCAGACATTTCTTCCGAGATTGCAGATAATTCCTGTGTCTGAGAACTAACGCCTTCTATTGACTTTAAAATTTGACCAAATGATTTACCTGTCTCTTCAGCTAATTCTAGTCCTTGTTTCGCAACTATATTTCCATTATTTGTCATATCTACTGCTGTTAACATGTCACTTTGAATTAATTTAATGATATTCACTATTTGGTTCGCTGACTCTTTAGATTGTTCTGCTAGTTTACGAACTTCGTCAGCTACAACTGCAAACCCTTTCCCATGTTCACCAGCTCTTGCTGCTTCAATGGCTGCATTAAGTGCTAATAGGTTTGTCTGACCAGCAATATCTGTAATAACATCGATAATTTGTCCAATTTCATGAGAACGATTTTCTAATTTCTTCATTACTTCGATTGTATCGGATGACGCATGATAGATATCGCTCACTTGACCAACAACTTTTTGAATATAGTCATTCCCTGTATTCGCTTGGCTCATTGTTTCGTTTGCTGCTTCTGCTACAGTACTTATTGAATCTGCAATATGTTGAATTCCAATTGTGATTTCACCTATTGCCTCAGCACTTTCTTCTGTATTTTTATCTTGTAATTCCACCGTATTTGCTATTTCTTGGATGGATAAGACAACTTGATTAGTAGCAAAGGAAGTTTGTTCTGAACTTGCGAGCAACTGTTCAGAAGATGCAGCAACAGTTTCGGATGTAGCACTTACTTGTCCGAGCATTGTACGCAAAGTGGCTAGCATTTTGTTAAACTCTGTTGCCATGTCGCCAATTTCATCTTGAGATTTAACCTGAATTTCTTTTGTTAAATCTCCTTCTCCGTCAGCAATCTCTTTTAGTTGATTATTTACCTCTTTTATCGGTCTTACGATTGAGCGTGTAAATATTACTGTAATAAATAAAGCAATGATTCCAACGATAATAATCGTAATGATAATTGTTAATAATAATGAAATTATCGTACTATCAATTGCATCGATAGGCGTACCAACTAGCAACATACCGATAATCTCGCCATTTCCGTCTTTTACTGGCTGGTACATTGTTAAATGGAGTTTTCCAGAAATATCAGCATTCCCGATATATACTTCGCCTTTTTCAAGTACAGCCTCTGCTATTGAACTATCTGCATCAGCACCAATTCTTCTTTCACCATCAACCACAATATTGGTTGCAACAGTTGAATTTTCAAGGAAAATATTCGCAATACCACCTGTTACTTCACCAATCTTTTCAAATATCTCATTGTTATCATTAATTTTTACTTTTCCCTTATATAACTCACCGTTCTTAATATTCCATTCACCTGGGATATTTTCATTAAGCCAATTATAGCTAAGTTCTGCTTCCACTTTAATTTGCTCTTCATAAATATCCATCATCGCTTTTTCAATTTGAAATTTAGTTATAGAACCAATAATCACCGTTAGAAAAAGAATAACCGCAATCATTAGCAGGTTAAACTTTGATCTTATTTTCAATTTTCTTAAATTCATCTTAGTTATATCTCCTTGTTTTTTTATGTCTTAAAAACCCTTTATCCAATTAGAGTAATTTAGACCTATCAAATTTCAATCAACATATAGTAATTTTAACTCTGATATAATACTTGCAGATTGTTATAATATACCTAATTGCATGATTTGAAACGATAAAGATATAACTAAGTGATAAATCGACAATTTTCTACAAATTTCATTCATATTCGAGACCTGGACAATCTGCACATTTTTGTAAAAGATGATCCTTAAACCTATTATTAATAGAATATGGTCCCCCAAACTTAAATTTTCTCATACTACTGTAGATTTAAGTGGGTAGCTTTTTATAAAAGTAAATTATTAAATTAACATACTATTTTTTAATACTCGAAAATTATTTTGTAATTTGATGAGGAAAATAAAAAGTATGAACTGCATACTTATGCTTGCTAAGAAGTAAACTAATTTATAAAATTGTAAATGATAGCGCTTTATTAGTTTTACATTTTAGTAAGAAGATGGAAATACGAAATGTTAGATAAAAAAGGAGTGATACAATGTTTGATAATGTTGCTTATGCTATTTTAGAAACCTTGGTAGTTCTAACAGTAGTAGTTATTGTAATTGGAATACCTCTTGGGGATGTACTACTTCGAAGAAAATAATAAGATTTTTTCAATCAGAATTGCATACTTTTAATGATAAACAATCCCTACTTACAGTAAAAAGTAGGGATTGTTTACGTTTTATGATTTTGGTAAAGATACAAATTCCTTTTAGATAAAGGTCAGACTTAACCTCTTTTTATTGTGTTTCTGGGAAAAATACCTGGGCCGTACTAATGTCCACTAGAGTTGGAGCATTGGTATTAAATGCTTCTTCTAGAACGGATTCAAGCTCAGAATCAGAAGTAGGACGGAATCCTTTCCATCCGCATGCTTCTGCTAATTTTACAAAGTCTGGATTCGTTAAATCTACTCCAACTTCTTTCTTATTAGCTACTTTAAGTTTATCTCTCTCCATTTGTAAGCTTTCATTATTTAAAACAATTACGGTAATATCAAGTTCATAACGAGTAGCTGTCAATAAATCGGCAAGAACCATTTGAAGTCCTCCATCGCCAACAATTGCCACTACTTGTTTTTCAGGTCTTATAAGCTTTGCAGCTATAGCTGCTGGAAGACCAAAGCCCATTGTCCGCCAATAGCCGGAGAATAAAACAGATTGTTCTTTTTGTTTAAAATTCCGATTTGTCCAAACCGTGTTATCCCCTGTATCAAGTGCAAGAATTGCGTCTGGCGCAACAGTACGATCGAGGGCACGGATAATCCTTGAAGGATGGACAGGATAACCCCCCTCATTACCTTCCTGCTCATTTTTTTTGGCCCATTTTTCTTTTGTTTCTTGGCAACGTGTTACCCAATTTTCAGAACGAGTGTATGGTTGTAGATTTTCAGTTAATAATGGTATGACTTCTTCTGTTTTTCCGTTAATCCCCAGTTCGGTTGGTATGTCTTTGACAAATTGCTCGAAGTGGCAGTCAATCTGAATTATTCGGGCACCTGTAGGCACATACCCTTCAGGCCACCAAGTTGAACCAGCAAGCAGTACCACATCGGCCTCTTTAAATAAATTACCAGCATCAGGATTACCACCTTCCCCAATCCCTTGCAATACATGCGGAGAAGACTCATCGAATAACCCTTTCCCACCTAAGCTCGTTAAGATGCCAGCTCCCCACAAATCAGCAAGCTTTTCTAACTCTTTTGAAGCAGCCGAGGCTCCGGCACCAGCAAGGATCATTGGACGCTTAGCTGTTTTCATAATTGTGACTGCCTGTTCTAAGCTCTCTTTTGTGAAGACAGATGCCCCATCTATCAATTCTGGTAATGGACGTGGTTCCCCTTTCGCAGGCTTCATGAGAATATCCTTTGGGATAGATAAATGAGTAACAACTCGTTGTCCGAGTGATGTTCGTGCAGCTTTATGAAGTACTCCAATGGTCGCTTCCGGACTGGCTAAATTAGCAGAATAAGCAGCAAAAGGTTTCATAAGTTCTTGCTGATCAAGATACTGCGGGTGCTCCGTACCAATTTTATTTGTAGGTGCTTGTCCAGTAATCGCAAGTACTGGCGCTCTGTCTGCATAGGCATCACCGAGTCCATTTAGCAAATTCGTTGCGCCCGGCCCCATCGTTGCCGTACATACACCAAGACCTCCTGTTAGTTTCGCTTCGGCCGATGCCATAAAAGCAGCTGTCGATTCATTTTTCACTGCAATATATTGTATTTTATCCTGCTTTGCCAGTGCATCAATGAGCCCAAAAGTAGCATCGCCCACAACTCCATAGATTCGTTTTACGCCGAACATAGATAATTGATCTAGCATCAATTCTGCAACCGTTCGCTCTGTTTTATTCATGAAAAAGAACCTCCTCCATAGATCTTTCAAACCTACCAGGCATAAAGCATCTATTTATTATCGTTCACATTATTTTTCCCGAAATAGCGCGGGTTAATCCTCATTTTTCCATGTGTTTAGTTAAATCAACGGTGAACAGTATTAGGTTATTTATCCTACAGATGATGAAACACTTAACTTCGCTGGAATACTTACAAGCATATGTATGTGATCCGGACACGCTGTTTCTTCTATTATTTCTACCCCTTTGCTTTCACATAATTAACGTATATTTTCCCTATATCTGCTTTGATTTGACTATAAATAATCTGTCTTCTGTATTTTGGTGCAAATACGATGTGATACTTACAATTCCATGTTGTATGTACTAAACTCTTATTATCCAATTTTGGAGCTCCTTTCGTACAAAGTCGGTTGACCAGACCTGAATTTATTGTACGAAAGGAGTTTTTTTTATGTCCATAGCTAAAAGCTTTCCGGAACCTCCTGCATAGCAGAGGGTTTTTCAAACCATACAAAAAATAGAAGTTTTGTAATATACAAAAACTTCTTCCAAATTTCCATACGAAATTTTTAAATGCAAGATTTGAAGGTGTAACTGGTTATACAACTCTTAAATCTTCGTAACCTCACAAGACAAAAAGAAAGAGTATCAGGCACAGCTGATAAACAAAGTTATAGATACAATCCATGTTAGATTAGGTTCTTCAATATCAAGAACATCTATCAAAGTTAGCAGCAGAAATAGATGCCCAAGCTAATGAAATTGAAGAATATGAGATAATCCAGTCTATCCTGGTGTTGGAGAAAAGATGGCAGCAACAATCATCTCTAAAATTGGAGAGTTAGAACAGTTTAACCATCCTAAAAAGCCAGTACTTTTCAACTAGTAGCTGGTTTTGTAGGAAATAGTCACTTCTAAAGTAGCTTAATTTCGCAGGTTTTATATATTATTATTTGGTTATCCAAGATAATTATTTAATGTTTGCTGCAGAGTTGCTTTTGTTTCTGTATAACTAGTAAGATCAATCCCTAATTTAACCATTTGTCTAACAAGTTCTGGTCGTAATCCAGTTATGACTGATTTAGCCCCCATCAGCGTTATACCAATCAATACTTTTTGAAAACGAGCGATTGTTACTTCGTCCATGTCCGATATTCCTGACAAGTCAATAATTAATGTCATAATCCTTAACTTTGAAATATCTGTTAATACTTTTTCTTCAATAATGTCCATACGATACGCATCGAATGTACCAATCAACGGCAATACAGCTACCGTTTGACTTACTGGTATGATAGGTACCGAAAGATGTTCTACTAATTTCCTTTGAGATAGGATTAATTTATCTTTATATTGTGAATAGCTAATAAAAAACGAGTTTAAAAATTCATCAATCCCATCATTAACTTTTTCCTCCAATTCGAAAAAGTTGTCTGTAAAATTAACATTTTCATTTGTTTGATCATATTGTTTGATAAAGTACCATAAAGTACGTCTAATTGCATGTACCCATTCTAATTTGAACGCAACAGTTAATGAATATTTCGCCCAAGCAATACCTTCTTCATTTGCGAATGCAATTAGTTCTTGGTTTCTATCTTCCACTACATAGAGAACGAGCTTTTGGGCATTCTTCAATAAATCAATATTACCTTCTTTTAAAATACTCTCAATATTAGTGGCTACATTTACAGCCTCAGATAATAATTTCTCCTGAAATGCCTGTTTATTAACGGTAATATATTGGGATATATGTGAAGTATCATAGAATGTTTCCATTTTTTAATCCTCCCTAGTTAGGTCTGTTCTACACTTGCATTACAGTGTTAGCTTCAAGTTAGTACCCAAATTTTGAGTAATTAAACTATTTTAAGGCTAATTTAATAAACTTTGTTAATTTGAAGTTAAAAAAGAATGAATTAAAACTTACACTTTCTAGGAAAACTAAACCAAAAAGTTTTTAATAGCTAGAAGCATTTAGCTTTGCATTTATATGACCAGACTTATACGAAAAAAGCTTAAATATGCGAAATACTTTGTTAAAATATTTGACCTACAATATAAGTTATGTCATCTTTCCCTATTTTTGCATGGTTATCTATATAGTTAAAGATTTCTTCAATCGAACTTGATGAGCTTGCTAAAGACTTTAAATCCGTTATAGCCAAACCATCCGTGTGGATAATAAATTTTGATCCTTTTTCATAAGAATATGTTTCACATCGATATTTTTGCGGCCTCCCAGATAAATATCCCAGTATAGGCAGTGGGTAGATAAACTTTCCAGAGGGGCAAGAAAGTACAAACTGATTGTTTCCCACCGTGCTATAGGTGAAAGTCCCTTTTAGAAAATGAACCTTTAAAATGGATAGAGTGGCGCCTCTTTTATCTTTAAGGGCCTGATTGCAATACTCAATTAATACCTCTACATCTTTAGCGTGATTTTTTTCCACTTCTTTTCGTACCGCATCTGACGAATCAAATGCATACTCACCACTCCCTAAACCGTCACAAACCGCACAAATAAAGTATTCATCAGTTACTTTCATATAAATGCTGTCCCCGTTAAATACATTACCTCCCTTAGGAACCTGATAGGCTATTGCTTGAATATGCTGGTTACCACATTCAAGCTTTTTTTTATCCATCATCTAAATCGTGCCTTTCTTTTGATTACTTTTGTTATCCCGATGCTTCGAACTTCCTTTATAGCCTTTTAAAAATAATTAACGTAAAGTCATCCCTTAACTCGTAATTTTGTAATTTCTCGATATCATGATAAATGTTCTCCACTATCTCTTGTGCAGACAAATGAATATAGGTTTGAATTAAATCAGTTATTATTGATCGTTCAATGAATCCATTCTCTGTCCTTGATTCAGTCACACCATCTGATAGCATAACAATCATATCCCCGGGATTAACTTTCCTTACAAATTGCTCATATGTAATATCCTGTTCTACACCTAGAACCAACCCTCTTGTCATAAGGTCCTCAAAGGATTGAGAAGTTGCATCAAAATAGAACCCTTGTTCATGCCCGGCAGCAGCATAGGTAAATATATGATTACAGAAATCATATACTCCGTAAAACATGGTAATAAACATATTTGAATCAAGATTATTTTCAGCAACTCTATTAAGATTTTCTAACACATCATTTGGTTTATTTATTGACTTAGGCAAACTATCCATTCCATATTTAATCAAAGTCATACAAAGTGCAGCAGGTATTCCTTTCCCTATTACATCTGCTAATGCAACACTAATACTTTTTTCATCTTCAACAAAGCGATAAAAGTCTCCATTTATTTTCTTCGCTGGTACACTAATCGCACCAATATCAACTTCATCTTGCTTCGGAATTGACGTTCCTAAAAAGTACTTTTGTATGCTCGCAGCCATTTCAATTTCAGATTTAATTTCAAATTGTTTGTCCTTCAAACTCTGGTATTCATGATAGGCTAACCCATAGTTCATCATAAATTCAATGAGGAAATCAAAAGAATCTAAAATTTCCTTTCTAATATCTGGAAACAAGTCCTTTAAGATTTTACAGTGGATACTAATAATTTCTTCAGGGGATACTTGCTGTTTTATGGATTTCCTGCCGAACATTTGACCTTGATATAATGCTACTTCAGAAGATTCTTCTATATATCTACAAAGTAACTCCCGATAACCCGATTCTAAAATTTGTTTGAAATCCATTTATCCAATCCCTCCTCGAAGCCACTTCACTACCACTACTGTTGTCCCTTTCCCATCTGTTGAGGTTAAATCAAATTCATCCATTAAACGTTTAACCCCGGGTAAACCAGCTCCTAAACCACCGGATGTGGAGTATCCATCCTCCATGGCTACCCTAATATCCTGAATTCCCGGACCATGATCAAGAGCCCTTATTTTTAAACCTCGTTTCTCAAGAGAATTGATCAGCTCGATATGAATCTCTCCCTTACCAGCATACAAATAGATGTTTCGCGCCAACTCAGAAATTACAGTAGTGATTCTTGTCTGGTCAACTGTTCCAAACCCAAGTTTCTTAGCAATGTTTCTACCAAGCTGCCTAGCCGAAACGATATCACTTTCTGATAATATTTTTATAGAGGATTGGTAAGCCATAATTTAATCCCCCAACCCTTTTTGTAATAATTCTAACCCCTTTTCTAAATCTAATGCTGTATCGACATCTTGGAGATGAATCCCGAGTTCAACTAAGGTAATAGCTACAGCTGGTTGAATGCCGGTTAATACAACTTTTACACCCATCATTTTGGCCATACTGATAACATCGCCCAGTACCTTAGCAATAAAAGAATCAATCATATCAACATACGTTAAATCAATTACTACGCCACTAGCTCCAGTTTCATGTATTCTTTGAAGTAGTGATTCTTGAAATTGTAAGGCTGTTTGATCATCAAGCTCCCACTGAATGGAAACAAACAAATAATTATATAATTTTAAAATTGGTATTTTTGTATTCATCTTATTCCCTCATTTATTCAAACTATCTTTTCGTCATTTCTCTTATGTTACTGAATTCCGCTGTAATTTTACGTAACTTTAATTCTATATTCATATTTAAATTAGATTAACCTATCTTTAAGATAGTCGATTAATAGAAAGTAAGGATATGGGGAAAACAACTATTTAATATTACCCATATATTTAAATATCAAACTTTTTTTTCATTTTTTATCTCATATTCCCTTAATTCTTGGAGGGATATCGGTTGTCTTGATTCTGGAAAAGATATCTTAGATGAATTTTTAGTAATATCTCCCTCCAATGTGGGATTGGTGCTTAGGTTGGTGTTATGCTTTGTGGAAGTTGTGGATAAAAACCATCAATTTCAATAATCAAAATAAGCATTGAATACGGGCATTCACGAAATAGATTTGATTGTGGATGCCTAAGTTAATTTAAATAAAAGTAATAAGATAATTAAAGTTTGAAAGCTAATTAGCGCAATACGTAAAAAAAATGCTGTTGCGCTCTGGAATTGCGCCTGATTGTTCAATAGTTTTTTATACTAATTTCTTCAATAATTGAATTTCCCTCAGTTGCTTCAGAATCAAGCCATTTCCAATTTTCATATAACCTAATTCTCCCATCTGGTAAAATTTTAGGAGTAGAAATACATTGTCCACCTCTAATTTCATTTTTTTTGTTAACGTGGTTATATCTAAACTCTAAGCGACCGTCTTTCTTTACCACTCCAATCAATGTCCCTTTTACAATCTCTCCGCCACTGTATGATGCTGAAATGATATGCCCTTCTTGTTTGTAATCGAAAATAGTCTTTGAGGAAACTTCACCATTATCTGTATTTTCAATTGAAACAAAGCTACGACCATTATAATTTATCATTACTTGCTTCTCCTTTACCTACCAATATAGTTAAATATTTTGCCTTCATAAAATCTCTCACTCTCCCCCTTCTACGTTCCACCTTTCCCTAATACCTCTATTATTTCGCAAATTCAATTTAACAAAATTAACTATTATATTGCTTAAGTTTATGATCCTTAAACGTAAAGAGACACATTTTCTTTTAAAGAAATTCGCCTGAAAGTTGAATACTAGCATCACAAAAGACATGACAAATAAGAAGAGTTTTCAGACTTTATGCAATAATAACATAACAAAATCGAGAATCTCTTGATAGAAATGTACGAGAATCTAAGTTACTCAATTTGCCCTATAAAAAATAAAAATCTCTTATACTTAGGAATTTTTCCTAAGAGAAGAGATTTCTAATTTATTTTTTTATCATATTATACAGCATCAACATATACTACTCTTACAGGAATTTTGTCGTTTTCTCTATCTAAA
Organism: Ureibacillus sp.; assembly: GCA_035555915.1. Classification (GTDB taxonomy): domain Bacteria; phylum Bacillota; class Bacilli; order Bacillales_A; family Planococcaceae; genus Ureibacillus. The sequence goes on along the minus strand of DATMGC010000048.1, from coordinate 19,954 downwards.
GTATTGCTTTCCTTCTAGAAAATTAGGAAATCGACTTGCTATAACGATTGAATTAGCAAATTATCTCTTTTAAAATCACATTCTCGTAATATACTATTGATTGCTCTCACAAAACCAAATTATAAACTCGATACACTATCAAACGGTATTGAATCTCCATTTACACGCACCACTATTTCCTCGTGGTTTGGATCTGTTGTTAAATAATAAGTATGTTGTTTAATAACATCATCCTGTGAATTAGTTACTTTCAAATTAACTATAATGGTACCATCCTGTGATTCAATATCAGTTTCTATATCTCCACTTGAGTGAAATATTATATATGCCCCTTTCTCTCCCTCGTTAATTAATTGGAGTTTTAGATTGGAATCAATTATATCTTGAACATCTTCAGGTACGTTTTCAATATTACTAAAGCTTAAAATCGATGAACTCCTTGAAACCGATAGATTACAAGCAGACAATATGCCAATTACTAAAAATACGTATATTAGAACTTTCTTCAATATATCTCCACCTTTTTGACTTTTATTCTTATACGGTTTAAATGGTTAAAAGTTCCGATATTTATTAATTTTGTTTTTTAAAATTTTAAAAAGTCTATTTCCCCATCAACACCTTTCCCTATAATAAAAAAAAGCGCAAAATCCATCATCTGGATATGCGCATAATTTAAACAGATTAAGAATTCTCCACAATAACCCAACCACTAAACTTCTGTACTAATTTGTCATGTAAATGTTTATCCGGATTAATAATTTCACAACCTCTATCATCATAGAGATGGAAAATACATTTAGTACGAATATTAATTAAGAAGATATCGGGGGCATAATGACAATGGGCTTTTCTTAAACGAGGTCGGAGTGGAGAAAAGTCCTCATGAATTAATGTTTTCAACAAAGGTTCTAACCTTAAATCTGAAACCTTACATGGAAGTGTCATTTGTTGAACAAATAATATCTCTTCATCAAATTGCCATTGAAACTCTTGGAAACTTAAAGAATACTTTAGTTTTGGTTCTTTTACGTAACGTTTAAAAAAGTTAGGGTATACTGTTTTACTTTTTACATGAGGATACGAATTTACAACGACAAATACGTCATCCGTCTTCTTGAAAATTATTGGAATAATTGCTGATACCTGCTTATACACCTTATTAAACATTTTCATGTTAAGTAGACTATTATCATCAAATTGGTAAAAGTTGTTTCCTAAAATAAGATGAATCCCCATAATCCATTGATGATAAAGCTCCGGTGTTAAAGGGAGATCTGTGTAATGTTTTTGCATAAATTCTTTTAATTTCATGAAATCAATATCCAATACCTAAATTTTTTTTTCGATCTCCTACCATCGACTTAAAAATTATCATTAGATTTAGCGTCTTCTTTTATTGCTGCACTCCATAATAATTTTTTAATATATCCTGAATAAACTTTTCTACATTTTCTCCATTGCCATGACTTTCTAACATAAATTCATCGCCACAATTACTATTTGTTAGCTGAAATCCTGTATAAATAAAGTCAATTTCTTCATTATCATAAGATGTTGAAAATCCACCTGTTCCAAATAAACTCACACATTTATTATTAATTGGAATTCGATTTCCTTTTTCATCTACATAATAATATTTATCCGTTACTGTCCCATAGTCCATTTCTGGAGTCGAAGTAACAAAATATCCCTTTTCATTAATCTCATGTACTTCAAAATCATCCTCAGTTTTTACCAAAGGTGCCCCTTTGATATTATAAAATACGTAAACCTCGCCTTCGTATCCACTTGGGATTAAGTAAATATCGTTCGTTTCCGATTTATTGCTATTAATTAATAAAAAGAGAGTTAACGACGTAATTGAAGCTGATATCACTATACTTAACACGACTTTTAAGATATGGGAGAAACGTTTTAATTTCCTTAATGAAACATAAATGAGAAAAGCTATTATTCCTAAAGAGAGGAAAATGGGAAAAATATAAATTATTGAAATGAAGAAACTTTCCCCAATTGATGAGTAATAAACATTTGGTTCTCTTTTTGATACAGGAACGTAACTATAAAATGAAGCTATACAAGAAAGAATTACCGATATAATTCCTGCTGCAATAACAATTTTTATTAATCTCATTATCTTATTGCTCCTTTACTAAACAAATTTCTAAAGTAAAAACTATTAAACCGTTTAGTAATCCATCTCGTTTTGGGAATAAGTATATTGAAAGTGGTAGGTAAACGGAGCTATTAAAAATATACTTTAGCGGAATAAAAAATAATCAAAAATATGCAACCTATGAAAGCTTGTGCTAAGGGAAAAAAGCTTAATTACCATTTTTCATGATTCTTATGATTTCTTTTATGGAGGTAAACCGCACTATCAGTTCCTGTCCAGTTGCTAATAAAACTCAAAAGAACAATTAGAATTGCGAATAAAACAAATGTCGCATTGTAATATCCTAAGCAAAGCAATGTAAACGCAGCAACTATCAGTATAGTGATTAATAAGATTAACGAAAGATGTAACTTTCCCTTCTTTTTTCCATCCATTGTTCCACCCCTAAGATATTTTCAACATTTTCTAATCTACAGAGTATATGGATTATATTACCATATATATAAATTTTTCTAAATCCTCCAGAATGCTTACTTTGAAAACACCTAACTTCAAAATCTTTTTGATTCCTTTAAGCAACCAAACTAACGATTAAAATATGCAAAAAGCATGATGATCGAATTGCTGATCATCATGCTTTGACTCTAATTCTACATTTCTATTCGACCTTTCGGGAACTCTTCCTGGTTAAACGGGCTTAGAGAATGCTTCTCTTTGACGATACTGAAACTTCTCCTGCTTAAAACGGCTTTGACAACGCTTCTCTTCGACCTTACTGAAACTCTTCCTGCTTAAAACGGCTTTGAGAACGCTTCTCTTCTACCTTTCGGGAACTTCTCCTGCCTAAAACGGATTAGACAACACTTCTCTTCAACCTTACTGAAACTCTTCCTGCTTAAAACGGCTTATAGAACGCCTCTCTTCGACCTTACTGAAACTCTTCCTGCTTAAAACGGCTTATAGAACGTTTCTCTTCGACCTTCCTGAAACTCTACCTGCTTAAAACGGCTTATAGAACGTTTCTCTTCGACCTTCCTGAAACTCTACCTGCTTAAAACGGCTTAGAGAACGCTTCTCTTCTACCTTATTGAAACTCTACCTGCTCAAAACGGCTTAGAGAACGCTTTTCTTCGACCTTTCGGGAACTCTTCCTGGTTAAACGGGCTTAGAGAATACTTCTCTTCTACCTTTCGGAGATTTTTCTCGCTCAAACGGGCTTAGAGAGGCCACCTCTTCTACTTTTCCCGGAATACTACTTACTTAATAGGTCTATTTAGAATTTCAACCTATAAACAGCACCTAAATCAACAATGCTAAAATATGGTATTCGACAAAACGAAAAACAGATGCCCGAATTCCTTCGTTCATCTGCTTTTACTAACATACTTAAACTAATCATAAAAAGCTTTCATCTGATACATTGAATTTCTAAATCGATTTCCAACCCCTTAATAATTCACAATGGTTGTAACACCTCGTTCAGTTATTAAGGTCCGGTGATTTAGTTCTTCAACCCAGTTTTTAGGATTAAGCTGATACGTACCATATTGATTTTGGTATGTATAACTACCAATGTTGATGAGAATTGGCTCTGGATTTTCAAGGACTCGTTGAATATAGGTTTCATACCAGTGTTGAACAGGCATTTGATAAAGTTCAATCACATCGCCAGTGTCCATAAATTTCTCCAAATATACGAAAAAGTAGTGATTACCAACACCGGAAACTTCATAAATATAAGGCATTGTTAAAATAGGTTGGATAATCTCACGCCACCATTTATCTGTTTGATAAACAGAAAAACACATACCCATCTCATTTATGCCTCTACTATTGTAATTTTCGATTTCATCTGGCATTTTGAAAGGCTTAGATGAAGCTAAGAATTGTATTCCCGACATCTCTTTTCCCACCTACTTGCATTTTACAATCATACATAGTTATGCTACTAAGAAAGTAAATATCCGGATAAGCGTAATTTACTCAGCAATCTCCTGTTCTACTTGTAAAAGCATATCCACATGCGGAATATTGTCTTCTAAATAGGTTTCAGAGATAGCTTGAAATCCAAAGGAACCATAAAACTTTCTTAAATAATCTTGGGCTTGAATTTTAACCGTTGTTTCTTTTAATTCTTGTTGGATAAAATCTAGTGATTTTTTTACAAGCTCCTGCGCAATTCCTTGTCCCCTATATTCTTTCTTTACTAAAACTCTACCAATAGAACATTCTTGATAAGAAATCCCTGGGGGTAAAATCCTTGCGTATGCAAGTATTTCCCCATTGTCTTCTTTAAAAAGATGATAAGAAAACGGATCTTTGCCATCAACTTCTAGATATGGACAGTTTTGTTCAACTACAAAAACTTGGGTTCTTTCTTTTAATAGATTGTATAGCTCACTATTTGTTAACTCTTCAAACTTTTTTAATTTCCAACTCATAAAAATCTCCTCTTATATCTCATTCCAAAAACAATAAATTTAATATGCATTCAATTTATCCTAGTATTCTTACAATTGCAACATGAAACCAAAAAGTAAAAGTGAATAATCTTTATATATGTAAGCATTTCTATCCGACATTTTTTCTGGTTTAGAGATGTAAGTCTGTTGCAAATAAACCATAACAATAATTTTATTATTAAATACAATATAAGTTTATTGTAAAACGATAAATATTGTGTTAAATTCATTTTATCAATAAATCTATGGGGTGTTTTAAATGAATGTTAAACGAGGTTCATACACTTTCTTAAAAGTAATCATCTTACTTGCTGGAATTGCAGTATTTGCTTTGTGTATCTGGTTGCCTGTGCTAGCCGTTAGAGATGCAAGAGTACATCCAAATACCGCTTACTTCCTAATCCCCTTTTTAGTATGCGCATATGGATTCTGTATTTCATTGTCAGTTGCTTTGTATCAAGCTTTTAAACTATTAAGCTATATTGAAAATAATAATGCTTTCACTGAATTATCCCTTAATGCTTTGAAGATTATAACAAAATGTGCTTATACAGTTATTTTCCTTATTCTATTAGGATTATCAAGCTTAATAATACTCGGTAATACCACGGGAGAAGATATCACAGGTTTTTATACCCTAAGTGGATTGGGGATTTTAGTAATAAGTACATTTATCGCTGTTGTAAATGTTCTTCAAAAACCAGTTAAACATTACCTAGGAATAAAAATGTGAGTAGGTTATTATGAGATCACTAATTAACATAACATCAGAAAATGAATTGACGGTTTAAAAAATAAAATAGGCTTATCAAATTTCGATAAGCCTATTCCATGCCAATGGGTTTATTTTGATAATGCGATCTTTATTTGAGCCAAGTGATGTTCTTCGTGCCAAACTAATTTTGCCATTTTTGCTGCCACTGTTACTTTACCGTTTGTCTGGTGGATAAAGTATCGATCTAATTGATTGTCTGTTAAACTATTCCCCAAAGTCACGATGCGTTCATTTATGCCATCTATCATTTTTAGTGAACTTTCTACCGGAAGTTTAGTATCTGGCTGAATTGCCCACTTTTCTTCATCAAATGGTGGGATAGTAGGATTTTCATCAGTTAAAGTCAGTTTCAAACGTTGATACATGTTCAATTGAGAATCTGCAATATGATGAACAAGTTGTCGAACTGTCCAGCTACCATCACGATACGTTTTACTAAGCTCTTCATCACCTAATGAGCCAACAGTTTCTCTTAATCGAATTGAGTAATTTTCAATTTCCTTTAACCATTCTTGAATATTTTCTAAAGTTACTTTTTCAGGAACTTGTAATTGTCCAATTGGGTATCGTACATCCATTTTTCAATCCTCTTTTCTTACTTGTTATATTTTCTTATTATAATATTAATGATTGTGTACAAATAGTATATTTCGCTATGAATGGTTCTAAATCCTTCTATAATTCTATTTATCAATAGGTGCTCAGTTATTTAAAAAAGTAGTACAAGCCATTTTGGTTTGTACTACTAATAGATTATGTATGCTATTTTTTCAAGGATAGCCAGATAACAAAAACTAAGATCAATATGGCACCAATTAGCTGGAGTGGTTGAAGAAGCGTACCGAACCAAAGGATTGAAACGATCATAGCAGTTAATGGTTCAACACTACTAAGTACACTATTTTCCACAGCAGTAATATATTTTAGGCTTCCAAGCGATAAAACGAAAGCCAATGTTCCGAAAAGAATAAGAATCACGAGTATCCCAATATATTTAGGATCTGCAAAGTACATCCATCCAGTCGATAACCAAATCGGACTGACTATTGCAAGGATAAAGCCGGCAATCAACATACCCCATCCAACAATTGTTAAGACACCCCATTCATCCATTAGACGTATCGGAAACAAAGTATAAAAAGTAAATGTCAAACCGACAAGGAATCCCCAAATGAGCGCCTCTGCACTGACAACAAGGTTGCTTAGCGAGCCGTTTGTTAATAGAAAGAACAAGCCAAACAACATGCCAATTATTCCAAAGACCTGAACGAAAGGAGGAAATTTCTTTGCTTTTAACGAAACAAAAGTAATAATAAAAATAGGTGCTGAAAATTGCAGCAATGTTGCCATAACAGAATTGCTCGCATCGATTGCAGCCACGAAGGTAAATTGTAAGCCAAGCATGCCAAATAGACTAAATAAGATTAATCGTAGCCACCAATAACTACTTTTCCAAATTGAAAAGACAGGTAGCTTTGTCATTTTAGCAACACTTAACAAAAGCACTCCTGAAATGATTAGCCTAATAGACAATATAAAGGATTTTGTTAAAGTTGTTGTATCCATCAGCCATTCCATCATAGGTCCAGTCGTTCCCCATAGTACTGACCCTATTATAATATAGATAATTCCCCTTACTCGCATTCAAGAATGCACTCCATTCCTAACAAAACACAAAAATTACAAAGTTCTTTAAGAATCTGTTTCTAAATTTCGGTTTAATCATTATTTTTGCAATATAACTACTATATAACTTAATATTTTCATAGACAAGAGTCATTGACACTTATCATAGAATTGTCCAATGAACTACTTATATCCTGTACTTTACTAGAAGGTCATGAACTTTTTGTAGTAGGTTATACAGTGCTAACATTATCAGATTTCTCTCAATTAGTTTACATAATAATATTATTGAAACTTAGATGTAAACCTATGACTAATAATCTTTTCTTATGCCCATAATCAAAAATAAGGAGGGATAAAATGAATAATGATGAACAAATTTTCGAGGAGTTTCAGATAGCACATTTGACTCAAGAGCAAACAAGCAAGTTAAAGCAACTTGAATCTGAACTAGGATTTACCTTGATTGCTTATCAGCACAAGGATCAACAAGATGAAAACAATCAAAGTTTTCAATCTTAGATAAGTTACACCCTTTTGAAGCAAATCAAATCCATAAAGATACTATTATTGTAAATTGTTAAGCCCTGGGAGATTACTCCCAGGGCTTTTCATCATTCTTTTAAAACAGTTTTAAGTTGTCGAAAATATCGTCAATTTCTTCAGATTCAATCCCAATATACCTCAAAGTCGTAGCTTGTGATGAATGGTTCAAGATTTTCTGTAGATAAGAAATAATCGTTGGGTTTTTTTCTATATTGCCGGAATAGATAAAATAAGCTCCCGTTTTACGCAGAGTATGTGTACCATAGTTCCCCTTTACTCCTAATTCCCTACACGTTTCTTTAATTATTCTATGTAACGTTTTTACAGTAATTGGCCCGTTACCTTTCCTAGATTTAAAAATGTAATCATCTAATTCAAAATAATCAAGTGAGTTTTTATACATCTGCAATGCTTTTCTTGCATCTTCATTAAATCGTACTTCCCTAGTCTTTTCAGTTTTGTGTTCAATGATGGTCGTTTTCTTTTCTATTTCAAGATCATCATCTAAAACATCAGACCATTTTAATGAAAGTAAATCTCCTGCTCTAAGAAGAACATTTACTCCTACTACAAAAACGGCAAAGTTTCTCAGATTATCTTCTTTCAAAAAGCTATATATTTTCTTTAAATCTTTCGGTCGTTTTATCGGTGAAACAGGTGCTGCTTTTTTCACTCCATCTGATTTAATATTGGCCATTTTAGTTCCAACTTTCCCAATACGAACTTTAACAATATTATACTATTAGTTCGCATTAAATAATATATGGGATTTTCATTTTGGTATAAAAATGCCAACAAACGTTGATATGACAAGGTTTATAATAACTCCTCGAATGCGAACTTTTATAATTAGTTCGCATTGAAAAACAAAAAAAAAGCCGATTCTAACCGGCTAAACTACGCTGACCAGATAAATAATTTTCTAAATCTCTCGTTGCTTACAAAATTATGACAGAATTCAACTAAGTAACTTCGTTGAAATACGGGTGGAAAATACTTTCTAACTTGTGTTTTTTCATCATCCAATAGAAGTGGTTCTCCATTTTTAAATATCCACAGTACATATGGATCTCTTCCGATTGCTTCTGCGCTAGTATCGTATTCTAACAAAAACATATACTCCTCGATTTCAACTTTATCAATTGCTTTAATCATGAGAACCCTCCTTAAATATTATTAATCTAAGTTATGTTCAAAAAAGTGATTTTATAAACACTCTATTTAAATAAGAAGAAACTAATAATAAAAATATTTACCTATGTTTATTAAAAGTGAATCATCAGAAGTTTCTCCCGTTCTGATTAAGTCAGTATATTCCTAGAAGGTTAAAAATAGAAGAGCTCTGAGAGGATTCGAGACAACCAACTATCCGTGGAGTTGGTTTTCAATTCGTCTGAGAGCTCGTGATTGAAAATTCAGAATTCAATACTTCACACTTATTTTTAGATATACACTAAACCCTAAAAATTATTAGATGTTGTTAATACCGGGATTTGATTTCGAGTGATGTGTTGATTTGTAATGGAGATGCATTTGTATCAATATGAAATTTACCTCGAAATTGGGAAGACAAAAAACCAGTGGGAAGCATTTTGCTTCCCACTGGTTTATTTTAGTTTTTACGTTTATTTAAAACTAATCTAATATCTAGAGTTGTACATTTAAAATTTTACGAAAATTCAAAAGATGATTTGATTCTTTTTAATAAGTTATTAATCTTCTTTATATTCCATAGCGATATAGTTAACGTTATAGTAAATATAATATGTATACTTTTTATATAACCTGATCAAGACACTTAATTTTATACTAACTGGAACTATTCATTTTGCTTTCTAATCTTTTTAGATGACTAAATTTCGGTTTTGTTTCAGCGATGAAGATTGCTAGTAAAATTAATATGGCACCAATCACCATTCTACTTGTTAAAACTTCATGCAAGATCATAATAGAGAAAGCTGTTCCAAAAAGTGCTTCTGTCGATAAAATAAGCGCTGATTTTGTTGGATTTGCATACTGCATTCCGATATTTTGGCAAACATAAGCAATTGTAGTACAAAATACACCTAAATATAAAATTGTGTAAATTCCCTCTGTAGAAACTTTCGTAGGTACTTCTCCCAAAACAAGAACAGCAATGATACTGAATACAGTAGCTGTAAAAAGTTGAATAATAGTTAGTGCCAGTGCATCTTCTTTTTTCACGAACATATTTGTGTAAAAAATATCAAAAGCAAAACCTACAGCACTAAGGAGTGTAAGAAGATCCCCAATATTCATGTTCATTGTACCTTGTAATGATAATAAACCTATCCCAACAATGGCTAATACAGCAGCAAATATTTCAAAACGGTCAATTTTTCTTTTATAAATAAGATAAGCAATAACCGGTACGAGAATTACATTGACTGCGGTTAAAAAAGCGTTTTTTGACGGTGTCGTATAAATTAATCCTACTGTTTGAATGGTAAAGGATATGAAAAGAATTGCTCCAAGAACAGTGCCTTTCCATAAAACAGACTTGCTTATCAACTTTAACTTCTTATAAAAAATAAAACTTAACAAAAAAGTTGCTAATATAAAACGACCAGCCATTATTTGAAATACAGTTAGGTGTTCTAATCCTATATCCATTACTGCATATCCGCTTCCCCAAATGATAGCCGTGATGAAAATTAGAATTTCTCCTTTATTTTTCCTCATGGTGCTCCTTCTTTCCAAAGGTGAATCTTCTAAAAATTACTTAAATATTTTTTGAAAATTACCTTTCCTATTACTCTAAAAAGCCCTCACCTCAATTAAGAGACGAGAGCGTATTTCCAGTAGTACCACTCTAGTTGTCACAAAATACGAGACTTGCTAATAATTACGAGTTGAGTCTTAGAATTTCCTACTAAATAATTAGAAAATCTTCAGGATGCTTGATAATGTAATCCTACAAGACGTTTTGATTCTTAATTATTAAATACTTTTTTCAAATAATTTTGTTATTTTTTCCATTTTACTTTGTCTTTATATAAATTTCAATACTTGATTTGACTCTTGCGTCTTTGTTTTATAGGCTTTGATACACTAATACCTACAATAAAATGATACTTTAGAATAATAAGTAGATTTCATTATATTAAATTATCTAATCGCTTAAAATTATATTAGAATATGTATTTGGAATGTAGCGAATTACTACAGAACAAACAATTTAATGTTATATTTAGTTACAAACAACGTAATGTATTTCGCGATATCCAATTATTTGTTTACTAATTTATATTTATATGTTATAAAATATTACATATAATCTATAAGATTTTTTATAGAATTAATTTCAACTCCAACTAATGAAGTTCCATTTTATCTAATTTCACAAATAGAGAGGAATGATTTATTTGCCAAAACAATTAACCATTAAAGATGTATTTCAATTAGAAGAAGCTTCTATTAAACAAATTCAAGAAGCTTTAGAGACAGGGACCATCACAAGTGTTGAATTAACTGTTATGTATTTAAATCGAATTTTCTTCTATGATCGTCACGGTATCAGATTAAATGCAATCCCTCTACTTTATAGTGAAGCATTAACAACAGCCGCAGAAATGGATAGATTACGAAGCGAAGGTACAATACTTGGACCCCTTCACGGTATTCCCTTTACTGTAAAAGATAGTTATATGGTTGAAAAAATGACCGTAGCTGCTGGCTCACCATCCTTTATCAATTTAATGTCCCCTAAACATTCATATGCTGTAGAAAGAATTGTTGCTTCTGGAGGTATCTTAATCGGCAAAACAAATATGCCACCAATGGCCTGTGGTGGTATGCAAAGAGGTGTCTACGGTCGCGCAGAAAGTCCTTATAATAGAGATTACCTAACTGCCGCTTGGGCTTCTGGTTCTTCAAATGGTTCTGGTACAGCTACTGCCGCAAACTTTGCAACTTTCGGAATGGCTGAAGAAACCGTATCTTCTGGAAGATCGCCTGCATCCAACAACGGATTAGTTGCTTATACTCCTTCACGTGGTCTTATCTCAATTCGTGGAAACTGGCCTCTATTTCCTACAAAAGATGTTGTTGTTCCACATACAAAATATGTAGAAGACCTAATGACATTATTAGATGTTCTAGTACAAGAAGATCCAGATACATCTGGGGATTTTTGGCGAATACAAAACGTTGTTAGTTTACCAAAGGTTCACGAAGTACGACCAACTACTTTCCAAACATTAAAAAATAAAGAAAGCTTAAAAGGCATTCGATTAGGTGTTCCAAAGATTTATTTAGGCAAAAGCGACACTTCTTCTATGTATATCCGACCTTCAATTTTAACATTATGGAAACGGGCTACCGAGCACTTACAACAATTAGGAGCTGAAATCATTGAAATCGATTTCCCGTTACAAGAAATGTATAATTTAGATCCTTGGAGATTAAAGATTTTCGAAGAAAAAGGATTTTTACCGGAAAATTGGATGGGAATTGAGTGGGATATAATAGTTCCAATGTTCAAAGAGATTTTCTTAAAAAATTGTAACGATGAAAATTACCCAAGTTGGACAGAAGTTAATTCAAAATTTACTTTCCCTTCTCCACCTGAAACAATTACTATCCTCGATATTACACCTAGTGATGATTCTAGAAGAGCAACTGATATCATTTATGGTCAACTTAATGAAACCGTAGCAAAAGGTTTCTCAAAATTCGAGAATATTAAAAATTTAGGCTATGGTTTAAATGGACTAGAACAAATCCGAAAAGAACTATTTGAGGACTGGTTACAACAATTAGAGCTAGATGGTTTGGTATTTCCAGCCAATTCAAATATTGGTTCAGCAACAACAGATGTAAATCTAGCTTCACATGAAGAAGCTATGGAACAAGGCAATTATTTTTCAAACGGTAACGAAATGATCCGCCATCTCGGTATCCCAACCGTGTCTGTATGTATGGGGCAAATGGAGGATACAGATATGCCTGTTAACATAACATTTGCTGGCCCAGCATATGAAGATTCGATATTAATTAGTTGGGCTTATGCTTTTGAACAAGCAACAATGTATCGTCAACTCCCAAAACGTACCCCACCACTAGAAAGTACTAACGATGTACTTCTACCTAAATCACAAATAAAAAAGAAACTATTACCAAAGCCGAGTATTATGTATAACCTATCAGGCAATATTCTTACATTAGCTGAAACTACTTCCGCCCTTCAAGAAGAAATTGTCATTAAAGTATTTATTAACGGTAAAACGGTTGCTATTTCACATGATATAAACTGGAAATTAAAATTCGATATAGCCCCATTTTTAGATTTAGATGCATTCCAAAAAAGTTATTTAGATGTCATTGTTTTATATCAATCTGAAAATCAACTAAGCAATGCCATCCACACAAAAATTCCTTTCCAATTGGTAAACTAATAAAAACATCTGGAAAAATTTCAATTCTAAATAAGATAGTTACAGCGGTTTGTAAAATAAAATTAGATGAAAGAAATGATTACAATAATTTCATATCGATCTGTTCCATTCGTTTTAAGAATAGAAATCTCTAGTTTACAAGGACTTTCTAAAAGATCATCTTTTTCTCAACATCATTGTTATTCTTAATACTATATAACCAGAAACCAATTTCTATGGTTCGATTTTATTTATATAAGAATACAATAAAATATAAAAAGCCAATCCAAATTTGGATTGGCTTCGACAATAGATCTCTTACTCCCCACGTGATTTTTGAGATTTTTTATACAATTCATTTAATTCCTCTACTGTTCATCCTAATAAAATTCTTATAATATTTATATATATTTCTAAAACGATTAATGACTATAATAAGAGCAATACATATAAACCTAATTTTTTCACCACATCACTCCCTTATGAAATCTATTCAACATTCAATTATTATACTCCCTTCTTTTTAATGATCTAATCAAATCATAGATTGTCATTTTCTTAGTTACTTAATGCGTTTCTAAGTTTTAATTTTATGTTTATTTTAGTGCGTGAATATTTATTAAATACAAATGTAGTGTCGGATAATATGAAATATTATAAATAGTTTTTAAATTATAAATATTGGTTTATCTATATAAGGTTATTCGCCTTTAAATTCAACAAAAGACCCCACTTTGTTGTTCAAAGTAGGGATAGTTTAAATTAATTCATTTATTAAAGACTATTTTTGAACGATTTGAATAAGGTTGCCGCAAGTATCATCCAAGATAGCGATTGTAACTTCGCCAGCTTTTGTTGGTTTCATCGTAAATTTGACACCCTTTTCCAATAATTGCTCGTACTCATTTTGAATATCCGTAACACCAAACATGGTTGCTGGAATACATTGTGCAAATAGTTTTTTCTGGTAATCTTGTGCAATTGGATTGGCATTTGGTTCTAGTAAAAGCTCAGTACCGTCTTGTTTATCAGGAGAGACAAGTGTTAACCATCTATATTCACCCATCGGAACGTCCTCTTTTATTACAAACCCTAATTTTTCTGTATAAAATTCAAGTGCCTTAGTTTGATCTTCCACAAATAAACTTGTAACGATGATGTTCATCTATATACCTCCATATAATTGAATTCTTTCTACAATAAGAATAACAAAAAATTCTCTATATTAATAATCTATACTAAGTAATTTATCTTCAATTTGAGATATTCATCAATTGAATTAGTTCTAGTAATAACTTTTTTTATATAAGTCTTTTAATGCATCATCTAGATTGGGGAATGTGAAATCAAATCCATTTTCAATTAGCACATTTGGTAATACCTTTTGCCCTTCTAGTACGAGTTTGCTTTTTTGTCCGAGTACTATTTTCAAAACAAATGAAGGAACTGGCAACCAATGGGAACGATTTAATACCGAACCGATCGTTTGACCGAAATCTTTCATACGGACAGGTGTAGGAGCAGTCACATTAATTGGTCCCGTCACATGATTATTTTCAAGTGCAAATTTAATTGATCGAACAACATCTGAAATATGTATCCATGATACCCACTGTTTACCTGAACCAATCGTCCCACCGACAAATAATCTGTATGGTAAGGTCATTAATGGTAGTGCTCCCCCCTCCTTACCAAGTACTACCCCAAATCTCATAAATGCCGTACGCACTCCATACTGTTCTACTAGTTTTGCTTTCTTTTCCCAATCAGAAACAGTCTTCCCTAGAAAGTCATTAGGGGCAACTGTTGATTTTTCCGTATAGACAGTGTCTAAGGATACAGGATAAATGCCAATTGCACTCGCATTAATAAAAATAGATGGCTTTTCTGGCATGGCGTCAATAATTCTTAATAATTCCTCTGTAGCAACCATTCGACTATTGTAAATTTCCTTCTTATGTTTTTCTGTCCATCTACCGTCGTTTATAGAAGTGCCAGCTAAATTAATAAAGGCATCAACATTTTCTAAATCTTTTTCTGGAGTTGCTCCCTCTCGAAGCCAGACTACATAAGATACTCCCTTTTCTGTTGCTTTTTCATTCCTTGTCAAAATAACAACTTCATGTCCATCCTTAATAAGCAAATCTGTTAACTTTGCTCCGATAAAACCTGATCCACCCGCTATAACAATTTTCATGTATTCACCTAACTCTCACTTATAATCAACTTGCTCTTTCTGCAAGAAATCTAAAGGGTATCTCTTTTTTCTTATACATTATCATTCATACGTTTGGACTACTATTATAGAATTCTTTATTTATTTGGAAATCCCCTTTTATTTTTATATAGGGAAAATAATGGTTGGAAAAGGATTTGTTAGAGGTAATAATGGGAAGTACTTATCAATTTTCAATTCTTTCCTATTAATATAGTCTATCTCGATAACCATCATTGAGTCTCTTTTGTATATCTTCAACACTACTATTGTCTAACTTAGCATGCTCTTGTAGCATCTTAGCTGCAGACGGTAATTCATCTTCCTCAGCCCATGTATTTACATCCCATAAACCAGAACGTTTAAAGGCTTTAGCACAGTGTATAAAACATTCTTCTACTTCTACACCGATTCCTAATAGGGGTACTTTATCTCCTACTGCCATTTTATTCCTTAACTCCTCATCGTTAACTATAGTTGCATGACCGTTTATTCGAAGTGTTTCTCCCAGTCCTGGAATAAAAAAGAGTAGGCCTATTTGTGGATTTGATAAAATATTTCTTAAAGAATCAATTCTCTTATTCCCTGGTCTTTCAGGTATAACGAGCTGTTTCTCATTTAAAACCAGTACAAATCCTGGTTTATCACCTCTGGGTGAAGCATCACAATAACCATACTTGTCAGATGTAGACAAAACTAAGAATGGAGATTTCGAAATAAAATCTATACAGTGGTGATCCAAGTGGTTAATTACTTTGTTTTTCACTAATTCACTTGGATCACCAATTATAGAACGTAACTCTTCTTCAGATTTTATAGTATTCTCAAAAGCATTAACTAATTTCAATACTTACACTTCCTCATATTTTTACTACATTATTCTACGTTACAAATGTTTATATATTTTCTATTATAACGGATTTAAATGGAAAAAGTTTCTAAAGTGCAAGCATATGGAAGCATTCAAAAGTAATTTGTTTGGTATTGTAAAATAGCATTGAATACGCACATAATATCCAAATATAAGACATTGTTCTGAAATCATGTATTTGCTTAAAAAGGATTACGATTTTTAATAAGTAACTAATCTACTAGACAAAGCAGTTTAATAAAGATAAGAATTTAAAGTAAATGAAAAAGGTCTCACATATTAGACGTATATAATATGTAGAAACCTTTATTTTTAATTTTTTGGCTCTGTTTAACTTGAATTTGGATTTTATAACTAAAAGAAGCATATTTCATTATTTTCAGTCGAATACACTTCTTAATAATTTACGAAAGTCCTTACTGGCATCTCTCACAAAAACTCTGATGGCTGTTCTAGCAATTGTGTAGTCTAATCTTCCAACTAATATATCATTTTCAGAAGGCATTGTAATATTTGAAATGAATTTTTCACCTTCATGAATTTTCCTACCACAATTAGTGCAATCAATTGTTTAGATGAAAATGCATCCTTTATTTTATCTTACTATTTTTCCAACTCCCTTTTCACATTTCCTTTATTTTTTTAATTAGGTTTTATTACCACTTCTTTTATTTATTACTTTGCCACTTCCATCTTTTCTGCAAGTTTCACGAAGTCATCGTAAGAAAGATTTTCGTTTTCGAATAATACGTTGTAACGCAAACCATTTTCATCCCATTGCAAGAAACGGAATCCTAGATCTTCTGTCCCACCTTCAAAGCCACGCACTGTAATTGGGCTTTCAATGTCTGTTAACGGCTCAGTCGGTTTAAAAACTGAAATTGAAAATTGTAATACGTCATCTTTTACGTAGTTTATACTGATTTCATTCGTGTCTGTATGCATATCCTCAATCGTATCAATCGTATAGCCTGTTGACTCAGGTAAAACTAATAGTCCGTCTAACAACCCTCTTGCATCATCTAATGTGATGTTTGTAGGTAACTCGATTTCTTCTTGTACAAGGTCAACACCATCTGGTAATTCAAAATTAAATACGGTATCGTCAACTTTTGCATTTGGCTCATACTTTGTATACTCTGTTGTAGAAGTTAAATCGCCACCTGTTGTAATCGATTTTAAAGGCATCCATGTTTTTTTATCAATCCAAAACTCCATATCGCCAAATAATGTATTTTTTTCTTTCGATTTTGCGATTAGATGATACGTATCATGCCCCGCTACCTTTTCATCTTCACCGATTGTAATTTCATGAGTATCTTTAATTAAGTTATAAATGTTGACTACTTGTTCTTTTAATGATGGTTGTATCATCTCTTCTGTTTCAGAGCTTTGTTTGAAGGCTGTTGCTGTTTGCTCTGTTGATGAATACGAGATGAGTTGCTTTCCATCATTTACTGCTATAGAAGATTCACCGTTTTCATCCTCAATCTCGACACGTGATTTACCGTTTTTAGACCATTGCTTCGCCGTCATCGTCGTGTCATCTCCTAGATCCATTGTATATTCGGCATAGTAAGAGTCGATATCTGACGTTTCTTGCATCGTATGATTTAAAATTTCTTGTGGCGTAAATTCCTCTGTTCCAGAGCAAGCCCCAAGCATTAATGTTAAAGTAAGCGTTGCAGAATAAATAATCTTTTTCATCCTAATTCCTCCTCGGGAAGCCAAATTGTAATGGCTGTTTCGTTATTTGCTGAAATGGCTTGAATTGTGCCATTATGTTTTTCAATGATTTGTTTGGCAATACTTAACCCTAATCCTGCACCGCGCTGACCAATATGACTGCGTGCCTCATCTAGCTGATGCATCGGCTCGAACATTTGCTGACATTGTGCACTCGATAAAGTAGAACCACTATTTTGAACAACGATATACACGCCACGCTGTTGTAGCTCTGATGCAGAAACAGAATACCAGCTCGGTAAAAAAGGCGTCTCAAATGCCGCAACAAAAATCGTTCCACCTGGATTTGTATACGCCCAAGCATTACCAACTAAATTATCAAGTACTCGCATAAGCTGCTTTGGGTTGACGGCATAATTTTTCGTAACATGTATTGCCGTTGTAGCCATAAAGCCTTTTTCAATACTCACTTGCTCGTAATCTCCTAGTAACATATCAAAAAACTCTTCCCCCTCTACTGTTACAAGTTCAAGTACATATGTAGGGGATTGTAGTAATGTAAACATCATCAAATCATCAAGCAATTGCTTCATATAATCCGCTTTTGACTGAACAATACGCAAATAATCTTTACGTTCAGGCTCCGATAATGCTTGCGATTGTAAGCTTTCTGCATATGCTTGAATTGATGTTAAGGGCGTTTTTAAATCGTGTGAAAGACTAGCAATCATAAATTCCTTTTGACTCTGTTCATTTTCAATTTTTTCGCGATTCATTAGTATTTCTTGTTGCATGCTTTGAAAGCTGGCCGTTAATTCTCCAATTTCGTCTTTTGAAATTGGTAATGGTGCTGTTGAACGCCCTTTTGCAAAGTCTTGCATTTGCTCAATGAGCTGTTTTAGGGGCCTATTCAGTCGTCTATTTAAGAAGTAAATAATGACGCAATACAGCTGTAACAAAAAGATAATTGAACAGGCGATGATGATTTTTGTACTACTTTGCACCTGTTCTGTCCATTCCGTACGTGCGAGTGTAATTTTAAACAGCCCAACCATTTTTCCTTCTTCGAACACAGGCTGCTTATACACGAATGTTTCATAGTTTTGTTTAAAGTAATTAAGCTCCTGATACAATACTTGTTTATCTTCAAAATTCGTAAACGTTGCTACTGGATTGGACGAATAAAGGACTTTTCCACTCGGATTATAAAGAGTAATCATCGTATGGTCATTTGTTAGTTTTTCTAAATCGTCTTTAAACTCCCTATCCGTATACAGCTTCGGATTTTCTATATGCGTTTTTAAATCATTCACAACGTTGAGCTTTTCAAAATATTCTTGCATGCTTTTATCTTGATAATAATTGTTTATCGATACATAGAAGCCATATAACGCTACGAGCGGTAAGAGCATCACTAAAAAATAAGTGATTAGGAGCCAGCTTTTTATTTTCATAATGGCTCACCGATGAAGCGATACCCTTTACCCCACACTGTTTGAATAAAAAAAGGTGTTTTAACAGGGTCTTGCAACTTTTCACGCAACGCTTTTATATGCACCGTCACCGTGTTCGTTTGCTCTAAATCCATCTGTTGCCAGACATGAGTATATAACGCCTCTTTGGTAAATAGCTCTAATGGATTTTGAGCGAGCAGCTTTAAAATCGCAAATTCTTTTTGTGTAAGTTGAATCTCTTGATCATTTACCATGACCATTTGTTTCGTCCAATCAATGGCTAATCCGTTGGCGAAAAGTGCCTTTTGCTCTGGCTCACTTTTTTGCTGATATTTTCGCCAACGCCTTAAATGAGAGCGAACGCGTGCTTTTAACTCTTCTAATGAGAACGGCTTCGCAATATAATCATCCGCATCTTGTAAGCCCGTCACTTTATCTGCCTCTTCACTTTTTGCGCTAATCATAATAATCGGCACATCGCTTTGCAGTCGGATATGTTCAATGAGCGTAATGCCATTCATCTCCGGCATCATCCAATCAACAAGCACTAAAGAATAGTCACCGGCATTAAAATCTTCTAACCCTTCAATCCCTGTCGTCGCCCATGTCAGGTGGTAGCCCTCCTTCGTTAACGTATCTTGAATAATACGAGCGATTTCGCGATCGTCCTCTACTAAAAGAATATGTTCCATCCTGCCTGCCCCCTGAAATTACTATATCAATGAATTAACGTATATTTTGAAAGTTTATAATTTCTTTATTTTTTAGTAAATTTAGCAATATCTGTATTCTAGTATAACGGTT
>DATMGC010000047.1:0-48676 GCA_035555915.1 Ureibacillus sp. | reverse complement strand
AAAGGTAGAAGAGAAGCCGTTTCTACGACGAAACAAGAGTGGAGGAGCCTGGAAAGGTAGAAGAGAAGCCGTTTCTATGACGAAACAAGAGTCGGGGAGTTCGGAAAGGTAGAAGAGAAGCCGTTTCTACGACGAAATAAGAGTGGAGGAGCCTGGAAAGGTAGAAGAGAGGGTGTCTCTACGACGAAACAAGAGTCGAGGAGCCCGGAAAGGTAGAAGAGAAGCCGTCTCTACGACGAAACAAGAGTGGAGGAGCCTGGAAAGGTAGAAGAGAAGGTGTCTCTACGACGAAACAAGAGTCGAGGAGCCTGGAAAGGTAGAAGAGAAGCCGTTTCTACGACGAAACAAGAGTGGAGGAGCCTGGAAAGGGAGAAGAGAAGGGTTCTATACGACCGATTGAACGAGAAGAGTCAAAGAAAGGTAGAAGAGAGCGGCTCTATCCCAAGGTTTGAGCACGACTGTTTACGCAGAAAGACTCCTCCAAGGTAAAAGAAAATCAATAAAGAAAAACAAAATTAACCCAGTCTGAAATGATTCAAATGTAAAGTAAAACAAGTTGATAGTCCAAAATAGAATTCTGGAACAGTAATTTCTCCTAAAAGTAAGTCAAAAAAATCCCATAAAAATTATATATTTTTAAGTTGAAATCGTTCTTATACTAGATTATGTCGATATTATGAGACAAAGTTACTTTTGTAAATGTGTCTATTTTAATAGATAGAATAATATATTGAAAACATTTAAATTATATTACGTAGGCCAAAGTAATCAAGAAATAAGCATTTGTCCCAATTTTTAATTATTTCTGAAAAATGATTCCCATATATATTGACTTCATTAATTACAAGAATATATAATTTGTTTCAAGAATAAGAATAATATGAATTATTACGAATTTATGGTAATCCGGAAAAGTATCATTTTAATATTTGTAATATTTCGAAAAAAGGTGACATCATGATTGCTAGAAAGGAGAGTTAATTTGAAAACAAATGAGCTTTTAAAAATTAATAACCTCCATACTGGATTTCGGATTAAAGATACATATTACGATGCGGTAGACGGTGTCTCATTAACCTTAAATAAAAATGAAATATTAGCTATCGTAGGAGAATCAGGATGTGGAAAAAGTACTCTTGCCTCGTCTATTATCGGACTATATGACCAAAATAAAACACGAGTACAAGGGGAAATATTTTTCAATCATAAAAACTTAGTTAATCTTTCTGAGGACGAAATGAATGAAATTCGAGGATTTCAAATTAGTATGATATTCCAAGATCCACTTTCTGCATTAAATCCTCTCATGAGAATTGGAGAGCAAATCGAAGAAGGATTAATGTATCATACTTCATTAAATAAAAAAGAAAGAGAAAAAAGAGCACTGGAGTTATTGAAGCAAGTTGGCATTCAAAATTCAAAACGAGTAGCAAAACAATTTCCTCATCAATTATCGGGTGGCATGAGACAAAGGGTAATTATCGCCATTGCCATTGCATGTAAGCCTCAAATTATTATTGCCGATGAGCCAACTACGGCATTAGATGTAACGATTCAAGCTCAAATTTTAGATTTGCTTATTGAGTTACAGGCTGAAACGGAAGCTGGAATTATTCTAATTACCCATGACTTGGGTGTTGTCGCTGAAGTTGCTGATCGAGTGGCTGTCATGTATGCAGGTCAAATTATTGAAGAAGCAACAGTAGAAGAATTATTTACGAATCCGAAACACCCTTATACACGTTCTTTATTTAACTCAATTCCTCAAATGAACTTACAATCTGATCGCTTAAATATCATTGAAGGGATTGTTCCCTCATTAATGAATTTACCTAGAACAGGTTGCCGATTCTCTACACGTATTCCTTGGATACCGGAGCATATTCATGAGGAAAATCCAGTACTTCATGAAATTTCACCAGGGCATCTTGTCCGTTGCACTTGTTGGAAACAGTTTCATTTTAAAACGGATAAAGGGGGCGGGACTCATGAGCTTTATGCAAATAAATGATTTAAAAGTTCACTATCCTGTTCGCGGCGGATTTTTCAATACGATCATTGATCATGTATATGCAGTTGATGGAATTACATTGGAGTTTGAAAGAGGAAAAGCATATGGATTAGTTGGTGAATCTGGTTGTGGTAAATCTACAACAGGGAAAGCGTTAATCGGTTTAGAAAAGATTACGTCTGGAAGTATTATTTATGAAGGGGAAAACGTTACGAACAAACGAAGAAGTCGTAAGTCCTCTTTTAACCGTGATGTGCAAATGATATTCCAAGATGCTCATTCAAGCTTGAATCCAAGGAAGCGAGTAAAAGATATTATTGCAGAACCGATACGTAATTTTTTAAAGCTTACACCAAAAGAGGAAGAACGAAAGATTAGCGAGTTGTTAGAAATTGTTGGAATGCCCGAAGATGCGAAATATAAATATCCACATGAATTCTCAGGCGGGCAAAAACAACGGTTAGGGATTGCTCGTGCTATCGCAACAAACCCAAAGCTAATCATAGCGGATGAGCCGGTTTCAGCACTTGACTTATCGGTTCAAGCGCAAGTACTGAACTTTATGAAAGATATCCAAAATGAATTTGGACTAAGTTACTTATTTATATCCCACGATTTAGGTGTCGTTAAGCATATGTGTGATTATATTTCCATAATGTATAAAGGTAGATTCGTAGAGACGGGTACAAAAGATGATATTTATACCAATCCTCAACATATTTACACAAAACGATTACTTTCAGCTATACCAAAAGTTTCTCCTATCGGTAGAGAGGACCGAAAGCGGGAAAGAATCCGCGTAGAACAAAACTATCAAGCACAATATAAAAACTATTTTGATGAGAATGAACGAGTTTTTGATTTAACACCCATTTCCAATACCCATGCGGTAGCGACTACTTCAACAAAGAAGGGGGTCATCTAAAGTGTGGAAAACAATTATCAGAAGATTTTTATTAATGATTCCACAATTGATAGTCTTAAGTCTGATTATCTTTGTTTTAGCCAAAAATATGCCCGGCGATCCTTTTACTGGATTAATTACGCCTCAAACTGATCCAGCACGAATTGCCGAGCTAGCTGAAAAAGCAGGGTTAAATGACCCATGGTATGTTCAGTATGCGAGATGGGTAGGAAATGCACTCCATGGTGATTTCGGTCTGAGTTATACGTATAAAAGGGATGTTGCGGATTTAATTGGAGAACGTGCGCTAAATACATTTTGGCTGTCCTTATTAAGTGTAATTTTACTTTATTTAATTGCTATTCCATTAGGCATCTTAGCCGGAAGATTTCAAAACTCTCGGTTGGATAAAACAATTGTCCTGTATAGTTTCATTACATATGCTATACCTACATTTGTTTTGGGCTTAATATTCTTATTCTTATTTGGTTATAAATTAGAGTGGTTTCCTACAAGTGGTAGTGTAGATGTGAAATATAGTCCCGGAACGTTTAGTTATTATTGGGACAGATTATATCATATTCTACTTCCTTCAATTACGTACGCTATTTTAGGAACCACAGGGATAATTCAATATTTACGCTCGGAAATTATTGATGCAAAAGCAATGGATTATGTTCGAACTGCACGTAGCAAAGGTATTCCAATGAGAAAAGTGTATTCCAGACATATCTTCCGTAATTCATTACTGCCGATTGCTGCTTTTTTAGGATTTACAATTACCGGACTATTAGGTGGTTCGATATTTATTGAAACAATTTTTGGTTACCCTGGAATGGGACAACTATTTATCAGTTCCATTTTATCTCGTGATTACTCTGTGATTACTGCGCTAGTGATGTTATTTGGATTCTTAGCTCTTTTAGGAAGTCTATTATCCGATATTATTATGAGTATTGTTGACCCTCGAATAAGGATTGAATAGATACTGCTCATAAAAGTTAAGGAGGATAAAAAGTGGCAAAGAAAAATAAAAAGCGAAAAAAGATAACCTATGCAAACTCTCCTTCAACTGGATTACAAGTAGTTTTTCGAGAGTTTATGAAGGATAAACTAGCTATGGTATCCCTAATCCTTATAGTAGTGGTAATTATAGGTATCTTTTTATGGGCATGGTTAGGTATCGATCAGCAACAGTTACTGCGTGTTAGCCTAAGAGATAAATTTGCAGAACCCGGAGAAAAATTTTTACTTGGTGCTGACCAAGGTGGTAAAGATATCTTAGGTCAGATTGTTGTTGGTGCAAAAAATTCAATGGCCATTGCCATTGCTATTACACTTATTACAGGTATCTTTGGTGTTGCAGTAGGTTTGATTTGTGGATACTTCGGTGGTTGGATTGATAATTTGTTTATGAGGGTGATCGATTTCTTTATTACAATTCCTCAATTAATGCTAATCATTGTATTTATCACAGTGGTACCAAAATATACTGTTGGAGCATTTATATTAATTATGAGTATCTTTTTGTGGACAGGTACTGCACGGCTTGTCCGTTCAAAAGCACTATCAGAAAGTAAACGGGATTATGTACAGGCTTCTAAAACACTCGGTACAAGTGATTTTGTTATTATTGTGCGAGAAATATTACCAAACTTAAGTTCAATTATTATTGTTGAAATGACATTAAACTTTGCAGGAAATGTTGGAATCGAAACAGGTCTATCTTATCTAGGATTCGGGTTACCACCTTCAACACCATCTCTAGGTACATTAGTAGCAAGTGCAAATAATCCACTTGTATTACAACAGTACTGGTGGGTGTGGCTACCATCTGCATTATTTATCTTATTAATGATGCTCGGAATCAACTATGTAGGACAAGCGTTAAGAAGGGCTGCAGACTCGCGTCAACGATTAGGCTAAGGAGATCTCGAGTGATATTGTCTGAAAATTAAATATTTTTAAAATAGTGAACTTCAATAGTTGTACCAACATATTTACAAGTGAAAAGTAGATATGTTTTTTTATAAAGATATTTTCCGGTACAAAAGAAAAATAGGGAGGAAAAGCAATGAAGAATACTAGGTGGTTATTATTAGCAGCAATCTTCTCACTATTACTAGTTCTAACAGCTTGTAACGGGGGAAATGAAAAGTCGGCAAGTGAAGAACCGAAAGACACAGAAGGTACAACTTCTGAAGGAACTGATAACTTATTTGATGTAGCGGTAACAAATGAAGGTGACACAATAGAAGGTGGAACACTTCAAGTAGCTATGGTTAAAGATGAGCCATTCCAAGGAATCTTCAACTGGGAGCTTTATGAAGATGCTTATGATGCTGAATTAATGGAATGGGCTTCAAACGTAATTTTCGATACAGATGAAAACTTTATGTTAACGGATACAGGTCTTGCATCTTTAGATGTGGATCAAGAAAATAATAAAGCAACTGTTACAATTCGTGAAGGTGTTAAATGGTCAGACGGGGAACCGTTTACAATTGATGATGTAATCTTACCTTATCTTATTATTGGAAACAAAGATTATACGGGAGTTCGTTATGATTCTGAATTCCAAAATATCATTGGGGCAGAAGAGTACCATGCGGGAACTGCGGATACTATTTCAGGTTTAAAGAGAATTGATGATTACACTTTAGAAATCAGCTTTAAAAAGTTATCACCTGCTATTTTCTACAGCGGTGACGGACTATGGACTTATGCTGCTCCGGCTCACCAAATTGGCGATATTCCTGTTGGTGAATTAGTAGAATCTGATGCAGTTCGTAAAAATCCGATCACATTAGGTGCTTTTAAAATTGATAAAATTGTACCAGGTGAATCTGTATCTTATGTGCGAAACGAAAATTATTGGAAAGGTGTTCCTAATCTTGATGGCGTGGTTGTAAAAGTAGTTCCTTCAAGCTCAATTTCAGTAGCCATCGGATCCGGTGACTATGATATAGTTAAAGACTTTAACGCGACAAAAATGCCAGAAATCGAAAACTATGATAATATCTCAATTTTAGGTCGCCAAGAACTTTTCTACTCTTACTTAGGGTTTAAAGTAGGTAAATTTGATACAGAAAAAGGTAGAGTAGTAACAGATATGGAAGGATCAAAAATGGGTGATGTGAAATTACGCCAAGCAATGGGTTATGCTTTAGACGTTGAAGAAGTATCTGAAGTATTTTATAACAACTTACGTGAGCGTGCTAACTCTTTAATTCCACCAGTATTTGAAGCTTTCTATGATGGGGACTTAAAAGGATACACATATGACCCAGAAAAAGCTAAAGCTTTATTAGATGAAGCTGGATATAAAGATGTGGATAATGATGGATTCCGTGAAGATCCAAAAGGGAAAAAATTAGAAATTAAATTAGCTTCTATGGCAGGTGATGCAACAGCAGAAGAGATCATCGCATACTATATGCAAAACTGGGCTGATATTGGTTTAAATGTTACATTATCAACGGGTCGTTTAATCGAATTTAACACGTTCTAC
Organism: Ureibacillus sp.; assembly: GCA_035555915.1. Lineage (GTDB taxonomy): Bacteria > Bacillota > Bacilli > Bacillales_A > Planococcaceae > Ureibacillus. Next base: position 42,250 of record DATMGC010000047.1, on the reverse strand, counting down.
GATATGGTAGAAGCGGATAGCCCAGAAATTGATATCTTTATGGGTGCTTGGGGAACCGGTACAAATCCATCACCATCAGGTTTATATGGTTCAGTAGATGAGTTTAACTTCAGCCGTTACACATCTGATGAATTAGAAGCTGCAGTGAAAGCTATCGACTCACCTGAAGCTTTTGACACTGAATATCGTGCGAAACAATTTAAAATCTTCCAAGAACATTTAGAGGAAGTTGCAACAACAATCCCTATGCAATTCCGTTATGAAATTGTACCAGTAAATAAACGTGTGAAAAACTTCAGTATCGACTATGCTGATGACTACACAAGTCATTTACATGAGATTGAGTTAGTTGCAGAAGAACCTCTAGCAAATTAATTATTGAATAGGATGAATCCAGGAGTCTAGAGCTCAGGGTTCATCTTTTTTTAATTTATGGGGGAATAACCAATAATGATAAGGTCAATAAATTAAAAACGAGCTGTTTCTTTTGGAAACAACTCGCCATTGAATTAATAGTCTTTATCTGTAAAGAAAATAGCAATCGTACCAGGACCCGCATGTGCTCCGATAACCGAACCTACCATTGTAATATCAAAAGACTTCGGATGTAATTTCTCCTCAATCATCGATTGAACCTCTTTGGCAAATTCTAAATCGTCACAATGGCTAATACCAACTGTTTTATTAGCGAAGTCACCACCACGTTCAGACATCAATTCAATCATTCGATTGATTGCTTTTTTACGGCCGCGAATTTTTTCAAGTGGAATCAATCTTCCATCTTCTACATGGAGAATAGGTTTAATACTCAATAATCCACCAATAAATGCACTAGATCTTGAAACTCGTCCACCTGCTGCTAAGTAACTTAAGTCTTCTACTGTAAACAGATGAGTCATATGCTCAGCTAGATGGGAAGCTCGTTGATAGATTTCTTCGAAGGCTAGTCCCTCGTTCCGCAATTTAACCGTTTCTTTAACGACTAATCCACAGCCTAAAGAAGCACATTTCGAATCGATAATTTTTAATTTCAGATTCGGATAATTTTCACGTACTTGAGAAGCAATCATAACGGCAGTACTATATGTACCCGATAAATTGGATGAAAAGGCAATGTAGATACCTTCCTCATTATTTTTAGCTAGCTCTTCGAATTTATTAAGGAAAACCTCTGGAGATACTTGAGACGTTTTAGGTACTGCGCCTTGTCTCATTGCATCGTAAATAACTTTGGCATCAATATCTATGATATCATTGTATTCTTTATTATTTAAATCCACTCGTAATGTAAAAAGTTCTACATCATTTTCTGTAAAAAACTGTTTAGGTAAATCACAGCCACTATCTGCAAAAATTTTCATCATATACCTCCTTTAAACGATACGATTTGAAATTGATACTATTTTAATTAAGGAAATAAGGAAATAGCGGCTTTCAAACTTTATCTATTACAATTTTAGTCTTTCTATAAGGAATTTGGCAATGCCATCTTCGTTATTACTTAAAGTAATTTCATTGGCAATATTCTTTAAATCATCTATCCCATTAGACATGGCTACACCAATTCCTGCATATTCCAACATTTCTAGATCATTGTCCTCATCTCCAAAAGCAATAATACGGTCACGCGGAATATTCATTTCTTTTGCGATATGAGAGATGCCTACTGCTTTATTTAACCCTTTTCGTACTATTTCAATAATATGGAATGGAGCGCCCCATCGACGATGTTCAATAAGTTCGGCATGGACACTTTCTAAATGGTCACGAATAATGGGTACATTTGCTTCTTCGGCATGGATAAGTAAACTTGTCGGATCATTAGTTAAATTGTTTCTTAAATTTCCGATTGTCACGAGAGGGTCGCCCATATTAAAAATGTCCATCATGCGCACATCTTCATTATGGATAAATACATCGTCCATTACCTCTGCAATTAAATTTTCGTATTGATATTTATCTACTGAGTCAACTACATCATGAACTACGCTTATATCAATTGGAGAATGCATCATATCCCACCCTTTATTTTTGGGATGGTGAACGAGAGCGCCATTAAAATTTACTATAGGAGTAGTCAACACTAATTCATCGTAATACAGTTGACTAGCTCGAAACGGGCGACCTGTCGCAATCATTACCTGATGCCCGGCTTCTCTTGCTTTGAATAAAGTCTTTTTGGTTTTATCAGAGATTTTTTTTTCATCTGTTAATAAAGTGCCATCTAAATCTAATACAATTAAATGTTGTTTCATGAAGGAATGCTCCTTTCTTTGTTCTTTAAATTTTATCGTTCGGAAGAAATTTAGTCAAAATTTTGAAATTCACTGTTCCTTTATTTGAGCAAATTTTTTTCACCGATGGTATCATACTTATTGAATAGTTTTTCTTTATGGGATAAAAATATGAGCTTTAAAAGAGACTCGTTTGGAAAGAATAAGTCCTGTTAATGCTTTAGGAGTGAAAGAAAATGTATGTTCAAGATGATATGTGGAAAGGAATACCTTTATTACATGTTTATGATAATTCTATGAATGAACAATCGCCTATAGTTATTTTTCTTCATGGTTTTCAAAGTGCGAAAGAGCATAATCTGCATTATGCCTATCAATTAGTACAGAAGGGTATACGCGTTATTATGCCTGATGCCCATTTACATGGTGTGCGAAGTGAAAATCTATCTGAGATGAAAATGAGTATGCACTTCTGGGAGATTGTTTTAAAGTCAATTCATGAAGTGAATGCAATTTATGAAGAACTTCAGGATAGAGGTTATGGCGATGCAAAAATAGGCGTAGCTGGTTCATCGATGGGTGCTATCGTAACAGCAGGTTGCCTAAATTCATATAATTGGATTAACGCTGCTGCAATTTGTATGGGAGCGCCAGGATATGTTGAGTTTGCTAGTTGGCAATTGGATCAGTTTGAAGCAATGGGTGTAAAACTACCATTTGATGAAACTCAAAAAGTACAGATTCTTCAACAATTATCGAAGTATGATATAACAAATAATCCAGAACGATTTAACCAAAGACCTGTGATATTCTGGCATGGTCATAAAGATGGTACTGTTCCATTTAAAAATACATATCATTTTTATACACAATTACGTACACACTATGAACAAGTGCCTGAACATCTAGTATTTGTTGAATCTAAAAATTCAGGTCATAAAGTACCGCGTAGTGGTGTGCTTGCTGTCACATCGTTTCTTTCACAACATTTGGCATAAAGATATACATTTGCTATGATAAGTACACGATAGATAAGGAAAGGAGAATGAACAAAAATGGCAATTAGCGAAGATATGAAAGAAAGCATGTTAGGTGCATTAGAAAACGTAATTGATCCTGAGCTTGGCATCGATATCGTCAACTTAGGTTTAGTATATGATGTTGATCTAAATGATGAGGGGTTAGCAACAATTACAATGACACTTACTTCTATGGGATGCCCACTTGGTCCAGTTATTGTAGATCAAGTAAATACGGCATTAGGTGAGCTACCGGAAGTTAAAAAAGTAGATGTGAATATCGTTTGGCAACCAACTTGGTCTAAAGATATGATGTCACGTTACGCAAAAATGGCATTAGGAATACGATAATGTAAGATGAGGCTGGGACAAAAGCCAAAATAGCATTTTTCCACACTAGGAAAAATGCTATTTTTATGTTCTAATGAAAATTGATTTCCATTCCGGGTACGCTTTCCGCGGGCACGGCCTGACACGAACGTCTCAGGCGTCGTGCTGTTCCCGCAGGAGTCGACCCTCCATTCCAATCAATTTTCAAAGTAACAATTTTTTATTATTACGTTTTGGGAATTTCTTTAAGTTTTTCACTTATGGCCCAGCCTGTAAAGTTGTAACGTGGGTACGTAGTTTTAATCGATCCGACAAATCGTTGCAGGACAATTTTCGCACGCAATTTCTTGCTTTAAATAAGTCAAATCTAAGATAGTTATATATCCTTTTTCAAAAGTAATGATGTTTTGTTTTTTTAGATCATTTAACATGCGGTTAATCACCTCTCGACTAGTGGAACACATGTTAGCTACATCTGTATTGGTTAAATGTAAGTTGATAAATATTTGATTGTGATTGTTAGTAAGCATTTCTCCATAAGTATTGGATAAACGGATTAAAGTAGAATAAAGTGCACCTTTCTTTCCGTGAATAACTAGATCTCGTATTAAGCTACGATTTTTTAAATTTTCATTTTGAATCCACTTTAAATATTCGATCATTAAAGAAGGTTGCTCAGTTAAAATCATTTCTAATGAATGTTTACTTAGTAATAATAATTCCGAGTTCGTACTGGCTTTTGCAGTCGTTGAATGTTGGATTGAAGGTGTAAATAACGAACATTCGCCTATGATACTATTTTTCCCACATACACGAAAAATTAGTTCTTTACCGTTTTCAGTTTGTTTACTGATTTGAATTGAACCTTTTTTAATCAAAAATAAATTGTCTGCATTTTCTTCCTCATAAAAAATATGATTTCCTTTTTCAACTTTCACGAGCAATCCATGCTTTTCAAATAATTGAGTAATATCCATTGAAAATGTATCAGATGATACCATCCCATCACATCCTTAATGTGAATTCATATAGCTTGTGCAAAGGGTATTTTTCAGAAGTATTTCAATTTATGATAGCACAAGTCAACAAAGTAAAATGTAAAATTTTAGTGCCAATTTTTGCATTCTTTTATTAAACGTCTTATAATCAAATTAGTCAAAAAAGGTCAAACTAATTAGCAGAAATGCTCATGTATATGTATTGAAAAATGAGCTACCTCTGTGACATAAAAAACTGATATTACAACTTGAAAGGGTGTTTAACAATGCAATTTCAACAGCAAGACAACCGGAGTCCATTAGAACAATTTGGTCGAAATTTAATTGAGGAAGTAAAAAACGGCAAGATGGATCCAGTAATTGGACGAGACGAAGAAATTCGAAATGTTATTCGAATACTATCAAGAAAAACAAAAAACAATCCGATTCTTATTGGTGAACCTGGTGTTGGGAAAACAGCAATTGTTGAGGGATTGGCACAAAGAATTGTGCGAAAAGACGTCCCTGAAGGCTTGAAAGATTGTCTTTTATATGAACTAGATATGAGTGCTTTAATTGCAGGTGCAAGCTATCGTGGGCAATTTGAAGAACGTTTAAAGGGCGTATTAAAGGAAGTAAAAGAATCAGAAGGTCAAATTATTTTATTTATAGATGAAATCCATACAATTGTTGGTGCTGGTAAAACAGATGGTGCGATGGATGCAGGAAATATGTTAAAACCGATGTTAGCGCGTGGAGAGCTTCACTGTATCGGAGCAACTACGTTAGATGAGTATCGACTATATATTGAAAAAGATCCGGCACTTGAACGTAGATTTCAACAAGTCATGGTAAGAGAACCATCTATAGAAGATACGGTTTCAATTTTACGTGGTTTAAAAGAACGATTTGAACTACACCATGGTGTTCGCATTCATGACCGTGCTATTATTGCAGCCGCAGAGCTTTCTAACCGATATATTACAGAGCGTTTCTTACCAGACAAAGCAATCGATTTAATCGATGAGGCATGTGCGATGATTCGAACAGAGATAGATTCCATGCCACAAGAACTAGATATTGTAACTCGACGTGTGATGCAGTTAGAAATCGAAGAACAAGCCTTAACAAAGGAAAAAGATGAGGCAAGTAAAAAACGTCTCGAAGCACTACGGATGGAGTTAGCTTCGTTGAAGGAATCCACTGATAAAATCCGTAAACAATGGGAAGAAGAGAAACAGAGCCTACAAACAATTCAAAAAAAGCGTGAAGAATTAGATAGTTATCGTCGCGATTTAGAAGAAGCTGAATCGAAATATGATTTAAATAAGGCAGCGGAACTTCGTCATGGGAAAATCCCTGCTTTAGAAAAAGAGCTGACTGCGCTAGAAGAAGAGTTGAAAATTGATTCAGATAAAAGAATTCTACGTGAAGAAGTCACTGCCGATGAAATAGCATCGATTATTTCAAGATGGACAGGAATCCCTGTAACAAAGCTAGTTGAGGGTGAAAGAGAAAAATTATTACGTTTAAAAGAAACATTACATGAAAGACTGGTAGGACAAGATAAAGCGGTTAGCCTTGTAACAGAAGCTGTATGGAGAGCACGTTCTGGTATTAACGATCCAAACCGACCAATTGGGTCTTTTATATTCTTAGGACCAACTGGCGTAGGGAAAACGGAATTAGCAAAGGCATTAGCTGCACAACTTTTTGACTCTGAAGATCATTTTATTCGCATAGATATGAGTGAATATATGGAAAAACATAGTGTATCACGACTTGTTGGTGCACCTCCAGGCTATATTGGCTATGAAGAAGGAGGACAATTGACAGAGAGTGTTCGTCGTAATCCTTATTCTGTAGTGCTATTAGATGAAATTGAAAAAGCTCATCCAGATGTTGCAAATATATTGCTTCAAATTTTAGATGACGGCCGTATTACAGATAGCCAAGGACGTTTAGTGAACTTTACAAATACAGTTGTGATAATGACTTCAAATATTGGGTCACATTATTTGCTAGAAGCTAATCCCGAACACTCGGTTGAGGAGTTAGTAATGGCAGAGTTGCATGCACACTTTAAGCCGGAATTACTCAATCGTGTGGATGACATCATTATGTTCCATGCTTTAAGTACTGAACATTTCCATGCAATTGCTAAGAAATATCTTGGTCAGTTGCAAGCGCGTGTTGCTGAACAAGAGATTGCTCTAAAAGTAAGTGTTGAAGTCGCTGATTGGATTGTGAAACATGGGATAGACCCTCAATTTGGAGCAAGACCTTTAAAACGATTTATTCAACGGAATGTTGAAACAGCAGTAGCTAGAGAATTATTAAAAGGGGAAGTACTTCCTGGAGAAGCTTTATTGGTTAAAATAGATAATGATGGGGTACTCGTGACAAAATAAACTAAGATTTGTCTTATGCGAAATTTAATAAAAGCCGTTGCTGTTTTACAAAAGTCTATAAATTTAATACAGTTTACTTCTAAAAAATCCGAGGACGAGACTAAATAAAAAGCCATTTTTCAATTTTGAGAAAAATGGCTTTTTCATTGTAACGAAATTTTATTTTCATTTCGGGTACGATTTTCGTGGAAATTTTACTATCTAGTATGTTTTGGTGGCAGCTTTATAAAAAATAAAAGCACTTCTATTTAGAAGTGCTAAAATTCGAAATTAGTGATGATCTGCTTCAGGTGTTGGTTCGTTTGGAATAATTGCACTAATAATAAATACTAAAATTGCAAGAACTACCCCAAGGATTAAGCTTGTTGAAGCACTAAAACCAACATTAAGAATCGAGCTAACAACATAATTTAACATAAACATTAATAGTACGGACCAAATTAAAGTCATTAAATATTGCATTCATTTCACCTCTATAAAACATTTTTAAATAGTATTCCAATTTTCATCTTATTTATCATACCATATACATTTATAAAAAAGAACTACTAACTTAAGAACAAATCGTGAATAAAAGGTTGAGCTTCTTTTTTTTATGAGCTATAATTATGACCAAGTACTAAATGTTAGTCGTAAAAACGGGGGGATTAAAATGAACGCAGGTTTCATTGGATTAGGGAAATACGTTCCAGAGAAGGTTGTAACAAATTTTGATTTAGAAAAAACTTTAGATACAAATGATGAATGGATTCGTACTCGAACAGGTATACAAGAAAGACGAATTGCAAATAAAGATGAAGATACTTCCGATTTAGCATTTGCTGCCGCAACAAATGCTATCGAAAATGCTAATATTTCAGCGGATCAAATTGGATTAATCTTAGTTGCTACAGTAACACCGGATCGTTCGTTCCCAAGTGTTGCTTGTCAAATACAAGAAAGATTAGGTGCTGTAAATGCAGCAGCTATGGACGTTTCAGCAGCTTGCTCAGGATTTATTTATGCCCTTTCAACTGCAAAGCAATTTGTTGAAAGTAAAAGTTTTAAATATGTATTAGTAGTAGGTGTTGAAAAATTATCAAAAATCACTGACTGGAATGATCGGAATACAGCGGTATTATTCGGTGATGGCGCTTGTGCTGCAGTAATTGGTGAAGTTAGTGAAGGAAGAGGTATTCTTTCATTTGAATTAGGGGCAGATGGAACCGGGGGGAAACATCTATATTTAAATGATGAACATACTATTACGATGAATGGGCGTGAAGTATTCAAATTTGCTGTAAGACAAATGGGTGAATCAGCAGTTTCAGTAATCGAAAAAGCAGGTTTAACTAAACAGGATGTTGACTTACTTATTCCTCATCAGGCAAATATTCGAATCATGGAAGCTTCTCGTGAAAGACTTGAATTACCTGAAGAAAAACTATCTAAGCATATACACAAGTACGGTAATACATCCTCTGCTTCTATTGGACTTGCTTTGGCGGATGAAGTTGAAGATGGTAAAATTAAAGATGATGATATTATTGTGTTAGTTGGTTTCGGTGGTGGCCTAACTTGGGGTGCAGCTGTGATTAAGTGGGGAAAATAAACTCATTTATTATTGAACTTACATTTAAACAAACCTAAGGGGGATTTGAGAACTATGAAAAGAAGAGTAGTAATTACAGGTGTGGGTGCTGTAACACCTCTAGGGAATACAATCGAAGAAACTTGGGAAAATCTAGTTGCTGGAAAATCAGGTGTTGGACCTTTAACACGATTAGATGTAGAAAAATTCCCAGTCAAAATTGCAGCAGAAGTGAAAGATTTTGATATAGAACAATATGTTGAAAAAAAAGAAGCTAGAAAAATGGACCGCTTTACTCATTATGCTTTAGCTGCTTCCATCATGGCTATGAAAGATTCAGGATTAGAAATTACAGAAGAAATTGCACCACGCGTGGGTGTTTGGATTGGTTCTGGTATTGGTGGAATGGAAACATACGAAAATCAATATATTACGTTCCAAGAACGTGGTGTTCGCCGTGTAAGTCCATTCTTTGTTCCGATGATGATTCCAAATATGGCTTCTGGTCAAGTGTCAATTCACTTTGGAGCTAAAGGTATTAACTCTTGTTCAGTTACAGCTTGTGCGTCAGGAACGAACTCGATTGGAGATGCTTTTAAAGTAATCCAACGTGGAGATGCGGATGCAATGATTACAGGTGGGGCAGAGGCACCAATAGTTAATATGGCAGTGGCAGGTTTCTGCTCAAGTACAGCTTTATCTCTAAATCCAGATAAAGAAACAGCTTCACGTCCTTTTGATGCAAATCGTGATGGATTTGTTATTGGGGAAGGAGCAGGTATTTTAGTTTTAGAAGAATACGAATTTGCAAAAGCACGTGGTGCTAAAATTTATGCTGAAGTAGTTGGGTATGGTTCAACAGGAGATGCTCATCACATTACAGCTCCAGCTCCTGAAGGTGAAGGTGCTGCGCGTGCAATTAAGCAAGCGTTAGAAGATGGTGGAGTAGAACCATCTCAAGTAGGCTATATCAATGCTCACGGTACTAGTACACCATACAATGACTTATTTGAAACAAAAGCAGTTAAGTCTGTATTTGGAGACCATGCATATCAATTAGCAATGAGCTCTACAAAATCAATGACAGGTCACCTATTAGGTGCTGCTGGTGGAGTAGAAGCAATCTTTACTGCGTTAGCGTTAAAAGAAGAAGTATTACCTCCAACAATAAATCTAACAACTCCAGATCCAGAATGTGACCTAGACTATGTTCCAAATACTGCACGTCATCAATCTGTTGAGTACGCAATGAGTAACTCACTTGGCTTTGGTGGTCATAATGCAAGTATTGTCTTAAAAAAGGTTGACTAATTACAAATAAGAATCTGAATTGAATTAATAGCTGCGGGTGTGCGTACCTGCAGCTTTTCTTCTCTAAACTTGTCGATAAGTTAAATGCCTTTAGCGCAAAGCTAAAGGCATTTTTTTGTCTCTAAATGAATATTTAGTTATAGAAGGGAATGGTGGACATGTTTCGATTTATGTTGTTTTTATTCTGCTATGGTATTTGTGTCATGTCTATAGGTAATTTAATACTCTACTTAAACTATCGGACTCTCGGTTATTCGTGGTCGGCTGTTGGGACGTTCATCTTCGGAACCCCTGAATTTTATCTTGCTATTGGGTCAATTATTGTGTTATTTATCTTGATTTTCGACCTAAGCCCATCGCGTTTTCCATTCTTTTAATTGTTTCTGAAGCAATTGCATTTGCTTTTTCTGCACCTTCGTCTAGGATTTTATCTAATTCATTTGAGTCGATTAACTCATTGAATCGTTGTTGGACAGGTGTTAAATGCTCAATCAAGCTTGTTGCAACGCCTTCTTTAAAGGCACCATAACCTAAACCATCATATTTTTTAACTAAAGAAGGAATATCGATTCCTGTAACAGCTGATTCAATAGTTAAAAGGTTAGAAACACCAGGTTTATTCACTTCATCAAATTCTACATAACCATCAGAATCCGTAACGGCGGATTTGATTTTCTTTTCGATTTGTTTTGGTGTATCAAGGAATCGAATCGTTGCCTTTGTATTTGGATCAGATTTACTCATTTTCTTCGTAGGCTCTTGTAAAGACTTAATACGTGCCCCTGCTTTAGGTAATTGAATTTCTGGAATTACCAGAACATCACCAAATCGTTTATTAAAACGCTCAGCAAGATCACGTGTTAACTCGATATGTTGTTTTTGGTCATCGCCTACTGGTACGATATTTGTGTTGTATAATAGGATATCGCCTGCCATTAATGGAGGATAAGTTAATAAACCAGCAGTTACTGACTCTTTACCTTCTGATTTGTCTTTATATTGTGTCATACGCTCAAGTTCACCAATCGTTGCAACACATTGTAACATCCAGCCTGCTTGAGCATGTGCAGGGACTTCTGATTGGATAAATAATGTTGCTTTGTTTGGATCAATACCTGTTGCTAAGTAAGTAGCAGCTAATGTACGAATATTTGAGCGTAATTCTTTTGGATCTTGTGGAACCGTAATAGCATGTTGATCTACGATACAATAAATCGCATTTCCTTCATCTTGAAGTGAGGGAAACTGCATAAAAGCTCCGATATAATTCCCTAAAGTGATGACTCCTGTTGGTTGAACACCTGAAAAAATAGTTTTCATGTTTAATCCTCCTATAATAAATTCAAAAATAAAAAACATCATACGTCCCTTACGCTTTCGCATAAAGGGACGAATGATGTTAAATCCGCGGTACCACCCAGTTTGTCAAAAAATGACCACTTAGAACTTCGTAACGTGAAGTAAACGTGCTCTACTACTACTTTCATAAAGCCACTCAAAAGTCCATTCCAAATGCTCCGCGTTCTGTTTACACCAACCACAGACTCTCTTTGCACGGGATGCAAATGTACTACTCTTTGTCTTCGTTTTTTCATTTAAAATAACTTTAAATAAATGTCATACATTTAACTATTAGTTATAAAAAATCATATACAAAATCAGTTTCAAAAGCAAATGATATTTTCTTTTCATTTTTGGAATGAAATAAAGAGAGTTTGGGTAATAATTGTATCGTGAAAGATAATTATTTTCTTTTCGTACAATCTTTGTAAGTTCAAACTATAATTAACAGAAAGTTGTGATATCTTCTCGATTAATGTCGACTAATTGAGAATAATTATAGTAAAGGTTTGTAAATTAAATATAGGGGAATTTAGGTTGTGTACTATAACATAGATATGAATAACTCGTATTAGTGAGAAGAAAGTAGAATAAGTAATATTTCAATTGTTATCTTTTTTAATTGTAAGCTATATCCAAAAGCAAAAGATTATTGTATAATTAAGTCATTGTTTTAATTAAACTAATTCTAAATTAATAAAACTTGATAATATATAGGATTTTCCACTCGGAAAGGAAGTGTAATAATGATTGTAACATTATTTACGTCACCAAGTTGTACATCATGTAGAAAAGCAAAAGCATGGTTAGAAGAACATGAAATTCCTTATAGAGAACGTAATATTTTTTCTGAGCCATTAACAATCAGCGAAATAAAAGAAATATTAAGAATGACTGAAGATGGAACTGATGAAATAATCTCAACACGCTCTAAAATATTCCAAAAGCTAAACGTGGATGTTGAAAGTTTACCACTTCAACAATTATATGAGTTGATTCAAGAACATCCAGGATTACTTCGCCGTCCCATCATATTAGATGAAAAACGCTTACAAGTTGGATATAATGAGGATGAAATACGACGTTTCTTACCAAGAAAAGTTCGTGCATTCCAATTACTTGAAGCACAAAAAATGGTTAATTAATATTTATAGGAATATTCTTCTGTGTATAACGATAAAATCCATTATCACTGGATTTTATCGTTTTTATTTAATAGTGATTTTTGAAGTTAGCATTTTCAGAAAATTTTAGTCATTTTTACGAAATATCCAAATCCAGTGTAATCATTACATATACTTAGTAAATTGGGAATATTACACTTTATTTCACTAAATTTTGAATACTTTAGACTTGATTTCGAAGGCTTTGTCATCTACAATTTCAATATTCAAATTATTTTATATGGTAGTGTTTTTTCTTTGCAATTTATATAGGTAATCATACAATAGAATTATAGAATAAAGCATACATATATATAAAAGTTTTATTCTACTACATTTTACAATGTATGATGGTTTTGGATTGCAAGGTTAAACTTTTGCAATTCAAACATACTAAGAACGCTTTCTTTGTTTTTCAACGAATGACTGTGAAGGGAGTTGAAGTCTAATGGACATCGAACGCGTAAACGAAAATACAATAAAGCTCTTTATTACTTATCGTGATATTGAGGATCGCGGATATAGTCGCGAAGAGATTTGGTACAACAGAGCAAAAGGGGAAGAGCTTTTCTGGGATATGATTGGCGAAATAAATACAGAAGATTACTTTGACCTTGATGGTCCAATTTGGATTCATGTAAATGCTTCAGAGCATGGTCTTGAAGTGATTGTAACAAGAGCTAATATAAACTCAGATGGGGAATCCAACTCTTTGCTTTCAAGTTTCGAAGAGCATCGAGATGCTGCGCATAAAAATTTAGATGAATCTATTTTTGACTCCTATGATGATGAGGAAATGAATCATCTTGGGCTCAATAATATATCTCTTTATAAATTTAAAGACATTGATGAAATTATTCCAGTGGCTAATCGTTTAGTGTCATTTGGTTTACAGTCTTCATTGTACAAATTTGAAAATTACTATTATTTAGCAATTGATTTTACAAACATTGAGGACAGTCAAGAACGTCAAAATATTCGTTGTATCATCAATGAATATCTTACTGCATCAAAAATGACAATTTACCGTATACAAGAATATGGTGAAGCAATTATGCCACAAGATTGTTTTGAGACAGTAATTCAATATTTTTCATAAGAATACAACCATCATTAAGGATTGACCTCAATTATGGTAACTTAGTTCGACCTAATTGATTTTTCTTGCAAAAATCTTTAGGTCGAGTTGGGTGTATATCTGTAGTTAATCGAGATGTCTTATTCCAAGACATCTCTTTTTGTTTCCATAAATCAGCGGCAAAATGAATATTTAAATAAAATTGTCGGAATATTATTGAAACTCGGATGTGTACAGCTTAATATATACATAAGGAGGTACATATGCTAGTAGCTTATACAGATCAAAATGAGCCCTTTATTTTGCATACAAGTATATCCCAATCGACATTATATCAACTTCGAAAGACCAAAAAGTTCTTCTGTCCTCTATGTAAACAACCACTTTTATTCAAGATTGGTTCCATAAAAGTACCCCATTTTGCCCATTATCCTCAAGATACACTTTGTGAGAACCTATTCTCAGAAAAAGAATCTGAAGTCCACTTAAAAGGAAAGGAACAATTATTTAACTTATTTAAAGTTTTAGGGTTAAAAGCCGAATTGGAGTCCTATTTGCCAAATATTAAACAAAGACCCGATGTTTTATTAAAAGAAAAAAATCAGCAGTTCGCAATTGAATTCCAATGTAGTCCGATTTCTAAAGAAAGATTGACCGAACGTAATAGTGGTTATAAAGTTGAGGGAATTGCCCCCATCTGGATTCCTAACACACCAGCTAAAATAATCAAAAAAGGAATACAAAAAATATCACTCAATAAAAATTACCAGCTATTCAAATTAGCTCCACATACCCATCCGTATATTATGTCCTACAATCCAATAATGCAACAGTTTTTCTATATTTCTAATTTAATGTTTTTACAAGGGAATAGCTTTATTTCTAAAGTACAGACGATTCCTTTAGAAAATCAAAGATTTCCTTTCTATGAGCCCAAACAAATCACTATAAGTGAGTTCAAACAATTTTTCCTTATCTATCAACAAGTGAAACATAACTATTTAAAACGAAGAGTATTATTAAGTAGAACAGGAGTAAACGATTTACTTCTGAGAAGTGCTTATGAACTACGTATGGATTTAAACACATTACCTAATTATATTGGTATCCCTATTAAAGGAAGTGAGATTTTAAAGGAATTTTCTGTTGACTGGCAATTAGCCCTCTTTTTTTACATTTATACTACCAAAATTGAAATAAATAATTTGAGCGGACAAACTATCTATGATTACTTAAAATGGGCGAGAATGCCTGTAGTAAAAGAGGCTTTTGAAGCTGTAAATAATTATTGTAAATTACTAAAAAAGTTGTCAGTAAAGCATTCCTACCAAACTATTCAGGAGCATAAGCTAATGGAGGTTTTGTATACCCATTTCCTTGCATTATAAATTAAATATTGAGAAAATAAACATGTTATTCGAATTTCGAAATAAAGGTATCGGAGGATTTTGTATGGCAAAAAAAGTGTTAACTCGTGATGAAGTACCAGTAGAATTAACGTGGGATCTAGAAGGAATTTTCCAATCTGATGAAGCATGGGAACAAGAATTTAAAGAGATTGAACAATTAATTCCAGAGGCAGAAAAATTTAAAGGAAAAGTAGCAGATAGTGCTAAAAATTTATATGATACATTACAATTTAGCGATAAACTATCTGAACGCTTTGGGAAACTCTACGTATATAGCCATCTGAAGCATGATCAGGATACAACAAATGGGAAATATCAAGCGATGGAAAGCAGAGTGCGATCTCTTGGAGCAAAACTTTCTGCTTCATGGTCGTTTGTGACACCTGAAATTATGTCAATCGAAGAAGACACGATTAAAAATTATTTAAAAGATTATGAACCTCTTACTTTATATAATCAAATGTTAACTGAGTTAAATCTACAACGTCCTCATATTTTAACAGCTGATAAGGAAGAGTTGCTTGCACAATTTTCTGAAGTAACAGGTGCATCTGGAAATACATTTAGTGCATTAAACAATGCTGACTTAGAATTCCCAACTGTTAAAAATGAAGAAGGGGAAGAGGTACAATTAACGCATGGTAATTATATTACTTTCTTAGAAAGTGATAACCGCGAAGTAAGAGAGAATGCATTTAAAGCTATATACAAAACGTACGGCCAATTTCAAAATACATTTGCAGCTACATTAGCGGGAAATGTGAAGTCACATAATGTGAGTGCACGAATTCGCAAATATAATTCAGCTCGTCACAGTGCGATGAGTAATAACTATATTCCTGAAAAAGTATACGATCAGTTGATTTCAACAATTCATGAGTTTTTACCTGTTTTGCACCGTTACGTGGCATTACGTAAAAAAGTATTAGGATTAGATGAATTGCACATGTATGATCTATTCACACCTTTGGTAAAAGAAGTGAAATTTGAAATGCCTTACGAGAAGGCGAAAGAGATTATGGTAAAAAGCTTCGAGCCACTAGGAAAGGAATATCAAACGATTGTAAAACAGGGACTCGACAGTCGTTGGGTAGACGTATTAGAAAACAAAGGGAAACGTAGTGGGGCATATTCATCTGGTACGTATGGTACAAATCCATTTGTGCTAATGAACTGGCAAAATAACTTAGATAATCTATTTACTCTAGCTCATGAATTTGGCCATAGTATGCATAGCTTCTTTACTCGTCAAAACCAACCTTATCCATATGCAAGTTATTCCATTTTCGTGGCTGAAGTGGCATCAACATGCAATGAAGAGTTATTATTTAATTATTTATTGGAAACTACTGAAGATGCTCAACAAAAAATTTATTTATTAAATCACTGGTTGGATGGTTTCCGCAGCACGGTATTCCGTCAAACAATGTTTGCTGAGTTTGAGCATATCATTCATGAAATGGATCGTAATGGTGAAGCGATAACGGCAGAACGTTTAACAGAAATCTACTATGATTTAAATAAACAATACTTCGGAGATGAAATGACTGTAGATAAGGAAATTGGTTTAGAATGGGCGAGAATACCTCACTTTTATTACAATTATTATGTTTACCAATATGCGACTGGTAAAAGTGCTGCTACTGCCCTTAGTAAACAAATTTTAGACGAAGGTCAGCCTGCAGTTGATCGATATATTAATCATTTCTTAAAAGCAGGATGCTCTAACTTCCCAATCGAAGTATTAAAGGCAGCTGGAGTAGATATGGAATCACCGGCTCCAATTCAAGAAGCTTGCAAAGTATTTGAAGAGAAATTAAAAGAACTTGAATCATTATTAGTAAAATAATGTGCAATTGAATCTCAAACATCCTACGGTTACTTTGGTACTGTAGGATGTTTTTATGTGGGAGAGTTTATTTGAATAACCTACTAACAGGGTTCTAAGAAAGATCTTTCTAAATTGGTTGGTTTATGTATGAAATCAACTTGAAATAGAGGTTTATTACTTAATTCTGATTCTAGCTAATCACAAGCTTAGAAGATATCAACTATTTCATCGAATTTGATGATAGGATTTCTATCAAGCCGAAAGGATGACAAGGTGAGTTAGTTTATTATAATTAGAATAATAATTTTGTATTCAATTTGTATAAAATGTTTCACAATTTCATGAATTTTAAAATAAATCATGCTAGGATGACCCTTATCTATAATAGGCGTTGAAAACGGTTACTATTTGACGAATTTGTGAAACTATTTTCATAGTATTGCATATATTATTATTCCATGATAAATTTAATACGTGAAATAAATCACATAACAAACATACACCCCTTTGTTTGAACGTGAACATTTCTCCCATCCCCTTTGTAAGAGGCGTCAGTCGATGACGTCTCTTTTTTATTTATCTATAAACTTCACTAGTTTCGCATGGGTACATCCCTATCTCTTCATAGTATAATCCACCTACTTTATAGTATGGATAATTACACATTAAAGCGAGGATTCGGTAACCGTATTTAGATTGAATAAAAAAATAGACAAAGAGAATTCTCTTTGTCTACTAGATTAATAGGTTAAAAAGTATAAGGGCTGATTAAATTAATGGGTTTTACGACGCCAAAGCGTGATTTCTTCGCTTGGAAGGCGTTCGATTTTTTGTTGAAGCATACGTTTTTTTAACTCTCGTTCTGCTTCTTGGATGGAAATTGAGTAAATTGTAGCAACATCGTTTGTCGTTAGAGTATGGTAACGAGTAAATAATTCATCAAAAGACGGTAGAGGGTTACAAATGATTTCATCATTCATCATCTCTTGAAGGATATGGACATATACTTCATAGTCATACATCCCACTTACCTTTAACCCCTCATCTTCAATACATTCACTAAAGAAAACGATGCTAGGCACTTCATCAATTTCCATTTCACGTGTGATATGTAAATCACATTGAAACGCTCGTGCAGCTTCTTTGGAACCAAAGTCAGAAATAAACTCATCGATATCAATATTTGATTCTTTTGCAATTTCGATAAGAGCGGAATAAGAAGTAACTTCCTTCGTTTTTAGCAGTGCATGCTCTTGTAATTTTAGTAAAAAACGGGCTGATGCACGCTTTCCTTGTAATTCAGCTGCTTTAACAGCAATAGAAGGGAGTGCAGGGTGAGTAATATCTAATTCAGCACCTGTCAGACACCCTTTTGTTCGACGACCTAGTGTGTTTAAAGAGGTTAACTTAGTGCTTAAAATATACCGCCAAGTAAAATAATGTTCATACTCTAACTGTAGTTTTCGTAACATGGTTTGCATATTTAAGGCTTTTTTACAAAGCGGATCTATAAAAATATATAATTCTATTGGTTTAATAGTAGACGTAGGGGCAGGTTTTGACAGTAACTGGACATTATTCAATCTAAGCCCTCCTCATCTTCATTAGGCGAGTTAATCATATGATTCGCTGTTAAGACAAGTCGTTGATAGTAAACATCACGGAATTTTCCTTCTAGCCCAACTTCATCCATTGCTTCTTTCATACATTCTAACCAGGCTTGAGCACGATCAGGTGTAATTTTAAATGGTATATGACGAGCTCTAAGCATCGGATGTCCGTGTTCTTCAGAATATAAATTAGGCCCACCTAAGTACTGGGTCTGAAATTGAATTTGTTTTCTTATTGTTTCAGTTAAATCTTCTGGAAAAATAGGTTTTAACTGTGGATGTCTCCCAACACGTTTATAAAAAGCGTGAAGGAGCTCAGAAAGTTTTTCAGCACCAATTTCCTCGTAAGGAATCGTATATTTTCGATTCATAGGTGTACTCCTTTACTTCTTTTAGTATACGTAAGAAAATCCAGGTAGTGTATACTGATTAGTCTATAACCACTGATTAAAAATTATGTGATAAATACATTCTATCAACGTATTTCTTTTTTCACAAACAAATCGCATAGCCAATAGAAGGCTAATAGTTAAAACAAGGTTTAAGAAGATGCAAGAATCGCCTATAAATCAAGCATTGTAGTAGTTTAGAATTTTTTTAACATAGTTTTTTGTTTCGCTAAACGGAGGGACTCCACCATATTTAGAAACATTTCCTGGTCCTGCATTATATGCTGCTAATGCTAGCTCAATATTTTGATCAAACTTATCTAACAGTTGGCCTAAATATTTTGTACCACCCATAATGTTTTGTTTAGGATCTGTGGCATCCTTTACACCTAAATATTTTGCAGTTCCTGGCATCAGTTGCATTAACCCCTTTGCTCCAGAGGAACTTACGGCATTTTGATTATAGTTTGACTCTTGCTTCATAACGGCTGCTATTAACTTTTGGGGCACATTATATTTTTGGGAAGCTTGTTCGATAATATCACTATATGCATTCGCCCCTGCTAATACATTCTTAAATCCTTCAGTATTTAAATAATCTTTGTTTATATTATTTGTAAACACATTTTCTTCATTTTGAACTAAATCATTATAGTAGGAATTCGGCAAATAATTCGATACGCCAGATAATGTAAGTGAGGATAAGTATTGTTTATTGTCAATACTATTAAAAGTACTATCCAAGCTCCCTACATACCCAAGTAAATTTTCAGTCTCGGTTAATGAAGAAGTAGAGGCATTCATAATATCACTTAATAGCTGAGTGAAAATCGACTGATCACCTGAAGTTGATTGAATGTTAGATTGGGAATTTCCAATTGATTGAATTGCTTGTAATTCTAATATTGTTTTCATAGATGAGATATCCAATTCACTCAACCTTTCATGCTTTTTAATGCATTCATAAAGCGTGCTATTTTTTTATCAGCAGTTTGCTTTGGAATATTATTTTCTTGTAAAAAGTTATTAAAAATTTCTTTCCCGAGGCTTTCCTCGTATGACTCATATTCTACCTCATAATCATCACAGTTTAAATAGAAAGAATGGTCAAATACAATAGTTCCACCTTTGTAAGTTAGTTCCACTCGATCAGTTGTTAAACTACCGAAAACACCTAACTGTTCAATTGGGATTGCTAATTGTAATAACCTTGCTTTCACACTTTCTGCAAAAAATCCATTTCCTTTAAGCATTAAATCTGCTTGTTCTCTTGAGATGTTATCGGTTGTTTCAAGATGTGTATTTGCGGCAGTACGCTCTTTCAAAGTACAAACAACATGATCCTTCGTTTCGCGAATGCGTAAACCACTTGATAGTTTTTTTAAGTGAAAATCCTTTGTATCAAAATAATGATTTGTTTGACGTAGAATCATTTCATCTGATACTTGGAATTTTTGTAATAAGGATTCATATTGTTCTTTCGTTAAAATATTTTTAAATTCAATTTCTATCTCTTGTGCCATGGTTTTTTCCTTTCTTTATAAGCAAATTCCACATTCTCTTTCTCGAATCGCAAGTAGCTATGTTAAAATATGAAAAGAAAAGTCAGAAGGGAAATTACATAATGCGAAATATATATATAATCGAAAAATATCAATTCGTACATAATGAGTTACACCTTAGTTTAAACGAAAAGCAAAGCGGAATTCAATTCCAACCTGCAGGACAGGTGCTTACTGATTCGGATCATTTAGCTTTTATTTATCTTCTTGAGGAAGCAGGGGAGTATAGCTATTTATATTTGCCACAAGAATTGTGGTCAGCATTAGTGCGAGTCTTAAATTCTGAACAAAATCCATATCTCATTATAAATGAGAAAAAAATAGAGCTAGAAAATTTCAATGAAGAGTTACATACACTTCTTTTCAATATAGAAGGTAACGAAAATTACGGAGAACAGTTTGTTGAAGCAGTAGAATCTGCTTTCAGTGAAATTCTAAAACAAGAACAATAGAGAGTTCTTGAAACGATAGTTACTTCAAGTCTTTGCATTTAGGAGGTGTCTTCGATGAGACCGTGGGGAGAATTTTTAAATCCTTATATTCAAGCAGTTGATGAATTGAAAATAAAATTTAAAGGGATGCGTTCACAGTTTGGTGTTTCAGGAACAACTTCTCCGATTGAATTTGTTACAGGGCGTGTAAAACCCTTAGCAAGTATATACGATAAAACTTTAGAAAAGGGAATTCCCTTTGAACCATCTAAACAATTGGCGACAGAATTACAAGATATTGCTGGTGTTAGAATTATGTGCCAATTTGTGGATGATATATCAACAGTAGCCAATTTAATCCGTCAAAGAGATGATTTAAAAATTATTGAAGAAAAAGATTATATTACACATAATAAGCCGAGTGGTTACCGTTCGTACCATATGATTGTAGAATATCCAGTAGAAACAATTAACGGAAAAATAGAAGTATTAGCAGAGATCCAAATTAGAACTTTAGCTATGAATTTTTGGGCTTCTATTGAGCATTCAATGAATTATAAGTACAAGGGCGTATTTCCTAAGGAAATCAAGAAACGCCTACAAAATGCAGCTGAAGCCGCATTTAAGCTAGATGAAGAAATGTCTTCGATAAGAAGTGAAATACAAGAAGCACAAGTGTATTTTAGTGAGTTTAAAGATTCAACAAACCCTAAAATTCGATTACATTCGAATACCTCGGAAAAGGAGCGTGAGTAAGTGTGCGATTTTCAATTCAATCACGCAGAGATGACCAATCTAATGAATTGATGGAGCTTGCCAAAACATATTTAACAGATTTTGGTCTTGTTTTAGATGAAGAAGAACCTGAAATTGTGATCTCCATTGGTGGGGATGGAACACTTCTTCATGCATTTCATCGACATGCTCATCGTTTAGATAAAGTTGCGTTTGTTGGAATTCATACAGGACATCTTGGATTCTATGCAGATTGGAAGCCGTCTGAATTAGAGAAACTAGTGCTTTCCATTGCCAAAAATGAATTTAATGTTGTCGAATACCCTTTACTGGAAGTAAACGTGCATTGTCAAACATCAGAAACTGCTAGATATTTAGCACTGAATGAAGCAACAATCAAATCACCAGATGTAACTCTTGTCATGGATATCGAATTAAACGGGAAACAATTTGAGCGTTTCCGTGGAGATGGTTTGTGTGTTTCTACACCATCGGGTAGTACTGCGTATAATAAAGCGCTTGGTGGTGCACTAATCCACCCAACGTTGCAAGCATTTCAAATAACAGAAATGGCCTCAATAAATAATCGAGTATTCCGTACAGTAGGTTCATCTCTTGTGTTACCTGCACACCATAGCTGTACTTTAAAACCTGTTAAGGACCAACAATTTACAATGACGATTGATCATAAGCATTTTTTACAAAGTGACTTAAAATATATCACATTCAAAGTGGCCAAAGAAAAAGTGCGTTTTGCTCGTTTTCGTTCGTTTCCATTTTGGGAACGGGTTCATGATTCATTTGTATCAAATGAATAATGAGGAGCCATTATGGAGAATCGATTTAAATTACAATTTCAAGCGGAACAAGATGGTCAGCTTTTAAGAGAAGCAATTAGTAAAAAGGGGATTTCGAAAAGGGGACTTACCTCAATAAAGTATAGTGGTGGTGCATTGCTGGTTAATGGTGAGGAAAAAACGGTTCGGCATCCCCTAAAAAAGGGGGACATCATTACAGTACTGTTCCCTCTAGAGGAATTCAGTGAAGGGCTAATAATTGAACATAAAGAGCTATCAATTATTTATGAGGACGAAGCATTTTTAATTGTAGATAAACCACCATTTATGAATACAATTCCTTCGCGGGAAAACTCTACAGGAAGTTTAGCTAATTATATTTGTGGGTACTTTGAAAAACAAGGTATCCATTCAACTGTTCATATTGTTACAAGATTAGATCGTGATACATCGGGTATAGTTTGTATCGCTAAACATAGTCATATTCACCATTTAATGGGACTTCAGCAAAAGCAGAATCGTATCAATAAGCAATATGAAGCAATAGTACATGGTCATGTGAAACAAGACGAGCAAACCATTATAGCACCTATAGGACGTAGAGATACAAGCATTATTGAGAGGGAAGTTCGGCAGGATGGGCAATTCTCTCATACAGATGTTAAGGTCTTAAAACGAGGCTTTACGAATTCAATGGAACCAATCACTCGTGTTAGATTAAAACTTCATACAGGTAGAACACATCAAATTCGTGTTCATATGGCTCATATAGGTCACCCATTAGTTGGTGATGAGTTATATGGAGGGAGAAGAGAACTCTTTGATAGGCAAGCATTACACTGTGTTTTACTAGAGATGGAGCATCCTCTAACAGGAGAAAAGTTGTGTTTTACAAGTGAAGTCCTTGAATCAATGCAAAAGTTAATGAATAATTAAAGTAAAGATGTTCGGAAAATAAACGAACATCTTTTGTTTTTTGATTCAAAAAAATGTGTCGTTATTTAGTAAATTTAGCATTATAGTAAGAATTTAAATTATCTAATATACATATTTAATTGAATTGTGGAAAAATTGTGATGTATTAAAAATCACTTTACGACAAATCATTTTCAACCTATTATTACTTTGAGAGGAGGGGACAAGGATGGTAGAACATCAAAATAATAAAAGTGAAGAACTCTATAACGAAGAAGAATTACTTCAATATTTATTAGATGAAAATATTGATAAATTTCGTGAAATCTTTTTAGAGCTTCATTCCTATGATCAGGCCCAATTTTATGAGAAGGTAGGACCTGACATACGAAAAACCATTTATCAATTCTTGTCTCCTCAGGAAATGGCGACAATTTTTGAAACAATTGAACTGGATGATGAAGAATATGAACAATATCTAAAAGAAATGGACACGTCTTATGGGGCAGAAATGCTTTCATATATGTATACAGATGATGCTGTAGACGTGTTAAATGAGTTAGATGATGAACAACGTGAAAGCTATCTTGGCATGATGGATAGCGAAACAGCGGAGGAAATCAATGAGCTACTTGCTTATGAACAGTATACCGCAGGGGCTATTATGACAACTGAGTACGTTTCTATATTTGAAAATTCTACAGTTCGATCGGCGATGACAGTTCTTCGTAATGAAGCGCCAAATGCAGAAACAATTTACTATGTATTCGTGGTAGATGATCAACACAGCTTAAGTGGCGTAATTTCTTTAAGGGATTTAATTATTTCAGATGAGGATACGTTAATTCGAGATATTATGAATGAACGTGTCGTATATGTGAAGGTAACAGATGATCAGGAAGAAGTTGCCCAAATCATGAAAGATTATAACTTTTTAGCAATTCCGGTTGTGAATGATGCTCACGAAATGCTCGGTATTATTACTGTCGACGATATTATTGACGTTATTGATGAAGAAGCTTCTGATGACTATTCTAAGCTGGCAGGGTTATCGGATGTGGACGATGTGGAAGCAAGTCCTTTTAAAGCAGCTAAAAAACGTTTGCCATGGTTAATTATGTTGTTATTTTTAGGTATGATAACGGCCAGTTTAATGGCACAATTTGAAGCAACATTAGAAAAGGTTGCATTATTAGCACTTTTTATTCCTCTAATCTCTGGAACTTCTGGCAATAGTGGAACACAGGCGTTAGCTGTCGCGGTGCGCGGTATTGCAACTGGAGAAGTAGGAGAGAAGAGTAAAATAAAAATGCTCCTACGTGAAGTGTTAACAGGGCTTATATCAGGGATAGTTTGTGGCATTATTGTTGTAGGTATTATTTTCTTTTGGAAGCATTCATTAATTATTGGATTATTAGTTGGTGCAGCTATTTGTGTTTCAATTCTTGTAGCAACCATTGCTGGGTCTTTTATTCCGTTATTGATCCATAAGGTCGGCGTGGATCCAGCTGTTGCTTCTGGTCCGTTTATTACAACATTAAATGACGTGACAAGTATCATTATCTATTTAGGCCTAGCTTCAATATTCTTAGGTCAGTTGGTATGATTGTTTGTCCTCGTTTTCTAACTTGGTGCTAAAATTCACGAAAAACTTCATTTTGCATATTTATAAATAAAAAAAGGATGTGTAAAATGCAAGAACCAATTCTGTTTATTACAAGCCCACCGGTGTATTTTACTGAGATTGTGGAGGTAGAGGAAACGTTTCTTGAGGAAAGTACATCTGTTTTTGTACCAAATCGTTCTGATCGCATAGTGGATCAGGTGATTGCAAGACAGCTAAATTACTTTTCACAACCTGTGAATCAATTTAGAACTTTGGTATTTCATTTAGAAAATGGTGAACAGCTTGTTGGAAAAGTGGAAGAAGTCTTGGGTAGTGATGTGAAAATTAAATCAGCAGACCAAATTGTAATCGTTGATGGAAACGAGATTGAAAAAATTACGATAGCTTAATGGGATATAGTATGAATAGAGTCTATGGCAAAAATATAAACACCATTTTTCTTATGAGAAATGGTGTTTTTCATTACTCTAAAAAGTAAGCTTAACTAATTTTGAAAAAGCGAATACAATTTTAAAAATAGTGCATATATAGAAATATAAAAAACTGACTCAAAAGCCAGCCTTTAATTGGTGGCAAATTTTGAGTCAGTTTGCAAAAATCTTAGTGATGGTGGATGTTTAAGTCTACGTCAGCTACACATTGAATAGCAGTGAAGTTATTTAGATCAACAGTTACGCAAGTTTCTGTTTTCTTGAATTTAGCTATATCTTCAAATGCATCTGCAACTAGTTCACTTGAACATTCATCAAAGAATTCTACTGGTTCATCATCCTCGAATGCAACGATAGCACGTAAAGTAGCACAAGAATGACCGAAAATATCTTCCACTCGGAAGAATGGTGTATGCGTGTAAGTGCAATCTTTCGTTTTAGCTACTACTTTAAATGGTCGACCTAGGTGATCTAATAGCATGAAAACACGAGTATCCGCGTGTCCGTTTCTAGTTAGACCTCCGATTGGTTCAATAAAACAGCTAGTTCCACAAGTATCATCATGTCTTACCGCTTGATTTTGTAACTTTAAAATTGTTCTTACAACTTCAGTAATACAACCTACATCTCTCACCATATTTTCTCTAGATGAGCTTTCATTATTTTTTCCACAACCCATTTTGTTTCACCCCTCTTAAGTTTAGTTCAATCTACAATATGTCATTTCGAGAATGAAAACCGGGCTTTTGTACTTAGGTCATGAAAATTCCTTGAAAAAATTACCCAACTATGTGAATTGAATAGATTAATTTTTACTGAGCATACTTAACAAAAAAGGGGGTTGTATCTTGAAAAAACTGGCAGGTTTATTCCTTATTCCACTTTTTTTGATAGGATGCTCTAATGAACAAACTATTGAAGTATCGGGTATTGCTGCAGATGAGGGGACAAAAGTGGAAATTGAAGACATGATTCGTAATACAGAAGAAGTACAGACGGGTACTGCTATTTTAGTGGATGACGAACTATTGGTTGCAATACAAGTTAATCCTTTGCTTGGATATAAAGAGCAAAAGATAGAAAAAAGATTACAAAAAGAGATCGAGGAAAAATACCCCGATTTAGATGTTCTCGTGTCATCCGATTTTAAAATGCATTGGGAAACACAAAAGCTCCTTAAAGAAGATGATGAAAAGAAAGTAACAGATGAAATGAAAAAACTAAAAAGCTTAGCAAAGGAGGAGACTTAAATGGATCCACAAGAATATCAACAGATAGAACAGCAAATTACACCTCCAACCCCTTATTTGAAAAACGTACTAAAGGCATTTTTAGTAGGTGGTATTATATGTGCAATCGGACAAGTAATAACGTTTTTATATATGATATTTTTTGATTTTACAGAAGTAACGGCAGGCAATGCAACAGTAGCAACGATGGTATTTATTGCAATGGTATTAACAGGACTCGGATTATACCGTAAACTTGGTGCGTTTGCAGGAGCAGGTAGTGCGGTACCCGTAACAGGATTTGGAAACGCGGTAGTTTCTGCTTCTATAGAAGGGAGATCTGAAGGCTTTGTTTTAGGTGTGGGAAGTAACATGTTTAAACTAGCTGGCTCTGTTATTCTATTTGGGGTTGCTTCTGCCTTCTTCATCGCTCTGATTAAGCTCATCTTAGTGTCAATAGGTGTGGTAGAATGGTAATTTTATTCCCATCTAAACCATCTATTCTTGCTTGTAGTGCTGTTGCTGGTCCTGTTGAAAATAAAAGTGTGTTCTATTCTTATTTTGACTCTATCTCAGAAGATGAGCGATGGGGGCAAAAGTCAAATGAACAAGGTCATGCAAAAATGATTCAAGAAGCCTGTGAAATTGTAATGAAAAAAGTCGATTTAAAAAATTTAGATGTAGATTACTTTTTAAGTGGTGATCTTGTAAACCAAATGACGCCAACGAATTTTGCAGCAAGAGAGCTGGCTATTTCATTTATAGGGTTATTTTCAGCCTGTGCAACATCCGTATCCTCCGTTATTATAGCAAGTCTTTTGACTGAACTAGGAGCTTCTGAGTATGCAATTGCTGGTGGTGCCAGTCAGCATAATGCAATCGAAAGACAATTCCGTTATCCAATTGATTATGGGGCACAGAAGCCAGCAACTGCTCAGTGGACAGTGACCGCAGCAGGATATGCGTTAATTGGAAAACATGATCCAAAACTCCCTTCTGTTATTGCTGCGACTGTAGGGAAAGTTGTAGATTATGGAGAAGTAAGTCCGTTTCATATGGGTGGAGCTATGGCCCCAGCTGCATACGATACAATTACCTCTCATTTAAAAAAGCGTCATCAAAAAATAACCGATTATGACTTAATTATGACAGGCGATTTAGGTAAAATTGGATTAAAAATCCTAAAAGCGATGTTTGCTCAAACAGATGCAAAACAAGAAGAATTAGAAATATTCCGAGACGCTGGTGCAGAATTTTATGGAGAAGATGAGACATTCCAATCCGGTGCAAGTGGTGCCGGTTGTTCAGCAGCTGTCTTTTTTAGTTACATTGAGCAGCAATTAAAAACAGGACGATATAAAAGAGTTTTATTAGTTGCAACAGGTGCTCTGCTTTCTCCCATGAGTTTCCAACAAGGTGAGACGATTCCTTGTACTGCGCATGCAATTGAAATAACGATGGAGTGAGGAGAAAGAGTATGATTATTTTTTCTAGTATTTTAATTGCTTTTATTGTAGGTGGATTAATATGTGTCATTGGTCAGTTAATAATGGATATAGGAAAATTAACACCAGGTCACACTTTAGCCATTTTAGTAGTAGCAGGTGCAGTTTTAGATGGTCTGGGACTATACGAGCCATTGATTGATTTTGCAGGAGCAGGAGCAACAGTACCAATTACTTCTTTTGGTAATTCACTAACCCACGGAGCCATAGCAGAGGCTGAAAAACATGGATGGGTTGGTGTGTTAACAGGGATGTTTGAAGTAACAAGCTCAGGTATAAGTGCAGCGATTGTATTCGGATTTATCGCAGCATTAATTTTTAAACCAAAAGGAAAAGCAAACTAGACAAATACCCCGCCTTTTCTTTGTATACCAACATAGTATACAAAGTAGAAAGGAGGGGATTTTTTTATGTGGAATAATTGCGGTCATGTAAGCCCTGCCTATGATTTTTGTGGACCAACTCACACTATGCCTGCATATGATATGTGTGGATGCAATGGAGGATACAAGGGAGGAGACAAAGGTTCTTACTTTGTGTTGATTGTTGTACTATTCATCTTATTAATCATTGTTGGTAAGTGTTATATGTAAGGAGGGGAGTTAAATGCAAAACCCTTTTTTTAAACAGATAGAAAACAAAACTGGCGTAAGTATGGATGAAATTTTTGCGCTTGCAAATGCAATTCAACATGCAGATTTTACGAATGAAAAGCAAGTTCGTAAAATTATCAAACGCGTTGGCAAAGTGGCAAATAAACCTGTATCAAAAGAGTTAGAGGACCAAATTGTGAAATCTATTCTGCAGGATGGAAAATCGTTAGATCTAGGAAAAATACAAAAAATGCTAGACAAGTAAAAAAGAGCAGTCGCTATGTGAGCGACTGCTTTTCAGACTGTTACCAAACGCTTTCATCCTATTTTGCTATCGGAAAAAGCGTGTTTCAGACCGTCTGGGGAAATTGCTATTATTTGAAAAATACCATAAAAACACATGTAGACAAAGTCATATTTGGACTTTGTCTACACTTTCAAAACAGTCACTGCGAGGGCGACTGGTTTTAATAATGAATAGAATCTTGGGATTTTATAAATATAAACTTACACTATTTTCTCCATCGCTCGATGTGGAATACCCGCATCTAAAAATTCTGGAGAAGTTACTGCGTAGTTCAGCTTTTCATAAAAAGGTACGGCATAGCTTTGTGCGTGCAGTTTCAGTTTTTTTAAACCATGCTCTATGGCATATTCTTGAATTTTTTCCATAATTAATAAACCGATCTTTTTTCCTCTATATTGTTCGAGTACACAAACACGTTCTACTTTGCCGATTCCATCCTCTATTTTACGGAGTCGGGCAGCTGCAATAGGTTGATCTTGGTCTTTGACGATGAAGTGGATGGAAGAGGATTCGTGCTCATCAAGTTCTATATGCTCAGGTACACCTTGCTCCTCCACAAAAACTTTCTTTCTAATAGAAAATGCTAAAGCTAGATCATTTTCATTTTTGACAATGTTTAGCTGGTACAAAATTTATTCAACTCCAGCTAATCGGTAAGTATTGTAAGTAGTCCAAGATCCATCTTCAAGTTGATATACTAAATGAATTCGATCAATAACTTCTTGTTCGTTAACGCCAACCATTCGTAATTGCCCAAAAATATCGTCATGTTCAGTTTCTGTTAAATCTTGCGCGATTGTAATATGTGGAATAAAGACATGTTTTGGTTTGCCTATATTTAATTGTTCTTGTAAATCTTTATATATCTTATTAAGTTGCTCAGTTGGTTCTATTTTAAAATAGATAACATTTGTTATTGGAAAGAAAGAACTAACTTTAGAAGCGTGAATATTTAAAGGCGCATGTTTTTCTGCGATTGAAGCAATTTTTTCAGATATTTTACTGATTTCATTTTCGTCTGCTTCGAATGCTTCTTTTAGAGTAAGATGTGGTGTTATCTTTGAATAATGTGAATCGTATCGTTTGCGATAGGTGTTTGCTAAATCTTGAATTCTTTTTGATGGAAATGCTACAATACCGTATTTCATCATTTAAGCCCCCCTAAATTTCATGATACAAACAATTATAACAGAATTTTAAAAAATTCGACATTTCACCCACTTCTGAATCAATTGAAATTTTCAATTAATGCTCTTCTTAGGTCAGGTTTCCAATACTTCCATGTATGATTGCCGTCGATTTCCTCATAAAAAGTTTTGTATCCCTTTTCAACTAGTAATTTGTGAAGTTCTCTATTTGGTGCTAAAAAGTCTTTTATTTTTTTATCTGTTGTTAAGACTTGATCTTCACCTTTTCCAATTACATGATAGATTGAAAGCGCATTCGTATTTTTCGAATTTTCAACAAATCGTAAAACATGTTCATCAACATATGGTGATTGTAAAATTGCTTTTCCGAAAATAGTAGGGTATTTTAATGCGGCTAAGAGAGAAACTGTTGCCGCCATTGAATCTCCAATAACGCCACGTGTAGATCCTAGTTGATAAGTAGAGTATTCTTCGTCGAGATAAGGAACAAGCTCATGGGCAAGGAAACGCAAATATGCTTCGTGAAGTTCACCAGTTGGAATGTATTTTTTTCTTCGGTCTTCTACACTTTTATACGGTATCCCAACAATAATTAGATTTTCAATTTCATAATCCTCAATTAATTGATCGGCTAATCGAGTGATACCACCTAATTGGAAATAATCTTTGCCGTCAGAAGCGATTAAAATATGATATTTATTTAATGGCGTATAATTGGCAGGTACGTATATGAATAATTCTTCTTCCTCATTTAATGAAGAACTATAAAATGAAACCTCCCTGATCGTTCCATGATCCATGATTGGGATCCTCCTTGTTTTAAGTCATGATGTACCCAAAATTGTATCATAATGGAATGGTAACGTGTACTATGTAGTATGGGATAAAGGGTATAAAGAAATAAGATGAGTTTACATACTATAAATGAAATGGGGCTTAAATTTATGCATGATAAAAATGTACGTGTATCTTCCGAGAAAGTTACAACCGCAACAAAAGAAGCATTAAAAAGACGTGGTGTGAAAATTGAAGAGATTGCTGAAATTGTGTACCAGTTGCAGCTACCATATAATGAAGGATTGTTGATGGAGCATTGTATTGAGTCAGTTGAAAGAGTTTTACGAAAAAGGGAAGTTCAACACTCAGTACTAGTTGGCATTGAACTTGATGAATTAGCAGAAAAGAAAATGCTGTCGGAGCCTTTGCAATCAATTATTGAATCTGATGAAGGACTATTTGGTGTGGACGAAACGCTAGCACTCGGTGCAGTTATGACTTATGGAAGTATTGCACTAACAACTTTCGGCTATCTAGATAAGCAAAAGAGTGGAATCATTAAAAAGCTCGATACGAAAGTAGAAAAGCAAGTTCATACATTTTTAGATGATTTAGTAGCAAGCATTGCTGCTAGTGCTGCTTCAAGAATTGCACATCGTATGCGAGATTTAGAGGAAGAAGGGGAAACATTTGCTGATGTTTTGCCTTCAGAACTAGGACCATTAGAAGATTAATAAAATAGTAGTAGATTTTAAAGAAAGAATTCCTACCAATTTTTAAAAGAATGTGTAGAACTCTTATGATATGATAAAACTCATGGTAAAATGATATAAAAATATTTAAGCGAGGATCTATACAAAAATGAAAGCATCCGATGTGAAGACATTAATATCAAGTGGGACAATAATTCTTGGAGTTATTTTATATTTAGTATTTAGATAATAGTATGATAATTAAGCACAGATAATCTTCAGTTTTATTGAACTGAAGATTTTTATTTTGAGTGAAGATGATTAGAAAGCCGGGTACAGAGTTGGTATAAGATTCTCTGGTTGCTGCAGAGATATGTCTTCTCTTCTACTGTTTAGTTTGGGGCTTACTTCACTTGTTTGGCGTTATAGACGATTTCTCTTCTACCGAATAGGGTTTCTCGTCATTCGTTCGGTCGAATAGAAGCAATCTCTTCTACCGAATAGGGCTGCTCGTCATTCGTTCGGTCGAATAGAAGCGATCTCTTCTACCGAATAGGGCTGCTCTTCATACGTTTGGTCGAAGAGAAGCGATGTCTTCTACCGAATAGGGCTGCTCGTCATACGTTTGGTCGAAGAGAAGCGATCTCTACTACCGAATAGGGCTGCTCGACATTCGTTCGGTCGAAGAGAAGCGATCTCTACTACCGAATAGGGCTGCTCGACATTCGTTTGGTCGAATAGGATCAATCTCTACTACCGAATAGAGCCCCTCGACATTCGTTCGATCGAAGAGAAGCACTCTCTTCTACCGAATTGGGCTCCTCATCCTTAGTTCGGTCGAAGGGAAGCGATCTCTTCGACCGAATAGAGCCCCTCGACATTCGTTCGGTCGAATAGAAGCACTCTCTACTACCGAATAGGGCTGCTCGACATTCGTTCGGTCGAAGAGAAGCACTCTCTACTACCGAATAGAGCCCCTCGACATTCGTTCGGTCGAAGAGAATCGATCTCTACTACCGAATAGGGCTGCTCGTCATACGTTTGGTCGAAGAGAATCGATCTCTACTACCGAATAGGGCTCCCTCAACATTCGTTCGGTCGAATAGAAGCGATTTCTCCTACCGAATAGAGCCGCTCGACATTCGTTCGGTCGAATAGAAGCAATCTCTTCTACCGAATAGAGCCCCACGTCATTAGTTCGGTCGAATAGAAGCAATCTCTTGTATAGAGTTCTTCTTACACTCTTCAGTTAATATAGACACTTTCTCTACGACCTTTTCACGCTCTCCCTTATCTATTTTGGTTGAATAACGTTATCTCTTCATCTTTTCAGTCTCTTCAGCAATTGTTTTCTCATATAAACGCGTTCTCGTTTTTAACTGAGTCCCTGTCGGAAAGATCTGATTTCAAATCATAAATACAGCAACTCCTACAAAATAATAAAGGCCCTTATCCTATGATAAGAACCCCGCATTTTTATGGAATTTTAATACTGAAAATTCTGATTAATAATCAATTTGCTGCTCTAGTTCTTGTGGCAATTCTTCTTCCTCTTCCTTTAAGAATAAAAAAGATTCGTCCTCTAACTGATGTACTTTTTCAACATTTAAGCCAATAGATAATGTACCTGAAAAAATCTTCTCCCACCAAGTATCAGTCGAAATCATATTAAATTGCCTCCCTTTTTTGTCTCTTTCCTTCCTAAATACCATAAGTGAATATTATTTAAACATTTGAGAAGGAATTAGACGATGAATTGTAGTAAATTGTACATAGTTATTATGAACAAGAAAAAACTATTTATGTATGTAGTGAGGGGATGTAGATGGCAAGATATACAGCAAAAGACGTAGAATCAATGATTGAAGAACAAAAAAAATTTTTTTTAACGGGGCATACAAAAAGTTTAGAATTTCGCAAAAAACAATTACTCAAATTGAAAGATAAAATAAAGCATTATGAAAAAGAAATTTTAAAAGCATTAAATTTAGACTTAAGAAAAAGTGAGTTTGAAGCTTATTCTAATGAAGTAGGCATCGTATTAGCTAGTATTAATGATTTTGTAAAAAATATTGATGAATGGGCAAAGCCAGTTCATGTAAAGACACCGATTCATTTTCAACCTGCAAAGAGCTTTATTGTGAGAGATCCTTATGGCGTTGTTTTGATTATTGGTCCATTTAATTATCCATTTCAGCTTGTCATGGAGCCATTAATTGGTGCAATAATTGGAGGAAATACTGCAATTATCAAGCCTTCGGAGTCAACAAAAAACACTACGGATATCATAAAAAAAATTATCGATGAAACATTTGATACCTCTTATGTAAGGGTTGTTGAGGGAGAAAAAGAAGAAGTTACTCATTTAATTCACGCTTCTTTTGACTATATTTTCTTCACTGGTAGTGTGGCAGTTGGAAAGGTAGTTATGCGTGCGGCAGCTGAGAGGTTAACACCGATTACATTAGAACTTGGAGGTAAAAGTCCTGCTATTGTAGATCAAACAGCAAATCTCGAGGTTGCAGCGAAAAGAATTATTTGGGGAAAATTTAATAACACTGGTCAAACATGTGTGGCGCCAGACTACTTATTAGTACATTCATCTATCTATGATAAACTTATCAAAGAACTTCAAAAAACAATTGTACAATTCTATGGAAATGACATCCAAAAAAGCGGTGACTATGGACGAATTGTCAACAAGCGTCAATTTAAACGTTTGCAACAGTTGCTAGAAGCTGAAAAAGAACAAATTACATTTGGCGGGAATCTAGATGA
Organism: Ureibacillus sp.; assembly: GCA_035555915.1. Classification (GTDB taxonomy): domain Bacteria; phylum Bacillota; class Bacilli; order Bacillales_A; family Planococcaceae; genus Ureibacillus. Next base: position 8,050 of record DATMGC010000047.1, on the reverse strand, counting down.
AGATGACCTTTATATTGAACCGACCATCTTAGAAAACATTGATTGGTCAAGTCCAATCATGGAAGATGAAATATTCGGTCCGATATTACCAGTTATGAAATACGACAATTTAAAATTTACTATTCATCAAATTCAAAAGTATCCTAAACCATTAGCAGCCTATTTTTTCTCGGAGCACGAAAAGGCAATTGAGTATTTCCTTGAAGAATTACCATTTGGGGGCGGCTGTATAAATGATACGGTGACACATGTTGGAAACCCATATCTACCTTTTGGAGGGGTAGGGCCATCTGGTGTCAATGCATATCATGGAAAGGCTAGTTTTGAAAACTTTACACACCCGAAATCTATCATGAAGCGTTCCTCAAAATTGGCCAATAATATATTGTACCCACCTTATAAACAAAAAGTAAAACTCGTAAGAACGATATTAAAATAAAAATATTTGCAAATGAAACTGAGGTTTTCGCTAATTTTGGCGAAAATCTTGTTTTTTTAATAAATGATCTAACTTCCTTATTATTGGAATGCCCTAGTAGTGGTATAATACTGTATACAATTATTATAAGAAGTGAACGGGTTCTACTATTATAAAAATTATTGGCAATACATATTGGTAAGGGTGTCGATTTTTGGTGAACTTTGATATTATTAATTTAATTTAGAAGTAAAATGTTACGGAGATTGAGGGGGCTTTTAAGTGAATAATGTATTTGATGAAAAGCATACTATTGATTTATTGGATCAGTTAGTAAATATTCCTAGTCCATCAGGTTATACAAAAACAATCACGAAGTTTATAGCTAACTATATACATAACCTTGGTATTGAATACAAGCAAACGAATAAAGGTGCAATCATAGCTAAAGTTGAGGGGGAAAATACTTCAAAGCACCGTCTCTTAACTGCACATGTGGATACTTTAGGTGCAATGGTAAAAGAAGTCAAAACAAATGGTCGACTAAAGTTAACTATGATTGGCGGCTTTAAATGGAACGCAGTAGAAGGGGAATATTGTACAATTCATACTGCACAAGGTAAAAAAATTCGAGGTACCATTTTACTTCATGAAACAACAGTGCATGTCTATAAGGATATAGATACCATTAAACGAGATGAAAATCATATAGAAGTTCGTATTGATGAAAAATGCTTTAACTCAGAAGATGTACGGAAAATTGGCATAGAAGTAGGCGATTTTGTATCCTTCGATCCACGTTTTGAAGTAACGGAAACAGGGTTCATTAAATCTAGACACTTAGATGATAAAGCGAGTACAACATTACTCTTACAATTACTTAAGAACATTAAAGAAAACGATATTAAATTACCATACACAACTCATTTTTATATTTCAAATAACGAAGAGATTGGCTATGGTGGAAATTCAAATATTCCAGATCAAGTAGTAGAGTATATTGCTGTTGATATGGGCGCTATTGGAGATGGGCAAAGTTCGGATGAGTATACCGTATCTATTTGTGCGAAAGATTCCAGTGGTCCGTATCATTATGACTTAACAAGATATCTAGTAGAGTTAGCAAAAACAAATGCGATTGAGTATAAGCTTGATATTTATCCGAATTATGGTTCGGATGCTTCAGCAGCAATTCGTGCAGGCGCAGATGTAAAACATGCGCTATTTGGTCCAGGTATTGAGGCATCACATGCATATGAACGTACACATGTTGACTCACTGAGAGCAACAGCACAATTGTTATACACTTACGTAATTTCATCAATGGATTCGGAGGATTAATATGTATACAGAGGAATTATTAAGTGTCATCCCATTAAAAAGAGTTATTGGACAATTACCAAATACGATTAAAGATATGTCAATCGATTCAAGAAGTGTTCAGCCGAAAAGTCTATTTGTATGTATTAAAGGTGACACAGTTGATGGCCATGACTTTGCACAAAAAGCAGTAGATGCTGGAGCAACAGTTATTCTAGCAGAACGAGAATTATCCCTAGAAGGGGAAGTTGCACAGGTAATTGTGAAAAGTACAGATCGTGCTTTAGGGCTCCTAGCAGCAAAATTTTTTGATTACCCATCAAATGATATTATGATGATTGGTGTAACCGGTACAAATGGTAAGACAAGTGTTTCGGGTATTATTCACCATATGCTAGTTGGTATGGGAGAAAGATCGGCTTTATCAGGTACAATTGGCTTTGAGCTAAATGGAGTACTATATGAGACAGCGAATACAACGAATGATGTTCTCAGCACACAACAAATGATTTTCCGTGCTAAAATGGAAGGCTGTAGAGCGATGGTCATGGAGGTATCCTCCCATGGGTTAGCTTTAGGAAGATTAGCTGGTGTTGATTATGATGTGGCAGTATTTACAAACTTAACTCATGATCATCTTGATTTCCATGGAACAATGGAAGCGTATGGGAATGCAAAAGGATTATTATTCTCTCAAATGGGGCAAGACTTTACTAAAAACAAGTATGTAGTATTAAATGCCGATGATCCATGGTCAGAAAGATATGAAAAAATGACTTCCTTCCCAGTTTGGACATACGGGTTAAAAAATGATGCGATTTTTAGAGCTGAAAACTGTAATTATGAAGACGGATTAACAACTTTTGATATGATTACACCTGAGGGTACTTTCCCAGTAACGATGCATCTTCTAGGAGAGTTTAATGTTTATAATGTGTTAGCAGCAACTGCAGTATTTTATGCTAGAGGCTACGCACTAGAAGAAATTATCGAACAAATTGAGGACTTGGCACCTGTACGCGGACGTATGGAACGTGTAAAAACGGATTTACCATTACAGATTTTTATTGATTATGCACATACACCAGATGCAATCGAGAAAGCGATAAATGCAGCTTTACCTTATAAAAAGCCAAACAATAAACTAATCTTCTTAATAGGTACTGGCGGAAATCGTGATAAATCAAAACGTCCAGCAATGGCAGAGGAAGCATCTCGTGCAGATTATGTAGTACTAACAACAGATGATCCACGCTATGAAGAATATGACAGTATTACGGGGGACTTAGCTAAAGGCATGCAACATGATAATTATGCTTGTATCGGTGATCGAGCAGAGGCTGTACGTCATGCAGTTAGTGTTGCGGAACCTGGTGATATTATTATATTTGCTGGTAAAGGTCATGAAGATTATCAGATTATCGAAAATAAAAAATATCCACATAGTGATGCAGAAATTGCAATTGAAGCAGGACGTTTAAAATTCGTATAAATACTAAGAGTTAGATTGATGCTTTTTTCTAGGGCTGTTCTTTGAGCTTGGGCTTATGGGACAGCCATTAAAATTTAAGTACGAAATTAAATAAGCTGATTGATTACATAAAAGAATTAATTTTTTGTATTATTGGTTAAAAGGAAAAAAGATTGTGCAAGTAGTGGTTCATCTTTTATTATACAAAATAGATACTTTTAAAGAATTTGTATATGAAAAACGAATAGCTATATTACATTACATGTAATTTTAAAAGCAAGGGTATAAAAAAGGAGAAATACAATGACTTCAAAATTAGAACAAGATATATTATCGCGTCGTACCTTTGCCATTATCTCTCACCCAGATGCTGGTAAAACGACGATTACAGAGAAATTATTATTATTCGGTGGTGCAATACGTGATGCTGGTACTGTAAAAGGGAAAAAAACCGGTAAATTTGCAACATCAGACTGGATGGAAATCGAGAAACAACGCGGGATCTCTGTTACATCTTCTGTGATGCAATTTGACTACCTTGGGAAACGTGTGAATATCTTAGATACACCTGGTCACCAAGACTTCTCTGAAGATACGTATCGTACGTTAATGGCAGTAGATAGTGCGGTAATGGTCATTGATGCTGCAAAAGGGATTGAGGCACAGACATTAAAGCTGTTTAAAGTTTGTCGTTTACGTGGTATTCCTATCTTTACTTTCATCAACAAGTTAGACCGTCAAGGGAAAGAACCTCTTGAGTTAATTGAAGAACTGGAAGAAGTGTTAGGAATTAATGCTTATCCAATGAACTGGCCAATTGGGATGGGGAAAGAATTTTTAGGAATCTATGATCGTTACAACAAACGTATCGAACAGTTCCGTACAGATGAGTCAGAACGTTTCTTACCAATCGATGAAAATGGTGAACTTGCAGTTGATCATCCAATGAAAGTGACTTCTTATTATACACAGGCAATGGATGATATCATGCTTTTAAATGAGGCAGGGAACGATTTCTCCGAAGAAAAAATTCGTCGTGGGGAATTAACTCCGGTATTCTTCGGTTCTGCCTTAACAAATTTTGGTGTACAAACATTCCTGGAAACATATTTACAGTTCGCACCTGCACCACAACCACGAATCACTGAGGATGAGCAGTTTATCGACCCGGTAGAACATAATGATCTTTCTGGTTTCATCTTCAAAATTCAAGCTAATATGAACCCAGCACACCGTGATAGAATTGCGTTTGTTCGTATTGTTTCAGGTAAATTTGAACGAGGAATGAATGTTACTCTTTCTCGTACAAATAAAAGTTTTAAAGTTACACAATCAACTCAATTCTTGGCAGATGACCGTGAAACTGTTGATGAGGCAGTTGCGGGTGATATTATTGGTCTGTATGATACAGGAACGTATCAAATTGGTGATACAATTGTTGGAGGTAAGAAAACTTTCCAATTTGAAAAGTTACCACAATTTACACCAGAGCTCTTTGTTCGAGTTACGGCTAAAAACGTAATGAAATCTAAGCAGTTCCATAAAGGGATTCTTCAGTTAGTACAAGAAGGTGCAATTCAATATTATAAAACGCTTCATACGGAAGAAGTTATTCTTGGTGCAGTCGGTCAATTACAATTTGAAGTGTTTGAGCATCGTATGAAGAATGAATATAATGTAGAAGTTCAAATGCAACCAATCGGTTCAAAAATCGCTCGTTGGATTGAAAATGAAGAAGATGTGAGAGAGTCGATGCATTCTACACGTTCGATGCTTGTAAAAGATCGATTTGATAATCGTGTATTCTTATTTGAAAACGAGTTCGCAATGCGTTGGTTCTCAGATAAAAACGAAAACATTAAATTATACAGCTTATTATAGAAAGCAGAACGCCATTTAATTGGCGTTCTTTTTTTAGTGATAAAAATGGGGAAAAAGCACTTGGAATTATTTAAATGTGTAGATTAGTGATAAGATAGAATAATAGGAATATTTTGACACAAAGGAAATGGGGGAGAAAAAATGGGGGTTCATTTTTTTACAGGATTTCCTGGTTTCATTACTAGTCAATTAATACGGAGTATCTTTCAAAAAAATATTACGGATCAAGTTACAGTAGTAGTTTTACAAACAGAATTAGAAAAGGCACAAAAAGAGCGTGCTGATATTTTACGTACCCATCCTGAAAGAAATATTGAGATACTTGAAGGTGATATTACTTTACCTAATTTAGGTCTTATGGAAGAATCAATTGAAGCTTTGACATCTGATATTGAAGTATTCTGGCACCTGGCCGCAATTTATGATTTAGCCGTTCCTAGAGATATCGCTTGGACAGTTAATGTTCATGGCACGTCGATGGTAAATGATTTTGTTTTAACAATACCTAATTTAAAGAGATATATGTATTTTAGTACTGCCTATGTTGCTGGGACAAGAGAGGGGAAATTACTTGAAACAGAGTTAATTCGACCAAAAAGCTTTAAAAATTTCTATGAAGAGACCAAATTTGAAGCGGAGCTTTTAGTGGACAACTTAAAGTCACAGGTTCCAGTAACCATTATACGTCCAGGAATTGTAAGAGGTTCATCAGAGACGGGTGAAACGATTAAGTTTGATGGTCCTTACTTTTTCTTAAATATGATTGATAAACTAAAAAGCTTACCTTTTATTCCTTATATCGGTAAATCTACTTCAACAATTAATGTCGTGCCGGTTGATTATATAATTGATGCTTGTTCTTACCTTTGTACACATCCTCAAGCTATTGGGAAAACGTTACACTTAACAGATCCACATCCTCACCCAGTGCAAGAAGTGTATCGAATGATGGTAAAAGTAATGACTGACAAATATCCAAAAGGGAGGTTCCCACTCGGCATTGCAAAGTTGGGTTTACAGATACCAGTGATAAGGAAGATGCTTAGTGTTGAGTATGAAACAATGGAATATATGACGTGGAATGCATCATTTGATTGTTCGCAAGCTCAAGAACTATTACAGGGGAATATTCAATGTCCTGACTTCATTCAAACACTGCCTACCATGGTAAAATTTTATGAAGAGAATAAAGATAATGAGCTTCTGCATATTCAAATAAGATAGTTTTGACCTATTGTTTTTCTTTTGGACTATGTTAAGATTATTTTAAATAAAACTGAATAACCATTTGACTATTTGTCAAAGGGGAGTAGCTTATAAGTATTGAAAAATACTTACTTCACAGTCGTCATTACATGGTGAGAACCATCGGGTGTGAAAGCATATGCGATTTCAGATTAATATTTGAAATCATTCCAATTGCTTAGCAAGACCTTTGCCTATTTATTAGGCATGGGTCTTTTCTTTTTGCCTAGAAATGGTAATTCGGTGGAATTTGTTAAATTTGTTGTTGTTTTAACCGTTTTTACCCTACTTGAAAGAACGAAGGCTTTTCAAATGAAATTAGGGTGATAGATTGCCCATCCCTTTTTGGGAAACAGAAACAAAAAATAAGGAGGAAAATGTAGTGGAAATATTTTTAGAGTACGCTTGGGTACTGGTAGTATTGATTGTTTTGGAAGGATTATTGGCTGCGGATAATGCAGTGGTAATGGCAGTCATGGTAAAGCACTTGCCGACAGAGAAACAGAAAAAGGCATTGTTTTATGGATTGGTAGGGGCATTTATTTTCCGTTTTGTGGCGCTATTCCTCATTGCAGTTTTAGTAAACTATTGGCAAATTCAAGCAATCGGCGCGGCTTATCTGTTATTTATCTCCATCAAAAATGTTTATGAACAGAAATTTAAAAAGAACGATGAGGAAGAAGATGAAATTGAAGAACATACTAAAAAAGGAAAAGGTTTCTGGGCTACCGTTGCAAAAGTAGAGTTTGCAGATATCGCGTTTGCTGTTGATTCTATGTTAGCAGCAGTAGCAATAGCTGTAACATTACCTCATGTAGGGAATTTTGATATCGGTGGAATTAATGCAGGGCAATTCGCAGTAATGTTCTTTGGTGGAATAGTTGGTATGATTTTAATGCGATTTGCTGCACAATGGTTCGTCAAGGTATTGCACGATTACCCAGATTTAGAAACTGCAGCCTTTCTAATTGTTGGATGGGTTGGAATTAAGCTAGCGGTACTAACTTTAGCTCATGAAAAGGTTGCTATTTTACCGCATGAGTTTCCACATTCGACAACATGGAAATTAGTCTTCTGGATTGTATTACTTCTTATTGCAATTGGTGGATGGTTCTTAGGTGTTTCAAAAAAGAAAAAACAGGCAATTCAAGAGTAGTGTAAGGATAGAGGGACAGTGTAAACTGTTCCTTCAGACTGTTGACAAACGCTTTCATCCTGCGTTGCTTGTCTCGCTCGTCTGCTCCTGACGCTATCGCTTTCGTCGCAAATAAAATTCGCTCATGAAGGCGACTTCTATTCGCGTCTTCGCTCGCCTTCGCGCCTTTGCATCTGCCGCTTCGCTTTCGATGCAGAAAAAAAGCGGCTGGCAAGCGTTTTCAAGACAGTCTGGGTAATCTTTATTCTTAAGGAAATGCCTAAAAATACGTGTAGACAAAGTCGAATTTCGACTTTGTCTACACTCTGGAGGAACAGTGTAAACTGTTCCTTTTTTCATTGTGTGCCAGGCATGGCAACTATCTAGGTGGTGAAAGTCCACTGTGTGGGGGTACACATCAACCAACCACTAAGGAAGCGTATAAATGTCCGTATCAAAATGTACATTTTTGCTTGTCTAAGCATGTACACTTTCGCTTAAATTGGGCTTCTCTATACATGTGCATGAATAATTACAACTTGACATGGAGACCTCTACTCGCATGATTCGGCAGCCAAAA
>DATMGC010000046.1:0-1919 GCA_035555915.1 Ureibacillus sp. | reverse complement strand
ACTCATCCAGTCATACCTAGCCTTATATGAGATTCGTGTTCCTCGGACCGGTGTTTTGCCTCCAGCTTCCTTCAGATTCCGCGTCACCACGGACACCCTTGCTCTTGGCTAACCTCTACTTCTGTCTTCGGGGTTCGGGACCTGCACCCTATAGTTCATGCGCATGCCGGGCGCACTTAAAAGAAAAGGTCTCATATTATAATAATATGAAACCTTTTAACAATTTATCCAATTATTACTCGCTCTTTTGGATAGCGATAAGGTGGTTTGTCTACTTTTCCACCAAGAGTATACAAAAATGATATTAGTCCAACACGACCAATGAACATGAGAATCATAATGATGAACTTTCCTTCTGTCGATAAATCCTCCGTAATTCCTAAGGACATTCCTGCTGTTCCGAACGCCGATGTAATTTCAAAGATAATTTGTGTAAATGTAGCAGCTGGCTCCGTTATTAGTAATATCATTGTAGCAATCATAACCATGAAAAATGCAAGAATAATGACTACATACGATCGGAATATATCCATTAAATAAATTTCCCGACCATATAATTGAATTTCTGTTCGACCATTCGCAAAGTTGTATAGAAATAATATAGCCAGTGCAAAAGTTGTCGTTCGAATTCCCCCACCAACTGAACTTGGAGAAGCACCGATGAACATTAAAAAACTCAAAAAGATATCTGTCGCTTCGCTAAACAGTGTCACATCGAAAGTTGTCAACCCACCTGAACGCGCAGATATAGAATGAAACATAGCTGTAAATAATTTCTCATGCCATGCCATGCCCCTCAATGAGTGGAACGTCTCAATAAGTAAAATCACTATAGTTCCTACGACAAACAACAAACCATAAGTTGCAGTCGTAATTTTAGTAAATAAACTAAAACGGAATGATGCATCTTTCCGTAAAATAAACTTTTTCAATTCAATTAGAACTGGAAACCCAATTGCACCTAGCACGATTAATATCATCGTAATCAATTGAACAAAATAATCTTTATGATAGGGAATCAAACTATCTCCTGTAATATCAAAACCACCATTTGTTGTAGCAGATACAGCAGAAAAAATTCCATGTTTTACTGCCTCTTCCCATGTATCAAAATATTGAAGGAAATGAATTGATAGAATAAAAGCCCCAATTGCTTCAATTGTAAAAAGAAGCTTTACAATTTGTCTTAATAAGTGAACAACACCAGATAAATGGTATTGATTGTGGTCAATCATAATTAATTGTCTTTCTCGCATACCAATTCTTTTCCCTAAAATAATCCATAGAAAAGTTCCTAAAGACATAATTCCGATTGCTCCTAGTTGTAAAATAACTAATAAAACTAAGAGGCCAAAAAAAGTAAAGGTTTCATGAATATCAAATACAGTTAATCCAGTGACACTCACTGCACTTACTGCTGTGAATAATGTATCAACAAAAGATACTTCGACTCCAGTTTGATAAACTGCAGGAATTCTTAATAAAAGAAAAGAAGTTGCAATAGCGATAAAATAATAGCTTACAAGAAGCTGAAAAGGTGTTACAGTTCTAGTTTTTTTAGGATGTTCAGCCACTTATTTCGCCTCTTTTACTCATTGTTCTAATTTTACTAGTATAATGGAAAATGTATCTAAAGTGAAGTGCCCTACAATTTCCCAATTCGCTTATTGAATGAAATGTTTTTGAACTTAACAAATTCGCTACTTTTTGTTAATTTCTCCATCAAATTAATTAATATACATCATCCCTTTATGATAAATCCCATAAATCAAAGTTTATCAATCGAGTAGAGGGAAAATAAGTAACCTATTTTCGCCCCTCTCACAACACCGTACGTACGGGTCTCGTATACGGCGTTTCAATTTATATTACAGTGTGTACTTCTAAGTAACGGTCTAGGGCAGAGGGGATTCCCCTCT
>DATMGC010000045.1:0-22956 GCA_035555915.1 Ureibacillus sp. | reverse complement strand
TGAAATTATTAGTGAAGCTTTTGATATCCACGGGTTATACAAAAATAAAAAAGAGCGCCAAGAGCACATTGGAAATTTATTAGAGGCAGTAGGTTTAAATCGCGAACATGCGAACCGTTATGCCCATGAATTCTCAGGTGGCCAACGTCAACGTATTGGAATCGCTCGTGCATTAAGTTTGAATCCAAGTTTTATTATTGCGGATGAACCAATCTCAGCACTAGACGTATCAATTCAAGCACAGGTTGTAAACCTATTAAAGAAATTACAACGAGAAAGAAACTTAACTTATTTATTTATTGCCCATGATTTATCGATGGTAAAATATATCAGTGATCGAATTGCTGTTATGTATCGAGGGAAAATTGTTGAGCTTGGAGAAGCGAATGAAATCTACAATAACCCAATTCATCCTTATACAAAATCGCTACTTTCAGCGGTACCACTGCCAGATCCGCTAACTGAAAGAAAACGTACAAGAATTCCGTATAATCATGAGGAAACAACTGAAGAAATCAAAGTACATGAAGTTTTACCAGGCCATTTTGTTTATGGCTCAGATAGCCAAATTAGAAAGTGGAAGTAAACACTAGTGTTTCAATTGTTTCGTATTTTATAGGGAGAGACAGACTCGAATAGAGATGTCTCTCTTTTTTATTATTTGTGAATGTCCTTAGTACAAAATTAAAAAATTACATTCCTTCGAAACAAAAATCTCGAAACTATTGACATATTAAGGTAAAAAATAATACAATATAGAAAATGTGAAAAGAAGGTGAAGTATTATGACAAATGTATATGCGATTGTAAATGAGCGATTTGGTTTGTCTAATTTCATTCACCTCAAAGTAACCTGTTAACTACCTTCCTTAATTTTTCGTTAAGGTGTATCTAATTATTCCTTTGAATGTGTTGAAACCTTTGACTGCCAAATCGCAGATCAGAGGTTTTTTATTTGTATGAAACAGTTTTTCGGATACAACACACTATTGGAGGAATTTAAATTGAATATAAAATCATTAGGATTTTCGACTTTTTTTGAAGAGCAATTAGCTAAACTTTTAAAAGAAAAAAGATTTGAAAATTGTGTACCAGCTCGAGTGAGTTTAGAGCATAAACACTCGTATCGAGTAGTTGCAGCAAATGGAGAATACTTAGCAACAGTTTCAGGTCTTTATGCGTACGAATCAATGAATCGCTCTGAATTTCCAGCAGTAGGTGATTGGGTACTCATTGAAAAAATGGACGGCGAAGAACGAGCAATTATTCATAAACTATTTACTCGGAAGTCACAGTTTTCTAGAAAAATTGCAGGAAGAGAAATAGAAGAACAACTTGTTGCTACAAATGTTGACCTTGTATTTCTTGTGATGAGTTTAAATGAGGATTTTAATTTACGACGATTAGAGCGATATTTAGTAGCTGCTTGGGAATCTGGTGCAACTCCTATTATTGTTTTAACAAAAGCAGATATGTGTGACAATATAGATAAGTATGTAAGAGAAGCACAGGCCGTTGCAATGGGTGTTGATGTTTATGTAACTAGCGCATATACAGGAGAAGGAATGGAGAAAATCCGTTCTCTCTTTAAAGAAGGAATTACAGGAGCTTTGTTAGGCTCTTCGGGTGCAGGTAAGTCTACATTAACCAATGCATTATTTGGTGAGAACAAGATGCAGGTGTCAAACATTCGTGAAGATGATGCAAAAGGAAGACATACAACGACTCATCGAGAACTAGTCTTATTACCAGGAGGAGGCTGTTTAATCGACACGCCGGGTATGAGAGAGTTGCAATTATGGAATCAAGGTGAAAGTCTTGCTTCTAGTTTCCAAGACATTGAAGAGTTAGCATCAAATTGTCGTTTTAGAGACTGTACTCACAATGGAGAACCGGGTTGTGCAATTAATAAGGCAATTGAAAGTGGAGACCTCGAGCTTTCGAGATTACAAAGCTATTTTAAGTTGCAAAAGGAAATAGCATTTATTGAAAGAAAAACAAATACTCAGGCGAAGCTTGCGGAACAAAGGAAATGGAAACAAATATCAAAGGGTCAAAAGAAAAGATATAAATAATACTCATATGAATGAGGAACTTCTCCACAGTAAAAGGAGTCTAAAAAGTATAATACTCTTCTAGCCAACGAAACATTCGTTGGCTTATTTTATTACACTTCCTATTAATTGAAAATACCCTAACGTATAGTATATTCCATTATTTTCAAGAATGATTAAAAGGAAAATTGAATAGTGTGTATAATAGAGTTGAATAAAGAAATGACCGTAGTAGTTAGTTTCATTACAGGATTATTAATACATAAGGAGAGAATGAATGGAAACTTGGATTACAACAATGATGGAGGACTATGGATACTTAGGTGTATTCCTATTAATCATGTTAGAGAACCTATTTCCTCCTATCCCGTCAGAGGTTATTTTAACTTTCGGGGGATTTATGACAACTTCTACCGATTTAACTGTGACAGGCGTTATTATCGCCTCTACGATAGGCTCAGTAGCTGGTGGAGTTATTCTTTACGGAATATGTGCAATAGTTGGCATTAAAAGACTTGAGCGATTTGTGGATCGTTGGGGGAAAGTTTTACGACTCACAAGTAGAGATATCCATAAAGCAAATGCATGGTTCGAAAAATATGATGTATGGACAGTATTCTTCTGTCGCTTTGTTCCGTTAATTCGTAGTTTAATTTCGCTTCCTGCGGGCCTTGCTAAAATGAATTTCTCGATATTCTTATTACTTACAACATTAGGTACGTTAATTTGGAATATGGTATTAGTAAATTTAGGGGCAGCAGTCGGAGATTCTTGGGAGTCAATTGTTGGGTATATGGACATCTATTCTGACTTTGCCTATGCAATATTAGCTCTGATCTTTATTGTTATCATAATTCGCTTCTATCGTAAAAAGGTACGACGTTAAAAAAGGAGAAATCCCTAAGTAATAGTAGGGATTTCTCCTTTTGTGTTAGGCAGCCTTCTCTACCTTATCTTTTGGTAAGAAGAACGCAACGATCAGTAAAATCGGTAAAAGAGAGATGATTTTAATTGTTGTATCGATGCCTATCGTATCGAGTAAAAAGCCAATGACTACTGCTCCAATCGCGCCCATTCCAAAGGCAAACCCTGTTGTCATTCCCGCCATTGTTCCAATTTTACTTGGGACGAGTTCTTGAGCATACACCACAGTAACAGAAAAACTAATCATAATTAATGTCCCAATAATGATTAAGAAAATAAGAACAATCCAAATCGGCATATACGGTAATAATAAACAAAATGGTAAAGGGCCAACTACAGATAGGAGAATAACGTTCTTTCTGCCTATTCGGTCAGAAAGTGATCCTCCGAAAAAGGTACCAACTACCCCGAAAGCCATAAAGATAAAAATAAATACTTGTCCTGTTTTTAGGGTTAAATCATAGTGATCCATTAAATAGAACACATAGAAAGATGTAATATTCGTTGTGTAAAAGGATCGGGCAAAGATGATGGTAAGTAAAAGACCTATTGCGATACCTACTTGTTTTTTTGTTAATGGGGGTAAAGAAGATATCAGTATTTTTTTCTTTTTCGTTTCTAATTTTTCTGCTTGTAACTGTTTTAAGTACCATCTAGATAGTTTAAGTAAAATGGCGATACCAATTGCCGTTAACAATAGAACGATTGCAGCGCCATGCTGTCCATAGACGTTTAAAATAAATGCACTAATCAATGGTGCCAATGCCTGTCCGGAATTTCCTCCAACTTGATAGATGGATTGTGCCAATCCTCTTTTATTACCCGCCGACATAAACGATACTTTTGATCCCTCAGGGTGAAAGATAGCTGAGCCGAATCCTAAAAATAAAACAGCAATTAGGATGACCCAATAGGACTGCGCCAAAACAAGCATTAGGAGTCCCACAAAGGAGCTCATCATTCCTATAGGTAATGCATATGGCATTGGTTTCCTATCACTTACATACCCGACTATGGGTTGAAGAGTAGAGGAGAACATATTTAAAACAAATGAAATAATGCCAAGTTTAGTGAAGGAAAGTCCTAACTGTTCCTCTAAAAGTGGGAACATCGCAGGAACAACCGATTGCATCGTATCGTTGATTAAATGAGCAACCCCGATTGCAATCATGACGGGATAAATTGGATTATTAGAAATTGTCTTTTTCTCATTCATGAGTAAAGTTCACACCTTTTTATAGAAAATCGTATTACCAATTATACCCTTTATTGCGTGATCCATATAGAATATTATGGAATTTTAGTAAAATAATATTTTAATTTGTATTGAATCGTATGCTCACTATTTTTAATGTTAAGGAATGGGTATCATATTTTAATCGGAAAGCTTTTATCATAATAGGTATTAGTATGGATAGAAAAAGGAAGAATAATAAATGAGGATGCAAAAAAGAAGATCTCGGTAACAACCGAAATCTTCTTTTCTAATAAGTATTAATAAGCTAGACCAAATAGGGCTTTAATATGTGTTAAATAACGAACATGACTTGCTTCTTTCATTAATGAAGCAGGAAGACCTTTTAATGGAATATTATTACCACCAACAGTAGCCACACCATCTTTGCGTCCAAGGCTTGCTAGTGTACCAGAGTTGATAGGATCAAATAATTCTAGTTTTTGACCTTCAAGTGTTGCAAATAAGTTAAACCCTGCAGTTTCTCCCATTTGCCATGCATTTTGTGCTGTTGGTGCATATAATGGTCGTCCACCATCAGCTGGAAGAGCAACAGAAGCATCACCTACTACGAATACTTCAGGATGAGATTTAGAACGTAAATACTCATCTATAATTGCTTTACCACGGTCACACTCAAGTCCTGATTCTTGTACTAATGGAAGGGCAGCAACTCCACCTGTCCAAATGAATGTATTTGCTTCAATAGTAGAACCATCTTTAAGTGAAATTTTGTTTCCTTCAACACCAGTAACAGGAAGACCAGTTAAGAATTCAACGCCACGTTTTGTTAAGCTTTCAGTAGCACGTGCAATTAAGTCATCAGGAAGAACTGGTAAGATTTTTGGACCAGCCTCAACAAGTTTGATGTTTAAATCCTTAAAGTCTACACCATATTTTCTAGCGATTTTAGGGAAGTTGTCAACGATTTCACCAACAAGTTCAACCCCAGTTAAACCGCCACCACCAATTACGATTGTACCATCTGCAGGATTTTTTGTTTGTGCAAATGCAGCAATTTTGCTTTCAATATGATGATTGATACGGTTTGCGTCATCCACTGATTTTAATACCATACTGTTTTCTTCTAGGCCAGGGATACCGAAGAAACCAGTTTGACTACCAAGTGCTACTACTAGGTAGTCATATTCCATAACTGTTCCATCAACTAAGTGAACTTCCTTATTGTCAACTGAGAAAGATTTCACTTCATTTACTACTACGTTTACATCTTTATCTTTAAATAGAGTTGTTAAAGGGAAAGAAATTGCACGTTCAGTAGTTGTACCACCTGCAAGGCGGTGTAATTCTGTAATCAGTTGGTGAGTAGGGTATTTGTTCACCACTGTAACTTTTGCATCTTCTTTACTTACATATTTACGTAAAGTTAAAGCAGTTAATAAACCACCATAACCTGCACCTAAGATGACGATTTCTTTTGCCATGATAAATCCTCCGTCCATACTTGTTAAATATAAGGGTACTATTCTTGAGTTTTACGTTCAGCTTGGATTTCTAAAAATGCATTCGCAAAGCGGAAAAGCTTTTGTGTTTCAGGATCTTTTAATAATTTTAATAGACCGAAAATACCGATAGTTTCGTTTGTAGTTTCAGCACGATCTTTTGCCTCGATTGCAGTTGCAGCTAGATTTTTTACAGAGCCAATAACAGGTTCAGACATCTCTTTAAGAGCACTTACTGTATCATTTTTTAACACTTCATCTGTTGCAACAAGTTGAGCCATATCATATGTTTTTGTTAAAAGCGTAACAACCTCAGCTAGCTTTGGTAGTTGTTCTACTAAAGTAGTTAGTGATTGTTGAACTTCAGGTTTTAATAATTGATCAAGTAAATCTGTTCTTCCTGTAAGTAAGCTTTGCTGAGCTTGAGTCAATTCTTCTGACATATCCAATTCTCCTTTACATTCGCATAACATGCATTTTACTTTGAGAAGTTTGAAAAACATTTCACATATCGTTATACACATAAAATTTAATCAAACTTCACATCATTGTGAAATTTATACATCCTTAATGATAAACTAATTATTCCCTTAATCCTATAGTTTCTTTGTTAAAAATCTAAATCATAAATGCGTTCGAAAATTTTGAATATAATAGTAATATTTTATTGTAAATGTTGCTCAATTTGGTTAAGGATGTTGAAAAATAATGTATTTTGTGTATTTTACAAGAAGTAATTATACGACTTATTTCCTGTAATTTCTAATGTTAAGCAGGATTTTTATTTATTTCCTTTTCTAATAGTAGTTATCGTCTTTTTCAATTGGTTTTTAATGCTGTTGATCGTGTGGAATTACTGTAGATACTTTCTTCTTAAACTCTTTACTATAATTAGTTGCTTCTATTAATGCCTTTTCTTCAGTAGGAATTCGAACGGCCAACATTGCAAAGTTAAGTAGGGTAAAGCAGATAGCAGTAAAGTAAGCTTGAAACATTAAAGGAAGTAATAGTATTTCAATACTCACAACTAGATAGTTTGGGTGTCTAATAAAATTGTAAGGTCCCTTTTTAACCACATTTGCTCCGGGCAAAATAATGATTTTAGTATTCCAAAAAGGACCTAATGAGGCTAGACACCATACTCTCAAGCCTTGTACTAGAAGGAATAGTGGAAAGAGCAATAAAAATATGGGTGAAATTGTACGATCAAATAAAAACGTTTCTGTAAGTAAGCTTATAAAGAAACTGACGTGCAGTGCAATCATATAAGGATAATGAGAAGCACCAGCTTCGTACGCACCAGCTGCCAACATTCTCTTCTCATTTCTTTTTGCAATAATCACTTCGATGATACGTTGCAAAATTACTATTAAAATAAACAAAAGTATGAACATAGACATAGTTAATTCCTCCATTGAAGTAAAACTGCTTCTCCGCTAAATCCAGGTCCGAGTGCAAGTAACAAACCATACGTTTCAGGTTTTGTTTCCCTCAACATAAATTGCTCCAGTACATAATGTACAGTTGGTGATGACATGTTCCCGTGTTGTTGAAGTATCTCTCTAGATATAGAAGTATGTTGTTCACTCATATTTAATGTTTCCTCATAAGCTGCTAACACTTTTTTTCCACCAGGATGTGCAACTAAATTTTCTATATCAGCCTTAGATAGGTGCTGCTCGTCTAAAAATTCATCAATAAATGGACCTAACCATTTGCTAATAATTGTAGGAATATCTCGTGAGAAAATAACATGAAGACCATCGTTTTTTATATCCCATCCCATTACATCTTCTGAATTGGGCATCCATTTAGAAGCAGTGTTTAAAATATAAGGAAGGGGTTTTTTATTCGGTAACACAACATCATCACCACAAACTAAAAGACATGATACTCCATCTGCAAAGAGTGAAGCACCAACTAGATTACTTTTTGAAGTGTCGTTTTGTTGGAATGTTAGACTACTAAGCTCTATACAAACGATAAGAACCTTTGCTTCAGGATGTGCTAAGCAATAATCAAATGCTCTACTAATCCCTGCAGCGCCACCTGCACAACCAAGTCCCCATATAGGTGTACGCTTTACTCGGTCTGAAAATTTGATTTTATTCATAACACGTGCGTCAATACTTGGCGTAGAAAAACCTGTACTTGATACAAAAATAATCTTATCAATATCCTCGGGTGGGAGCGGATGATCTAAAAAATTTGAATTTGATAGACAGGACTCAATCACTCGAACACCATACTCGGTAGCTAATTCAATATACAAATTATTACGTTCTTCAAAACTATGAGGTTCTTTGTGCCACTCTAATGGAACGCAAAAATGACGTTGTTTGATTTCGCCGTTTTCAAATACTTTTAATAGACGTTCTAGCTGAGGAATTTTATCGGTAAATAGCTCTTTCGTTAGTTGTTCGATATTTCTTTGCTCTAGTGTATAGGGAGGATTGTATGTACTAATCGATGCAATTTTTGGCATAGTATTTCTCCTTTTTCATAGTTTCTCCTCGTAAAGGTTAAATATGCATAGGTAGAAGTTTACTATTGGTCAAAAATAAAAGGAGTTTAAACCTGTAATGGCTTAACTCCTTCTACTTCATTCTTCTGATGGTTTACGATGCGCATTTAATGTTTTCGTTTTTAATAGCAACTCTAAATACAGCAAGAAATAATCGATACAATCTTTCACTAGTTCTGAGTTAGTATAAAAATCTACACTTTTTTGATAGTGTAAATAGTCATTTTTTAATACCTCGAGTAATTTTTTAGAGAACAGATGTATGTTTGTCGAATGAAATTGTTCTAAGCAAGCAATGACATTGCAAAACAGAATAATATCCTCAGAGTCAGGATGCTCTAAAATGGCGATATCTTTTAGCAAAATTTCTAATGATTTAATATAACCGAAAAATGCAATATCATAGTAGCCTAAAAGTTCACAGTTAGTTGATTGGGTATAAAGGTTTTGGAATTTATTTGATGTATTTTGAATTAATGAACTCTCGTTAAAGCTATATTTAGGAATTGATACAAGGTATTTTTCATTTGTAATCGCTTCATTACGATCATCATTAAATATGAAATAATCATTTTTACAGGAAGGGCAAGTTAAAGAAATGACACTTAATTTGAAGCTGTTATTTTCTAAACGAAACGTATTTTGCGTAGTAGGGTGAATTTCTAAATTACAATGTGGGCATTTATTCAATACTATGTATTCATGATTGTCGTGATCATAGCGTATTTTCTTTAATTTCTTCTCATTTTTTTGCATAGTAAGAAATTGCTCCTTTATAAGGCGTTAAGTGTCTTCTATAACTTCACAACTATAGTATGAACAAATTATTCTTCAATTTTGCATAAAAAATGAAGCAAATAAAATGGCAATATAAAAAAGTGTTTTAGTCCATTATTAATCAGTCGGACTGAAAACACTTTTGCCTAACATCGTTGAATGTTTGATTACTTGCCTACAAACACTATAATTGCATCTCTTAAAAACTCAGTGCCTCCTGTTATCACTTTATCGTAATAAGCTTTAAAGCGTTCATCGGCAACATACATTTCTGCAAGCCCCTTATGAGCCTCTTTTGAATAGGATGGCCACGAATAAGTTAGCCATTCTTTATGTTTGGCTGCTAACTGTTGAGCTAACTCCGAACTTGGGTCACCAGTTTCTAAAGCTTTTGGAAGTAGTTCGAAGAGGGCATTTTCTATGCTTTGCATTTCTTCATAGTCTTCTTTGGACATCCCACGAAACTTTGCGTTGGACTCATTTACCGTTTTGTCCCCGTATTTTTCTCGAATTTCTTTTCCATATTTATCTTCATTTTCAGCAATTAATTGTTCTTTGAAGGCATCAAACTTTTCATTATTACTCATCATCATTTCCCCCTTTTGGTGAGCAATTGTTTTGTCAATTGTCTCAATTAATTTATCTAGGCGGGTACGTTTTTGTACAAGTTCGTTTTGGTGACGTAAGAGTGCAGTCAAAGGATCAAAACCTGGTTCATTCATGATTTGAGTAATGGTTTCTAAATCCACTTCTAATTCTCGGAAAAATAAAATTTGTTGTAATCGATCAACCTCTTTTTGACTATAAATACGATATCCAGAGCTATTAATTCTTGTTGGCTTTAATAAGTCGATTTCATCGTAATAGCGTAATGTTCGAGTGCTAACACCTGCTAATTTTGCTAATTTACTTATTGTGTACTCCATCGTAATCCCTCCTGATAAATTCATCATAAAGGTTGCCGTAACGTGAATGTCAACGGGATTGAAAATTTTTTTATCGAAATAAAACAGCTCTAATTTCCAAGAGAAATCTACAAAAGATTACGTATTACTTCACCGATGATTGAGTTTGTGCATTATTATAAAAATAATAATAGCGAGATATGAACACATGCTTTAATATAATCTTGTTGAAGAAATGAAACGATTATTAATTAATTTGCGGTTTGAAAGGTAGTCACCATTATGGAAACTAAGAAGGTTCAAGTAAAGCAGCCAAAGTACCAAAAAATCGCTGCTGATATAGCATCAAGAATTGTTGAGAAAAAATACCTAGTTGGAGAAAAAATCTATGCAAGATCATCATTAGCAAGTCAGTATAATGTCTCATCTGAAACGGCAAGACGAGCGATTGCTGTATTACAGGATCTTGAGATTGTGGAAGCGACAAAGGGTAGCGGAGTGATGATTAAATCCTATGAAAAAGCAGCCCAATTTGTCCATCAGTTTTTAGAAGTTCAATCTGTCTACCAAGTACAATTAGAAATGCTTGAAAGTATTAGAAGACAAAAGAAAGAATTAGAAGTACTACAAGAAACAACAGAACGTCTTGTTAGCCGTACAGAACGATTTAAATCTGTTAATCCATTTGTACCATTTCAAGTGGAGGTTGAAGAAAATACACCGTATATTTCACAATCAATTGGAACAATTAACTTTTGGCAAAATACGATGGCAACAATTGTGGGAATCAGAAGAGGGGTAGAACTGATTATTTCTCCTGGGCCATATGCCACAATTGAACTTGGTGATGTCATTTATTTTATCGGGAATGACGAATGTTTAGAAAGAGTACAAAAATTTTTATATCCAGGATGATTAGGGTATAGATACTGTAGAAAGACAGTGTCTATAGCCTTTTTTTATTTTAAAAAGGTATATCTCATTTACTAGATTGATAAGTTAGTTGTTTGACACAAGTAACAACCTTTTGTTACGATGAAGTTGTTGCTTAGTTGTAAACTAATAAAATACAAAAATGAGAATAATAGGAAAGGAGTCCGGTATGGAAAAAATAAAAGTTGAAAATGTTACAAAAATCTTCGGTAAGCATGTTAATAGTGCATTAAAGCTTGTCGAACAGAAAAAAGATAAAACAGAGATTCTAAAGCAAACAGGTGCTACAATCGGCGTGTATAATGCAAGTTTCACTGTAAATGAAGGTGAAATCTTTGTAATTATGGGGCTTTCAGGTAGTGGTAAATCTACGTTAGTCCGTCTACTCAATCATCTCATTGAACCTACCAGCGGAAATATCTACATAGATGGTGAAAACATTTCCAAAATGAATAAACAGCAGCTCCGAAATATTCGACGTGAAAAAATGAGCATGGTGTTTCAAAACTTCGGTTTATTTCCACAACGAACAGTACTTGCTAATACCGAATACGGATTAGAAGTGCGAGGTATCCCTAAAGAAGAAAGAACTAAAAAAGCAGAACAAGCTTTAGAAAATGCAGGGTTATTACCATACAAAGATCAATACCCAAGTCAATTATCAGGGGGTATGCAACAGCGTGTTGGATTAGCAAGAGCTTTAGCAAATGACCCGGATATTTTGTTAATGGATGAGGCATTCTCTGCCCTGGATCCATTGATTCGAAAAGATATGCAGGATGAATTATTAGATTTACAACAAAAAGTAAGAAAAACCATTATATTTATTACCCATGATTTAAATGAAGCGTTACGTATAGGTGATCGTATTGCATTGATGAAGGATGGGAAAATCATTCAAATTGGTACAGGTGAAGAGATTTTAACAAATCCTGCAAATGATTATGTGAAAACATTCCTTGAAGATGTAGACCGTTCAAAGGTGTTAACAGTAGAAAATGCCATGATACGACCTATCTCAGTCAATGTAGAGATCGATGGACCAAAAGTTGCGCTAAAGCGTATGCGTGAAGAAGAGGTTAGTGTATTGCTTGCAGTTGATAAGAATCGTCAGTTTAAAGGTTATATCACTGCGGATGAAGCATTAGAGGCTGCAAAACGTGGAGAAAAAAATGTAATGAGTATTTTAAAAACAGATATGATAACTGTTCCGTCTGACATGTTAATACAAGATGTATTAGGGATTATTTCTGAATCGACCATCCCTTTAGCAGTTGTAAAGGATACTAAACTAATAGGTGTACTAATTAAAGGTGTAGTTATCCAATC
This sequence comes from Ureibacillus sp., assembly GCA_035555915.1. Lineage (GTDB taxonomy): Bacteria > Bacillota > Bacilli > Bacillales_A > Planococcaceae > Ureibacillus. The sequence continues at coordinate 10,813 of DATMGC010000045.1, read as the reverse complement.
ACTTGCTTCTGATACGCAAGGAGGTGACTTGTGATGAGTAAAACACTTGATTCTATTCCGAGTTTACCAGTAGCTGATACGGTTGAGACAGTAATGGATTGGTTAACAAGTAACTTAAATTCGTTGTTTAATTTTGTTCAATCTGGTGGTAAAGATGCTATGAACCTAATCACAGATATGCTCGTAGCCATTCCACCAATTGTATTTATATTGGTTATCGCTATAATTGCATTTTTTGCAACACAAAGGAAGTTTGGATTAGCCATTTTCTCAATCATTGGTCTGTTATTTATTTATAACCAAGGCTTGTGGGATGAGTTAATGAACACGATAACTCTTGTAATTTTTTCAAGTATTATTGCCATTATTATAGGTATTCCTTTAGGTATTTTAATGTCAAAAAGTATTTTTGCTGAAAACGTTATAAAACCAATTTTAGACTTTATGCAAACAATGCCAGGATTTGTCTATTTAATACCAGCTGTTGCCTTCTTTGGTATCGGTGTTGTACCGGGTGTTTTTGCTTCCGTAATTTTCGCCTTACCGCCTACAGTTCGTTTTACCAACCTTGGTATTCGACAAGTACCAAGAGAATTAGTAGAAGCTGCAGATTCTTATGGTAGTACAGGATGGCAAAAGTTATTCAAAGTTGAATTACCATTAGCGAAGTCTACGATTATGGCAGGTATTAACCAAACGGTACTGTTATCGTTGTCGATGGTAGTGATTGCATCCATGATTGGTGCACCGGGTTTAGGTCGAGAAGTGCTATCTGCTTTACAACGTGCTCAAGTAGGGAATGGTTTTGTTGCGGGACTTAGTCTAGTAATCTTTGCTATTATCGTTGACCGTTTAACACAGAGTCTTAATAAAAAGAAATAAAACTAGAAAGGGAGATTATATGGAGTTCAATAAGTTAAAAATGTTGGGATTAGCTTTAGGTATGGGAGCAATGCTTGCTGCGTGCAGTGGATCTGATGAAGGAGGAACTTCTTCCAGTGAATCAGCTGATTCAAATAACAATAGTACCTCCAAGGAAATTAACTTAGCCTATGTTGAATGGGATACTGAGGTTGCTTCCACAAATGTCGTAGGAAAAGTATTAGAGGACCTAGGTTATGACGTAACTTTAACACCATTAGATAACGCCATTATGTGGGAAGCTGTATCAAAAGGTGAAGCAGATGCAATGGTTGCTGGATGGTTACCAAATACACATGCTTCTCAATATGCAGAATACAAAGAAAGCCTTGATGAATTAGGTGAAAACTTAACGGGTGCTAAAATTGGTTTAGTAGTACCTTCTTACATGGAGGTAGATTCAATCGAAGAATTAACTGATGAAGCAAATATGACAATAACAGGTATTGAACCTGGAGCAGGTGTGATGGCTGCAACGGAACAAGCGATTACTGATTATGAAAACCTAAATGATTGGGAATTACTGCCCTCGTCTTCTGGTGCAATGACAGTTGCTTTAGGTCAAGCAATTGAAAATAAAGAAGAAGTAATTGTTACAGGTTGGTCACCTCACTGGAAATTCTCCTCTTATGACTTGAAATATTTAGAAGATCCTAAAGGAGTTTTTGGTGGAGAAGAGACAATCAATACATTCGCTCGCCAAGGATTAGAAGAAGATATGCCTGAAGCATACAAAGTTCTGGATGCATTCAATTGGACTACAGAAGATATTGAATCTGTAATGCTTGATATTAATGGTGGTACTGATCCAGAAGAGGCAGCCGAGAAATGGATTAATGATAATGCTGAAAAAGTAGCTGAATGGACTAAAGGGGTAGAATAATTTATTGTTAAATCTCTTCGAATGATTTTGAGGACATAATTACAAACGATGTTAATAAACAGAAATATGGAGTTATCTAGTTACCTAGGTAACTCCTTTAGCTTAATGTGATAATACGTTGCGATAAGTGAAGTTTCTAAAAAGGGGATGTAATTTTGGTTAAATTAAAAACGATGAGCATTACTTTAGGATTATCTGTTTCATTATTATTAACTGGTTGTGGTAGCGAAGAAGGTAATCAAAAACATGGAAGTGCAGGAGGAGAAACTGCCAATTTAGGTGAACAATTAGACTATACTATTACTGGTATCGAGCCGGGAGCGGGGACAACGGAACTTGCCCGAAACACTTTAGCGGAGTACGGAAATTTAGAGGGTTGGGAACTTCTAGAAAGTTCAACAGCAGGTATGTTAGGTGCATTGGAAGAAGCAGTTAAAAACGAAGAACCAATTATTATTACCGGTTGGACTCCGCACTGGATGTTCTCTGCAGATGATTTGAAATTTCTAGAAGACCCCAAAGGAACATTTGGAGGTAGTGAAAACGTAAATACCATTGTTCGAAAAGGATTAGAAGAGGATATGCCAAGTGCGTATACCATTCTTGATCGCTTTTACTGGGAACCAGAAGATATGGAAACTGTAATGTTTGATGCACAGGAAGTACCTTTTGAAGAAGCAGCTATGAATTGGATTGAAGCGAACTCGGACAAGGTTGAAGAATGGACAAAAGGTGTTGAGAAAGTAGAGGGTGATGAAATCGAATTAGTTTCAACACCATGGGATACAGAACGAGCTTCAGGTTATGTGATGAAGGCCGTATTAGAGCAACAAGGATATGAGGTCACATTGACACCGGTAGATCCTGCAGTCATGTTCCAAGCACTTGCTTCAGGTGAAGGAGATGCATCTGTTGCACCGTGGTTACCTTCTACTCACGCTTCCTTTTATGAGAAACATAAGGAAGATCTAGTTGATTTAGGTGAGAATTTAAAAGGTACAGAAATTGGATTGGTTGTACCAGCCTATATGGATATCAATTCAATTGAAGATTTAAAACCTAAAGAGTAGAAGCTAAAAGGAAAATAAATTAGAGGAAATCAAAAAAATTAGGTGGCGAATTGTTAGAATTCACCACCTAATTTTATTTATCTATAGTATCGTATCCAATTACTGTCCAAATTCCAGAAGGATCCTGTTTAACAAGCCTTTTTAAATAAACATATTTAATAGAAGTATCGCTATCATTAACTTCTACTACAGCAGTATCCTTTGTGCTATATAGAAGCTTTAAGTTTCCCTCTTCTATTGGATATTCACCTTCAATACCCCCAGGGGAAATTTGCGTACTGACAAAAACTTGTGTTGTAAACAGAGGGTCTAGTCTCCATGGTGAATGCCCTTCATCTACGCTTTGTTGGTCTCTTTTTTCTTTCTCTAAATCATACGGTACCTCTACTTGTGGATTGATATCGTATTCCTTAGCTTGAACTGGAAAGATAATATTGTTATAAATATCTACACTGTCAAGCTCAACAATTAACTGAGTCGATTCGAGAAATGCGGGAATTGCATTATCTGCTATAATGTCCACAGTAAAAACCTCCGTCTTTATTAGGTATGTTAAGACATTACCGTTATTATTTACAAAAGTTGATTTTTTACTCGAAATAGGAAGATTAAATTTTTGAACTATAGTTTTACATGTAATAGTGAAGACTTTTTCCCTATAAAAATTAGTAAATTATTTAGGATTGATATTTGTTAAGTATGTTATTTATTGTTTGATTTAATTCTTCAATATTAACCTTTTCTACATTCGAATTATTTAACTTGTATTTTTCTTTTAACTGGATAATCCTTTTTACACTTGTGTTGATTTCTTCCTCTGTAATTTCACCAGTTTCAATAGCCTTTTTTATAGATTGAATAGCAACTTCAACATTTTGAAAATCATGTGCAATTAAAAGAATATCAGAACCCGCTTTTATAGATTCGACAGCGGCTTTTTCCATTGTGTAATTATTTGTTATCGCCTTCATTGTTAAATCATCCGTAATAACGACACCATCATATCCCATTTCATCTCGTAAAATCCCTGTAATTATCTTTTTTGAAAGAGAGGCAGGAAATGCTGCATCAATTTTAGGTAACAGAATATGTGCAATCATAACGGTATCGGTATTTTGGTGTATCGCCTGTTTAAATGGGATTAATTCAAGTTCTTCTAATTGCTTCTTTGTTTTGTTGATTGTTGGTAACTCTAAATGGGAATCAACATCTGTGTCGCCGTGACCAGGAAAATGTTTAATAACAGAGATTATATTTTCGGATTGTAAACCTCTCATCGTTTCTATGCCGAATGAGCTTACGACTTCTGCATTGTTGCCAAAGGAACGATCACCGATAATAGGGTTGTTCGGATTACTATTAATATCCAATACAGGCGCAAAGTCTAAATTGAATCCAAAGGTAGATAATTCTTTCCCAAGTATTCTGCCAATATCATAGGCAAATGATACATTATTTGAATTTCCTATTGCCAAACTAGAAGGAAGACTTTGTATATCCTTAGGCATCCTTGAAATTCGGCCACCTTCTTCATCGATTCCTAAAAACAGTGGATATTTATTTCCACTATTTGTTTCCTTTATTGTTTTTAATAGTCGGAGAATTTGAGTGGGATTTTGTAAATTCTCTTTATAAAAAATGATACCACCTACTTTATATTGAGTTATCAGTTTTCTGTCTGAAGTAGTTAATTCTGTAGAGGAAATCCCTGCAAAAATTAATTGGCCAATTTTTTCATCCAGCGATAAATTAGAAAGTTGTTGATTGATTGTCTGATTCATTGTTTCTGATAGATTTAAAACAGAAATATGGTGCACTTTCGGATTTGGATTCTCATCTGTTGGGTACGGGAATACCCATTTTAGTTGATAGTTAGTATTCTCATGGTAAATAAGAATAATTTGATGAGTTGTTTCATCCTTGTACGTCTTGGTCTCATCTGGTTCACGATAATCTTTTAGTTCATTTAAATGCACTAGTTTTATGTCATCCTTATAGGATCGAATATCAAATACCATTGAATTTTTGATTCCAAGTATGATATCTTTGTCTGGAAATTCGATATACTCACCAACTTCTGTATTAGAATGTGTATTAGACTCTCCCCACAATTTAGTTACCTCCTTAGAAGTAGTTTCTCCAGCTATGAAGGGGATACTTTCCACCTTACCTAGTTGAGACTGTAAAAATACCTGGTGAATAATCTTGCTAACAGGAATATCTTCTACTTCTCCTAATTCTTCAGTTAATGAATTGTCGATTGGAGTTGTCTCTGTAGGAATTTCAGTTTCTTTCACAATGCTTTTTTCGAAATACCTGGCTAAGAGGAAGCCTGCAGATAGGCAAATCATTATAATAAGTGGCCAAATTAGTATCTTTCTTTTCATAAGACACCTCCTAAGAATTAGTTCGTAAATTCTTATATAAAGTTACAACGTTTCAATATTTTGATTAGGAGCAGCTTAACAGTATTTTTTACGTAGAGTGAAAGAATATTCTATTGATAATAAAGAGCTACACAAGATGAATATTTCTTTCAGGATTAAATAGAACATTGCGCGGTTATCTAATCTTTATATGCAAATCAACAATAACTGTCAAAAAAGCTAAAATGAAACCGCGCAATTTCCCAGGAAATCTGTCGAACTTCTATTATTCGCTTATTTTCGACTTATCCAAATATGTTTACAAAGATTTGTGGGGAAATTTTTAGTTAAAATCTAATTTTTAATTATTAGTATTTAATTAATAAAAGAAACTAAGCCCAGTAAATTTTACTGAACGGAAAATTTACTGGGCATTTCATTTCTAGAAGTGGATTTTTCAAGCAACAATAATTGGTTATTTTATTGGTATCCAAATTTCAGAGTAGTAATCAGGACTTGCTGGATTATCATTTGTGTAAACTTCTAACTCTGCTGCTCCTGTCGGTTTGTAGGGATTTGAAGGGAACCATTCTGAATAAATTTTTTTCCATGTGTCCTGCATAGCATGTGGCATAGCGCCGTGAACTTCAAAGATCACCCACTTTGAAGCGGGAATCATATAAGAATCCATCCCATTTGGCACTTCACCATTATGAGCAGTTGCAATCCAATAGTCCATTTGCTCATTTTGCTCTTCATTATCTACAACACACACACCGAGAACACCCTGTACATCACCATTATTTAAGTCGAAAAGTTGATCATTTGTCCCATCTGCATGAACATCATTCCAAAACTGAGGTATGCCTCTTAAGTTTTCTCCATTTTTATAACTATACGTTCGTTTTACACCGATCACTTGAAATGCCTCTTTTTCAGCAATTTTGTAATTCATAGGTATTGCTCCTTCCAATTTAATTTTAATAACGAGGCGGTTATAAGATTGTAATGGACCCGATAACTTTCGAGCTTCTGTTGGTGACAATTTATGCTGTTTTCGAAAAGCTTTTGCAAAGGATTCAGGTGTTTCATAACCATACTTATAAGCAATGTTGATTATTTTATCATCCGTATCTATAAGATCTTGAGCAGCAAGGGTTAACCGTCTTCTACGAATATAATCTCCAACTGTGATATCTGTTAAAATGGAAAAAGTTCTTTGGAAGTGAAACGTAGAGGAATTGCATGCTTTGGCTACCTGTTCAATAGTCAGTTCAACATCTAATAAATGCTGCTCCATATAATCAATTGCTATTTGTATCGACTCTATCCAATTCATATAAATCACCTCTATAGAAATAATAGTTAAAAGATATCTTAGTATCTGGTCATCTACTGCTATCTTTGGACAGTAAATAAAGGATTGCAAAATAAGATAGGGAAGAAACAAAAGGGTTCAGATTTTAGCTTCCTTTTTTGGTAGGGATTCTATAGAATTTCAATCAAGTTGTTCTAAGTGGAGCGGTGCCCGCTTAAAGCGTCCGCCATAACGGAGAACACCGGTAACTTAGTAGACAAAAGGGTATGTACGATTTTATACATCTGGATCGTCCTTTTTTTATAAAATTTTTAAATTGTTTACGTCTAAATATTCTATCTTAAGAAGAGTGAATTTTCTATGAATATAGAAATCTACCATGTACAATATAGAAAAAGTACTTAAGGGTGGGGAAATGAGGAAATTCCATTATAGCTGGGTTATCCTAGCTGTCACATTTATCGCAATTATTGTAGCAGGAATTATACGTTCGTCTTCAGGGATATTTTTAGATCCTTTTGAAACAGAGTTTAATTGGGGTAGACCAACCATCTCCTTTGCGTTTGCTGTATGTCTATTTTTCTACGGATTCTCTGGACCCTTTATGGCAGCATTTGTTGATGTCTTTGGACTGAAACGAATGATGCTCTATTCAATGGGCATTCTTTCCATCGGTCTCGGGTTAACCTTTGTAATGAAAAATGAATGGCAATTGGTCCTAATATGGGGTGTGATGTTAGGAATCGGCTCAAGTTTGTTCTTAACTGTGTTAAGTACCCAAGTGGCCAATCGTTGGTTTGTGAAAAGAAGAGGACTTGCAGTAGGAATCTTAACAGCAGCAACAGCAACAGGACAGCTGATTTTGCTTCCAGTTTTAGCGAACTTTGTGGAAAACTATTCTTGGCGTGCTGCTATCGCATTAATACTTGTACTAAGTGTCATAATGTTAATCTTTATTGCAATTTTTATGAAAAGTCGGCCAAAGGATATTGGCCTAACAGCATATGGTCAGATCGAGGAACCGGAAGAAGTACTGATAGATCAAGGTCGTAATCCATTTAAAATCGCATTATTGTCCTTACTAGAAGGTCTAAAAGTGAGAGAATTTTGGTTGCTATCAGGGAGTTTCTTTATATGTGGATTATCCACAAGTGGATTAATTGGGACGCATTTTATTTCCTATTGTATAAGCTTCGGAATTCCATTAATAACAGCGGCTTCCATGTTGTCCTTTATGGGTGTGTTTGATTTAATAGGAACAACGATATCGGGATGGTTATCCGATCGCTTTGATAATCGTTGGTTATTATTCTGGTATTACATGTTAAGAGGATTATCTCTGCTGTTTTTACCTTTTGCTTTGGCTCAAGGATCTTACATATGGCTCGTTATTTTTTCTGTTTTTTATGGTCTAGATTGGATTGCTACTGTGCCACCAACAATTGGGTTAGCAAGACAGAAATTTGGTATTGAAAAAAGTGCAATGATGTATGGGTGGATTACTGCCTTCCATCAAGTAGGCGCTGGAGTTGCAGCTTATTCTGGGGGAGTCATTTATAAGGTATTTGATTCCTATATGTGGGCCTTTCTATTAGCGGGTGGTTTTTGCTTATTAGCAAGCCTATTTGTCATACTTCTAAAAAAACATAATCCTAGAGAACTTGTTTAGTTTTTCAATCTATATGAATAGATGATATGATAATGTCAGCAAAAATAAAGGAGTATGAGTGTGGGAAAGGTATCAAAAAGAGTTGCTAGTATTTTATATATGAAAGAACATGAAACACTTTTTTCCTGTCCTCTATGTAAAGAAAGTATGCATGTCAAGGAAGATGGCCACATAGTATGTGGCAATCAACATTCATTTGATATTGCGAAACAAGGCTATGTGAATTTCATGATTAAACCTTCTACTTCTATGTATAGTAAAAGTTTATTTGAATCACGTCAGGAAATTATTAATAGTGGTATATATAATCCACTGCAACGAACTATAACGAAGTATATCGGCAACAAAGCAAAAAAGATGTTAGATACAGGCTGTGGAGAAGGCTCTCATTTAGAGAAAATAACGGATATGTTAGAACAGGATATTGTAGCTGTTGGAATTGATATTTCCAAAGAAGGAATTCAATCTGCTGCGAAATTCTATGAGCAAAAAATATGGTGTGTGGGAGATTTAGCGAATAGCCCCTATAAGGAACAATCATTTGATTGTATATTAAATATTTTATCGCCTGCCAATTATGAAGAATTTAGTAGATTACTTAAGCCGAATGGAAAGGTTATTAAGGTAGTTCCTCAATCGGATTATCTGAAGGAAATTCGAAAACAGGCTTTTGCAAATTCTGAAAAAGAAAGTTATTCAAATGAACAAACAGTAATGCGTTTCAAGGAGCATTTTACAAATGTTAAGCAGGAACGTATAACATATACAATGCCATTAAGTGAAGAGCTAGTACCTAAACTTCTTGAAATGACACCACTTGGCTGGCATCTACAACAAGATATATTATTAAATGAAATTACAATTGATCTTGATGTATTAGTTGGAGAAACTTCAAGATAACCTATGAAATGTTGCATTTGAAGTGCAAACAATCGGTAAAACAAAAAGAGTATAAAGGTAGGAATCGAACAGTGCTATATGATTTTGCTGCAAGAGTAGTTAAAGTATTTTTATGGATTAATGGTTCAAAGGCGAAGGTCTTTGGAAAAAAACATTTGCCAAAAGAAGGCGGATATATTATTGCATGTACACATAATGGATATGTAGATATTTTTAATCTCGGTGTTTCCTTATTGCCAAAACATATTCATTTTATGGCCAAGAAGCAGCTATTTGAAATGAAATTGCTTGGCCCACTTGTATCCAATTTAAATGCATTTCCAGTCGATCGAGAAAATCCGGGGCCTAGTGTCATCAAAATCCCTAGACAGCTTATTAAAGAAGGGAAAATTGTTGGGATCTTCCCAAGTGGAACTCGTTCACAGGAAAATACAGACTTAAAGCAAGGGGCTATTACGATTGCCCAACTATCTAAAGCACAAATTGTCCCCGCTGCATACGTTGGGCCAAGAAATATTGGTGAAGTTATGAAAAGACAAAAAGGTTACTTAATCTATGGGGAACCCTTTACAGTTGGTGCGGGGAAAGAAGCACGTGATGAAGCTGCCCATCATTTAGAAAAAGAATTACAACGTCTTACGGAAGAAATCAAATTAAAATCAAAATAGTTCAAGAACACTTTCCCCTAGAGGGAGAGTGTTTTTTAAAAGGGGAAAAGAATTTGGAAATTATTAATGTAAAAGAACTCTCAGAACGCTTTGATGAAGCGGTGGATCTTTTCTGGGGATATTGGGGTTCAAAGAACAACCGTCCATTTTATGAACAATGTATGAAAAATTCCAATGAACTGGATGGGATCCCTCGCTTCTATGTAGCGTTAATAGAGGGAGAAATGGTTGGTACATATGCTCTATTACGCAATGATCTTAATAGTAGACAGGATTTATATCCATGGTTTGCCTGTTTATATGTAAAAGAGGCGTATCGTGGAAAAGGAATCGCAGCGGAGCTTTTACAGCATGCTTCAAATCAGGTGAAAACTCTAGGCTTTAAAACTCTTTATTTAGAAAGTAATTTAGACGGTTTTTATGAAAAGTTAGGTTGGACTGAAAGTGGCATCACTCATGACCCTTTTGGACATTTTGCTAAAATTTATAAGAAAGACTTGGAGGAATAACAATGATACATATCCTTTTTGTTTGTCTAGGGAATATTTGCCGTTCACCAATGGCAGAAGCGGTAATGCGCGACTTAGTTGAGAAACGTAATTTAAGTAATTCTATTAAAGTGGACTCAGCAGCAACGAGTGCATGGCATATTGGGGAACCACCACATAGGGGTACTCGGGAAAAGTTGAAAGAGTTTGGGGTAACGACTAGCGGTATGAAAAGTCGCCAACTTTCCAAGGGTGACTTTGAAAAATTTGATTATATTGTAGGAATGGATAGTAGTAATGTTCGAAACATAAGAGAAATGCTTGGACAGCCAGATCATCCTAAGATTTTTAGATTTTTAGATTTAACACCTCATCAAAAGGATGTACCTGACCCATATTATACGGGAGATTTTCAAGAAACGTATGAATTAGTAGTAGAGGGCTGCGAGACATTACTGAATAAAATTATTTCGAACAGAAATTGATACACACTTTCCCTTTAAATGTACTGTTCTAATGAAATTAGGGTA
>DATMGC010000044.1:0-2889 GCA_035555915.1 Ureibacillus sp. | reverse complement strand
CAGAAGCTGAGCTTGCCATTATTATAGGGAAAACCTGCAAAAACGTGGAAGAAGCTGATGTTCCTGGAGTGGTGGCGGGTTTTACTACTTCCTTAGATATGACAGCGAAAGATATTCATGCGAAAAATCCCCGTTATATGCAAGGAGCGAAAAGTTTTGATACGTTTTTTAGTTTTGGTCCTTATTTAGTAACAGTAGATGAGGTTTCAGATATAGATAATGTTATTGTTGAAACAGTATTAAATGGTCATGTTCATCATAATAATTACGTAAAAAACATGATGTATTCTCCTTGGTGGATTGTTTCGTTTTTGTCTAAAATAATGACCCTGCACCCGGGTGATGTGATTATGACCGGGACCCCGGGATCTGTTGGTATAACTAAGGGGGATAATGTCGGAGGAAGAGTAACCTACTGTGGAACATTAAGTAATGTAGTTATATAACTATGTGAAACGCCAATAACCAAACGGTTATTGGCGTTTTTGTGCTTGGAAAATCAAAATCAAATAAAATTTTTTTGTGCAAAATGTACAAGGAAAAAGGGAGAAATCTATAAATCTTCTAATGAATTTGTAAAGAAATTGAACTAAACTTATTTGTAACAATATGTAACTCGGTGTGTTAAAAAACATAACATTAGAAGTTGGAGGAGGAGAAAATGTCTGTAGAGAGAAGTTCTAAAATTAATTTAAATCATCATCCTAGAGTGAAAAATAAGATGAATATGCCCCATATTTATGTCATATTATTTATTTTTATTGCATTGGCTACAATTGCCACTTATTTAATTCCAGCTGGTGTTTATGAGAGGATTCCTGGTCCTGAAGGTAGGACAACAATTGATCCGAATTCGTATCACGCTGTTGAACAATCACCCATTGGGGTAGTTGATTTTATGACAGCCATTCCTAGAGGTTTAGTAGCTGCTGGAGAGGTTGTCTTTTTTACCTTTATCATTGGAGGTTTGTTTGCAGTCATTAAAAGAACAGGACTAATTGAAATCGGGGTAGATAAACTTACAAGGAGATTTTCAACCAAAAGCGTCATGGTTATACCTGTGTTAGTCATCTTATTTGCGACAGTATGTAGTTTAATAGGAACGCAGGAACTAAGTTTAGTATATGTACCTGTTATTCTACCGTTAATGATCGCATTAGGTTACGATTCAATGGTTGCTGTTGCCATTGCGTTGATAGCAACTACTGCGGGTTTTACAACTGGTTTTCTGAATCCGATTAATACAGGACTTGGACAAAAATTATCTGGTTTACCGGTATTCTCTGGTTTAGAACTAAGAATAATAGCATTTATTGTATTTGTTCTGATAGGTGTCTTTTACATTATTCGGTATGCGCAAAAAGTAAAGAAAAATCCAATGGCAAGTCTTGTTTACGAAGAAGATTCTAAAAAGAGAGCACAGTACCATACAAAATCAGCTTCTACAAAGTACAAGGCTACTTCAAGGCAAAGATTTGCATCTGTTCTCCTCCTTATATTTTTTGGCTTATTAGTATATGGAGTCCTTACTCAAGGTTGGTTCATGGTAGAAATGGCAGGTATATTCATTGTCATGGGAATTGTTGTTGGGCGTATATCCGGGTTACCATTTTCAGACATTTGTGAAGGTTTTAATGAAGGGTTTCGTGAAGTGTTAGTTGGGGCATTCATTGTCGGTATTGCCCGAGCTGTAGCTGTAGTAATGGAAGATGGTTTAGTAATGGATACAATTGTTAATGGTCTAGGTAACGTTGTAGGTGAATTCCCGGCAGTTTTTAGTGCAATCGGTATGTTTATCGTACAAATGTTATTCAATTTCCTAGTACCTTCCGGAAGTGGTCAAGCATTAGTGACGATGCCAATTATGGCTCCTTTGTCAGATTTAATCGGGGTTACAAGACAAACGGCAGTGTTAGCCTACCAGTTTGGGGATGGTATCGGAAATATTTTGTATCCGACTTCTGGATATTTCATGGCAACACTTGCTTTAGCAGGAGTATCATGGCAAAAATGGGTGCGTTTCTATCTGCCGTTATTTTCAATGTGGTTTTTTGTTGCAATAATTTTTTTAATATTCGCTCAAGTAATTCAGTGGAATGGATAAGTAAATATAAAAATTGTAACGGGAGTTGTTCTTATGGAAAAAATGGACCTTATCATTAAAAACGGAAATGTGGTATTACCCGCTGGTTTAGAACAACTTGATATAGGAATTAAAGATGGATTGATACATATTCTTGGCAAGAATCTATTGAATGAATCTGAAGAAATATGGGATGCTGCAAATCAATACGTTTTTCCAGGTATGATTGATGTACATGTGCACTTTAGTGAGCCAGGAAGAGAGCATTGGGAAGGATTTCGCACTGGCTCACAGATGATGGCTGCCGGTGGTTGTACAACGTATTTCGATATGCCGTTAAATGGTATTCCTTCTACCGTAACTGAGGAGGCACTATCTAAAAAAGCGAACCTTGGCATTGAAAAATCTCTTGTGGATTTTAGTCTATGGGGAGGACTTGTTCCTGGGAATGAAGGTGATCTGGAAGTTTTAGCGAAATCAGGAGTAATCGGGTTTAAAGCGTTTCTTTCAACAACAGGTAACAAGGAATTTGAAGCGGTGGATGATATCACCTTATTAAATGGAATGAAACAGATTGCAAAGCTTGGTAAAGTCTTGGCTCTTCACTCTGAAAGTGCTGCAATGACCGATTGGCTCAAGGAACAAAAAGAAAAAGAAGGAAAGTGTACGGCGGATGATTATTTGGAAACACGTCCAATTATGGCTGAGGTGGAGGCTGTACAGCGGGCTATTTACTATTCTGAGATCACAGGCTGTCCGCTTCATTTTGTTCACATAAGCTCAGCAGAAGCTATAAAGATCATTCA
>DATMGC010000043.1:0-2889 GCA_035555915.1 Ureibacillus sp. | reverse complement strand
CAGAAGCTGAGCTTGCCATTATTATAGGGAAAACCTGCAAAAACGTGGAAGAAGCTGATGTTCCTGGAGTGGTGGCGGGTTTTACTACTTCCTTAGATATGACAGCGAAAGATATTCATGCGAAAAATCCCCGTTATATGCCAGGAGCGAAAAGTTTTGATACGTTTTTTAGTTTTGGTCCTTATTTAGTAACAGTAGATGAGGTTTCAGATATAGATAATGTTATTGTTGAAACAGTATTAAATGGTAATGTTCATCATAATAATTACGTTAAAAACATGATGTATTCCCCTTGGTGGATTGTTTCGTTTTTGTCTAAAATAATGACCTTGCACCCGGGTGATGTGATTATGACCGGGACCCCGGGATCTGTTGGTATAACTAAGGGGGATAATGTCGGAGGTAGAGTAACCTACTGTGGGACATTAAGTAATATAGTTATATAACCTGTGAAAGCCAATAACCAATCGGTTATTGGCTTTTTTAATTTTGTGATTAAAAAAATCAAATAAAACTCTTTTGTGCAAAATGTACAAAGAAAAAGGGAAGAATCCATAAATCTTCTAATGAATTTGTGAATAGAATAAACTAAACTTATTTGTAACAATATGTAACGTATGATGTTAATAAATATAACATAAGAAGTTGGAGGAGGAGAAAATGTCTATAGAGAGAAGTTCTAAAATTAATTTAAATCATCACCCTAAAGTGAAAAATAAGATGACTATGCCCCATATTTATGTCATATTATTTATTTTTATTGCATTGGCTTCTATTGCCACTTATTTAATTCCAGCTGGAGTTTATGAGAGGATTCCTGGTCCTGAAGGTAGGACAACGATTGATCCCAATTCGTACCACACTGTTGAACAGTCACCTATTGGGGTAGTTGATTTTATGACAGCTATTCCTAGAGGTTTAGTAGCTGCTGGAGAGGTTGTCTTTTTTACCTTTATCATTGGCGGTTTGTTTGCAGTCATTAAAAAAACAGGACTAATTGAAATCGGAGTAGATAAACTTACAAGGAGATTTTCAACTAAAAGCGTCCTGGTTATACCTGTGTTAGTCATCTTATTTGCGACAGTATGTAGTTTAATAGGAACGCAGGAGCTAAGTTTAGTATATGTACCTGTCATTTTGCCGTTAATGATCGCATTGGGCTACGATTCAATGGTTGCTGTAGCCATTGCATTGATAGCAACAACTGCGGGTTTTACAACTGGATTTCTTAATCCGATTAACACTGGACTCGGACAAAAATTATCTGGTTTACCGGTTTTCTCTGGTTTAGAACTAAGAATAATAGCATTTATTGTATTTGTTCTGATAGGTGTCGTTTACATTATTCGGTATGCGCAAAAAGTAAAGAGAGATCCAATGGCAAGTCTTGTCTACGAAGAAGATTCTAAAAAGAGAACACAGTACCGTACAAAATCAGCTTATACAGAGTACAAGGCTACTTCAAGGCAAAGATTTGCATCTGTTCTCCTCCTTATATTTTTTGGATTATTAGTTTATGGAGTCCTTACTCAAGGTTGGTTCATGATAGAAATGGCGGGTTTATTCATTGTCATGGGAATTGTTGTTGGGCGTATAGCGGGGTTAACATTTTCAGACATTTGTGATGGATTTAATGAAGGGTTTCGTGAAGTGTTAGTTGGAGCATTTATTGTCGGTGTTGCCCGAGCTGTAGCCGTTGTAATGGAAGATGGTTTAGTCATGGATACTATTGTTAATAGTCTAGGTATCGTTGTAGGTGAATTCCCGGCAGTTTTTAGTGCAATCGGTATGTTTATCGTGCAAATGTTATTCAATTTCTTAGTACCTTCCGGGAGTGGTCAAGCATTGGTGACGATGCCAATTATGGCCCCTTTGTCAGATTTAATTGGGGTTACAAGACAAACAACAGTGTTAGCCTACCAGTTTGGGGATGGTATCGGAAATATTTTGTACCCGACTTCTGGATATTTTATGGCAACACTTGCTTTAGCAGGAGTTTCATGGCAAAAATGGGTGCGGTTCTATCTGCCGTTATTTTCAATGTGGTTTGTTGTCGCAATAATTTTCTTAATATTCGCTCAAGTTATACAGTGGAATGGATGATTACAAGTGAAAAATTATAAAGGGAGTTGTTTAGATGGAAAAAATGAACCTTATGATCAAAAACGGAACTGTGGTTCTACCTACCGGGTTAGAACAAATAGATATAGGAGTAAAAGATGGACGAATTCAGATTCTTGGCAAAAATCTATTGAATGATTCGGAAAAAATATGGGATGCAACAAATCAATATGTTTTTCCAGGATTGATTGATGTGCATGTGCATTTTAGTGAGCCGGGAAGAGAGCATTGGGAAGGATTTCGTACTGGCTCACAGATGATGGCTGCCGGTGGTTGTACAACGTATTTCGATATGCCGTTAAATGGTATCCCTTCTACCGTAACTGAGGAGGCACTATCTAAAAAAGCGAACCTTGGCAATGAAAAATCTCTGGTAGATTTTAGTCTATGGGGAGGACTTGTTCCGGGGAATGAAGGGGATCTGAAAGCTTTAGCGGAATCAGGAGTAATCGGGTTTAAAGCGTTTCTTTCAGCAACGGGTAATCAAGAATTTGAATCAGTGGATGATATCACTTTACTAAATGGAATGAAACAGATTGCGAAACTTGGTAAAGTCTTGGCTCTTCACTCTGAAAGTGCTGCAATAACCGATTGGCTAAAGGAACAAAAAGAAAAAGTAGGAAAGTTTACGGCGGATGATTATTTGGAAACACGTCCAATTATGGCTGAGGTGGAGGCTGTACAGCGGGCTATTTACTATTCTGAGATCACAGGCTGTCCGCTTCATTTTGTTCACATAAGCTCAGCAGAAGCTATAAAGATCATTCA
>DATMGC010000042.1:0-7190 GCA_035555915.1 Ureibacillus sp. | reverse complement strand
TTTCATTCATTTATACTATTTTTCTTGTATTACTTGTTCCAAATATCTTTTGGAATCAAGTAGCTCCTATTCTTAGTAGAGCCGATTAAGGCAAAATTCAACCTTGTAAGCAATTTACTTGCAGAATGTTACTTGTTTTTCTGAGTACTGGGCAGTTTTCGAAAGAATCTCGCCACTTTTGCTGAAATTCTAGCCAGTTTCCGGAATAATCTAGCCACTTTTTGTCGAATACTAGCCACTTTCTCCAATAATCTCGCCACTCCGAAAATACACAAAATATTTATATTAACTTTCATTCATTTATACTATTTTTCTTGTATTACTTGTTCCAAATATCTTTTGGAATCAAGTAGCTCCTATTCTTAGTAGAGCCGATTGTGTCAAAATTCAATCTTGTAAGTAATTTACTAGCAGAATGTGGCTTGTTTTTCTGAGTACTGGGCTGTCTACGAATTAATCTCGTCACTTATGCTGAAATTCTAGCCACTTTCCAGAATAATCCAGCCTCTTTTTGTCGAAAACTAGCCACTTTCTCCAATAATCTCGCCACTTCGAGAATACACAAAATATTTATATTAATTTTCATTCATTTATACTATTTTTCTTGTATTACTTGCTCCAAATATCTTTTGAATCAAGTAACTCCTATTCTTAGTAGAGCCGATTGTGTCAAAATTCAATCTTGTAAGCAATTTACTTGCAGATTGTAGCTTGTTTTTCTGAGAACTGGGCTGTTTTTGAATTGATCTCGTCACTTTTGTTGGTAATCTAGCCACTTTCCAGAATAATCTAGCCTCTTTTTGTCGAAAACTAGCCACTTTCTCCAATAATTTCGCAGCTTCGAGAATACACAAAATATTTATACTATTTTTCTTGTATTACTTGCTCCAAATATCTTTTGGAATCAAGCAACTCCTATTCTTAGTAGAGCCGATTAAGGCAAAATTCAACCTTGTAAGCAATTTACTTGCAGAATGTAGGTTGTTTTTCTCAGTACTGGGCTGTTTTCGAGAGAATCTCGTCACTTATGCTGAAATTCTAGCCACTTTCCAGAATAATCTAGCCTCTTTTTGTCGAAAAACTAGCCACTTTCTCCAATAATCTCGCCACTTCAAACATACACAAAATATTTATATTAATTTTCATTCATTTATACTATTTTTCTTGTATTACTTGCTCCAAATATCTTTCGGAATCAAGTAACTCCTATTCTTAGTAGAGCCGATTGTGTCAAAATTCAATCTTGTAAGTAATTTACTAGCAGAATGTTGACTTTCAATAGAAAAGAAATCTCTAAACTCGCGATTTGAGATCCATTCTTTAACCAAAACTCGATAATCATGCAAGCTCTGATAAAGGGGTTCTTTAGAGTGCATTCCACAAGCGCAAAGAAACTTTCCATAATTATACTCCATTCTCCCCCCACATTCACAAATCGCCCCCTTACGCAGTGGCGGAATTTCGAATCTAGGTACATAGGTACTAGGATTATGTAAGCTTTGTATGGACTTTGCTAGCATCTCATAGTGTATGGGTGAAAGTACGGAGTTAGTATACTTTAATAATAGCTTTTTTATCTCTACAGGCAAACCAATTCCATGGAAAATTGGAAAATCGTTGGGCACTTCGCCAATTATTGTGGAAGATTCTGCAATGACAACTGCTTTATGAACCGGGATAGTTAACCCTAACCGCCCTACAATCCTTTCAATCATTTCAACATGGCGCTGAACCTGATCAAAGGGGCTTTGAAAGCTCTCCATTTCACCTGTTTTCTTCCTTCGCAGAAACTGATGCTTATTGTTTTCATACCAAATGGAACCAGATACATTTTTAATTTCGAGGACAAGAATAAAATGGGGACATACAAAAAGGGTGTCAATCTGATGTAAATTACCAAAATCATTTCTAATTTCATAATTATGTAGAAGAAGAGAATTCTGCGGCAAGATCATTTCCTTCCAGAATCGATCTACCTTCAACTCTCCCTGGTAACCAACTTCTGCTCTTCGCAACAACGAACTAACATACTCATGGTTCGGGTGATGCGCATCAATACGTCGTTTCAATGCATCTAATACAATAATTTTTGAAGATACTGTTCGCTCGTTTATGAACAAAGGCACTCTCCTTTTTTAAGATTTTTAATTGGGTAATCTGTGTTATTAATAAGTGGAATTTATATATAAGTAGGATATAAATGTGGAGGAAGTTACTACAATAATAACTTGTTTTGGATATGTTTCACAACAAAGAATGCACCTAATATTGGCTAGAAGTCGCAAATTAAATATTTCATGAAAAAATTTTAAGTGGCTAGATTATTACACTAAGTGGCTAGTTTTCGACAAAATTAGGCTAGATTATTCGAAAAAGTGGCTAGATTCCCTCCCAAAGTGGCTAGAATACAATAGAACAACAATAAAAAAAGCTCCCACAAACGGGAGCTTTCATTTATTACATAAATTCTTTAACTAATTCGTTAAATTGATTTTCAGATAAGTTCATGTCTAGATCTGCTAATGGTTGTTCTGCAAAGCCTGGTATTTTTTCTTGATATGATTTTGTTTCAAGATCTTGGTAAATGATACCTGTAACTAGGCCTTCTTTTTCCATAACAGTTTGCATTG
Source organism: Ureibacillus sp. (assembly GCA_035555915.1). Classification (GTDB taxonomy): domain Bacteria; phylum Bacillota; class Bacilli; order Bacillales_A; family Planococcaceae; genus Ureibacillus. The sequence goes on along the minus strand of DATMGC010000042.1, from coordinate 4,560 downwards.
CTAACGCACGATTTTGAGGATCGTACCCTTCGATGTCAGCTAGTTTTGTTAGATGTTCTTTGAACCATTCGTAAGTGTTGACTTTATTGTAAGTAACACATGGACTAAACACGTTGATGAAAGAGAATCCTTTGTGTTGGATACCAGCTTCGATTAAAGCAGTTAACTCTTTAATGTCAGTTGAGAAGCCTTGTGCTACGAATGTTGCACCTGCAGATAACGCAACTTCTAACGGTTTTAATGAAGGCTCAATTGCTCCACCAGGAGTTGATTTCGTTACGAAACCTTGTGCTGAACGTGGAGAAGTTTGCCCTTTTGTTAAACCGTAAATTTGGTTATCCATAACCACGTAAGTTACGTCGATGTTACGACGGATGGCATGAACTGTATGTGCCATACCGATGGCAAATCCATCTCCGTCACCGCCTGAAGCGATAACGTTTAGATCACGGTTAGCCATTTTTAATCCTTGAGCAATAGGTAACGCACGTCCGTGAATTCCGTGGAATCCATAAGAATTGATATAACCAGCGATACGACCTGAACAGCCGATCCCCGCTACTACTGCTAATTCGTGAGGTTCGATGCCTACATTGGCTGCAGCACGTTGGATTGCTGCTTGTACAGAGAAATCACCGCAGCCAGGGCACCAGTTAGGTTTTACTGAGTTACGAAAATCTTTAAAAGTTGCCATTAGTCAAGCAGCTCCTTTACTTTATTTTCAAGCTCACGAGGTAAGAACGGTGTTCCGTCATATTTCGTGATGCTAGAAGTTTTGTTGTGACCACCAATATTCATTTTCATAATATTAGCTAATTGAGATGTTTTGTTGTTTTCCACAACAATTACTTTTTTCGCACGTTCTAGTTGTGTCGCCATTTCTTCTGATGGGAACGGGAATAGTAAACGAACGTGTGCATGGTTTACTTTTAGTCCTTCATTATTCAAACGCTCTTGCACTTCTTCAAGGGCACCACGAGTTGAGTTAAATCCAACTAATAACACATCTGCGTCATCATGAGGTGCGTTTAAGTATACAGGTGTTTCGAAGTTTAGGCTTTCTAGCTTGCGGAAACGCTTGTCCATTTGAACTTCACGATTTCCTGCTGATTCACTAGGTTTACCAGTTTCATCATGTTCAACACCCGTAACGTGGTGAATCCCGTTTGCAGTACCTGGGAATACACGTGTAGATACTCCATCTTCAGTGTTTAAATAACGTTTGAAGTAGTCTTTGTTTTCAACCGGTTCAAGCTCTTCTTCAACCATTTTTCCGCGACGGATTTGAATTTTACTGTAATCAAATGGATCTGTTGTTTGTTTACCAAGTGATAATTGTAAATCTGTCATGATGATGACTGGTAATTGTAATTCCTCTGCAATGTTAAACGCTTGAATTGTATCATAGAATGCTTCTTCTAAAGTAGAAGGTGCAATAACAACTTTTGGAATTTCACCATGAGTTCCGTAGAACATTGCCATTAAATCGGATTGCTCTTGTTTTGTTGGAAGACCTGTTGAAGGACCACCACGTTGCGTATCCACAATCACTAATGGTTGCTCTGTCATACCAGATAGACCAATTGCTTCCATCATTAATGACAAACCAGGACCTGCTGATGCTGTGAATGCGCGGACACCACCGAAGTTTGCACCGATCGCCATTGTTGCAGCTGCAATTTCGTCCTCTGTTTGAATAACTGCTCCACCTAATTTTGGAAGTTTTTTAATCAAGTACTCCATAATTTCAGAAGCTGGTGTAATTGGGTATGCTGACATAAAACGTGAACCTGCTGCAATGGCACCTAATGCAATTGCATCGTTCCCAATCATGAACATGCGGCGTTTGCCATCAGCTGGAGCAAGTTCCCATTCGCCAACACGGTCACCTAAAAGTTCACACATCATGTTATATCCTTGTTGGATCGCTTCCATGTTTTTCTTAACTACTTCTTCCCCTTTACGGCCGAAGATTTCATCGACAACGCTTTGGAAAACAGAAGTTTTTAAATTTAGTAATGCGGCAGTTGCACCGATGGCAACCATGTTTTTCATTAAAGAAGTTCCTAATTCTGTTGCAATTTCAGTGAAAGGAACGATGAATAGTGGTGCTTTTGAATCCTCTGGCTCTACCGGTTTAAACTTTGCATCGGCTAAAATAATACTTTTTTCTGTTAGTTCTTTGTAGTTAACTTCAATTGTTTCTTGGTCAAATGCTACTAATATATCTAAATCGTCCGCAATTGAACGTACTTCTGTAGGGCGAACTGTAATTTTATTATTCGTATGGCCACCTTTAATACGTGAAGAGAAATGACGATAGCCGTAAAGGTGGTAACCTAAACGATTCATAGCCATTGAGAAAATTTCACCAGTACTCTCAATACCTTCACCTTGCTGCCCACCGACTTTCCATGAAAGCTGATGTAACATGATAACAACTCCTTAAAAAACTGTATTTATATCTTTTTATCCTTCATTAGTTTAACACGAACAAAATGCATAAACTATTGTAAAAAATTCATTTTCCTTAAAATCAGACCTTTGACGGAAACTAGAATCAAATCTAACCCTTCTATTAAAATATAATTATTGTGATAATTCCATATATTTTTAAAAACCCACCTATTTATTCAACAAAATAGGTGGGATGAGGTTAACACATCATATAAACGTAAATGTGTACTTTAGAATAATATAAGATCCTTATCCATTTACTAATTGCTGAAATGGTTCATCTGCAAGAAGAATTGATTCGGATGGGCAGCACTCTTGTGCTTCAATTACATCTTCTAGTAAATGATCAGCGATTGGAACACTTCCACTATTTTGGTCTAGCTTACAAAATGCAAATCCATATTCGTCATTATCAAACACATCCGATGCTAACGCACCACAAGAGCCACAAGCAATACAAGTTTCTTTGTTTATCATTGTATATTTACCCATACTCATTATTCCCCTTTCTTTTGGACACAATACGTTTAGTAAGTGATGACATCTGGCGCTAAAATATACCTATATGTATTCGCCTCTGCTACTCTTACACCATTTTTCCAGACAATTCGATCTGCTGTGCGATCATATATCAAATGACTTGCTTTTGTAGCATCAACTAATACAAAATCAGCTGGTGCCCCAACAACTATACCTGGATAATTTAAACCAATCGCTTTCGCCGCTCTTGTTGTGCACATTTCTAACAATAGCTTCGCGTCTTCCTCAGTACCCAAATAGGCTGTTTGTGCTAAAAGAAAGGCGATGTCTAATGGATCTCCGTTCCCAAATGGCGTAAACGCATTCCGAATATTATTGGTACCAAAGCATACATTCACACCGTTTTCTAATAATAATTGGACTGGCGTTAGACCTCTGCGTGGCCGTACTGTATCTCCACGTCCATTCAAATAAAGATCCGTTGCAGGAAGAGTCATGACACTGATTTGTGCATTTGCTAACCCTTTTGCAATTTCTTCGGCCTTGGGAAGTTCCATTGAACCTAAGGATGTTAGATGTGCTACTGCTACTTTCCCTTGTAAACCGTATTCTTCTGTTAGGCGAATAATATCAACAATGGTCTCATCGGATGGATCATCTGAAAAATCAACATGAATATCTAAAGGCAATTCATTGGATTTTGCAAGCTGGAATATCCACTCTAAATGTTCAAGTGGGTCACGGTCATTGTATGGTATCCCACCAATCACATCTACTCCTCGATTGACTGCTTCTTGCATCAATTCCTGTGTTCCAGGCTGATTAAAAATACCTTCTTGAGGGAATGCAACGAGTTGCAGTGTAATCATCGAACTGTAACGTTTTTTCAAATATAATGCGGCTTCTAAACTTTTCAACTGAATAATTGGATCAATTTCAACCTGACACCGCAAGTGAGTAACACCTGCTTGAATACTACGCTCAATTACGACAACAGAGCGATTGATAATATCTTCTATTGTATAGTCTTTTTTAAGTTCTGCTGTAAAAGAAATAGCTTCTGTTAAACTGGTAGCATTTTGTTGAAGCTGACTACTCAAAAATGATTTATCTAAGTGAATATGCGACTCAACTAATCCAGATAACAATAATCTTCCGGCCCCTGAAATCGTCTCGGCAGCTTGAATTGATTGATAAGCCGAACTTTCAAAAAATGGCGCTGTGTAGGTAATTATTCCGTTTTTCACACCCAAATTACAAAGTTGCTCTGTATACGGGTCTTTATATCCTGAGATCCATAAATCATATTCCATCATTTCACCCCCGACTTTTTACAAAACTATCTATTTTATTCACTTTTCATTAATTGTTAAATAATATCCCCCAGCGATCCGCTAATGGTTTTGTATCCATACCAAGTTTTTTCATTGCATACCAAAGAGTTGCAGAAATGGAGTCAATTATCCGATTACCATCACACTCTTCTGCTTCCTTTACTATTGAAGCAGCATTTACATTTGTGCAAACAACTGCAATAGCTTCAACAGGTTTTATCATACAGTCAGTAATCATTTTGTATGTTTGCTCTTCAGTAACTAAAGCAAAATCATGGTTAACCGTTAA
>DATMGC010000041.1:0-8842 GCA_035555915.1 Ureibacillus sp. | reverse complement strand
ATGGCTGGTATAAACGCAGCAGCGAAAGTATTAGGAAAAGAAGAAGTCATTTTAAAACGATCAGAGGCATATATCGGTGTACTTATTGATGATTTAGTAACAAAAGGAACAAATGAACCTTATCGTTTATTAACTTCTCGTGCTGAATATCGTTTATTACTTCGTCATGATAATGCAGACTTACGCCTAACAGAAATTGGGTATCGATTAGGTTTAATCTCTGAAGAACGTTTTGCAAAGTTCCAATTGAAAAAAGCTCAAATTGAAGCAGAAATCGCCCGCCTTCGTGAAGTGATTATTAAACCAAATGAAGAGGCACAAAGTGTCATTCGTTCTGTCGGTGGAACAGAATTAAAAGATGGTATTCGAGGAGCAGATTTAGTAAAACGAACTGAGATGAACTATGATTTAGTTGCTTCCTTAACACCACCAGAGTCTGAACTAAGTGAAGAAGTAAAAGAACAAATTGAAGTTCAGTTAAAATATGAAGGTTATATTCAAAAAGCTTTAAACCAAGTAGAAAAACTTCATAAAATGGAAAGTAAGAAAATCCCTGAAGATATTGATTATGATGATATTTCAAGCCTTGCAACAGAAGCTCGTGAGAAGCTAAAAGAAGTGCGACCATTATCAATTGCACAAGCATCACGTATTTCTGGTGTTAACCCGGCGGATATATCTATATTAGCTGTTTATATTGAACAAGGGAAAATTGCACGAGTAGGTAATGAATAACTGATTCATCTGATTTAGTCTGTAAATTTCCAAAATGCCAAAACGGGTATTTGATTAACGAGCGTTCGAGCTTAATACTTTATCGGACGCTCGTTCATTTTATAAGTAAGAATTCTTTTTAAAAATAAAGGAGATCTCTATGAACGAACAACAATTTATTGAAGCATTAAAAGAGATGGGAATTGAATTAAGTGACACACAAATCAAACAGTTTAGAAAGTATTTTGAACTGTTAGTTGAGTGGAATGAAAAAATGAATTTAACAGCAATAACAGATTTAGAAGGTGTGTATTTAAAGCATTTCTATGATTCCATTAGTGCAAGCTTTTACTTTGATTTTACAAAGGTAGAATCAGTTTGTGATGTCGGGGCAGGAGCAGGCTTCCCTAGCTTACCAATAAAAATTTGCTTCCCACACTTACATGTGACAATTGTTGATTCATTAAATAAGCGTATTACATTTTTAAATCACTTAAGTGAACAGCTACAATTGGAAAACGTTTCTTTTGTCCATGCACGTGCTGAAGAATTTGGACAAAATGAATTGTATCGAGAAAAATTTGATGTTGTGACTGCCCGCGCGGTAGCAAGATTATCTGTTCTTTCTGAACTTTGTATTCCCCTTGCAAAACAGGATGGATATTTTGTAGCTTTAAAAGCAGCAGCTGGACCAGAAGAGTTAAAGGATGCTAAAAAAGCAATTGTGACACTAGGAGCAGCCTTGAAGGAAGAATTTTCATACTTGTTACCTGTCGAAGAAAGCGAACGTACTCTATACATTTTTGATAAAATAAAAAAGACTCCCAAGAAGTATCCGCGTAAACCAGGAGTTCCGAATAAAACACCGATTGTATAAACAAACTGCTGTTTTTGTATTAAAATAATACTGAAGTGCCATTAACCTACCTTAGTGGCACCTCATGCTCTTGTAGTTAATAAGTGATAGATACGGAAATTCTATTACTCTATTTAACCTATCTGTTTCACATGAAACATACTAAAAAATAGTATTCTCTTTATATAAAACTAGAGTTACTTCCGCTATTTTTAGCGATTTATCGTGCTTTTTCTGAGAGAAATTTAAATTTTTATAAATTTTTAGATATAAATTTGCCTCATTAAGCATAAATAATTTATATTATGTCATTTTACTAGATTTTACTTCTATCGGACTCTGTACAATTTATAGATTATAATAAATAATGTTATATAAAGTATCTGAGCAAGATAGTTTCTAAAAGGTGGTGCCCATTGAATGAAAAGTCCTTTTTCACGATTTTTCGGAGGCGGAGAAAAGACTGTTTCTGAAGTAAAAAGTGAAGTAGAACAAGTAGAACAAGTTGAAAAGAAAACAGCTGCAGAAGAAGTAGTGAAAATTCCAATCGATAAAATTATTCCAAATCGGTTCCAACCTCGTACAGTTTTTGATGAAGAAAAGATTGAAGAATTATCAAGAACTATTCATACGCACGGTGTCATTCAACCAATTGTCATCCGACACTTTGAAAATGGTCAGTATGAGATAATTGCAGGGGAACGTCGCTATCGAGCAATGAAAAAACTCAATTGGACTGAGGTTCCTGCAATTGTTCGCGATTTAACTGATAAAGAAACAGCTTCTATTGCATTGATTGAGAATCTTCAACGTGAAGAATTAACGGCAATTGAAGAGGCGTTGGCGTATCAGCAATTATTAGAACTTCATTCACTAACACAGGAAGCACTTGCTCAACGTTTAGGTAAAGGTCAATCGACTGTTGCAAATAAATTACGTTTATTAAAATTACCTCAGTTTGTACAGGAAGCCATCTTAAGAAGAGAAATTACGGAACGTCATGCACGCGCCATGATTTCTATAAAGGATGAAGAAATACAAGCCCAATTAATTGCCCTAATTAAAGAGTATGATTGGAATGTTCGCCAGCTTGAAGAATATATTCAACGTATGAATGAGCCAAAAGAAGAAGTAGTTAAAAAGGAAAAACCAAAACGAAAAGCCATTAGTAAAGATATTCGTATTGCATTAAATACAATTAAACAATCATTATCCATGGTCACAAAAAGTGGTATTAACGTAAATACTGAAGAAGAAGATACGGATGAATACTATCAAATTACGGTGCGAATTCCAAAGAAAAAATAAAGTTACGTTTAAGTGTTAAACAGTCTATTCCACAAACTTCTGAGAGATTCTTAAAGTTATGTAATTGGCTTCTTGTGAATGGCAAGCAAAAGCTGTCGCGTAATTTGGACCGTCTCAATCCTTCTGAGACGGTTTCTTTTTTTATGTAAATTAGAAGATTATTAGTTTAACCATGGTTTATTGTTAAAAATTTATCTTAAGTAAAGGTTTCTATTATCAAATTTATAAATAAGTTATAAGAGAATAAATACATCTAGTTTGTAAATTTGATAAAATAAACTAAATGATTTAAAACGAATATAATAAATTGATAGATGAAAGCAGGTGCAGAAGGCTTGGGAAGAATTATTGCCGTTACAAACCAAAAAGGTGGAGTAGGTAAAACTACGACATCTGTAAATTTGAGCGCTTGTCTTGCTTATTTAGGGAAAAAAGTTCTTTTAATAGATACTGACCCACAAGGTAATGCTACAAGTGGTGTAGGTATTAATAAAGGTGAAATTCAAAATTGTATTTATGACGTATTAATTGATGATGAAGAAGTATCAAATGTAATTCAGCAATCTAAAGTTGAAAACCTAGATGTCGTACCAGCTACAATTTCCCTTGCAGGAGCAGAAATCGAACTTGTCTCAACGATTTCGCGTGAAGTTCGATTGAAACATGCCCTACAGGATGTGAAGGATGAATATGACTTTATTATTATAGATTGTCCACCTTCTTTAGGCTTGCTAACAATAAATGCTTTAACTGCCTCTGATGCTGTAATTATTCCAGTTCAATGCGAATACTATGCACTTGAAGGGTTAAGTCAATTGTTATCAACTGTTCGTCTTGTTCAAAAACATTTAAACCAACAATTATATATTGATGGCGTTTTATTAACTATGTTAGATGCGCGGACTAATCTAGGATTACAAGTTATTGAGGAAGTTAAAAAATACTTTCAAGATAAAGTATATAAAACGATTATTCCCCGCAATGTACGGTTAAGTGAGGCACCAAGTCATGGTGAGCCCATTATTATATATGATTCACGATCAAGAGGAGCAGAAGTTTATTTAGAGTTAGCAAGGGAAGTGATAAAAAATGGCTAGAGGTTTAGGTAAAGGAATAGGGGCCTTATTTCCAACAGAAACGTTAGACAACCTACAAACAACAAATGAAGACCAAATTGAAAAAGTTGACTTACAAAAACTTGTTGTTAACCCTTTTCAACCAAGGAAAACATTCGATGATGAAGCGATTGCAGAATTAGCCCAGTCAATTAAGGAGCATGGGATTATCCAACCCATCGTTGTACGCAAGAAAGGTAAAAAGTTTGAAATTGTTGTTGGAGAAAGACGTTTCAGAGCTGCAAAACTTGCGAATCTAAGTGAAATACCTGCAATCATAAGAGATTTAACAGAAGATCAAATGATGGAGTTAGCCATTTTAGAAAACCTCCAACGTGAAGATTTAACACCTATTGAAGAAGCTGAAGCTTATCAAAGCTTAATTGAGAAATTAAATTTTACACAAGAAGAACTTGCTAGTCGTTTAGGTAAAAGTCGTCCATATATTACAAACCATCTACGCCTATTACAGTTACCAGATGAGGTTCGTGAATTAGTAAATAATGGTGAGCTTTCAATGGGACATGGACGTACATTATTAGGGTTAAAAAATAAAAGAAGAATACCCGAAGTAGCGGAAAAAGTAATCAAGCATGGATTAAATGTACGTCAGTTAGAGGCATTAATTAAACAATTAAATGAAGAAGTTTCACGTGAAACAGAAAAGCCTGTGAAAAAAGATATTTTTGTCCAAGCTACTGAAACTCAATTACGTGAGTATTTTGGAACAAATGTGCAAATAAAAAAATCAAAGAATAAAGGGAAAATTGAAATAGAATTTTATTCAGAGGATGATTTAGAGCGTATTTTGGAAATACTTCAACTAGAAGAATAGAAAAAGGTGTGAGCGCCGACTTCGGCGCTCTTTTTTCTAAGACAGAATGAGGTAAAAATATGATATTACTTGGATCTATTATTAATGCCTTACTAATCATTGTAGGAGCAGCTATTGGTCGCATTTTAAAGGGTATTCCTGAAAAAATGAAAACGACTGTATTATCCATTATCGGACTTGCCGTTGCTGTACTAGGAATCCAAATGGGAATGGAAACGACAAACTTTATTATTGTCATTATTAGTCTTGTTGTCGGCGCAGTAATTGGAGAATGGCTTGATTTAGACATGAAGCTGTTTCGTTTTGGACAATGGATTGAAACAAAAATCGGAAATCAATCGTCTGAAAATAGTATTGCAGAGGGTTTTATGAATGCAACCTTATTTTTTGTGATTGGATCAATGGCAATTCTCGGTTCATTAGATAGTGGAATCCGAAATGACCATTCTGTTTTAATAACAAAAGGAATCATAGATGGGTTTACTGCGATTGTTTTATCATCAACATTAGGCTTGGGTGTTATGTTGGCAGCAGTTCCCGTACTTTTGTATCAAGGGGCTATCACCCTTCTTGCTGGAGTAATTAGTAAATATATACCCGAAGCAGCATTAAATTTATTCATTACAGAAATGACAGCAACGGGTGGAATTATGATTATGGCAATTGGGTTAAATATCGCTGGTCTAACTAAAATTCGAGTAGCCAATCTGTTGCCCGGGATTCTCGTAGTTGGAATCATTGTTGTAATCAGATTTCTTTTTTAATAAGTGACGTTGCCATGCAAGTAGTAAGGCACGAGCAATCTTATTACTCATCGAATACGTAACATTTAAACGAGTATTTTGTAATACGAGCATTTCCATAAAGCCTCCAACATTGACGATTCCTTTGATAGAGATATCGCCAATCGGAGGTAATTCTTTTTTTACAGCTTTACCAGGAAATAAAGGACCTTCCTGAAGAACGATATGCCCTACATTTCGTTCGTTCCCTAGGCATGCATCAATCGCAACTATATAGGGAGTAGTAGGTTTTTGTTTTATGTCTTCTACAGTTGAAGCTAAGTTAATAGCATGTAAAGGATTCTCTAGAGTACCAATTATTTCAAATGGAAATGAATGAAAACTCGATAAAAGGCTACCTGTTAATGGTCCGAGAGAGTCACCGGTAGAACGATCGGTACCAATACAACAAAAGATTAATTGCTCATGATCAAAGGGAATATAACTTAAAAATAAATCACTTAATTGCCAAAGCGCACCTGTCTGCTCGTGATGTACAAAAGAATTTAAGGGGACCCTTGGAATTTTCTGCATAGGCAATTCTCGCTTTCTTTAGAATTGGTAATAAATTATCTTTTATGGTAAAAATTGAACTATATTGTAATCAAGTATATTCAAGTTTTTAGTTAGTTATACAAGGAGTGGAAAAATGGCAAAAGAAGTTATAGGAGATCAAGTGGAAGAACAGGTTGAGGAGATCTCGAAAACATCTGAAAAGATATGGAACTACTTTACGGATGAACAATTATGGAATTTTATTTTGAGCGCTACCATAAAAATTACTGCGATACTTATCGTATCTTATCTAGTTATTTTTATAGGTAAGAGACTCATTACCCGAATTCTTACTCTAAAGGTAAAAACACCTATCAATCCAAACGAAAGACGACAGCAAACAATCATTAAATTATTACATAGCACATTAAGTTATTTAGTTTATTTTTCTGCTATGATTGCGATTCTATCAGCTGTTAAAATCAACATTGGTGGGTTACTTGCTGGGGCAGGGATTGCTGGTTTAGCTATCGGTTTTGGTGCACAAAGTTTAGTTAAAGACGTTATTACAGGTTTTTTTATTATCCTTGAGGATCAATTTGGTGTTGGAGATTATATACGCTTAAATGATGCAGAGGGAACGGTTACAGAAATTGGTCTACGTACAACTAAGATTCTCGGCTCTACCGGAGAACAATACATTATCCCAAATGGTCAAATTTTAGATGTTGTTAACTTTTCTGTTAATAACTCTAAAGCCATAATTGATATGCAAGTAGGTATTGATGCTGATATAGAACAAGTTGAAAAACTATTATCCACTTATTTAAAAACGCTACCACCTAAATTTGATGAGTTGGTAGGTGTACCGACATTTCTAGGTGTTCAAAACGTTGTAGGGACTGAGGTTACCATTCGAATAGTTGCGGAAACAAAACCTTTACATCATTACGGCATAGCTCGTGTCATAAGACGAGATGTAAAAGAGATACTAGATAAAAATGGAATTCCAATGGCATATCCTAAAATGATGCTTTATGATCGAGGTAATAGTATGTCTGAGGGGGAATAAGAGATTATGGAATCAAAAACATTTGAATTAAATGATGTTGTCGAAATGAAAAAACAACATCCGTGTGGAACAAATGCATGGAAAATTATTCGTGTAGGTGCAGATATTCGAATTAAGTGCCAAGGCTGTGGTCACAGTGTGATGATACCTCGCCGCGAATTTGAAAAGAAATTGAAGAAGATAGTTGAAAGAGCAAACGAAGAATAGCTAGATTCGATGTCTATTAGACTTTTTCGTCACTTATCCATATAATAAACAATGGTTTCATATTATTTAGTCCTTTGCTAGAACTAAAACTTACTTAAAAATTAATACAAGTATCAAACTTAAGAAAAAGAAAAGAGAATAGAAAGGTCGTGTCAACTAAATGTCTCTAACAGCTGGTATCGTAGGTTTACCGAACGTAGGAAAATCTACATTATTCAACGCAATTACTAAAGCAGGTGCATTAGCTGCAAACTACCCATTTGCTACAATTGATCCAAACGTAGGAGTAGTAGAAGTGCCCGATGCACGTTTAGATAAATTAACAGAATTGGTAGAGCCGAAGAAAACAGTTCCAACTGCTTTTGAATTCACTGACATTGCAGGAATTGTAAAAGGTGCATCTAAGGGAGAAGGTTTAGGGAATAAATTTTTATCCCATATACGTGAAGTAGACGCAATCTGCCAAGTCGTTCGTTGTTTTGAAGATGAAAATATTACGCACGTTTCAGGCTCTGTAAACCCTATTGATGATATTGAAGTAATCAATTTAGAACTAATTTTAGCGGATATGGAGTCAGTAGAAAAACGTCTACAACGTGTTGCTAAAATGGCAAAGCAAAAAGACAAAGACGCATTATTAGAAGAGCCAGTTTTAGTAAAACTAAAAGATGCGTTAGAAAAAGAAAAACCAGCACGATCTGTTGACTTATCAGATGATGAGAAAAAAATTATTAAAGGATTACATCTTTTAACGATTAAACCAATGCTTTATGTAGCGAATGTTTCAGAAGATGAAGTTGCAGATGCAGCAAACAACAAATATGTACAACAAGTACGTGAATTTGCTGATGCAGAAGGTGCACAAGTTATTACAATCTGTGCAAAAATTGAAGAAGAAATTTCTGAATTAGATGATGAAGAAAAAGCTATGTTCTTAGAAGAATTAGGTATTGAAGAGTCTGGTCTAGACCAGCTAATTCGCGCATCATATGACTTATTAGGGCTAGCAACATACTTTACTGCAGGTGTACAAGAAGTACGTGCTTGGACTTTCCGTAAAGGAATGAAGGCTCCTCAGTGTGCAGGAGTGATTCACTCTGATTTTGAGCGTGGTTTTATTCGTGCTGAAACGGTAGCTTATGAAGATCTAGTTGAAGCTGGTTCAATGGCTGCAGCAAAAGAGGTTGGTAAGGTACGTTTAGAGGGAAAAGATTACGTTGTACAAGATGGAGACGTAATGCTATTCCGTTTTAATGTTTAATGAAATAGAGTCACATACTTAAAAGGCGTCCAATTTTGGACGCCTCAGACTGTAGGCAAACTCGAAATTTCGAGTTTGCCTACAGTCTTTTTTCTTTTAAAATAGTATTAGAAGCTTTTGAAATATAGGTTGAGGTGAATGGATATGATGTCGAAAAATCAAATAAATGAACGTGATCAAATTGAGATGATTACAAT
>DATMGC010000040.1:0-4786 GCA_035555915.1 Ureibacillus sp. | reverse complement strand
ATTGAAGAAGGGCTTAACTTTTATTTTCCAATGATGGCCATTCTTGCAACATTTGTCTCGTTTATCATCCTATTCTTCTTTATTTCTTTATTCGTCTCATATATTCTTCGCAGTAGAAAACTAATCGACTTAATTAAAGGAAATAAGAAATCGAAAGGTGAACCGAAAGCGAATATATTCCTAACAATTATTGCATGTGTTTTGATTGGAATTGGATATGTTGTTGCATTAATGGTGGAGGGATTGCAAGTAGTAGCCGCTCTGCTACCAGTTGTCATTGTGGTTATTTTAGGAACCTATTTACTATTTACCCAATTAAGTGTTTATATTATCCGTACATTTAAATACAAAAATAATGTCTTTTGGCGTAAAACGAATATGATTTTATTATCAGACCTTTCGTTTCGTATGAAAGACAATGCCAGAACCTTTTTCTTGGTCGCGATCGTTTCAACGGTTGCCTTTAGTGCGATCGGCTCACTTTATGGCTTCCAAAGCATTCTAACGTCTACGTTCAAAAATAACAATCCTACGACATTTTCATATCGCGTAATTGAAGATAATGAAGAACGAGATGTGTCGTTGATTAACAAAACCATTAGTCAAGGGAATATGGAAGCAAATCATGAAGAAACAATGCTAAGTTATTATGAAGTGGGAGAAGATATTAATCTTATTGCAAGTGAATCTGAGTTTAATCGTTTTGCGACCCTGATCGGAGAAGAAACGATTGAGATCGAAAAAGATCAGATTAAGGTTGTTGAATTTACTGATTCGACATATGGACAGACAGATGCGTTATTAAAGCAATCGGTCAAACTACAATCAGGTGAAACCTTAAAACCTAAGGAAGTGATTTATTCACGAGCACTCCCTGATACTGACTCATACTATGTTGTGTCAAATGAAAACTATGAAAAATTACAAGCTAAGCTATCATGGGAAGAAAAGTATCATGCCTGGCAGGTAACAAAAGGTGAAGAGAACATTTTAGAAGCTTCTACAACATTAGCAGAAACACTGCAGCCTTATGAATTCACTGCTGTCGAGTACGAAGTCTATCAAATGAATAAAGCTTTTGGACTTGTTATGTTTGTCGGACTGTTTATTGGAATTGTCTTTTTTGTCTCTGCCGGCAGCTTCCTGTATTTCCGTCTTTATGCTGACTTAGAAGAAGACAAACAAAAGTTTAAATCCATATCAAAAATAGGATTAACTGAAAAAGAACTAAAGAATGTCCTGACTAGGCAAACGGCGATCCTTTTCTTCGCACCAATAGTTGTCGCACTCATTCATGGAGCTGTTGCACTTACCGCATTGTCAAACATGTTTTATTTTAATCTTGTGAAACAGTCTGTGACGGTATTAGGTGTATTCTTAGCGATACAAATTGTATACTTTTTCATTGTTCGATTTTTTTATACGAAACAGGTTAAAAGCGTGCTTTGATAGGGCTTTTTTTGAAACTTCTCGGTTTAAAGAGGAGTTTCATTTTTTTATCTTCAAAGAATTATTTCCATTATTTTGTTGAAATGAATGAGAATTTCCATTATGATAATCTTAGCTACTTTGCAATGCAATATAGCTAACTTTTTAGTCTGGTATCTTGTAAAACAAGATAGTGAGGTGATGTGATGTCAATACGAAGTCAATTATTAAAAGGAGTTCTAGATGCGTGTGTGATGGCTATTGTAAAAAATCAAGCTGTATATGGGTATGAGCTATCTCAAAAATTACAACATGCGGGATTGCCTGATATTAGTGAAGGGACAATTTATCCGGTGTTACTTCGGCTTCAGAAAAACGGATGTATACGAAGTGAAATGAAAAAATCTCCGTCAGGGCCTAATCGGAAATATTATTTTTTAACCGAAGAAGGAGAAGAGGAATTGGAACGGATTTCAAATGAATGGTCACTTATAACCAATTCAGTTAACAATTTATTAAATAGAGGTGAAAAAGAATGAGAAGTGCAAAACAGTTAATTCATGAAAACAATGAAAAACGTGAGTTATTGACCGCTGAGAATAAACAGCTTTATGAAGATTTTTTGATCTATATGCGAACAGAATTACGAATAGCCGAATATGAAAGTGAGGAACTCCTAATGGATATTTTAGATCATCTATTAGAAGCCCAGGAAAATGGAAAAGATGCAACAACCTTGTTCGGCTCAAAACCAAAAGAATATGCAGAAGAACTAATAGCATCACTCCCTGAAGAAAAGAAACGCTATGTTTTTCCTTTTGTTATTTCACAAGTTTTCAATTTGCTCGGTTTGTTTTGCTTCATTTATGGGCTCGGACAACTAATTTTACCTTATTTTATAGAAATACCCCAAAGTATATCGCTTGGAAATAGTATAGGGCTTATCATGATCATATTGGCCATGACATATTTCGGCATCATTGTATTTTTTAAACTAATTCGCTCAACACTTTTCACACAAAATAAAAAGCAAACCCGGCATACAATGTGGAAAGCAGGCTTATTAGGTGGTGGATCATTTGCAATCATCATGCTTTTTACCTGGATCCTTCCGGACTTTGGCCCTGAGGTTAAGGTAGAGTGGTGGCTGTATTTCATCATTGGATTCATTTTGGTCGTGTTAAGTAAATTCACAGGTCTAGTAAATTCACAAACTCGTTTTGTTAATTGAAAAAAAAGTGTCTGATACCTAGTAATTAAGCATCAGACACTTTTCTTAGTCAACGTTTAACCTGATTAAACATCCAATCGATCATTTCTTTGTTGTCATAAGCAGGGACCCATGATCCATGATTATAGCCTAGTTCCGTAGGATATTCTGTGTAAATAGGATTTCCACCAGCTTCATTGATCGCTTCAATCGCATTTCTCGTGTAGGAAACAGGGATTACAGCATCATCTTCAGCATGAAACGCCCATAGTGGTTTGTCCTTTAATACATGGACTTCTTCCGGATTCCCACCACCGGCAATTGGTACCATCGCCGCGAAAAGGTCCGGGTATGCAACATTTAAATTAAATGTTCCGTAACCACCCTGTGAAAGTCCTGTAGAATACAGTCGATTAGTATCAATATTGTATTCTTGTATGACTTTTTGAAGGATGTTATAAGCTGTTCCTAAATCCTTAGAGAATTTAAATACTCTAGCTAAATCAACAACATTATCTGAATTTCGTGTGATGCCGAAGCCTCCATCATGTTGATTTCTAGCCTGAGGTGCCAGGACAAAGGCAGGGTGTTTTGCTTGATTTTCTGGTGCTGCCCATATCACCGCACCATCATTTGCCAGCAATTGCTTTTCATTGTCATCACCTCGTTCTCCACCTCCGTGAAGAAATAAAACGAGTGGATAAGCTACATTTGGATCATAATTTTCTGGGATATATAAACGATATGGCATGTTTTGATATTCAAGTGTCAAAAACTGATCGGCTATTTCTTGTCTATTAACAAAGTCATAAGTCAATGTTACCACCTCACTGCTAATTTTTCCGTAACTTTTGGTAAGGGCATGTTCGTTCACATTTCAGCGCAAAGCAAAAGCTTTAATCGTTACATCTTCATTGACAGTAATAGGAGCTGTATACAATTTGCTTTTTTTCGTAGGTGTACTACCATCTACTGTATAGTAAATTTTAGTGCCGGGAGTGTTGCTTTTTAATGTTATCTGCTGTTCCTTGTAATACTGGCCTGGTTCATGAGATGAATTAGGTGGTTGGACTTTTCCGTTGTTGTTGCCATTACTAGCAAATGCAGGTAAGGTGAATAGCAAGATCAAAGACAGTGTGAGAAGCAAACTACTTATGAATACCTTTACTTTGTTATTTAACACATAAATCCCCTCCAAGCCCAGTTTAATAAAACAGAAAGTGTGAAAGCAGGTCTAGAAAATTTCAGGAACGATTTTGTTAACGCTTACATAATATTACGAAAAAAATTAAGCTGTCAATATCAATCTTTTACACTTTCAAATGAAAAAAGTAGATTTTTCCTGTTAAAATAAGGGTCAATCATATAAAAAAATATTTTTGTTTCTATGAAAATTCAAATTCAAGTTTAGGAGGAGGTTGGGCATTGTCTTACGAAAACTTTAAAGGGCTTTCGACAGAAGATCAATTAGAGTGGTATAAAGCTGCGATTCATAGAGGTGTTGAAAAAACATGGATCAGAACTCGACGATAAGAAAAAAGTTGCCAAAGTATTAGGAGTGTCTTTAGCTACTCTTTATAACAAAATGAAAAAATATCATATTGGTGATTTCTAAAAAATTAGAAAAGTGGATACTGTATTCTAAAATTTTAGAATACAAGGAACAGTCTATGCTAAATTAACAAAAAAGAAGTTTTACATTTGTTATGATTCTAAAAAATTAGAAATCTATTTATAAAACGCTTACAATTAGGCGTTTTTTATTTTGGCATAAAAATTGCATTACTTATTATGATAAAGGGAAGATTGTTCCAACATATATTAAGGAGAGTAGGAAGTTGTGCGGTAACAAATACCGTTTAGTCATATGAGAGGTGAGAGATGTGTTAAAAATAGGTAGTGGAGCTGGATTTTCAGGTGACAGGCTGGAACCTGCGGTTGAACTAGCTAAAAAAGTAGACTTAGATTATTTAGTGTTAGAGTGTTTAGCAGAAAGAACGATTGCTATTGCTCAAATGGAAAAGAAAAAAGATAAAAATAAGGGGTATGATCCGCTGCTTGTTGATCGGCTACAAGCATTATTAACAGTTTTAAATGAGAAGCGGTTTCGAATTGTTACCAATATGGGCGCGGCCAACCCAATTGCAG
>DATMGC010000039.1:0-2774 GCA_035555915.1 Ureibacillus sp. | reverse complement strand
TATTGCTTATGCCAAAGACAAAATGCACTTATTTTATAATCTCTAACAGGCTTTCTAATTTATTTATTTCGTAAGTAGGTTTTAGAGATGTATTATTTTCCTTGTGCTTAGGATTGAACCAACAAGTATCAATACCATAGTTAATTCCACCTTGAATATCAGAAGTCAACGAATCGCCAACCATTAATACGTTGGATTTATCTGTAATCTGTAGCTTATCAAAAGCATAATCAAAAATTCCTGTTTGTGGTTTTTGGAAACCAGTGGATTCAGAGATAATAATATGTTCAAATGTATCTTTTAACGGGGAATTATTAGTTCTTGACGTTTGTACATCAGTGTAACCGTTCGTAATAATTGCTAAGCGTTTATTCGAGAGCTCGCTAATCACTTTTTCAGCTCCTTGGACGAGGTGCGTTTGTTCTCCAAGAAATCCTAAATAATCTAGATTGAATACAACTGCATCAATTTCAAGTTCATGTTCTAAAAATAATCTCCTAAACCTCTCTGAACCTAGTTCAGCAAGACTGATTATTCCATTTTCTAAATCTCTCCACAACACTTTACTAATTTCTTGGTAACTCTTTTCATATAGCTTTAAGTTATTAAATAAATTATATTTCTCAAAGACTTTATTAAAAGCTTCTTGCTCCGATTTAGTAAAATCAAAAAGTGTGTCATCTATATCAAATAATATAATATCGTAATGCTTCATTTTATCCCCTACTTTTTTAATACTGTTAAGAATACTCCCAAATTGGCTGCTACCTATAAATTTTCTCGCTTATCATATTGTTTTAGTCAAGAATAAAGCGCTTTTCCCGAACAAGGAAAGACGCTGATTTTAGTTAAAGACCTGATTGTATAACAACAACTTAAAGATTTTCAATGGTTGTACTTAAATGCAGTGCAAAGTACAAAGAGAATAGACATTACTTTGGGATGCCTTTTCTAACATCTATTTTCTTTAGTAGCAATAGACTTCACAACATCTTCTAGAGTAAGGCTTCTTAAAACCTTTTCCATTGCCAATTGGGCAGCTGTAAATAATGGTTCAATTGTTTCCTGGATATTCCTGCCTACAGGACATTCAGGATTTGGATGATCATGAACAGTAAATAACTCTTTTTCCTGTACAACATTCACTGCCTTATAAACATCAAATAGTGATATATCAGATAATTCTTTTGCAAGTTCAGCCCCTGCAACGCCAGGGCGGACTTTTACCAATCCCGCATTTTTAAGCATTCCCATAATCTTTCTGATTACAGCAGGATTTGTATTTACGCTTCCTGCTAAAAACTCTGAAGTGCTAATTCCACTTTTATTTATCTCAATAAGAGCTAATATATGAATTCCTACAGAAAATCGACTACTAATTGACATTTCTCTCACCTTTCAT
Source organism: Ureibacillus sp. (assembly GCA_035555915.1). Lineage (GTDB taxonomy): Bacteria > Bacillota > Bacilli > Bacillales_A > Planococcaceae > Ureibacillus. The sequence goes on along the minus strand of DATMGC010000039.1, from coordinate 1,372 downwards.
AAATAGATGTATCATAATAATACACCTGTAATTTATTTTATTACAAGTGTTGACAAACACTCTAGATGTAATTATTATGATTACAGGTAATCAAAATGGTTACAAATAAAAATATTTGGAGGATAATAAAGTGAAAATTGCAATTATTGGGGCGAGTGGTAAAGTAGGAAGTCTTATTTTAAATGAAGCAGTTAGTCGTGGACATGAAGTAACAGCTATTGTAAGAGATGCTTCTAAACTTAATGATAAAAACGTAGCGGTTATTGAAAAGACGATATTTGACCTCACCTCTGAAGATGTGAAGAAGTTTGAAGTAGTTGTGAACGCATTTGGAGCTCCTCTTGGTGAAGAGCAAGCACATGTTGATGCTGGACATGCATTAATTGAGGCATTAAAAGGTACAAATACAAGAGCTATTATTGTAGGTGGAGCTGGAAGCCTTTATGTAGACGAAAACAAAACAGTTAAGGTAATGGACACACCTGATTTTCCAGATATATTTATCCCGACTGCTAAAGGGCAAGGACGTAACTTACAAGAATTACAGGAAACTTCTACTATTACTTGGACTTTTATTAGTCCTTCTGCACTGTTTGATGCTGAAGGAAAAAGAACTGGTTCATATCAGTCTGGAAAAGATAATCTCTTGGTTAATTCAAAAGGTGAGAGTTATATTAGCTATGCAGACTATGCTATTGCCGTATTGGATGAAATTGAAAATCCTAAACATATAAATGGCCGGTTTACTGTTGTGGGTGAAGCAGAATAAGTATTTGAAAAGAAAAAAGGTTAAATGTCATTAGTGTTTACGCTAATGACATTTTGCTATCTTGTTATAGGATAGATGAAATATATTGAAATTTTTAACCTCAGGTTGTGAGTCGAGATGATGAATGAATGGACATAGACAGGTAACAATGCATGGTTTTTCGCATTTCAACTAATCAATATTAAGGTGTTCTTGAAATTTTTCTATTTAAAGGCCGTACTCTTAAATAATTATAAAGTGGTAAAATAGGGTAATGGACTAAATATGAGGAGAATTATCATGAAGCAAATTACATTTGAACACATTAATAAGCTAGGAATAATAGTTGCTGAAAATGATCGATATAGACACTATCATTATCCTAAAATGCTAACTAGGTATGATAGTAATTTTATTGAGTTTAAGTCTTTACCATCTTTAACTGAGTTTAAAGATGCTGAAGCTTATTTGAGAGAATATCATTTGAAGAATGGCCAAAAACATGTGAAGTTCTATTTTCCTGCTAATATAAAGCCAGCAGGGGAACTAGTTGGTTACCTGACTGATATGGGGTATGAAGTAGGTTTTCTAGAACTATATGCTATTCAGCCAAAACACTTTCCT
>DATMGC010000038.1:0-3091 GCA_035555915.1 Ureibacillus sp. | reverse complement strand
CATTTAGGATTAATACCTAATACATCAAATATTTCTGGCACTGACGATACAGATATCAGTGAAAACGCAACGGACGATTTTACAACGAATTAATTGAACTTAGCCCATGTAGGAACTTTTCCTTGCATGGGTTTTTCTTTTCCTGTGTACTTAGATTTTCTTTTTACTACATATAAATCCTCATTAAAATCATAACCAAACTTCAAAGATTCTAATCATCTAATTTCTTATAAAGTAGGCTAAGTAATATATTGATAATCAATAATTTAAAGGGGACCATTTATTTATGGATTCCCCAATAGTTCAATTGCAATTACAATATTTGAGTGAAAGATTTTATTATTTACCATCCCAATGATAAATAATTTGCACAACACCAGAGAAAAATGTTCTTGTATGAACCATTTTTAAGTTTAGCCTCTTTTTTAAATCATTAAACAACGGCTTTCCCTCTCCCAAAATAACAGGGTGAATAGATAATCTGAATTCATCAACAAGCCCCAAATTTATAAAAGTTGTAATAAGACTCGCTCCACCATATAGCCAGATATCTTTACCAGGCTTGTTCTTTAGTTTATTTACTTCTTCCAGAATATTATCATTTATAAATATTGTTTGATTTTCAATCCCATTTTGTGTTCTGGAAAAAACATATTTCTTCTTACTATGAACTAATTCCCAAATTTCCTTTTCCGTATCTGGATCTTCCTCTTTTGGAATATATCGTCCCCATAAATCGTAACTTTTTCTCCCATATAAGATTGTATCAATTTGATTTAAGAAATCGGTAAACCCCATATCAGGGTCCATAATGCACCAATCAACTTCTCCATTCTTCCCTTCAATAAACCCATCTAAAGTAACCGCTAAATCTAAAATTACTCTTCTCTGTTTTTCGTTTTTATTTGTCATCTCTATTCATCCTTTTACCATACAGATTTGATTCTACTTGTAGTATGTGGAATTTTCTAAACGCATTGCTTACGTTAAATTTTAACAAAACCATAAAATAAAAAAGCTACAACTTCAAACTCGTTTAAGTAACGAAATGAAGTTATAGCTTTAATTTTACTTATTAAAGATTTTCGCCAAATTAATTAATGGGCGATAATTCTTACCTGCAAGCCCAATTACCTCAACAAATAATTCAATGGCAACAAGGATCACAGTGATTAAAAGAATTGCTCCCCATAGTTTCGCCATTGAGAAGATAATTGCTGCTAAACCAAACATTGCTGCAATACCATAAATGATTAGTACGGCCTGACGATGTGAGAAACCGACATCAATTAGTCGGTGATGTAAATGCGATTTATCTGGATCTGACCACTTTTGTCCATTACGTAAACGTCGAACAATGGCAAAGAATGTATCAGAAATCGGAACCCCAAGCATAATAACAGGGATAATGAACGAAAAGATTGTTACTCCCTTGAATCCAAGTAAAGATAATACGGCAATCATGAATCCTAAAAATAATGCACCTGTGTCACCCATAAAAATCTTAGCTGGGTGGAAATTGTAAAATAAAAATCCAAGTGTACTACATGCTAATATCGCTGCTGTAGCAACAACGAATATATTCCCCATAATTAACGCCATACAAGCCAACGTTATTAAAGCAATCGTTGAAACACCTGCAGCTAGTCCGTCTAAACCATCAATTAGATTTATGGCGTTCGTTATTCCTACAATCCAAAGAATTGTAAACGGAATACTTAGGAATCCAAATTCTAACTCTCCACCAAATGGTAAGTTAATGAAATCAATTTGAATGCCACCAAAAAATACGATGATACAAGCTGCTACAAATTGACCTAGCATTTTGGCTTTGGCAGAAATTTCGTACATATCATCTAAAATACCAGTAATGACAATCACTGATGCAGCAAGCACCATTGCTAGCGGTATGATAAATGGGTTTTCACCACTTTGTACCAAAGGTTTCATTGGAACCGGTCTTAATATAGCTAGTCCAACTATAAACGCAATAAATATAGCTAAACCACCAAGACGAGGCATAATACGCGAATGTACTTTTCGATAATTCGGCGCATCAACTGCACCAATCTTGAATGCTAAACGTTTGACAAGTGGAGTAATTAAAATGGCAACTACGAATGCCACGATTAAAGACACGTAAAGCATGTCTCTCCTCCTCAAAAAAAATTATATACGGTTAAAATCTTAACCATTATAGCATGAATGATCTAAAAAAATATAGCCTTTCTCGTTTACAAAAAAAGAACAAAAACTACAAAATTGGTCATCATTGAAATAAACCCAAAACCTTATGTGAAATGGTTTTAATAGTTCTAACTTATTTGCATTAGTTTCCCCTTAACGTAAGTGGTCATACCTTGTAAAGTTTGATAGAATAACTAAGTGTCTACTAATTATATATGTAGGCAATTTTAAAGGAGCGTAAAATAATGTTCTCAATTTTCAATCGAAATAAAGAAAAAACAAGTACTCGAGAATTAAAGAGATACTATAAAATCGTAGATCAAATTAATGAACTTGAATCTACATATTCATCGATGACAGACGATGAACTAAAGAATATGACGTTTCAATTTAAAGAAAGGTTACAAAATGGAGAAGATATCTCCAAAATTATTCCTGATGCATTTGCAGTTGTTCGTGAAGCTTCAAAACGCGTTCTAAATATGCGGCATTTCGATGTTCAGTTAATCGGTGGGCTTGTATTGACTGAAGGAAATATTTCAGAAATGCCAACAGGTGAAGGGAAAACTTTAGTTGCTTCTCTTCCATCTTATGTCCGCGCACTTGAAGGAAAAGGCGTACATGTTATTACGGTAAATGATTACTTAGCAAAACGTGACTTTGAATTAATTGGTCAAATTCATCAGTTCCTTGGCTTAACTGTTGGGTTGAATGTACCGATGATGGATCCAGTACAAAAGAAACATGCATATAATGCAGATATTACATATGGTGTAGGAACTGAATTTGGTTTTGATTACCTACGAGATAATATGGCCCATACAATTGCCGACAAAGTACAACGCCCTTATCATTTCGCCATCATTGATGAAGTGGACTCTGTTTTAATTGATGAAGCAAAAAC
>DATMGC010000037.1:0-9801 GCA_035555915.1 Ureibacillus sp. | reverse complement strand
AACATTAGAGGTTGGCCAGAAGTAAGTTCTGTATTTGAACTTGGTTTCTTGATAGATATTTTGAATAGAACCTCAATCTAGATGTTCTTCGTTACGGCAGCGAGTGCAGGTGACGGCTACGCCTTGTGCTGCAGACCGAACAGGACTCAAAGAAGTATTCCGAAGCTTTGTGCTCAGAACAGCAAATTTATTTGCGACGAAAGAGTAGCGGCAGGAGCAACTAGCGAAAAAAATTAGTTGGAGTAGTGCCCGTGAAAAGCGTCCGTCACAACGGAGAACAACGGTTACATATAATAGTACACAAAAGGGCATTTATGATAATTAAAATCATGAATGCCCTTTACGATACAATAAGACTTTATTTATAACGTACACTTAAAACCCTAATTGCATATGATACCTTTAGAACAACTTCGTCTAGAGTATGAAGAAAGGAGATTTTTATGCGTCCTCAAAGTTTCCGTCCGCAAATGCCACCTATTCGACCATATAATCAGTTTCAAGGACCACCTAGAGGTTTCTACGGACCTAGACCGCCTAGGTTCCCTCAACCTGGAATGATGCCACCTCCTACTCAAGGTCGAATTCCAGGAATGGGTGCTGCGGGTGCTGCAGGTGCTGGAGGATTATCACCTAAAATACAATCCTTCATGGATACTGCCAATCGATTTTTAGCAACTGCCCAAGGTTTTCAACCATTAGTACAACAAGCAACACCAATGTTCCGGAATTTACCGGCTCTTTGGAGAATCTATAAAGGATTCCAAGGATTACCGAAAAATGAAGACTCAAAGGGGCATGGAGAACATGAACCATTTGATTTTGATGAGAGCTCCGATTTTCTAGAAGACTTCAATCAGCCGGAAAGAGCTGAAAGAAGAGAGAGTTTAGAGAAACAAGAGAGCTTTGCAAGACCAGAAAGACGTCCAGTGCGATCAGAACGATTTGCAAAACCACAAAGACCGGTAAGATCGGGCAGAAGAGAAAGACAAGATTTCGATTTATCTGAATCACCTACTTATAATGAAAAAACGATACCTAAAAAAGCGACTACTCGTCCTTCTATGCCAAGAATCTTCCAACCTCCATTCCAATTTGATGAATAGAAGTTGAAAAGCCAAAAGGAAGTTTTGAATTAAACGTGTCGCTCCGTTATAATAAGTTTTGTATAACAAAAAGGAGTGACATGATGCAAGTCATTAAAATAAATCCAAGAGGCTATTGTTACGGTGTAGTAGATGCAATGGTTATTGCTCGAAATGCCTCATTAGATAAAACATTACCAAGACCAATTTATATATTAGGTATGATTGTTCATAATAAACATGTAACAGACGCTTTTGAAAGAGATGGAATCATTACATTAGATGGTGAAAACCGTAAAGAAATTATTGAAAAAGTAGATTCAGGAACTGTTATCTTTACAGCACATGGTGTTTCACCTGAAATACGAGAGATTGCTAGAAGAAAAGGACTTGTATCAATTGATGCAACATGTCCAGATGTGACTGTGACACATGATTTAATTCGGGAGAAGTCAGCTGATGGCTATGATATTATCTATATCGGTAAAAAAGGCCATCCAGAACCTGAAGGAGCTATTGGTGTAGCGCCAGATCATGTGCATTTAGTACAAAATGTTGAGGATATCGATGATTTACAATTAGATAATGATAAATTGCTTGTAACAAACCAAACGACAATGAGTCAATGGGATGTAAAAGCAGCAATGGATTATTTAAAAGTAAAATATCCACATATTCAAGTTCATGAAGAAATTTGTCTTGCGACTCAGGTGCGTCAAGAAGCGGTTGCAAATCAAGCAGGTAAAGCAGATTTACTAATCGTTGTTGGTGACCCAAAATCGAATAACTCGAATCGTCTAACACAAGTTTCAGAAGAAATTGCAAATACACCATCACATCGTATTTCTGACATCTCAGAGTTAAAATTGGAATGGTTAGAGGGGATTGAGTCGGTTGCTGTAACAGCAGGGGCATCAACTCCAACACCAATCGTAAAAGAGGTCATCGCATTTTTAGAAAAATTTGACCCAAATGATCCAACTACTCATGAAATTAAACGTACAGTAGCGATAGACAAAATTCTACCGAAGATCAAAGAACCAAAACCAGTAGAAAAAATTATGCCTTATTAAATATGTGCGAAAATAAAAAATCAGGAATTTTCCTGATTTTTTTATTTTGCTTGATTGGAATAGATATGGTTGACAAAGAATGAAGAAATGAGAGTCTGTAAAAATGAAGAGCAAACTGTGTTTTTAAGACGGACATCTATTTGATGGAATTAATTAAATATTCTAAAAGCCTTGATATACCTTAGTTTGATAGATGTTTAGTTGTTCTTTATATCTTTTAGATGGTACAATATGAAACATATTAGGAGGTACGAAAAATGTCGAAGTACTCAGATTATGATTTTAAGCCATTTTTAAAGAATGCAATTGAAAAACTTGGCTTTACAGAACCAACACCAATTCAAAAGGAAATGATTCCACTCATTTTAAAAGGTAAAAGTGCAATTGGACAAGCGCACACTGGGACAGGGAAAACACATAGTTTTCTATTGCCTATAGTTCAACGTATTAATGAAGGAAAGCAAGAAATACAAGCGGTGATCACTTCACCAACGAGAGAACTTGCACAACAAATTTACGATGCATTAAACCAACTTATAGAAGAAACTGATATTCAGGCGAAGTTGTTGATAGGTGGAACAGACAAACAAAGAGCCATCGATAAATTAAAAACACAACCTCAAATCGTAGTAGGAACACCTGGACGTATTCGCGATTTAGTAAAAGAGGGCGCATTACTTGTTCATACAGCACAAATCTTAGTGGTAGATGAAGCAGATCTTGCTTTTGATATGGGCTTCATTGAAGACATTGATGGTTTTGCGGCACATATGCCTGAAAAACTTGAGATGTTTGTCTTCTCTGCAACAATTCCTGAGAAGTTACAGCCGTTCTTAAAAAAATATATGGAGTCACCAGTCCATATTCATATGAATGATAAGAAACCTGTAGCAGAAGGAATTGATTTTATCCTTGTTCCGGTTCGTTCAAAATCAAGAAATCGTAGATTAGTTGAAGTAATCGAAGCAATTAATCCATACTTAGCGGTAATTTTCTGTAACACTAGAAAAAATGCAGAAGCTGTTGCTGGATACTTAGCAGAACAAGGAATTCGAGCTGGCCAAATTCACGGAGATTTGAGTCCACGTGATAGAAAAAAAATGATGAAACAAATTCGTGACCTAGAATATCAATATATCGTTGCGACTGATTTAGCAGCACGTGGAATTGATATTCAAGGAATCTCTCATGTAATTAATTACGAAATTCCAGATGATCTTGAATTCTTTATCCACCGTGTGGGTCGAACTGCACGTGCTGGTAATAAGGGGACAGCTATTACATTATTTGAACCAGAAGATGAAGATGCAGTAGTACGCGTTGAAAAAATGGGTATTCCATTTGTTCAAAAAGATGTGAAAAACGGTGAATGGATCGAGTTAAAAGAGCGTCATTCACGTCAAAATCGTGCGAAACATGAAAATGAAATTGATGCGATTGCAAAAGCAAAAGTTCGTAAACCGAAAAAAGTAAAACCAGGTTACAAACGAAATATGCGTTGGGAAATGGATAAAATTAAGAAGGCAGAAAGACGCAAGAAAAATCGCCAAAAATAACTAGAGATTCTAGAAAAGCTTTGCTATATGGAGGTCTTGATAATGTTGTTAGGTTCACACGTTTCGATGAGTGGGAAAGAGATGCTACTTGGATCTAGTAAAGAAGCAGCTTCCTATGGTGCATCAACATTTATGATTTATACAGGTGCTCCTCAAAACACTCGACGAAAAGCAATTGAAGAGTTGAATATAGAAGCAGGATTAGCACATATGAAAGAAAATGGTCTTTCAAATATTGTTGTCCATGCACCTTATATAATTAATATCGCTAATACTACAAAACCAGAAACCTTTGCACTAGGTGTAGAGTTCCTACAAAAGGAAATCGAACGTACAGCAGCAATAGGTGCTACTCAAATCGTTCTACACCCAGGTGCTCATGTTGGTGCAGGAGTAGAAGCAGGGATTGCAAAAATTATCGAAGGTTTAAATGAAGTATTATCTGCAGATTTACCGGTTCAAATTGCGTTGGAAACAATGGCAGGTAAGGGTACTGAAATCGGTAGAACCTTCGAAGAGTTAGCTCAAATATTTGATGGTGTAAAAAATAATGACCGTCTATCGGTATGCTTTGATACTTGTCATACGCATGATGCTGGATATGACATTATTCATGATTTTGATGGGGTTTTAGCTAAGTTCGATGAGCTAATCGGAGTTGACCGTATTAAAGTTGTTCATATTAATGATAGTAAAAATGTTTGCGGAGCAGGTAAAGACCGCCATGAAAATATTGGCTTTGGTCATATTGGATTTGAAGCGCTCAAATCAATTGTTCACCACGAAGCATTCAAAGAGATACCAAAAATTCTCGAAACACCATGGGTAGGATCAGATGCCAAAAATAAAAAGGCACCATATAAATTTGAAATAGAAATGCTTAAAACTGGAGAATATAAACCAGAACTGATCGAGGCATTGCTTGTTTAAACATTGAATCGCGGGACAAAGGGTAAATTATATATTTACTCTTTGTCTTTTTTACTATCAAAAAAGAAAGAGTATAAGTGTCATATGGGTTTAAGGTATTAAGGACAAAATTTAGATTAGTGTTAGGAAATTGAAGATGTCAGTTTTCGAGTTGTAAAAACTATCATACAAACATATTAATGAAGTAGCTCAAAATTCTTTTTGTAGAATTTTGAGCTTTTTTAAAGGGTTGGAAAGAAACTTACAACTAAAAAAGGCAATATCACAGCAATTATGATTCAATGTATGTTTTTCAAAAGTATTAGCTTAAAAAGTATAAAAGAAGTAAACAATAATACTATCTTTCGATTTTAGGGAGGAATAAATGAAAAAGAAACTCATTTTTTCAATAATAGTTTGTTGTTTAATCTTTAGCCCATTACATTTTACAAAAGCGTCCGAAATTGATAGTACTGTTCAATCACAATTAGGGAACGAAAACATTAGTGTATCTTTAAGGGATATAAAAAGTGGCGATTTGTTATATACGAAAAACGGAGATATAGGGATGAAACCCGCATCTACTCTGAAATTGTTAACTGCGTCCGCGTCACTTGAAATGTTAGGTGCAGATTATCGATTCCAAACGAAGCTTTTTATCGATGGGGAAGTAAAGGGTAAAATTCTAAATGGTGATGTGTATATTAAAGGTGGAGGCGACCCTACTTTACATAAAAAAGATTTCATATTTATGGCGGATGTATTGAAACATTATGGGATTAAACAAATCAACGGAAATCTTTATGGTGATGATTCGTTATTTGAAGGTGCACAATTAACTCCTGGAATATCTAAAGAGGATGAAAGCTATTATTTTGCTGCTAGATCTTCTGCTCTGACAATGTCACCTGACAATGATTATGATGCGGGTACAATATTGATTCATGTAAATGCAGCGAATGTTGGGGACAGACCCATTATAACTGTTGAGCCTAGTTTAAGTGGTATGGTAATTGATAACCAAGCTTTAACAGTGAGTAAAAATGAAAATACTACTATTGAAATCCTAAGAGAGTATGGCACAAATCGAATTACCATTACTGGTAAAATCCCCTACAATACTACGTTTAAGGATTGGGTAACATTATTTGACCCTACGTTAAATACACTATATGCCATTAAAGAAACGTTTGAAGAACGTGGAATTACCTTTACAAAAACAGAACAACTCAATCGTAAAAGCGTACCAAAAACAGCAAAAGACCTATATACGAAATATTCTTTACCACTGTCTACCTTAACCAATACGTTTTTAAAATTAAGTAATAATAGTATTGCAGATATTCTTGTTAAAACATTAGGGCATGAGTTTAATGATAAAGGGGAAACAAATGAGGGTTTAAATGCTATCAGGGAATATGGAATATCGATAGGATTGAATATGGATAACTGGCATTTAGAAGACGGCTCAGGCATGTCCCATGCTAATAGAGTAACGTCAAATGAACTTTCGCTTTTACTAATCAAAATGAATGAAAATCCTACTTATAAAATTCTTTATTCAAGCTTACCAGTTGGAGGTCAAGGGGATCGTTTAATTGGGGGATCCTTAAAGAATCGTTTTAGTGATGAAAAATATCAAAATCGAGTAATTGCCAAAACCGGTCATATTTCGGGTGTGTATACTTTAGCAGGTTATGTAAAAGCAAATAGTGGTCGTACATTGGCATTTGCAATTATGACCCAGAACCAGACATCTATTCGACTAAATGCAATCGATAATGTAGTAAAGAAAATTATCACAGAATATTAGAAAAAAAGGCTAATCGTTAAAATTGAAGCGATTAGCCTTTTTTACATCTATGTGGATTAAAGTACTCATCATATCGATTAATAATTCTCTAAGTACTGTAATAGTTTTTTCAGTTTTTTTCTTCCAATAATCGATTCAACCTCTTTTAAGAAGGAGTTAGGTATACCAGTAAATAACCAAGTAATTGAGGCACGTTCTGACAGCGGTCTTAAACGTTTTACCTCCTCAATCGTCAAGTCAATCCCGTATTCTCTCGAAAATTTTACAATTTCTTTATCAGATTTTGATAAAAACTGCTCAATAAATTCAACCTGTCTCAAAAAAATACATCCTTTCAAAAAATCTTAATTAATTAAGAGGAATAATTTCCTACTTCTAAGCTTACCTACTTTACTTTTCACTACGAATCAACTATACTAACAAATTGTAAATCGTAATGATTTTGAATTAGAAAGAAGAGAAAAAATGAGTCAAACATTAATTGATATAAAAAATGTGTCTTATCAATATGAATACACACAAGTCTTAAAAAACATTTCCTTAAATGTAGAGGAAGGAGATTTCCTCGCTATCCTTGGTCCAAACGGTTCAGGTAAATCCACTCTGCTAAAATTGTTATTGGGTTTATTAAAACCGATGAGTGGGGAAGTTCGACTTTTCGGACAATCAAATGAAGCATTTCGTACTCGAGAATGGATTGGTTATGTTTCTCAAAAATCGAATGCCTTTAACTCTGGGTTTCCAGCTACAGTGGAAGAAGTCGTTAAGAGTGGTTTAACCAAAAAAGTAGGTCTATTCAAAAAAATGCCAAAAGACGCCATTGATAGAGTAAATGAAGCACTTGCTTCTGTAGGAATGGAGCAATTCCGTTCTCGAAATATCGGTCAATTATCAGGTGGTCAGCAACAACGTGTTTTTATTGCAAGGGCACTTATTTCAGATCCAAAAGTTTTAATATTAGATGAGCCAACAGTAGGAATCGATCACGAAAATGTTCAATCATTTTATGATATGTTAGCAAAGTTAAACGAGGAACAAAATAAGACAATTATTTTAGTTACCCATGATGTTGATACCGTTTCAAATCGAATCAGTCATGTAGCCTGCTTAAATCAAACGATCCATTTCCACGGGTTTAAAAAAGAGTTTGATACGATTTCTCAAACTCAACTAGACAATTGGTATGGACATTCTGTTAGAAAGATCCATTAAAGAGGTGAAGGCAAAATGATTGAAGCAATTTTAAACTATGAATTTTTACAAAACGCCTTTATCTCAGGGCTTATTATAGGAGTAATTGCACCGCTACTCGGTGTATTTATCGTCGTGCGAAGAATGTCCCTCATAGCAGACGCGTTATCACATGTTACGTTAGCAGGAATCGCAGGGAGTTTATATTTGAGTCAAAGCTTTTCAGCACTTATACTGCTAAATCCAATTTACTTAGGAATTGTAGCAGCGGTTAGTGGTTCAATCTTAATTGAGCGACTACGTAGACTTTATAAGCATTATGAGGAATTGGCTATCCCAATCATCATGTCTGCTGGAATTGGTTTAACGGCAATATTTGTTTCTTTAGCAAGCGGGTTTAATACCGATTTAATGAGCTATTTATTTGGCTCAGTCTCAGCTGTCTCGAGGCAAGATTTATGGGTTGTCATTAGTATTGCAATCGTTGTTATATTGTTCATATTCTTGTTTTTCAAAGAAATGTTTGTTCTTGCTTTCGATGAAGAATATGCGAACGCAAGTGGGCTACCAGCGAAGTGGATTCATTTTATGTTCATGTTAGTTGTTGCTTTAGTAATTGCTGCAAGTATGCGGATTGTAGGGATCTTATTAGTATCTTCCCTTATCACATTACCTGTAGCAGCAAGCATGCGTATCGCAAAGGGATTCAAACAAACAATTCTTTATTCAATCCTTTTTGGTGAAACGGCAGTTCTGATTGGTTTGGTAAGTGCCTACTATTTAAACCTAGCACCTGGAGGAACAATCGTTGTCACATCCATTTTAATTCTGCTGATTGTTATTTTGATGAAAAAAGTTATCCAACGAACAAATAGGAAAGAAAGGGGAGCAGTTAATTGAATTTAACAAAAGCATGGGAAATACTTAAAGAAAACGGCTATAAAAAAACAGATAAACGTGAGTTAATATTGAATATGTTTGTAGAAACTGAAAAATATTTAACTGCAAAAGATCTCCTTTCTGTTTTAAAGAAAGATTTTCCTGGGATGAGCTTTGATACAATTTATCGTAATCTCGCTACATTTGTGGACCTTGGAATTTTAGAAGAAACTGAGTTGAACGGAGAAAGAAATTTCCGTATGCAATGTGAATCAGACCACCATCATCATCATTTCATCTGTATGGTATGTGGTAATGTCAAGGAAATATCCATTTGTCCTATGGAGATGCTAAATGAGAAGCTTCCAGGGTTTACAATAGAATCTCATAAATTTGAAATATATGGGAAATGTTTAAACTGTAGCTAATTGCCTTTTACTTTACGTTTCTTATTTATTTACGCTGTTTTCGTAAACTTTGTTGTTTTTATATAAAATTGCATTTTGACTTAAACTGTGTCTTAGGAGCTTAATTCTAATATGGATTCTAATAAAGGTTTACTTTGTGAGTGGGCTTAAAGCGCAAAAGCCTCAGAGCCAACTTGTAGTTGTCTCTACGACTTGTCTTTGCGCTTTGTGCAAGAGCCCACTCACGAGTACTAGCTTCTGGAAGCCTTCTAATTATAGTGCGCAGCGCAGGCAAGGCTGCGTGTTCTTATTTATTGTTGCTTCTGGAATTTTTAAATTAATATTTACGCTTTATTAAAAAATAGTTAATTATGAATACATTCTTTTAGCAACAATCTTTTAGAAAACAGCCTTTATTTAAAATAAAAATACTATTAGTCTGAAAAATATGTTATATTGCTATTAAGTGAATAGTGTTTGCAGGAAAAAGATGCGTATATTACGCTTAATTGGGAATTCGGTTCAAGGCCGAAGCTGTATCCGCAACTGTATGTGTTAGTTTCAAGGAATCGTGCCACTGTCTCTATCGGGATGGGAAGGCTCTTTGAAGCAATAAGCACAAGCCAGGAGACCTATCTTTTTCTGATCGTAACCCACCTCTTCGGAATAAAGAGAATGTACGGCAATTTGAATGAATTAATTGAATAAACTATTATTCTATAATTTTTTGCCATCCATTTTCGAGGATGGCTTTTTATTTGTGTGCCAGGCATGGCAACTATCTAGGTGGTGAAAGTCCACTGTGGGGGTACACATCAACCAACCACTAAGGAAGCGCAAGGTACTTATCGTGAGGTAAGGGCTAGAGGAAGCGTGGAATAAAATCTT
>DATMGC010000036.1:0-26599 GCA_035555915.1 Ureibacillus sp. | reverse complement strand
ATTGTAATCATCTCAATTTGATCACGTTCATTTATTTGATTTTTCGACATCATATCCATTCACCTCAACCTATATTTCAAAAGCTTCTAATACTATTTTAAAAGAAAAAAGACTGTAGGCAAACTCGAAATTTCGAGTTTGTCTACAGTCTGAAGTACTATATAGTACTGTTTTTTTAGGTTTTATTTAGGTTAGATAAAAGTTTATTCAAATACAAAAGAAAGGTTTTGTTTCTTAAAAAATTAACCCTATTTTCTACTATCGATTAATAATAACCATCTTCATCCTTTTTTTGAAGAGATACTTCTGATTGTGGTTTGCGGACAAAGCACATAATAGCAGCAATGATTAGCAAGATTCCCTGGATGGATATGATTCCAGAGAATATCGCAGCAATAATAAATAAGATTCCCGCTGTTTTTGCTTTTTTATTAACTTTTACTGCTCCAATGATACCTAGAATAAGAGCTATTACACTTATGACAACAAATATCCAACCTATTCCACTAATAACTGAAAAAATATCATCAGTATATAGAAGAACTTCATCTATTTCTGCCTGTGTTAATCCACTCATATATAATTCGTTTTCAAATTCACTTTGTAAAAGTGGGTCATCCATTTGTGCGTCCATAAACATTTTACTGCCGACTAGCAATAAGATCAAAAACACTACGGTTAAACCATTGAGTATGGTAGCGATAATACTTAAAACTTTTTCCCCTGTTCTTTTCATCAATTTACCCCCTCTGCATACTTTTTCAGATGATTAACCGCCTCTTCAACAGTACTTACGATAACACCATTTTCCTTAATAATCCCAATGACAAATAAATTTCGATAAATAAATTGATTTTCTGTTCCATCTTCTATTAATGCATTAATTTTTTGTTGGTTGTCACGGCCAAGCTGACGAACATCAGAAAATAACGCAATTATTGGTCGATTATAAGATGAAAAAGCGCCGATTTCGGCCGCAACTCCTGAGTCAATTTCTACCCCGTCTATGACAGCAATAAGTAAATCACTTTCTTTTAATTTTTCCATATCTGCGTGTGCGATTGCTAGGCTATCTGCAAAAGATTGCTTATCGTTAATAGCATCATTCTCCTGAGGAACGTATAACTCAATACCTGGTACAGCTTTTCGAATTTCCTTAGCTAGTAATTCATTCACTAAACGATCTCCAATAGAAAATAATCCATTTGCTAAATATGCTTTCATGTTATTACCGCCTTTAATGTATGTATTTCACTATTTATATATAACTAAATCAACCAGCCAACCCAAAAGGCAAAAATACCACCTATTAAATTCACTCCAACAAATAATAGACTAGTGCCCCATTTTTTGGTTTCGAATAATTTTACGAAATCAAATGCAAACGTTGAAAATGTTGTAAATCCTCCTAACACTCCAACTGTTAAAAAGGCGAGCATAGTACTTGAGTCAATTGCTATATTTGTAGTTATTCCCAGTATAAAGGATCCCAGAACATTTACAGTTGCTGTAGACCAATACGTTGAAATTCTTAATTTAATAACCCATAATTGTACCAAATATCGTAATGTTGCCCCTATTCCTCCCCCAAAAGCGACTATCATCCATTCCATGTTTGTTTACCTCGATTCAAAAAGTATCCTATGAATGCAGCTACGAAACATGCCAATGTCATTCCAAGTCCATAAGTTATACCTACTAGGAAATGATCTTGTAGATTAGTAAACCAATTGCTAGAAAATGTAGAGAATGTAGTAAAAGCTCCAAGCATTCCCGTTGTTAAAAAAAGCTTAGGTGGGCTAGCTTTCTTTAAAAAGTATCCATTTAAACTTCCTAATACAAAGCTTCCAATTATATTGACGATCCAAAGCATAACCGATGTACTTGTATAGAGTTGGATAAGGTATCGTAAAAAGCTACCTACCATTCCTCCTAAAAATACATGTATTCCAATTCGCACAATACTCTCTCCAATGCAGAACGAACTATTTATTAAATTTAAATCCCTTAAAGTCAATTTGTCTTCAAAAATATGAACAGTTCATTTCTATTTTTACCAATATTATAATATACTTTTGTAACCCATACAGGAAAGACTAGAATTAATCACATTATTTAATCTTCGATTGCTTATATATGCCGATTCCTACCGTACCAAAAATAACGATGAGGAAGATTGGCATAAGAGCAATTCCTATATCATCAATAGCCCCTTGAGCAACTCGAACTATTTGTATACTAAGAGATGAAAACATAACTAGAAGGATATTTTTTACTAGGTTTAATAACTTTCGACTATGCGTATAAAATTGTACCACATTGGATTCATTTAACCTGTCTGGATAATTATGCAAATGAGGGATTTTTTCAACGAGGCTCATTATGACAAACAATAGTAGAGCAATAATAGGCAGCGTGATTAACTCGTATTTTGAGCCCCAACGATCTACTTCACCTGCTGCATTAAAATGTCCGGGCACTTTATCAGGAATATTTCCCCAATTGACTATTAAAAAAAGAATGGTAGCTCCATAAATGAAAAGCCCAATACTATTTACGATTTTTTCAAATTTCGTTTTTGGCAAATGAAGAATGGGTCTGTATGGTAAATGGTTTTTCATCCTTTTCACCTCTTTTGATATCTATAATTACCTTTACGGTTATACAATGGAAAAGTTTCAATTTCTACTCTTTATATAATTTAATTATCCAAACATTTTTTAATAAATTCCGATACAGTTTGCGAGAAATTATGGATAAATGCAGGTTAATTATTTAAATGTTAGAATATAATTGAATTAAGATATATTTAGAAATGACAGAAATGGAGTTTGCTACGATGAGTATGTCTGAATTCTTTATGTTTTTACGTATGCTTGATTCTGAACTTTACTATTACATAGGCGAGTATGGAATCTATATATACTTATTGTTATTTCTTATTGTCTTTGGGAAAACAGGGTTTGTCATTTTATCTTTCTTACCTGGGGATTCTCTTCTATTTGCTAGTGGTGCGATTGCAGCAGTTGGAGAATTAAATTTCATCACACTTTTAATCCTACTATTTCTTGCAACGACATTAGCTGATAGTAATAATTATCTGATTGGACGTGCGTTTAAAAGTATTCCTGAAGAGAAAAATTTTCTTACCAAAATAATACCGCAAACGAGTATTGATAAGGCAAGTGATTTTCTAATTGAATACGACAAAGTTGCCATTACTTTTTCAAGATTCATACCGCTAATGCGTACACTCATTCCCTTTATAGCAGGCTTTACTGGGTATTCCTACAATAACTTTGTCCGTTATAATTTAATGGGTGCGCTTGTTTGGACCTTCGTTTGGTTAGGTACCGGGTTTGGTTTAGGTAATATCCCTTGGGTTGAGGAAAACTTATTATTTACGCTTGTTCTAATTACTGTGATTATGTTTATACCAAGTATTTATGGTTTTATAGCTCATTTTTATAAGAAAAACTCACCCCTTACGAAAAATAGTGAATCATAAAAAAGCTAATAGGAATAGTAACGACTACTTCCCATTAGCTTTATTTTTTAGGAATTAACTTGTTTCCTTTCATCCTCAAGTAGTTTTTGTAAATACTCGATGATTTCTCTAATTCCTTCCAAAGAATTTACTAAAATTTTAGGATCAACACACGCAATCATTCGATCATTTAAATTTGCCACTGCAGTAAAGTAACGTGTTTTTGAATAATTAACAAGCCCAACTTGTTTAATCTCATTTTCAGTAAGATTTAGTATTTCTTTTGCATCATTCACAACTAATCCATAATTTACGATATCTGTATTGAGAACAATGATTCTACATAAATCTCCTCGACTTTCCTGATTGTATAAAATCCGATTAAAATCGATAACTGGGATAAGCTCTCCTCGTACTCTTGCAAAGCCAAGCAAATAATTTGGTAGGTGTGGAATCGGTGTAATATGGCTCAATTTCTCAATTGAAACGACCTGTTCTACAGGGACCGCATATTCTTCATTTCCACAATTAAATATAACTACTTTTTCAAATGACATATGTTCACCTCACGGATGCTATTTTGAAGAACATTTAACTACTTCTACTAATAAATCGGCTAGTTTCTCTAATTCTTCAATAGGCATACGTTCTTTTGTCGTATGAATTTCTTCATATCCAACAGAAAGATTCACAGTTGGAATACCAAATCCCGCGATAACATTCGCGTCACTTCCCCCACCAGAGATACCAAGTTGTGCTTCTCGACCAATATTTTGTACCGCTTGTTTCGCAATTTGAACAACACGATCAGATTCTGTTACAGAAAAACCTGGATACATTAATTTCACATTTACTTCAGCACGACCACCAAGACTGCTAGCTACACTTTCAAATGTTTCTTTCATGTGATTTACTTGGGCATCTAATTTTTCTTTATTAATTGAACGTGCTTCAGATAAAATATATACTTCATCACATACGATATTAGTCGCTTTTCCACCTTCGAAACGACCAATATTCGCCGTAGTTTCCTCATCTATTCTTCCAAGCTTCATTTTCGCTACTGCTTTAGCAGCTAAAGTGATAGCAGAAATTCCCTTTTCTGGCGCTACACCAGCATGAGCAGTTTTACCGAAAATTTTTGTTTCAAGTTTTGCTTGGAACGGTGCAGCCGTTACAATTCCACCGACCTTACCATCACTATCTACTGCAAATCCTAATTTAGCTTTAATAAGAGATGGATCTAGTTCTTTTGCACCTGCTAAGCCACTTTCTTCGCCAGCTGTAATAATAAATTGAATTGTACCATGTTCGATATTTTGTTCTTTAATACGTCGTGCCATCTCAAACAGTGCAGCCATTCCAGCTTTGTCATCTGCACCTAGAATTGTTGTACCATCTGAGTATATAAACCCGTCTTCACGAATTTCAGGTTTAATGCCCACTCCAGGTACAACTGTATCCATATGTACCGTGAAGTAAATTGGTTCAACATCCAATGTTCCATTTAATGTTGCAATAATATTGCCTGCACCATGGCCATTTCGTGTATGTGCATCATCCTGATAAACGTCAAAACCCATTTTTTCTAATTTTTCGACAAGGATTGGTGCAATTACTTCTTCGTGTTTTGTCTCTGAATCAATTTGAACTAATTCTAAAAATTCATTTACTAAACGGCTGTTCATGTTAAAAACTCCCTTATCCTTCAATATTCTTCTATTTTACGCTTCAAGTAGATTGAAGACAACCCAACAGTATGGTTTTTAATTTTAGCATTAGAAAATGGACGCATCCATTGAGAAGCGCCCATTTATTGTATATTTACTTTTATTATTAAATGCTGGATTTAATGCTAATAGAATTACCCTAATAATGCACCAAAATTAAAATAGGTAGTAAATACTATTGAAGCCATAATAATCGATAACATAAACCCTAAATGTTTAATGCCTACCCAACATCCAATAATAATAGCCAACCCTACAGCTGAACCTATAAGGACAATACCTGAAACTTCACCAAAATAGGCGGATAGAGTAAACGCAATACCCATAATGAATGTTATACCTGCTAATAATTGAAAAACAAGCGATAGTTCCTCGCGATTATATTGTGTCATGTGTTTCCCTCCTAGTTATTTTTGTTTAACCTACTATTTCGAGTAGGATTTTTTCATCTTGGTAATTTTTAAATTATAACTAAGCGAGTCAATGGAACTCTTATTATTTAAGACATATGTAAAAATTCAACTTATCTTAAAACTTAGTAATGAATGTTAAAATCCCATGTCTATTTTACAATTTATTTACCTTCAATTTTTAAAAATATACTAAGAATAGAACATTCTTATATAAAATATTAATTAAAAAGCAAAAATTGGACAAAATAAATCATAACACATAAAGGAGGATTATTTATGATACAGTCAATCGGAGTACCAGGATTGATCATTATCCTAGTCATTGCTTTAATTTTATTTGGTCCATCTAAGTTACCTCAATTAGGAAAAGCTGTTGGGCAAACTTTAAAAGAATTTAAAAATTCTACGAAAGATATTGTGGATGATGTAACGGGTGAGTTTAAAGATGTAAAAGAAGAATTTACATTAATAGATTTAAAAAAAGAAGACGCAACTAAAGAATAAACTAGTACCTACTGCACAGTACCGTATCTATAAATGTACGTGAAAATGTAGAGTTACTCTTTTTAGTAGGGAATCCTTACAAATACTTAAAAGCTCGTTAACCATTGGAGGAGAAACACATGCTTAACACAATCGGAATTCCGGGTTTAATCATTATTTTAGTGATTATTTTATTACTATTCGGACCTTCAAAACTTCCAAAATTAGGACGTTCTATTGGAGAGTCTATGAGAAATTTCAAGGATTCAACTAAAGGTGTATTAGAAGACGAAGAAATAGAAAAAGAAGAAAAATTGTAACTGTTTCAAGTATTATATCTCATTAAAGATACATGCAGGAACAAAACGAGCGTGAGAAGTAACGTAAGGATCACGGTATTTATAAACAGCAGAAGAGAGTTGTTCTTTGGAACAACTCTCTTCTTTCATCAACTAATTATAGCGGAATATTACCGTGTTTTTTTGCTGGTCTAGTTTCTTCTTTGTTTGCAAGCATATCTAATGCTTGGATTAATTTAATACGTGTATCACGTGGGTCGATAACATCATCAACCATTCCACGAGAAGCAGCAACATAAGGGTTCGCAAATTTTTCTTTATATTCTTCAATTTTTGCAGCGCGTGTTGCTTCAGGATTTTCTGATTTCGCAATTTCATTAGCAAAGATGATATTTGCTGCACCAGCCGCACCCATTACTGCAATTTCAGCATTTGGCCAAGCATAAACTAAATCTGCTCCAATGGCTTTAGAGTTAAGTGCAACGTATGCTCCACCGTATGCTTTACGTAAAATTACTGTGATTTTAGGAACTGTTGCTTCTGAGTAAGCATATAAGATTTTCGCTCCATGGCGGATAATTCCACCGTGCTCTTGTTTAACTCCTGGGAAGAATCCAGATACGTCTTCAAATGTAATGATTGGAATGTTAAATGCATCACAAGTACGAATGAAACGAGATGCTTTGTCAGATGAATCAATATCTAACCCGCCCGCAAGTGCCTTCGGTTGGTTACATACTAAACCAACTGATTCACCAGCGATTCGCGCAAAACCTACAACGATGTTTTTCGCAAATTCAGCTTGTACTTCCATAAATGAACCTTCATCTACTACTTGTTCAACTACTTTACGAACGTCGTATGATTTAGTTGATTCAATTGGTACACAGTCGATAATCTCTGGACGATAATCATCAGTTTCTGGTTTTGGTTGTTTTGGTGCTTTTTCTTTATGGCTTTGTGGTAAATAACTCAATAATTTACGAATTTGTTCGATTGATTCCTCTTCCGACGCTGCACGGAAATGTGCATTCCCACTAATAGAGTTATGTACTTTGGAACCACCTAAGTCCTCAGAAGAAATTTTTTCACCTGTTACAGTCTCAATTACTTTTGGTCCCGTAATGAACATTTGCGATGTTTTATCAACCATTAAGATAAAGTCAGTAATAGCAGGAGAATAGACTGCCCCACCAGCACATGGCCCCATAATTACTGAGATTTGTGGAATCACACCTGAATAAATTGAGTTACGATAGAAAATATGACCGTAGCCATCTAACGAAAGTACTCCTTCTTGAATTCGAGCACCACCTGAATCATTAATACCGATAAATGGTGTACCATTTTTGGCAGCTAGATCCATTACAGCAGCAATTTTCATTGCGTGCATTTCACCAAGCGCCCCTCCAAATACAGTGAAGTCTTGTGCAAATAAATACACATTACGTCCGTTTACTTTCCCAAAACCTGTTACGACTCCATCACCAGGGCCAACTTGTTTGTCCATTCCAAAGTCTGTATTTCTGTGTGTAATGAACGGATTAATCTCAACGAATGTTCCTTCATCAAGTAATAATTCAATACGCTCACGAGCAGTTAGTTTCCCTTTTTCATGTTGTTTCTCTATCCGTTTGTCTCCACCACCAAGCTCAATTTCGCGTTTGCGGTCATACATTTCGTTAATTTTATCAAACATGTCCATGGCTTACTTGTCCCCTTTTCCACTTTTATCGCATAGTTCATATAAAACACCAAAAGAATCCTTTGGATGTAAGAAAGCAACTTCAGCTCCACCAGCACCTGGCTTTGGCTCGTCTGCAAGAATTCTTACCCCTTTTTCACGTAATTCTTGCATTCTCTCACGGATTCCTGTTACACCGAAAGCAACATGTTGAATACCTTCACCACGTTTTTCAATATGTTTGTAGATTGCACTTTCTTCACTTGTCGGTTCCAATAACTCAAACTTCACATTACCCGCATCTATAAAAGCAACACGAACGTGCTGAGATGGAACTTCTTCAATTTTCAGTAATTTTAGTCCAAGTGTTTCCGTATAATATGTAATTCTTTCATTTAAATCTTTTACTGCAATCCCAATATGATCTACTTTCTCCATCATAGCACCCCTTCTGTTATAGTACAATTATATTTTAACTAATTTGAAAACAATTTGCTACCCTACTTGTGTTATTTTTTATATTTGATACACTAAATTTATTATAGTAGAAATTCAATAAATAACGGCTCTTAGCCAGTTTTAGAAGGAGAGAATAAATAGATGAGCAACAAAAAATTTCAGAAGATAGTTGTATATTGTATGATTGCGATTATGGTAATCTCAACTTTAGCATTTGGTCTATCATTCTTCTAAATTCAGCCCTTTGCGATTACAATTATTCAGTAATCGCCTTCTTTTTTCCCTTTTTCTTAATCCCTATAAAAGATTGTTTTATCACTAAATACTCGTCCATCTCTTCAATAAATTGATATAGTGATGCCATTGCGAGGAATTTTTCATGAGTTTCAGGTAAGGGCATTTTCGCAAACTCTTCTTTAACAATTTCTAGTTTTTCTCTAAATCTTTTAGCAGTATTTCCAGAATGGACATTTTCAGATAATTCTTCCATAAAATCCGCTACTAACCCAGCTTGTTGTACCATAACAGGTAACGTAGTTATTTTGGGTAAAACTCGCTCGATTATTTCTAACTGTTTTTCACGCATATCAAAGTAAAGGTAATATTCATTTTGTTTTCGTGTTAAATGGTTTTCAACATCTTTAAAGGCTAAGGACTTAGCTTTATTTAATAGTGTTTCAGCTTCAATAATTTCTTTTCCATCCCAAGATGTATCGCCGTTACGCAAATATTTGGTGATTTCAGAAAAAATAGAACGGTATTTTTCCTCTAATTCGTTAATATATCGTTCCAGATCTTTCTGATAGTCTCCCATATACATATTGACTGCAAGTGCCGTCCCAAATCCAATTAACATTAAGGCTAACTCATTAAGTAGTAAATCAAGTGTAAAATTAGCTTCTGAATATAAATGAAGAATAATTACCACACTCGAAATAAAACCAGCCGCCACATTAATCGAAACAATTGTTGGAACGAAAAGCAGAATCATAATTCCCAGGACAATCGGGTTATAATCAATTGTTTCAAATAATAGAAAAGAAAAAACCATAGCTATTAAACTAGAAACTAATCTTGTATATACTGCATGTACCGATTTCTTTTTTGTCGTTTGAATACAAAGTATTGTTAAAATGGCAGCAGAAGAAGCAAATTGTAAATTAAAATAACTTGCTACTGCTATGGCAATGGTTGCGCCAACAGCAGACTTAATTGTGCGATAGCCGATTTTATATTTTTTAATATCGACTTCCTCCTTCATACATTAAAACTTTAAATTAGTATGAAAATTGCGATAAAACAGAACAGAAGATGTCCTTAAAGCTTTCGCTTTAAGGACTTTCTTAAATCTCCAATGATTATTGAAAACTTAAATGAATGAAATTATTAATTACACCTCGTCACAATATTCTTCAAAGTTACCTTGAAGATTTGTTACAACAGACATCGGATCATGTCCTTCAATTTCATGACGACCAACTTCTGCAACCACTTTACCGTCTTTTAGTAAAATAAAAGATGGTGATGATGGAATATGATCTTCTCCAAAGTAATGACGTGCACAAGCAGTCGCTTCTTTATCTTGACCAGCAAAAACTGTTACTAGGTGGTCTGGACGTTTATCGTAATGGATAGCATTTGCAGCTGCTGGACGTGCAATACCACCTGCACAACCACATACTGAATTCACCATTACTAGTGTTGTACCAGGACGAGCAAACGCTTCCTCTACTTCTTCAGGTGTACGTAATTGTTCGTATCCTGCATTTTCAATTTCAGCACGTGCTGTTCTTTTAATTTCTTCCATAAATAAATCGTAATCCATGTTCATGATTTATCGCTCCTCTCAACTATACATTTTAACATAAAGAAAAGGATTTGCAGATTTTCTTGCTTTTTACGAAAATAACTCTGATACTCCTTGCGTAACAGTAATTTCTCCTCGTAAAATAGCCTCTTCAACAGACTTAACTTGTACTTTTTTATCCGTATTTTGGAAGAATGAATCAATCAATGTATCCCGAATCATCGTATGGAACCATTCCTTCGTTTGTTCAAGACGTCTTGTATCCCAAAATGATGTACTTTTAATTGTTTGTTCAAATTGGCATATCATTTCCCAAACCTCAGTTAAGCCTGTTTTTTCAAGAGAAGACGCTGGTAAAGCTTTACTCATCCAGCCTGGTGTTGCCGGTTGTAGAAAATGGAGAATTTGCATATACTCTCGTACGGTTCTTCTTGCTTTTTGAATATTATCTCCATCACTCTTATGGACCACAACCGCATCCGCCAGCTCCATAATTCCTTTTTTCATACCTTGTAATTCATCACCAGCACCCGTTAAAACCAATAGTAAAAAGAAGTCAACCATTCCGCGGACATAAGTCTCACTTTGTCCTACTCCAACTGTTTCAATTAGGATGACATCGTAACCAGCCGCTTCACATAAAAGCATCGTTTCTCTAGATTTCTTATGAACTCCACCTAAAGTACCTGCACTCGGAGATGGTCGTACAAAAGCACTTTTATGTCGGCTCAGTTCCTCCATCCGTGTTTTGTCCCCCAAGATACTACCACCAGAAAGTGTAGAACTTGGATCAATGGCTAAAACGGCAACTTTTTTTCCCATATTACAAAGCATCATACCAAACGCTTCGATAAAAGAACTTTTCCCAGCACCAGGAACACCCGTAATCCCAATACGGATGCTTTTCCCAGTATAGGGAAGTAGTTCCTGCAACAGTTTCTGGGCTTGTTCCTTATGCTCACTATTCGAACTTTCAATTAGAGTTATTGCTTTAGAGAGTGAAGATCTCTGTCCTTCTAGTACTTCAGCCGACAACCTTTGAATATCGATTGCTTCCTGCTTTTTTTTCTTGAATTTTTTCGGCTTAATGGTCATTCCATCATGACCGCCTTCAACACCGGTTCTGACATACAATGCGCCATTGTCTTGCTTATGGTTGTTTTCCATTAGCTAGACACTTCCTCATAACCTAAACGTTTATAGATTTCTTCAATAATTTTAATTGCAGATACTGGAATTACTGTACCTGGACCAAAAATAGCTACAGCCCCTGAATCATAGATGAATTGATAGTCTTGTGCTGGAATTACTCCACCGACAATGACGATAATATCTTCACGACCAAGTTTTCTTAGTTCTTCGATTAATTCTGGTACTAAAGTTTTATGACCTGCAGCAAGAGAAGATACTCCAACACAATGTACGTCATTCTCAACAGCCATCTGTGCTGCTTCTTCAGGCGTCATAAATAATGGTGAAATGTCGACATCAAATCCTAAATCAGCATAACCTGTTGCTACAACTTTTGCTCCACGGTCATGACCATCTTGGCCCATTTTCGCTACAAGAATACGTGGACGGCGCCCTTCGTTTTCTAAGAACTCCTCTGTCATCTGTTTCACTTCGCTGATTAATTCATCATCATTGAAGTTAGAAGAGTAAACACCAGAGATCGAACGAATTACTGCTTTATGACGACCTGATACTTTTTCAATAGCGTCTGAAATTTCACCAAGTGAAGCACGAGCACGTGCAGCATCTACTGCTACAGCTAATAGATTTTCTTCTCCTGTTTCTGCGGCGTGTGTTAAGCGTGCTAAATGTTTTTGTACTTCTTCTTCATTACGCTCTGCTTTTAGTTTTTCTAAACGTTCAATTTGTTTTTGTCGAACAATTGTATTATCAATATCTAAGATGTCAATCGGTTCTTCTTTATCTAAAAGATACTTATTAACCCCGACAATTGTTTCTGTTTTAGAATCAATTTTTGCTTGGCGTTTTGCAGCTGATTCTTCTACCTTCATTTTAGGTAAACCAGTTTCAATTGCTTTTGCCATACCGCCTAATTGTTCAATTTCTTCAATCAATGTCCAAGCTTTTTCAATCAGTTCATCTGTTAATTTTTCAACATAATAAGAACCGCCCCATGGGTCAATTACTTTCGTCATACCTGTTTCTTCTTGTAAGAACAGTTGCGTATTACGTGCTATACGGGCAGAGAAATCAGTTGGTAACGCAATCGCTTCATCTAACGCATTAGTATGAAGAGATTGTGTATGTCCCATCGCTGCTGCATTAGCCTCAATTAATGTTCTTGTTACATTATTAAATGGATCTTGCTCAGTTAATGACCATCCTGATGTTTGTGAGTGAGTTCGTAATGCCAAACTTTTCGGATTTTTTGGATTAAACGTACTCATCATTTGAGCCCAGATTCGACGAGCTGCACGCATTTTTGCAACTTCCATGTAATAGTTCATACCAATTGCCCAGAAGAATGATAAACGCGGTGCAAATGAATCAATATCAATGCCTGCTTTTAAACCAGTTCGTACATATTCAAGTCCATCAGCAAGTGTGTAAGCTAACTCAATATCATTCGTTGCACCTGCTTCTTGAATATGGTAACCAGAAATAGAAATTGAGTTGAATTTTGGCATAAATTTACTTGTGTATTCAAAAATATCTGCAATAATTTTCATAGACATTTCTGGTGGATAAATATACGTATTACGAACCATATATTCCTTCAGAATATCATTTTGAATTGTACCAGCTAATTTTTCTGGTGTTACGCCTTGTTCTTCTGCAGCAACGATATAAAAGGCCATGATTGGTAATACGGCTCCATTCATCGTCATTGATACAGACATTTGATCTAGGGGAATACCATCAAATAATATTTTCATGTCTTCAATTGAGTCGATTGCAACGCCAGCTTTACCTACATCGCCTTTAACGCGAGGATGAGTTGAATCATATCCACGGTGTGTAGCTAAATCGAATGCTACTGATAAACCTTTTTGACCCATCGCTAGATTTCTACGATAGAATGCATTCGATTCTTCTGCTGTTGAAAACCCTGCATATTGACGAACCGTCCATGGTCGAGCTACATACATCGTTGGATAGGGACCGCGCGTGTTAGGGGCAATACCAGATACATCATTCAGATGTTTTACTTGTTCAATATCTTCTTTATTATAAAATTCGTTAACTTCGATACCTTCATTTGTCATAAATGTACGTGATGGTTGAAGTTTTTCACTAACTAAAACATCTGTTATTTGAACGGATTTGAAATTTGGCTTGCTCATTGTTGTACCCCTTTCAAGCTTTCAAGTACCTCTGTTAGCTTTTCAACAATATTCTGACCTGCAAAGATAAAGCCATCTAAACCATTTGCTAACCAATTGGACTCTTCTTCTTTATATTTGCCTGCTACATCTAATAGTAAGCCTTTAGGTTTGTTCTCAAGTAATGCTGGTACTAGAATAGTTGCGTTTTCATTGTTTGCAACTACAACCACATAGTCATAATCTGCATTTTCTAACCATTGCTTCGCTTCTTCAACGCTTAAGATTTCTCCAGACTTATCTGGAATAATCCCTACTGTAGCAAAGTAGCCCTCTACAAAATCTGCACGAGGTTTGAAATCTTTTAATGTACCATATGTTAAAATCGCAATTTTAGGTTGTTTTGTATTATAAGTTGCTCTTAAATCTTCAAATGGTATTGCTAATCGTTTTACTTGTGCAAATTGAGGATTTGTTTCTCCTGCAATTACATCCACTGGGTTTGCATAAATGTTCGTTCCAATAAGTGAATGTTTTCTTGTTGCTACGGCTTTAAGTCTATTCTCATACACTTCATTTAATTCAGCCTGTAACTTACCAGAATTAGTATAAGCATCAATACCACCAGCATTTTCGATCTTTAAGAAGAGCTCCCATGCTTTTTCTACATATTCTGCAGTTAAGTTTTCAATAAAGTAAGATCCACCTGCTGCGTCTAACACATTCTCAACATACGATTCTTCTTTAAGAACTAATGAAACATTACGTGCAATACGAATCGATTTTTCAGTTGGAACAGCTAAGCAATCGTGAGGATGTACTGTAATTGTATCAGCACCACCAATTAGCCCAGCAAAAGCTTCATTTCCAGCACGTAATAGGTTCACATACTCATCTGCTTTTGTAAAACTGCGTACAGAAGTTTCAGCTACTACAGGAATCGCAATTGGGCCTTCAACGTCGTATGCTTGTGCAAACGCTTTCCACAGTACTTTAATAGCACGTAGTTTGGCAATTTCTGAGAAGAATTGTGTATCCACTGCAAAGTTTACAAAGAACTTTTTAGCAAAGTTTTCAAAATTACCTTCTAATTCTGCATATTTTGATGCTAATGCAAGAGATAAGGCCAATTCTTGTATAACATTTGCCCCTTCATTATGATAAGGCACTGTATTCGCTGATAAAGTTTTGACGTTTTGAAATTTATTTAACGTAATCTGTTCATCAGAAACAATATAACCTTTAATATCCAGGTCATTTATCTTATCAAAGACCGCTAAGATTGGGTCATTGGCATTTGTAACATGTAATTTAAATGAATTTTCAGTTAAATATTTCGCTAATTGTGTTAAGTTTTCATCATCCCACACGAAAGGCACACGACTATCAATCGTTAAACATTCATTTCCCTTTTCAACACTTTCTTCTATTAAAGTGAAAAACTGTGAAGATGTTTCCCCATAGATTTGTTGTGCGACTTGGAATGTATTTGTTGCTGTTAATGTTCGGATTGTAGAAACTTGCTTTTCTAGCTGTTCCCCAAGTTTATCCACTAACATTTCTTGCGTATAAAGTGGTTCTAGTGTTACTCCTTCTATTGTGTTCGTGAATAATGAACTAAAAGGCTTCCCCTTAAGTGCTTTTATAGCCTGTTCTTTCCACTCATCATAATTAACTGATGAAAATTGAATATCCTTCATTTGATTAGACATATCTTCGCTAATACCCCCTTGACTATCATCTTGCTCTAAAAAACTATTTATAACTCATTCATCGAGAGTATTTTAGCTTTTAAAGCTCTAGTTTGTGAACCTTCTATTTGTAGAAAAATGAAGCTACTACGAATAAAAGTTTCATTTATATAATTTATATTCTACATGAGAATAGCTTTTTGTAAAAGCATAAAATATAAAAGAAGCCTTATATATCAAGGCTTCTTTGACTTTTAGTAGACTGACATCGTGTCTTTATTTGCATTTTCGAGAATATCTTTCACTCTATTCAGAAACTTTCCGCAAATCAGACCATCTAAAATTCTATGGTCGAGTGACAAACATAAATTTACCATATCCCTTGCAGCAAACGAGCCATCTTCCATAACAACTAATCGTTTTACGATTGATTCTACCTGTATAATAGCAGCTTGTGGATAATTAATAATTCCCATTGATTGAACAGATCCAAATGATCCAGTATTGTTTACTGTAAATGTTCCACCTTGCATATGTTCAGAGCGCAGTTTACCACTTCGAACAATAGTGGATAGCTCATGAATGTCTTTTGCGATCCCTTTGATTGATTTCTCATCGGCGTTTTTAATAACAGGAACAAAAAGAGCATCTTCAGTCGCTACCGCAATTGAAAGATTAATATCCTGCTTTTGAATAATTTTATCATCAGCCCAAACTGAATTCATCATTGGAAATTCTTTTAAAGCTCTTGCTATCGCTTTAATAAAGAAAGCAAAATAAGTTAAATTGAAGCCTTCTTTTGCCTTAAATTCATTTTTGATCGAATCACGATAGCTAACTAGTTTTGTAACATCTACTTCCATCATCATCCAAGCATGTGGAACTTCTTGAGCGCTACGAACCATATTTTTCGCAATCGCACGACGAACAGATGTAACTGGAATTTCAATATCACCAGCTGCAGGTTTACTAACATTTTCATTTACTGGCGACGTGACCTGAATTTTTTCTGTTGTTGGAACGATGTTTTCTTGCACAGGAACTTTCGCTTCAGATGCTTCATTATTTTCTATATATTTTAATAGGTCTTTTCTTGTAATTCTTCCCTCTAAACCAGTTCCTTCGACTAGTAGTAAGTCAATATTATGTTCTTGTGCTAGTCGTAATACTGCAGGAGAATAGCGTTTTTTTAAACTGGAATTAGAATTGGTCTCCGCTGGTTTATTGTTCTGTGTAGATACATCTGATTTGGATGTATTTACATTTGCACTCGGAGATTGAACATTTGTAGATTCCGTTGATTCATCTGATACTTCAATAGAACAAATTAGTGTACCTACAAGTAATGCTTCGCCTTCTTTCGCAATGAGTTCCTTAATTGTTCCTGTAAAAGACGAAGGAATTTCTGCATTTACTTTATCTGTTACCACTTCAGCTATCGGATCGTATTTTTTGACAGTATCCCCTGGTTGGACTAACCATCTTTCAATTGTCCCTTCGGTTACACTTTCTCCAAGCTGTGGCATGAATATATTTTCAATAGCCATTTATTATCACCCACCCCTTTTAGAACGAGGCCAAGCTACGCATAGCCTGTTCTATTTTTTCAGGATTAATCATGAAATACTTTTCCATCGTTGGTGCGTAAGGCATTGCCGGTACATCTGGCGCAGCAAGTCTCTTAATCGGTGCATCCAAATCAAATAAACAATTCTCCGCAATAATTGCAGCAACTTCACTTATGATGCTACCTTCCTTATTATCTTCTGTGATTAATAATACTTTCCCTGTCTTTCTAGCTGCTTCAATAATTGTCTCTTGATCTAATGGGTAGATAGTTCGCAAATCGACTATATGTGCTTCAATGCCATCATCTGCAAGTCGCTCCGCAGCTTGAATGGCAAAATTCACTGCTAATCCGTATGTGATGACTGTAATATCATCCCCATGACGTTTCACATCTGCTTTACCAATAGGTAACACATAATCTTCGGTAGGTACTTCTCCTTTGATTAGGCGATAAGCTCGTTTATGCTCAAAAAATAAAACAGGGTCTTCATCTCGTATAGCTGCTTTAAGTAAACCTTTTGCATCATAAGGTGTAGAAGGAATGACTATTTTCAGTCCAGGTGTACTAGCAAATAACGACTCTACTGATTGAGAATGATATAGTGCTCCATGTACTCCACCACCAAATGGTGCACGAACAACTATTGGACAGCTCCAATCATTATTAGAGCGATAGCGTATTTTTGCTGCTTCAGAAACAATTTGATTCACAGCTGGCATAATAAAATCTGCAAATTGCATCTCAGCAATAGGACGCATTCCTACCATAGCAGCACCAATTGCCACCCCTGCAATTGCACTTTCTGCTAGTGGTGTATCAAGTACGCGATACTCCCCAAACTGATCATAAAGGCCAGAAGTTGCTTTGAATACGCCACCTTTACGGCCAACATCTTCACCTAAAATAAAGACATTCTCATCTCGCTCCATCTCTTCCTTCATAGCCATTTGAATTGCTTCAATAAATGAAACTACTACCATTCGCCACCCTCTCCTTCCTCGTACACATATCTCAGTGCATGCTCTGGAGTTGCATAAGGAGCATTTTCTGCATACTCTGTTGCTTCATTGACAAAAGCCATTACTTTTTCATTTAGTTGAGTAAGATCAGATTCGTTCGCTACATTTGATTCAAGTAAGTAGTTTTCAAATAATTTAATCGGGTCTTTGGCTCGACCTTCCGCAATATCTTCCGCTGTACGATACTGTCTGTCATCATCGTCTGATGAATGTGCTGTCAATCGATACGTGACTGTTTCGATTAGAGTTGGCCCCTCACCTCGTCTAGCACGATCAGCTGCTTCCTTTACAACCCGATAAACTTCTAATGGATTTTTCCCATCAACTGTTACACCTGGCATACCATACCCAATCGCTCGATCAGATACTTTTGCACAGCCTAATTGTTTTTCAACGGGCACAGAAATCGCATATTGATTATTTTCAACCATAATAATGACAGGTAATTTATGAACGCCTGCAAAATTAGCACCCTCGTGAAAATCTCCTTGATTTGTCGACCCTTCACCAAGTGTGACAAAAGCGATTGTATCTTCTTTACGCATTTTACTTGCTAATGCAACACCTACAGCATGAGGAACTTGTGTGGCTACTGGAGATGACCCTGTTAAAATACGATTTTTTTTCTGTCCAAAGTGACCAGGCATTTGCCTTCCACCCGAATTTGGATCTTCTGCTTTTGCAAATGCTGAGAGCATTAAATCTTTCGGTGACATTCCAAAATGTAAGACAAGCCCCATATCACGATAATATGGTGCGATATAATCCTTTGTCTTATCTAGTGCAAATGCAGCTCCTATCTGTGCTGCTTCTTGACCTTGACAGGAAATAACAAATGGTATTTTTCCTGAACGGTTAAGCAACCACATTCGTTCATCAAGCCTTCTAGCCAATAGCATCGTTTCATACATTTGCTTGACATCTTCATCAGTTAACCCTAGTATCTGATGTTGATATTTAACTTCTCCCATATAAGACATCCCCTTTTCAATAAAGTGGAAAGCTTTAATCGATCCTTATTCAAGTCCATAACTTAAAATCGATTTAATTAGTGAAAATGAAATTTTTTAAAGCTATTCCTTTAAAAATGGATTGCTCTACCTTCTACCGCAAGTGCTGCTTCCCCTACAATTTCACTAAGTGAAGGATGTGGATGTATCGTCTGACCGATTTCCCAAGGCGTTGCATCTAAAAATAAGCCAAGTGCTGCTTCAGAAATAAGATCGGTTACATGTGGACCAATCATATGAACTCCGATAATATCGTTTGTTGCTTTATCTGCTACTATTTTCACAAATCCTTCAGCATCCCCATATACTAAAGCCTTACCTATCCCTTTAAATGGGAATTTCCCTACTTTAATACTATATCCTTTGTTCGTTGCCTGTTCCTCCGTTAAACCAACACTTGCTGCTTCAGGATAACTATAAATACAACGTGCAACATTTGGATAATTAATTGCATGTGAGTCCACACCTGCAATATGCTCAACAGCAACAATACCTTCATGTGAAGCAATATGGGCAAGTTGCATCCCACCAATCACATCACCGATTGCGTATATATGCTTTTCCTTTGTTTGGTAAACTTCATTTACTTTAATGAAATGAGAATCATACTCTATTTCTGTATTTTCTAATCCAATTCCTTCGATATTGCCGATTCGTCCAACGGCTAATAAAAGTTTCTCTGCAGAAAATGATTGTTCCTTTCCATTTACATGAGCAGCAACTATTATGCCTTCTTCTTTTGTTACTATCGAATTTGGTAGTAATTCTGTTTGTTTAAAGATTTTAGCCCCTCTATTGTTCAGTTGTTTTTCCATTTCGATTGAAACTTCAATATCTTCAGTCGGCAAAATTCGATCTCCGTACTCTAAAACGGTAATTTCCACCCCAAAGTCCGTTAACATGGAAGCCCATTCAATACCAATAACACCGCCACCGACTATTATCATCGATTTAGGGAGCTCCTCTAGTTGTAAGGCATGATCTGAAGTTAAAACAGTTTGACCGTCAACATTTATCCCATCTATATCTCTCGGTTTTGAACCTGTTGCAATAATAATGTTTTTTGGAAGTAGCATTTCATTTTCTTGTCCTGCTATTTCCACAGAAATCGTACCAGACATCGGAGAAAAGATTGATGGCCCTAGTATTCTTCCTGTTCCATAAAAAACATCGATTTTCCCCTTTTTAATCAATGCTTTTACACCATTATGCAGTTGTTCTACTATAGTAGTCTTCCTCTTCTGGACTTGTGCGTAATTCAGTTTCAGTTCAGTTGCTTCAACCCCAAAAGCACTTGCACTTACAGACTGACGATATACTTCTGCACTTCTTAGTAAAGCTTTACTTGGTATACATCCTCTATGAAGACAAGTACCACCCAGTTGCTCTTTTTCTACTATTGCAGTTTTGAGTCCAAGTTGAGAAGCTCTAATTGCAGCTACATAGCCACCAGTTCCACCACCAAGAATAACTAAGTCATATTCCTGCGCCACTCAATTCCCTCCTAACCAAATGGGGAAGCAAAGATTGCCTTTACTTCCCACTCTATTACTTATATAACCCATTATCTACCATTCAGTATATTTTTCCCATTTTTTAGGAACTGTGAACGTGATTTTGCCATTCGCTCGATTCGTTCCTCTGCAAGGCGATTGGCAGCTAAATATGTTGGAATACTGTCACGTTTCGAAATTTCAAATATTTTTGTGATGCTATCATAGATTGTTTCTACACGTTTCATTGCGCGTTCACGGTTATAGCCATATAACTCGTCTGCGACATTGATTACTCCACCAGCATTAATGACGTAGTCAGGTGCGTAAACAATACCCATTTCATGAATAATATCACCGTGATGTGCATCTTTTAATTGATTATTTGCAGACCCAGCAATAACTTTTGCTTTTAATTGTGGAATTGTTTCATCATTTATTATCGCCCCTAATGCACAAGGTGAGAAAATATCAACTTCTTGTTTATATATCTCATCAGGTTCTACTGCAGTTGCATTAAAGTCTTTCACCACTCGATCAACCGCTTTTTTATTGATGTCTGTAACAATTAATTTTGCACCATCCTTGTGCAAGTACTCACATAATGTATAAGCTACATTTCCTAGACCTTGAACTGCGATTGTTCGCCCTTGTAAGTTATCATTACCAAATGCTTCCTTAGCGGCTGCTTTCATCCCTAGATATACACCGTACGCTGTTACAGGAGATGGATTCCCAGAAGAACCAAATGTAGGTGAGATTCCTGTTACATAGTCTGTTTCCTCATGAATTAAATCCATATCAGAAACTGTTGTACCAACATCCTCAGCTGTAATATATCGTCCATTTAGCCCCTGAATGAAACGACCTAATGCACGAAACATTTCTTCATTTTTATCTTTAAATGGATCACCAATTATAACGGTTTTACCCCCACCAAGATTAAGACCAGCAGCAGCATTTTTATATGTCATTCCTCGAGCTAGACGAAGGGCATCCTCGATTGCTTGCTCTTCTGTTGCATATGTCCACATTCTACAGCCACCTAATGCAGGTCCAAGTGTTGTATCATGAATAGCAATTATTGCTTTTAATCCTGAGGATTTATCCTGACAAAAAACCACTTGTTCATAATCATATTTCTCTAAGTATTTAAAGATTTCCATAACTACCCCTCCAATAAGAAAGCGTTTTCCTGCTCGATAAACAATAAAAATAACTTAATTCAGCATAATATTTCTAATAATTTTCGTTCCTAATTTAAACATACTTTTTATTATGGAAATAGGCAACCACAATCGGAAAAATTGTTATATTAAAAATTTTCAGAAACTATTCAATTCAATACTTATTTTATGTAAAGAATTAGTGTTCCTTGACTTTCAAAACGCCCATTGTACAATAAAAGTAATAGAGAGGTGTTTAAACAATGGCAAGAATGTTAGCGTTTATTGTTTTGTTAATCCCTGCATTAATGGCTGGTGCTGGAATAAAATTTATGAGAGATACGTTATTTGACAAATTACTTTCTCCATTTCCTTGGCTTTGGCTACAATTTATTTGCGGAATCATTTTCTTAGTTATTGGACTTGGTTTTTTTGCAGGCTTCCTCGTACATAGAGATCGTAAAAACGGAAAAATCCCTCCAAAGGTTCAAAAAAGTTGAGCATACCTCAAGAATTGTTTCCTAAATTACACACAAAAAAGACGTCCAATCATGAGGATAACCAAGAATCCTTATAATTGAACGTCTGTTTTAATTTTTTTCCTTTCTGCCTTTGCCACTACATTTGGAAAGTCAGTTATCCAACCAATAACAGAAGGATCTGGATTATTTAAATATGGTTCCTTTCCACAGATTGCATAGTATCTTAAACCTTTCCCTGCTGCTAAACACGCATCAAAGTACTCTTGTTTATAATATTTTTTATGAGCATGCACCGCATCAATATGTGATTGCATTGGTAACTCTGCCCAATTGAATTTTTTAGTTACAAGAATGGCTGTTTGAAAATCAGGTCTTTGCATTTTTACGAGTCTCATTAATTCGTCATGAAAAGAAGAAAAATGACTGCCTCTAGGTAACTCTAATCTTTGTAACATTTCTATGAGTGCTTTTTGATTCTCAAGTAGCGTCTCTTTTAACTCAATATTTAAAGCCATGTCATAGTGATTTGCCCATTCTACCACTTGTTCAAAGGTAGGAATTTTTTCTTTTGAGAATCGTCTTAAAAAATGTTTCCCTAGCGAAAGGTTTAATAATTCTTCAAGGGTACATTCGTTAATTTTCTTATTTAACCCCGTCAATCGAAATAAATCCATATCATGATATACAACTAAACAATTATCCTTCGTACATTGGACATCTAATTCAATGCCATCTGCACCTAATTGTCTAGCTTTTTCAAAGGCTTTAAATGTGTTTTCCAATGCATAAGCTGATGCCCCCCTGTGGGCATATATTGGAATTTGATTATTCATCTATACATTCAACTCTCCAGATTCTATTAAAAACTTACCGTTTGTAATTTTCTTTAGTAAAGAAGATTTTAACCCAATTTGAATATACGTACCAGGATTAGCTTCTTTCGTGACTTGAATCTCTTCCTTACTAGAGTTTTTAACATCACTTAATAATTTTTGAATCTTATTATCAATCAGTTCACAATACATTTTTTTCTTTTCTAATTCACGTTGTAATATTTCAAAACTTTGCAACTGCACTTCGTTCAATTTACTTATATGTCGATTTACTTGATTTACTTGGCTGGTTAACTGGAGTACTTCTTCTCGCGCACTTTTTAAAAGAAACGCATTTTCTTGGATGAGGTCAATAGCTTCTTGTTTACTACTACTTTCAATTACCAACTCAGTTCTTCTTTCTAATCTGTTACCAGAAACAGCAGTTCGAATTAGATTTTTAGCAACTGCCCTTCCTCCAATTATTTTCCCTTTTCGCTCATCCAACAATATAGATTTTGCTACTAAACTTGAACCTAGTGAATAAAATCCAATCACAATATCTTCGTTAGCAAATAAATTAGCATCATTTACATGTTTAACAAATATACTGCCTCCAGATTCGACTACCGTATTACCAAGACCAAAGATTCCGCCCTTTATAAAAACATCTTTGTTTTCGGATTTGATTAGCTTGGCACCATTAATCCCTTCAGGACTTTCGATGGATATATCACCAGTAGCAATGACAGAAAAACTACTACTTACTGACCCTCGTATAGAAACGGATCCGTCAAAATTTATATTTCCTGTAGCTAATCCTACATCTCCATCTATTATTAGGTGGTTGCTTACAGTTAAAAATCCGTGCTGGTTTTCTATTGCTCCAGTCTTTGCAGCATATAAAACAATTTTTTCATTTTCAATTACCTCATATGCTGCTTTAGGATCATATTGAAGGGACTTATCTTCCCCACGTAGTGCAGGTACAGGTTCTCCAAAAATATTTTTCCCTTCAATCCCTGGTTGTGGAGGAATCTTCTCACCTAACCAATCTCCTTCTTTGATTTCACATATAAAATTCATGTCAAAATAACTTGCTTTTCCATTTTCATGAATGATTGGTTTTCTTTCTGGCACTTTTAAATAAGTAATTTTTGCATCTTTTCCTTTGACTGGCGGAGTCCCCTCAGCAATAGAATATGCCTTTCCTGGAAGTAAGTGTTTAAATTCAAATTCTTTAATTCCATGAATAATTTTATGTTTTTTTAATAATTCATCTGCATCTAAAAGGAGTTCATTTTGATTATTTTTTACCTCTTCATTTGTTACATTAAGGGTGATTGTCGCAGACATTTGGTCTTGTGAAATGTCTAATTCAATTTTGGGAAGCCATTGACCAATTTCAATAAATTCACCAGAAATTTTGCCTAACATACGTTTTAAAGTAGAAAAATTAGTACAGCGGATTCGTGGAAATTGTTTTAAAAGTTGGTCAAGCGCTTTCAATGGATAATTTGGTTTTGACGACTTTATAAAGACTCGATCGTTTTCCTCTATAATCTCTATTGCTTCATTTGCAAAAATAATCATACAAAACACCTCTAAATACTAGTATAAATAAATTCATCTAGTTTGTTTAGAATTTTTTTCATAAAATAGTATTTTTGCACTGTTTTAACCATCTTAATATCAAATATTTTATATTGACAATTACTTTATCGTTAAAAAATAAATTACTACTGGTTTTGATCATTACTTTCTATTTCCTCTTCTTGTTGATTTTCTTCTTTTTCCGTCAATTCCAAAGCTTCCTTTTTTTCATCTCTCGGTTTGGAGTAAACCATGGCTTGAGAACTGTCTTTAACACCTACTGTTGTTGGATCAATGATAATCCCAAAGAGAGCTAAGATAAGTAGAATAGATTCTAATACTTGTTGAATTTCTGCACTTATTAGCGTAATATCCACACCAAATATAGCTGCAACACGATTCGCTATGAGAGCTAGTGCAGAAATTAATGCTAACCAAAATTGTCGATGTCTGAGTCGAACTTTCCAGTTTATTTTCAACATGTATGCTCCTTCCGTTATTACGTATAATGTTTCTCTCTATACTATTTTCAAGCTTGAAAAGGAGGATAAATAGTTGCCTATTTTAATCAATAAAAAAACTTCTAATTGCCATCATATCTGCAATTAAAAGTGCTAGGAACTTCGTTCGTTGCTATTTACTTTCTAATTTTTGTCTATACTCTTTCCAATCTCCTTTATGTACGATTATTTTTAATAAATCCTCATTATTTGCAATATAGACATAGGCAAGGGTTACATCATCATTAGTGTAAATTTCTTGTTCGACACGTTCATATAAGTTGTTTGTTCCACCCTCTACAAAGTCCTCTAATTCATCTAGTAGGCTTAATTCTTTTTCTGTCACTTCATATAGTTCACCGACAGTCCGGTCGTTCATAGATGGAATCATTGCGGGGTAGCCATATCCTGAGTCATAAAGTAAACCAAATGTCCAACAGTGATCATTAAGACATATTGCGTTTTTTAAGAAATGATTATTTTCTTCTCCTTTTCGTAAAGTCCCATAAACAAACACTTTCATCTATCATCACTCCTCAATTCTTATTCATAGCATGACATAATTTTACCACCCGTCTAATCGACTAATATGTATAAGGTGAAATATCTTAGCAAAAACTTTTAAAAAGGAGTGGTGAAGAGTGAATCAAAATGAATCTTATCCTACAACAGCGCCCAAAAAGCGGCAAATTACTTATGAAAATGAGTCACTTTTAAAAAATGTTATGGAAAGTTCCGTAAACAAACATAAAGAGATGGAAAAGGCAAATATTGAAATTACAGGAGATGAAATTAAACAGCAAAATGAGAATTTGTAGATTCTCTCCTATATAATCAAAAATATTCAACTTAACCTCTACAAATTAGTGTTCATCTAATCAATTAAAAAGAGCGTTCAACACGAAAGTTCGTCATTGAGCGCTCTTTTTCTACTTCAATATATTCGCCGCTAATACGCGTTGAACATCGTATATATTGGTTGATTTATTGAAGTTCTTTTGTATTGGTAACTGGCTACCCGAAACCCAAATCTTCAACTCTGCTTCTAAATCAAATGTACCTGCAGTTTCAACCGAGAAATGTAAAATACTTTTATACGGAATGGAATGGTATTCGGTTTTCTTACCCGTCACCCCTTGCTTGTCGATTAAGATCAGTCGTCTATCTGTAAAGATGAACATATCTCTAATTACTTTGTAAGCATGTTCGATTTTTTCAGAAGGAATTAGTACTTCCTTTAACTCTTCTTTTAATTTATCAATATTTAACTCTGATGCATTACCCATTAATCCATCAAAAAGTCCCATAATTTAACACCCCAATTACTTACTATTTCTTATTTAATATACCGAATTTTTGTTAAATATATGTATGACTTAAATAGTAAAGATAAAAAGTAGAAGATATTTTACATCTTATTTTCATTTCAAAGGAACAAAATAAAAACAACCAACGAATATTAATTGAACTGAACCCCGAATAGTGGACACTTAAAAAAAAGTGCCCTATTCGGGGTTTTTTCTATGCGAAAAGCCCGTTATACTAAAACAAATTAATCTGAACGGGAGTTATTTTATGAGTAAAATCTTTTTCAACGAATACCAA
>DATMGC010000035.1:0-8408 GCA_035555915.1 Ureibacillus sp. | reverse complement strand
TATGGTTCGTATTAGAATTCATAACGTAAGTCCTCCCTGTAGATGTGCGAGTCAATTTTCCGGTTGACACTCAAGCATCATACAAGAGGGCTTTTTTCATTTCAAGTCTCCGAAAATCTTTCTAACAGGAATGCTCCTATATTAGAAATTATTTTCAGAATTGATTATATACTAAAAATAATGGTAATAAAATATTTATTTAGAACATTAATACTATATAGAGTGAATTTCATAGTTATTAAGTATGATTGATAAAGATAGTTGATATTTTCAAATGGATACTTCAGCTAAATTTCTCAAAAAAATAGACACAAGACATGTGTCCATTTTCTGAAAACTAATTAAGTTGTTCTGCGTATTTACTTGAAGTCCTGATTTCAACGGTTATGGAATCTTTGGTTGTTGTCGAATAAATCATAAAGGGGATTGTAGAAGTATTTTTAAATCTAAAATCTAAAGTACCATAGGAAACTGTAGCATCTCTTCCTTTCGGAACATATCCAATGCTACGAGAGTGATGATGTCTTTCTACGTATCGAACACCTAATTGATCTACAGCATTAAATAGGGTTGAAGAAGTTTGACAGATTCCTCCCCCAATTCCTGTTACAAATTCACCATTGACAATTTCTAATGCTTCCTGATATCCCGTTTCTTTTGTTCGCGGACCAACAGTAGTATTAAAAGAGAAATAATCTCCAATACCAACAATTACATTGGATATTGCATTAGAGGATAGATGGATATTTTGTGATCGACCTACTACTGATGCATCAAAGTAGGTTGTATAAGATGCGATTACCACATCATCTAGGGTATCGTATTCCGTTCTATCATATCCTGTTTCCGTTATATAGATGGGTAATTCCACATTCCCTCCATCTGGGGAAACTGCTAGTATCTTTTCTACTAGTTCTTTTTCTTTTAGAATTACCATTGGAGAACCTTGAATTAGGTTTCCATTTGGTCCAACTTTATCGAGGATCATTCGTTCATCATATCCTACATTTGCATCTGAACCTTGTGCTAAATTCTTTGCTAGTTGTTCGATATGCTTTACATAAGAACCATAATCTATAGGATAGCCTAATTCATCCGTATCTAATGAGAGGATGATTTCATTGGTGTTCGGATCAATTAGTTGAATCATATTTGTTGGTTGTTGAATGGGGTCTTTTTCAGGAAGATTTTTTCCATCTTCATTTTCTTCTACTTTACCTGGACTAGATTCTGACTCATTTGTTTCTTCATTTGAGAGTCCATCTTTGTTAGTTGTTTCATCGCTACACGCTTCCAATAAAAGTAAGGAGAAGGACATAAACAAAAACAAAACTTTAGAAATACCTTTCACTAACTTCCCTCCTAAATCGACATTCCTCGCCATTAATTAGTGTATTCAAGAAGAAGTTATTCTGACTCTATAAATTTGAAATAATTGTATTTATGGATTAAATGCAATCTCTAAACCTTCACCCAGCAACAACAAAAAACTCGAAAATGCTTATACACATTTTCGAGTGAAATCAAAATTATTTTATTTTTATATGTGCCAATGTAAAAACTGCATCAGGATGTTTATCAAATAATCTTTTAAGTATCATTTCATCTTCATATCGTTTGCTCTCAGTTTCGACCATATTTTTATTGATATTATTGCTTTTAATTTTAGGTAAGATTGAAAAACCCATAATAATTCCTCCTAGATACATTATTTTTTATAAGCACTTAGCTTTTCTATATTGATTGTTTTGTAATTTCAAAAATATTTATTCTTTGTTTTAAAATCCATATTTTTAGGAATATTTAATAGATTACTTAAATAGTAGAGGAATCATGTTGGTTTACATATCACCGGCAACTCTTATTTTGATAGGAAACTATTCCTATTTATGAATCCTATTCCTAGTTCTGGAAAGGTACTATTCTAGTGTTCAATAGTGTAGTGTGATGAATGCGGCAATTTTAAAATACGTATAAAAGTCAAAATACCCCTAAGGATGTTTGACCTTAGGGGTATTTCGTAAATAAATTAAAATGGTTTAAAGACCATTAAGAAAACTAATAAAACCAATAGTACATAAGTTGTTAACGTTAAAGGTTTTGTCTTATTTGCAATTTGAAAGTATTCACTAGGTAAGTCTTCTCCCTTTGTTTGCTCGAGTATTTCAAGCATTGCTCTTGAATATCTCGGCAATAAATATGCGACAATTGGTTGAGTGAGAATGTATAACACAATTGACGTAAGGTACCAACCTGTTGTGAATAAATATGGGTGTATAAACCCCATAATGAGTCCTGAAACTAACAACGTAATACTCCCGATTTTCGCAAGCTTTTCAACCTTCGCATTGACCATATGTGCCGTAAAAGCACTTTTCACATTTCTTCCACTATTCATGATGAAAGGAGAAGCAAATGTAGCTCCTAAGCCACAAATGGCACCAAGAATATGAACTAAAAGTAAAAATTTGAAGAAGATTATCATTATTTTTTCACACTCCTTCTTAACATACTGCATGTATACGTAAGAGAAGGTTAAAAAATTTGTTGATACATCTCCTTGGTAAAAAACATATTTCGATAAAAAAAGAGCAGCACGAATCCTATTGGAAATCGTACTACTCAAACTTACTCATTTATTAAAAATTCACTTGTAATATCATAACCGCGCATATAATCAGGTGAACCTGGAAAGTTTTGCATAAAACCATGGATACCACCGTCAAATCGAACAAGCTTCACATCAGCACCTGCTTCTTTTAATTTCTCTGCGTAAAGTTCACCCTCATCGCAAAGCGGATCATATTCAGCTGTAAAGATTAATGTTTTGGGCATTTGTGAAAGTATTTTTTTATCGACTGAAAGTGGTGAAATATATGGTTCCCCATCTTGTTTATCATGAAGTAAATACGCTTGACTAGTTGTGATATCCATTCCATATTTTGCATTATAAAGATCTCTTGATTGAAATTCGCTTTCCTTTATTTTAACGTCA
This sequence comes from Ureibacillus sp., assembly GCA_035555915.1. Classification (GTDB taxonomy): domain Bacteria; phylum Bacillota; class Bacilli; order Bacillales_A; family Planococcaceae; genus Ureibacillus. Next base: position 5,413 of record DATMGC010000035.1, on the reverse strand, counting down.
ATATCGAGAATTGGATAATGAAGAACTTGTTTGGCAAGCTGAAAATCCTGTGTCATAATCGATTTTAACGCTACAACAGTTGCTAAATTTCCTCCTGCACTCGGGCCACCCACAACCACTTCTTCTTTTTGACCACGAAGTTCACTTGCATTGTCCACAACCCATTTTGTTACAGTATAACAATCCTCCAGTGCAGCAGGAGCGGGATGTTCTTCCGTTAAGCGATAATCCACTGAAATCACTTTATACCCTGAAAGCTGACATAGTAAACGACAAGAGACGTCATGTGACTCAATACTCCCATTAATAAATCCACCACCGTGAAAAAACACAAATAGAGGATAATATTCCACTTTATCATCAGGTGTATATATTCGAATAGGAATCTGATGGGTGCTAACATCCACCGCGCTGTCCTCTACACTTAATACTTTTGGTCGCTTCTCTAGAGGCGGATTCTCAAAAGGAATTCCCTCTTTCCTTGCATCAAAATTTTGTTGAAAATATTGCTCAATATAATGATGTAATGGCATATGTTAACTCCCTTCTTTATAGAATTGCATAGCTTTTTTTCATTTGGTTAAAATATTATTTCTTACGATGATACGCCGAGACTTGAGTGACACGAACATTCTCTGTATTCAATTCATGATATATGCCTCGACTGTCTGTAAATTCAATGTACTGATTTCTTTCATTTCGAATCATTTCTTCCGCTTTTTCTTGTGATTCAACATGTATAAACCGTCTAACATAGTGTTGTTCATCAAAAAAATAAGTCACTTTAAATTCTTGCATTTGGTTTCTCGCCCCTAAAGTTTCTTAATACTTAACATATCCAAGTAAGTTGGCTATATGAATAGAAAAACCAAGTTAAAAAGGATAATTCCTTCTAACTTGGTTTCTGATTAGGATTCAATAAATTCTAGATTTGGTACATATTTAGACATATGTTGTTTAATTTCACTATAAATCGAGCCTGCACTTTGCAAGTCATCTTCAGATAATTGATACATAGGAATAATTTTAAAATCTCTCCAATTACTAAACTTAACATATGTTGGTAATAACTTTGGATTTTTTACTTCGATTGTTGTATTTTCTTCGCCATTATTGTCATAAGTAATGGTTTTGTCTATTTCTAATTCAACCATTGCACCGATTTGTCGATATAATTCATTTTGTGAGGAAAGGAAATTCCCTAAGGAGTGAATGACAAACATTTCATTTCCATTTATGCCCGTATACCATTTAACAGGTTGTAAAACATGAGCATGATGGGCAAAAATAATATTTACACCATTGTCTGCAGCTAATTGAGCAATTTTTTCTTGGTAATCATTCTGGTCCCGACTGTATTCTGCCCCAATATGTAAATTTAACACGACAACGTCAGATATTTCTTTGGCTTTTTGAATATCATTGATCATTTTGTCTTCATTAATATAGCTGACTAAGTACTCTTTCCCTTCAGGTACCTTAAGTCCGTTGGTCCCGTATGTATAGCTTAAAAAAGAAAAGGTAATATTATTCACGGCTAACGTTTTAATCTGTTGAGATTCTTCAACGCTAGTTGCGACACCGACATACTCAATACCTAACTCTTTCCAATGATTTGTTGCGTTCAGTATGGCTTGCTCGCCTTTATCTAACGTATGATTGTTTGCCATATTCACAACATCTACCCCAACGGCCTTTAAATTATCCGCTAATTCAGAAGGACTATTAAATTGAGGGTAACCTGATAAACCAAGAGCTTGTCCCCCGATGATACTTTCGCTATTTGCAACAGTAATATCAGCTCTTTCTATATATGGTTTTACCAATTCAAACATTTTGGAAAAATCATAATGATCATTTCCAATAGATGCATCCTGAAACACTGGGCGATGAGCTAAAATATCTCCAATAGCAGATATGGTTGCCGTATAATGTTCAGGTTCTTTAGGTTCAGAAATGACTTTTTCCTCATGAGTTTTAGGTACTTGATCTTCAACATTATCCGTTATAGTCGTTTCAGAATTTTTCGTTGACAAATAATTATGAAGAAAAGAAACTACAACCAACAAACCTATTAATATAAAATACCTTTTAATAATTGCACTTCACCACCTATAATAAATATTTTCTATTATTATACATATATTATCAAACATTATTCTTTTTACAATTCATTATAGTAAAAAAAGAGAATTTTATTGAGAATACTTTCTACTCAAGTTATTAAATAAGGATTAATCTATTACTTGTATAATAGAGAAAAACCATCTCTGAACAAATTGAGATGGTTGTCTTTTAACTAGATAATAGTTTTAGTCATTAAATAATCGATTTGCTCTTCATTTCCCATGTAAAAAGAATGCTTCCCGGCTTGAACAAACCCCATTTTCTTATAAAATGCAACCGCGTTATCATTTTTTTCCCAAACCCCTAACCAAATGTTGCTTTTATTTTGAGCTAACGAAATTTCGATTGCTTTAGTTAACAGATATTTTCCAAGTCCCATCTTTTGATAGTCGCTCTTTATGTAAATCCTTTCAATTTCGAGGGCATCATTCCCCATCGCTTCAGATTGTGCATCCTCTGTATTAAGTTTTAAATATCCAGCTACTTCATTATGTACAAAAGCAAAAAAGAATTGCGAATTAGCATTGGATAACTCTTTTTTCAGTTTTTTTAAGTCAAAGGCTTTATCTAAATAATTTTGCATATTTTCTGCGGTATTCTGATCTTTAAACGTCTCATAAAATGTTTTCTTACCTATGGCTTGTAGCTCATTTAAATCTTCTAGAGTGCACTTCTTAAAATTGAACTCCATATAAATCATCTCCTTTTTGTATTAATAGTTTCTCTTATTCCCTTTTTTTACAAATTCCCAATCCTTTTCAACGTTTTTTCTTACTTTTTGAAGAAGTTCGAATATGGTATTTACTTCACACTCAGAAAGTCCATTCAACGCCATGAGATTAGAATAATCATTTTCTCTTTTGATAAAGGGATAAACATTTTCCCCTTTATCTGTTGGGTATAGTTTTTTAATTTTTTTGTTAGTCGGATCTTCTCTCTTTTCAATAAAACCATTTAATTCAAGTTTTTTTATAGCTCGTGCTACTGTTGTTCGATCGACTTTAATCATCTCTGCTATTTTTTCCTGAATAATACCTGGATTCTCACATATACGAACAAGGTACAAATATTGACCTTTCGTTAAGTCATATTCCTTGAACTCGATATTGCTTATTGAATCTAACGCCCTAGCGATCATACCAATTTCTCGTAGAATTTCCTTCATATAGTACTCCTTCACATTATTAATGTTGCATATGCAACATTAATAGAATAAGTTTAAATCTACCCGTTTTTTATTGCATTTGCAACAATAAATGCATTTGGACAAGACAATTATTAAACTAAATTGTAGTAACACTTGACTAGTATCTTTCTAACTATACTTGGATAAATGAAAAACCAGGTAACATAATACCTGGTTTTCATCATTAACATTCATATCTATTGTTCACAGGCCCACCCATCATTATCACGATCATGTGTGCTTGCATAAGCAGGATGTGATGATTTGACTCCATTTGGATAATATTTGCGCATCTCTGTACAATTGTTAAAGTTTGTTGGCGCTCCTGGTATGACATACGTTCCTGAATTCACGTCACCTGTTGGCTTGGAAGGCTCAGGCGATGTCGGTTGTGACGGTGTGGTACTTGTAGATCCACCTTTAAATTCCATCGCATCGATATTATATGTTTGACCGTTAGTCGTTACTGTAATCGTTCCATCTTGAGCGGTAGAATAGACTTTAGAACCAACTGACTTTAAGTTATTTAATACGACAGCATGTGGATGACCATAAGAATTCCCTTCCCCATAGCTTAAAATCGTTGCTGCAGGTTTCACTTTTTGTAGGAAACTTAATGAGCTACTTGTATTAGAACCATGATGTCCTGCTTTTAAAATAGTTGATGACACATCAAATTGTGACATCATTTGAGATTCTATACCCGTATTTGCATCACCTGTTAGTAAGAATGATACTTGATTATACGTTACTTTTATTACAATGGATGCATCATTACTATCAGTTGCATTTGGATTCACATTAAGAACTTGAACTTTCAATGAAGAATCTAAATTGATACTTTGCCCAATCGTTGGTTCAATGTAAGTAGAACCTTCATTAACTGCCACAGATAATAATTGAGAATACGTATCTGTTGTATGATTTTTACCGCTATTTATAAAGTTCTTAACTTTATATGCAGCAAATACATTGATTAACCCACCAATATGGTCTGCATCTGGATGTGTTGCTACTACATATTCTAAATCATCAATATTTTGTGATTTTAAAAATGATACAACCTCATCACCGGAAGCTTTCGTTCCACCATCAATCAACATTGTGTTTCCATTTGGTGCTTCAATTAAAATTGAATCACCTTGGCCAACGTCGATAAAGTGTACCTCCATTTTAGGACCTTTCGTCCCTAATGCACTATAAAGGAAAACAGCAAAATGTGCACGCGTAATTTGGCCATTTGGCTTAAAAGTACCATCTGAATAACCAGATGTTACATTGTTATTCGCTAATGCTTGAACAAACTTATAAGCCCAGTGGCTACTAGTTACATCCTTAAATTGTTTAGAGGATATACCTGCTAAATTATAAGCATTAGTTAAAATTACTGCCATTTGACCCCTTGTGACATTTCCATTTGGATCAAACTTATTATTTTCTTTTCCACCCATTACTCCAGCGTTAGATATTGTGGCAATTTGTTTGTAGTATGGATGACTTGAGGGTACATCCGTATAACCTGGGTTTTGAACGTTATTAAGGTCTAACCCCATTGCTTTTGCTATAATCAATGCTGCATGTGCTCTTGTAAGTTTATTTTCCGGTTTGAAAGTGCCGTCATTATATCCTGAAACAAAACCATTCTCTACTAAATAAGAAATTTGCTTATAATAAGAATGCGAATTAGGAACATCTTTAAATGTCGTTGCAGCACTTGAATTAAACGGTATTATTGAAAAAGCTAATATGAATGCAATTATTAACGATACTATATTCCTCATTTTTACCTCCTACCAAACGATCTTCTATCCATACGATTAGTAGTATGCTGCCAATTTAAAATATAAGTATCGATATTTTTTTAACACTTTTGCTATTTTTTGTATGTTTAAAACAAATCAATAATCTTGACTACTAACTACTTTTTTACCCAATCGAGTAGAGGGAAAATAAGTAACTTATTTTCGCCCCTCTCACAACACCGTACGTACGGGTCTCGTATACGGCGTTTCAATTTATATTACAGTGTGTACTTCTAAGTAACGGTCTAGGGCAGAGGGGATTCCCCTCTGTTTTAATCTTTTATTTGATATTGCTCTA
>DATMGC010000034.1:0-3558 GCA_035555915.1 Ureibacillus sp. | reverse complement strand
TAATAACTCTTCATATGTCTCCTGAATTGCATCAAATAATTCGTTATACTCCCAGTGCTTCATTAATTTCCTCCACCAATTAAAATTTTATTTACGGGTTAATTCTATTCCCATTATTGTGTATGACCTCTAATTCAATATCGACTGACCTTGCATCTAGATAAACATTATAGACATGTCCACTTAATTCATCACTTTAACTGACTTTTGCTGCTTGGATAACTAATCTCTATATCAAAAAAATACCCTTGAGATAGCTATTTTCTCAAGGGTATAGATAGTTATTATTAAACTATATTTAAAATTCCAAAGATAATTATCAATTTTAAAGCTGCTTAAGCTTCATATAAGCTATTGAGAAACAATCTAAAGTTTTCTGAAATTAATTTTACGTATTCATCTTTTAACTCATTATCTTCTTCAAAGTAATCCATATCACAAAAATACACTTGATCCTTCTCACCAATTTTCAAACAAATCAAGCTATCAGCAGGATCTACACCAATTGGAATTAAATTAGGAGGAACTATCTTGCTTAAAGTATACTTCTCATAAAAGTTCTTTAAATTTGAATCCGTTTCTTCTGAAATTGGTAGAAACAACATTACTGAGGATGTAATAGTTCCATCAGCAGTTTTAAATCTTCTTTTCTCAGGTTTACCACCATTTTTGTGTAGCAAAAACTTCTTATAATCTTCAGAGAGATTTACGTTATATTCATTCTCGAAAGCCTCAATATCATTATCCACAATTGGTTCAAATGAAAATTCAAATTTTGTTTCCAATAAAATCACTTCCTACTCCATTAAATATTATTATAACGAATATAGCCTGTCTAATTTATACAAAAATACAAAAAGCACCTAATGCTTAAAATGCATTTTAGTGCTTTATGCTTTGAATATTTTAGTGTATTAGACTACAAATAGTAACACTTCAATAATAAGGGTTTCATTAATCCAAGTTATCAATTGCCTCTTGAAAGTTATCTTGTAAATATTCAATAAAAGTTGTGTATCTAGTTACTTCTCGTTTACTTATATCATCCCATCGAACAACATTATATTTCTCTAAAGTATTTAAGCAATAAACAAATTCATCGACACTCTCTAAAACAATATATTTATTTGGTAAACCTAATTTTCTATACCGTTCTGTACTTTCAACAACAGATGCGTAATCTGCTCCCTCAACTCCATTTATGTCAACCCCACAAATTCCTCCAGAGCCATATTTTTTAACGAAGTCTTTATATTCTATTGGAAAACTAACCTCTAAGGTTCTTTCTGCTTTTTTTATATGATCATCAGAAACCTCTCCAATAAAGTCCCCTTTTTCTATATATTCATTAATCATCTCTTCAAGTTTTTTATTCATGTTTAGTTTCACCTCATTCTAGGTTATTTGAACGCCATTTCCAGTACTTCTTTCTAAAATTGTTAAATTGTTTATCTAAGACCTCATCATTTCTAAAACTATCACCATTTTTAATTAAACCATGTAATATTTTTTTATAATCATCATGAGTTGTTGCAATTATCTCAACCATATTACCTGATTCCTTTTGGATTATGTGATGAAGTTCAATTTGTGCTTCTTCACCATTCTTGTCAATTACATATGGCGGTCGACCTTTTGCAACAAGCTCTCTATTTGACAAACCCTTGGCTTTTAGAGTTTTTGGAGTATAATCAAAATCGATATCAATTTTCTGATATACACGTCTTGAGATATCCATTTCTTTCCCGCCAACTTTGACCGTTCCTTCAATCTCTATTGCTTTATAATTGTCACCTAGCCATTCAAGTTCTACTTCTCTTCCTACTAAACTAGATTTCTTCGCAGTCCCCTTACTACCACCCATATTCTTCCCAAAAGAAAACTTCGAAGTAACTTCTTCAATCCTCTTACTAACTTCCTTTGAGTTCATCACGTTGGATAGAATCGGCTTTACCCCATCTGCCCCAGCCAACGCAAAATTCATATTCTGATTCCCTAAAAGAACCTGCATGCCACCTCTAACTTCATCATAGACATACCGCGCACTAGCTTTCGTATTTGTCGCTAGCTTATGCATCTGGTTAAGTGTTTCCTCTTTTACTAGTTTACCATTTTTCACGAGTGCTGGCACGAATGGTGAAGCAACTAAAGAGGCTCCTAAGATACTATTAAATAAACTCGATTGTCTTTGAACGTCCGTAAGCTCATTCCCAAACATATCTTTTCCAGTGATATATTCACTAAGTCCGTTTGCGGATGCGAGGCCGTAGATTCCTAATTCTGCTTTTTGGAGATTTGAGAACGTGCTGGTTGTTTTGTAAACACTTAGTGCTTGATCTGCAGCGTTCATTCCTTTGGCGGTTTTATAGATCGCACTTCCACCTTTGAAGAGTCTTCCTCCCCAGCCGACAATTGGTATGAATCCTGCGGTGGCCATGGCGCCAGCGGCTACTCGTTGGCCGTCTGTTAGTTCTTCTCCTGTTACGGGGTCAACACCATCTTTTGCACGGAGAAAATCGTAATATCCTGTTGCTTCTCCTGTGAACGTTTTGACAGTATCCCATGCTTTTTCGTAGATCGGACGGTTTTCTAGTTCTTCTGCCTTTTTTAACTCTTCTCTAATTTTTTCCTGATCTTCTTTAAATGAAAGGTAGTCATCTGCGTATTGCTTTACCTCATCTGAAAGTTGATAGGCTTCACTCGCTTTATATGCTTGCGCATTAAAGTTGATTGGAGAAATGGTGTTGCCTTGTGCGGTTGCTTCTAACAGTTGTTGAAAAAGAGCTCCAATATGGAATTCTGCATTTTCTGATAACTTGTATTCCTCAAGTAATTGCTGGTCCAATGCATCAACGTCCTTGATGGTGTTTTCTCGCTTTTTCTTAGCATCATCCATTGCAGTATTGAAATCATCAGCTGAAAATGCTTCGAGATTAACAATATCGTCAATTCCATCAATAATTTTCTGTAGATCTTCCCGTTGGCTCTCCACCATTGCGATATGGTTCGAAGCATGGATAGATAGATCAGTTTCTAGAAAGTTAACGTCTACCACTGTGTCACTTGATAAATCAATATCCGCTATAGCTCCTGATACACCATTTAGAAAAGCAATTTACATGTCAACAAGACGCAGCAGGCCATCTGCCACATCTATTTGCGCTAAATAAAACCCTTTTATGGCGTTTGCTCCTTTACCTTGCAAGGCGTCATCTAACTGAGTAATATCTGTAAATTCCTTTTTTAATTTATCAATTTTATAGCGAAAATCTGTGTACACTTTTGCTATATTTTCCCGAATAATTAAATTTTATAGAGAGATTAAAATTACTATTACCTTATAGTTCAAATAAGGTTTTATTGGCATTGACACTTGCTCATAATAAAAATACCTTAGAGGAAAAATTCCTCTAAGGTATTAAAGTTAACCTTGTGTAAGGCTTGTAATATCACAATTATTTATTGAAAACTTTTTGAAAAAGTCTAAAGCCTTTTGAGTTACTACCAACTCTCCTTTTGAAGATAGGCAAAAATGGTGTCCTGACCAGTTATTGTAGT
>DATMGC010000033.1:0-37490 GCA_035555915.1 Ureibacillus sp. | reverse complement strand
ATTACTACATTAGATGCAACAGTTCGTGCAATTGCAGATGGCTCGATTGAAACTGCCGATACAAGCTTCTGGGATACGTTGCCAACTCAAAATCAACGTCCTTCTGAAGAGTAACCAATGAAATAAATTGCAGGTTTCGGAGACGATTTCTGTAATTTATTTCGTTCTCCTAAAATTACGGAAGTCGGAGGGATTATACAAAGAAAAAATTGATACCATCTGTGGATAACATTAATAGTAGGAGTTTCTGCTGAAGGAAACGGTTAGTCAGCTACTTTTGCCTTCTTCAAAGAATTGGCTGATCCGTTAGTTAACTACAATAGAAACAAAAACTTAAGACGAAATTCCAGAGGCATCAAATTCAATCAGTGATCCAACGACAAGGGACTAAATAGTTATAGGAAAGGAGATAGCGATTTTGCTACTCCTTTTTTTATTGTAGGTTAAGGTTCGAGCTGGGACGTAGGAGCCTTTTATCGAATATCTATAAATTCAGGTTTACCGCCTTCCCCATCACAAAATCAAAAGCAATTTTGCTCCCCGCCTAAACTTTTAGTAACACTATTCGCCCATCTTTAATACTATAAACTGTCAGCAGCAAATGATTCGAAAATTTAAAGTACATTTACGCTATTGTTTTCTTTTCTAGGGGTGAGCGGCTTTTGTCGGTAAAGTTCAATACAAACCAGAAGTGTCACGTTGTCACTTTGCCCTAAGCGTTAGAATAGAAAACAATCTGTAAAATCTACAAAAACGAATCCGTGACATTTCACCAATTAGGCAAATGCCGCATAGTATAGTTCGACTAGATGTAAAAAGGAGGAAAAAGCGTTGAAACGTTTGCGTCAAATAGTGACAAAAGCGGTTGTCGCTAAAGGTAAGAAGAGAGTGGAAGCGAGTGAAGTAATTCATCCTTCCAATACGCCTACAAGTATTTTAGGATGTTGGGTGATTAACCACCACTACAACGCAAAAAAAGTTGGGAAATTTGTAGAAATCACAGGTAAGTTCGATGTAAACGTTTGGTATGCGTACAATAATAATACAAAAACAGCGGTTCACTCCGAAACAGTTCAATACAAAGATCGCATCAAACTTCACTACCGCGATCATGATGTAATTGAATCGAATGACTGTCATGTACGTGTTATTCAACAACCAAACTGTATCGAAGCTGTAATTAACCAACACGGTGACTGCTTCAATGTAGTAATCGAACGTGAATTTATCGTAGAAGTAATCGGTGAAACGAAAGTAGTAGTTTCGATTCACGAAGTTGATTTTGAAGAAGAATGGAAATTCGAAGATGAATCTTCATCGAGCTCAAGCTCTAGCTCAAGTTCTTCATCCTCATCGTCCTCATCTTCAAGTAGTAACGATTTTAAATTTATTGAAGACTCGTCATCATTTCATTAATAAAGTAAGAGCGCCGTCTACGAAACTAGAGTAGATCAAAAAGGCGCTCTTCTTTATTTAGGGGTTACCAAAAAACAGCGATTTTCACAAAGGTTGATGAAAATCCTGTTTTTTACTATTTCAAGAAGATTTCGTTTGTAAAATTTCGATGAGAATAAGGTGGGACTCGACGTTTATTGCTCGATTTTTGTTATACTGAGTAATGAATGATTTTAATTCGGAAAACACGGTTTGCGTGGTTTTTAATCGTGTGCTTCTATTTCATATAGAGTATTAAGTAGTTTGGAGAGGTACCACAAAAATGACAACATATACGCCAATGATGCAACAATATTTAGCGATTAAATCTGAATATGAAGATGCATTTCTTTTTTATAGATTAGGGGATTTTTATGAGATGTTCTTCGACGATGCAGTGAAGGCATCTCAAATTTTAGAAATTACATTAACAGGTCGAGATGCTGGAACGAAAGAACGCATTCCGATGTGTGGTGTTCCTTTTCATTCGGCGAAAGGGTACATTGAAACCCTTGTTTCAAAGGGCTATAAAGTAGCGATTTGTGAACAAACAGAAGACCCAAAACAGGCAAAAGGTGTTGTGAAACGTGAAGTCGTGCAGCTGATCACACCCGGTACAATTATGGAAGGCAAAACGATTGATGGAAAGTCGAACCACTTTATTGCCAGCGCGGAAAACCTGGCAAATAACAGCTTTGCCCTTGCTTATTTGGATGTGTCTACAGGTGAAGCGAATACATTAATTGTTGAAGGTGGAACAAAAGGTTTACTTCAGCAACTATTAGCCTTCTCGATACGAGAGCTTGTTGTGACTGAGCAATTGCAACTTTTACTAGCAGAACAGGCAAGTAATTTGGGGATTGTTCTTTCTTTAGAGAAAGATGAAATGCCAGAAGAAAAATCAGCAAAATATATTGGAAGTTTACCAAATGAATTAAAAGGTGTTGCAAAATGTTTGCTTCAATATGTAGAACGTACACAAATGCGTTCACTTTCGCATATTCAAGAATTTACATATACCGAAACGAAGCAACTCCTACGTATTGATACAAATTCAAAACGAAATTTAGAACTACTCGAGTCGATTCGAGGAGGCGATCAAAAGGGGACATTGCTTTGGTTGCTTGATGAAACAGTGACAGCAATGGGTGGGCGTAAATTAAAGCAATGGCTTCATCAACCTTTAGCTTCACGAACAGCAATTGAACGTCGCCTTGCGATTGTGACGGACTTATTGGATGAATTCTTTGTTCGTAATGAGCTGAAAGAATTACTGAAAAACGTGTACGATTTAGAGCGTCTAGCTGGTCGTGTTGCCTTTGGAAATGTGGGCGGACGTGATTTAGCACAGTTACGTGAATCGTTACGACAAGTGCCGTTTATTAAAGAGCAATTATTGAATTCTGGAAAAGCAACGCTTATTGGGCTCGGTGAAAAACTGGATGAGTGTGCCGATATAGAAGCCTTTTTATCCAAAGCGATTACGGATAATCCTCCTATTGCGATTAAAGAGGGGGACGTTATTCGTGAAGGTTATAATGAGAAACTTGATGAACTTCGTTTTGCTGCTCGCAATGGGAAAGATTGGATTGCGCAACTAGAGCAAAAAGAACGTGATGTAACAGGCATTAAAAACTTAAAAATCGGATATAATCGTATATTTGGCTATTATATCGAAATAACAAAGTCGAATATTGCTAATGCGGATTTATCTCGATATGAAAGAAAGCAAACCTTAGCCAATGCAGAACGTTATATTACTGAAGAGCTAAAAGAAAAAGAAGCAATTATTTTAAATGCAGAAGAACAAAGTTTAGCGTTAGAATATGATTTATTTGTGGAATTACGTGATAAATTGAAGGCCTTTATTCCACGGGTTCAAGCATTAGCTTCAGAGATTAGTGAACTGGATGTTTATATTAGTTTCGCGGTAGTTTCGGAAAAATATCGTTTTGTGAAGCCTGCATTCCATGAGGGACGAGCATTAAAAATTGTAGGCGGACGTCATCCAGTAGTTGAAAAAATGTTAAACAAACAAAGTTATGTACCAAACGATTGTGTGTTACCGGATGATAAAAATATGATGCTTATTACGGGGCCGAACATGTCCGGGAAAAGTACGTTCATGCGTCAAGTTGCCTTAATTGTTGTGTTAGCACAAATGGGTTGCTATGTACCAGCAGAAGAAGCTGAGCTACCGATTACTGATCAAATTTTCACACGTATTGGAGCAGCAGATGATTTAGTAGCCGGTCAATCTACATTCATGGTTGAAATGCTAGAATCACAAAACGCCATTACGAATGCAACTGAAAAAAGTTTATTACTATTCGATGAAATTGGTCGTGGGACATCTACTTATGATGGAATGGCCTTAGCTCAGTCGATGATGGAATACATTCACAATCATATCGGAGCTAACACTTTATTTTCTACGCACTATCATGAGTTAACAGCATTAGAGGAACAGCTTGAGCGTCTACAAAACGTCCATGTAAGTGCCACTGAAAAAGATGGCAAAGTTGTATTCCTACACAAAGTACGTCAAGGCGCAGCGGATAAAAGTTATGGGGTACACGTTGCCCAACTTGCAGAGATGCCGGAAGCCATCATTGATCGTGCACGAGTATTATTAGAACAGTTCGAATCGAAGGATCAAACAGTAGCCATAGCAGCTACAGTGGTTAGTGAGCCAGCTGATGATGAACTTCAACTTTCTTTGTTTGAAGAGGAAGAAGAAAAAGTTGCAGCTGTGGAGGCTCCTGAATCAGGTAAACAATTGTCAGATGTTGAACTAGAAGTGCTAGAGCGACTTGAAAAAATGAATATAATGGGCACAGCGCCAATCCAAGCAATCAACTTATTGTACGAGTTACAACAAGCATTGTTGAGTAAGAAATAAGTGGGTTGGAGCTTGTGAAATAGTGAAGTGGCTAGATTAATTGTGAAAGTGGCTAGAATTCGACAAAAAGAGGCTAGATTAATTCGAAAACAGGCTAGAATACAGCACAAACAGGCTAGATTGCAAGCAATCAACTTATTGTACGAGCTACAACAAGCATTGTTGAGTAAGAAATAATGGGTTGAAACTTGTGAAAGTGTGAAGTGGCTAGATTAATTGTGAAAGTGGCTAGAATTCGACAAAAAGTGGCTAGATTAATTCGAAAACTGGCTAGAATACAGCATAAACAGGCTAGATTGCAAGCAATCAACTTATTGTACGAGCTACAACAAGCATTGTTGAGCAAGAAATAAGTGGGTTGGAGCTTGTGAAATAGTGAAGTGGCTAGATTAATTGTGAAAGTGGCTAGATTAATTGTGAAAGTGGCTAGAATTCGACAAAAAGAGGCTAGATTAATACAAAAACTGGCTAGAATACAGCACAAACAGGCTAGATTGCAAGTAATCAACTTATTGTATGAGCTACAACAAGCATTGTTGAGTAAGAAATAAGTGGGTTGGAGCTTGTGAAATAGTGAAGTGGCTAGATTAATTGTGAAAGTGGCTAGAATTCGACAAAAAGAGGCTAGATTAATACAAAAACTGGCTAGAATACAGCACAAACAGGCTAGATTGCACACACAAACCAACCAACCAACCCAAATTACAGTAGAAACTAACAAAAAAAGGAGGTCCTCAGAATGGGAAAAATTCAAATTATGGATGAATGGTTATCCAACAAAATTGCGGCGGGTGAAGTAGTTGAGCGCCCGTCATCTGTTGTCAAAGAGCTCGTTGAGAATGCCATTGATGCTGGAAGTACATCAATTGAAGTTTTTCTCGAAGAAGCAGGGTTAACCTCCATTCAAGTAACAGATAATGGGAGTGGGATGGATGAAGAGGATGCATTAAAATCTTTCTCACGCCATGCGACTTCCAAAATTTCAAAAGAACCAGATTTATTCCGTATTCGGACTCTCGGGTTCCGAGGAGAAGCCCTAGCCTCCATTGCATCTGTTTCAAAAGTAACCTTGAAAACTTCAGATGGGGAACATAGTGGACTTGAAATTCAGATGGATGGGGGGCACCTCATCTCGAAAAAACCGACTGCCTTCCGAAAAGGAACAGATATTACGATTGCACAACTTTTTTACAATACGCCAGCGCGTTTAAAATATTTAAAAACGATCCAGACGGAGCTAGGTCACTCGATTGATTATATGAATCGATTAGCCCTCGCGTATCCTGAGATTGCATTTAAGCTCGTACATAATGGTGGTACGCTTCTTCAAACGAACGGGAGAGGAAATGTTCAGCAAGTCATTGCAGCGATTTATGGGATGCAAAATGCAAAAAAAATGATTCCTTTTGCAGCAGAATCAAAGGATTACAGAGTACATGGTTATGTAAGTTTACCTGAAGTGACACGAGCGAATAAAAACTATATGTCGATATTCGTGAATGGAAGATGGGTTAAACACTATTTAGTGCAGAAAGCCATTGTGGATGCTTATCATACGTATTTGCCGATTGAACGTTATCCAATTGTGGTCTTGTATATTGAAGGAGATCCTTATTTAACAGATGTCAATGTGCATCCTGCTAAACTTCAAATTCGTTTAAGTAAAGAGCAAGAATTATTGCCACTTGTACAGGAAGCAATTAATACGGCGATTCGTAAAGCGATTCATGTCCCGGTTGCAGAGAAAAAAGTAAAACCTGTCCGTGTGCCAAGTGAGCAAATGAATATTTGGAAGCCTTATACGCAGCCAACTTTCGATGAAAATAAGATGAATGCCATTGTGGAGAAGCTAACATCAGAGAGCCCCGCTCCAGTCGTTCGGGAGCCAGTAACAAGTGAAGTAGTTTCCCCACAACCTGAAGTCGAAAGCGTGGAAGAAAAGCCAACAGAATTAGATTTTGAGTGGGCACCTCAGATGGAAGAAGAGACGACTCAAACAAACGAAGTTGTGCCAGTACAAACAGAAGAAACAGAAGAAATAGTAGAGAAAAAGGAACCAATCCCACAACTTGAAATTGTTGGACAGATTCATGGAACGTATATTGTTGCTCAAATGGAAGATGGATTTTATTTAATCGATCAACACGCGGCACAAGAACGTATTAAATATGAATACTTCCGCGAAAAAGTAGGGGAAGTGAATCCGAATGAGCGACAATCGCTCTTATTGCCATTAACATTCCACTATTCTGCAGATGAAGCGTTGGTATTAAAGGAAAATGCCCATGCTTTAAAAGAAGTGGGTGTGTTATTAGAAGAGTTTGGTCAATCGTCCTTTGTTGTGCGGGAACACCCAACTTGGTTCCCAAAAGGTTTCGAGCAAGAAATCATTGAAGAGCTAATCGAACAAGTGTTAAAAGTGCGTAAAGCAGATGTGAAAAAGCTTCGTGAGGATGCCGCCATCATGATGAGTTGTAAAAAATCAATTAAAGCCAATTATTATTTAACAAAAGAGCAAATGGTCGTACTGCTTAACGACTTAAGAAAAGCGGACAACCCTTTTACATGTCCACATGGTAGACCAGTCATGATTCACTTCTCGACATATGAAGTGGAAAAAATGTTTAAACGCGTCATGTAGTGGCAAAGTTTTTTGTAAAGTGAATTAAAGTATCGAGCGTAATTCTAATTGAGAGTCTCTAAAGCTTATTAATTTTACAAACTAGAACTATACTTTCTCAAATTCAGAAACTCAAACCCAAATTCGAGAAAATAATTATACATGCGAAAACTATTCATCTTTAGTTTCAGCTAATCTTTTTGCAAAGGGGAAAAGTAAATGTTTTCATTCAAGGACCGTCCGGAAATTATTAATACGTTAAATAGTTATACTTTCGATGTACTCGTGATTGGAGGGGGCATTACAGGAGCAGGGATTGCACTCGATGCTGCTTCACGTGGGCTTTCTGTAGCACTTGTGGAAATGCAGGATTTTGCTGCAGGGACATCTAGTCGCTCCACGAAGCTTGTGCACGGGGGACTTCGTTATTTAAAACAATTAGAAGTGGGCCTTGTTGCAGAAGTGGGACGTGAACGTGAAATTGTCTATGAGAATGCGGTTCATGTTACACAACCTGAATGGATGTTGCTTCCGCTCTACAAAGAGGGGACACTTGGTAAGATGACAACGAGAGCCGCTCTTTCACTTTACGATCGCTTGGCACAAGTGCGTAAAGACGAACGACGTAAGATACTTTCCAAAAAAGAAACACTAGAAAAAGTTCCCTTTCTGAAAAAAGATGGACTGCGCGGAGCAGGTTACTATGTTGAGTACAAAACAGATGATGCAAGGTTAACAATTGAAGTGCTGAAAAAAGCAGTTGAATACCAAGCAGTTTGTCTAAACTATGCACGAGTAACAGATTTTGTTTATAAGAAGAAGAAAATTGTTGCTGCTAATGTGCGAGATGAAATCTCTGGGGAACACTTCACAATTGATGCTCATCAAATTGTGAATGCCACAGGTCCTTGGGTAGATGATATTCGTAAAATGGATAAAGTGAATAATAAGAAATCCATTCGTCATACAAAAGGTGTGCATATTGTTATCGATCAAAAAAGACTTCCTTTAGAACAAGCGGTTTACTTTGATACGGAAGACGGTCGCATGGTATTTGCCATACCTCGAGATGGGAAAACATATATTGGAACAACCGATACTTTTTATAATGACGATCCAATCCAACCAGTTGCTACAAAAGAAGATGTCGACTATTTGATTAGAACGATTCAAACTATTTTCCCTGATGTAAACGTCACAGCATACGACGTGGAATCATCTTGGGCAGGGGTGAGACCGTTAATTTCCCAGGAAGGAAAAAAACCTTCTGAAATCTCTCGCAAAGATGAATTGTGGATGTCACCAAGTGGCCTACTCACTGTAGCTGGTGGGAAGTTAACTGGTTATCGACAAATGGCAGAAACCATTGTCGATAAAGTCGTGAAAGTGAATAAATTTAAACATGCTACTGAATGTATTACAAAAGCGTTATCTTTATCGGGTGCAAGAGGATTAAACTCATCAAATTTTGAAGACTATGTAACGAATAAATCAAAAGAAGGTACGAATTTAGGAATTAGTTATCCCAATACACAGCGACTTGTTCGAAAATATGGTACCAATGTCGATGAAGTATTCCGATATGTAAGAGCTGTTAATGATGGTGACTTAAATATCCCGCTTTCACTCTATGGAGAACTGCTTTACGCGATTTATCATGAAATGGTTATGACACCTTGTGATTTCTTGATACGTAGAACAGGGTATTTATATTTTAATATAGCGTTAGTGGAGCAATATAAGGATGCAATGATTGAAATTATGGGCAATATTCTTGGATATTCTGAAAGTGAAACAGTATTTTATCGCATGCAATTAGAGCAATTTATTGATGAGGCAAAAAATCCAATGAAATAGGGTGAATACGGTTGGTAGAGCTTGCAGAAATCATGAAAATGGATGATGGACACCAAGTTTTTATACGGATTTACAGACCTAAAGGAACGCCAATAGGCAATTTTCATATTTTACATGGCATGGCAGAACACGGTGGTCGCTATGAGGAATTTGCGAAAAACCTAGCTGAACAGGGATATTTTGTAACGGCCCATGATCATCGAGGTCACGGACAAACAGCAGCGCTAAACGGTCAGCTTGGTTATTTTGGACATGAGGACGGCTTCCAGCGCGTTGTGGATGATGTATTTGATATTATTCACCATTACAACGTCGATCCAGATGCGCGGGAGATTGTCCTTTTTGGCCATAGTATGGGGTCTTTCATTGCCCGCAGATTTATTCAGCTTTATAGTGGGCTCGTTGATAAGTGCATCTTATGTGGAACCGGTGCAACGACTGCACTTCACCAAATAGGAAATAAGGTTGCTCGTTCGCTGTGCACCATAAAGGGCAAAAATATGCCAAGTCAGCTTATGAATGATCTTAGTTTTAACAGTTTTAGTAGAAGTGTGTTAAATCCTAGAACGATTTACGACTGGCTATGTAGTAACGATGAGGAAGTTGAAAAATATATTCAAGATCCTTATTGTGGCTTTGTGCCAACCAATCAATATTTTGTGGATTTAACAGATGGATTATTATTGATCAATCAAAAAGAAGAAATTAAGAACATTCGTAAAGATTTACCGATTTTATTGATTAGTGGTAGTGAGGATCCTGTGGGCAATAAAGGCTCAGGGGTTTTTAAGGTGGCTAAGGAAATGAATGAAGTAGGTCTAACGGATGTGGTCGTATATCTTTTTGAAGACATGCGACATGAAATCTTAAAAGAAGTTAATCGAGAGCATGTATATTCTGTAATTACACGGTGGTTAAATAGATGAATGAAAAGAAAATTGAAGTTGTCGCCATAGTTGGACCAACAGCTTCTGGGAAAACAGCTTTAAGTATTAAAATGGCAAAAGCATTTGATGGGGAAATTATCAACGGTGATTCTATGCAAATCTATAAAGGGCTCGATATTGGAACAGCCAAAATTACCGAAGATGAAATGGAAGGGATTCCCCATCATCTATTAGATATTAAAGAACCGACAGAAAGTTTTTCGGTTGCGGAGTATCAGTCTTTAGTTCGTGAAAAAATTGCTGAAATTCAAAGCCGAGGAAAGTTACCAATTATTGTGGGTGGCACTGGACTCTATGTGCAGGCAGTCTTGTACGATTTTCAGTTTACAAAAGAAGAAGTGGACGAAGAAGCACGAAAAAAATATTATGATGAATTGGCGGCAATTGGCCCAGATGCGATGCATGCAAAATTAATGGGCTTAGATCCAGAAACCGCTAAAACGATTCATCCAAATAATACTCGTCGTGTCATTCGTGCACTAGAGATGGTGGAGCTTCATGGCGTATCAAAGGCTAGTGAAGAACACAATCGTGGAAATATCGCATTATATCATCATCTCATCATTGGGCTAGATATGGATCGCGAGAAATTGTACGAACGTATTAATTTACGAGTGGATTTGATGATGGAAAAAGGCTTACTTGAGGAAGTAAAGGGTTTGTACGAGCGCGGAATTCGTGATGTACAATCTGTTCAAGCGATTGGTTATAAGGAATTGTACGCTTATCTGGATGGTAAACTGACACTTCCAGATGCCATCGAACAGCTAAAACAAAATTCTCGCAGATATGCAAAACGACAACTAACCTACTTCCGAAACAAGATGGATGTCGAATGGATAGGAAATGAGTGGGATAAAATCGAAAAATATTCAAAATTATTAATCAATTAGGGAGGAAAATCTTACTTTATGCCGAATACTTTATTATAGAAAAATAATGGACGAGGTGTATTAGGCGTGAAATCAATTAATCTACAAGATACGTTTCTTAATAATCTGCGAAAAAATAACACATTCGTAACTGTGTTCTTATTAAACGGTTTCCAGTTAAAAGGACTTGTGAAATCCTATGATAATTTTACAGTATTACTAGAAGTGGAAGGTAAGCAGCATTTGATCTATAAACATGCAATTTCCACATTCTCTCCATCAAAAACAGTTTCCATTTCACCAGATAGCGGGGAACAATAATCACCTAATCGGCTAAGTTTAAATTACTTGCCGATTTTTTCGTGTTAATTTTATGTAAAATCAACTAAATTGCAAGGGCTAAATTTTTTCATTATACTGAAAAGGTGTACTGTGGGTGATGATGCGCCCTTTAGTTAGACGCAATTTTACTAAGATAAACAGAAGTAGATGGAGGATTACATAATGAAAACAATGACAACAGACGAGATAATCAATTTATTAGATGCCAATGAAGATTTAAACATCATTGACGTACGTGAGGATTTTGAAGTACAAGAGGGCATGATCCCAGGAGCGATTCACATTCCACTTGGTTCGATTCCGGAACGTGCCGCAGAATTGGATAAATCAAAAGAATATATCATGGTTTGTAAAGGTGGCGTTCGTTCTGCTAATGCGGGTGAATACCTTGAATCACAAGGTTTTGACGTAACGAATCTTGAAGGCGGCATGATGGCTTATGATGGTGAATTAGAGTTTAAGTAGTTTGATGAACCTAGGTAGTTAATATAGAAATCACAAACTCCAGGGAATCCTACCAAATTAAGCGTTTTCTAACATATTACCTTTAAAGGACCTGAGCTCTGTATGCGACCTAGCTTAGGTCCTTTTTTTGCCTTCGTGGACTAGTAATAAAGTTATACCCCGCACATCTACTATTATTTTCAAGTTCCCTTTCCTTAATCATAATCCTCCCAATCACACACACTTATCCACAAATTTAACGAAACAAAATCTTCTTTTTCCTACATAAAGTAGCTAAGGTTTTTTCTTGAAATCTATTACAATTCAAAATAAGAACAACGAGAATTGACTAAGGAGTGTTTTGAAAGCGGTTACGATATTAAAAGGGGGAAAAAAATGAAACTAATTAATCCAATTAATGTCATTGACGGTAGTAAAATTTCTTCGTTCCATGTTTGGCTGATAATTTGGTTGTTTATCATTATATCTTTTGATGGATATGATGTCGTTATTTATGGAGCTACCGTACCTTCCTTAATTAACGAGTGGGGAATTTCTGATGTAACAGCGGGTGCCATTGGAAGTTATTCTGTTATTGGGACAGCAATTGGAGCGATAGTCTTTGGAATGTTTGCCGATAAATTTGGACGCAAGAAAATTATTATAGTTACCACGTTCTTATTTAGTTTCTTTACCATGCTTTCTGGTTTTGCAACGAGCCCAGTAATATTCGCCGTTTTTCGAATTATTGCGGGGATTGGACTTGGTGGCGTTATGCCAAATGTCATTGCGTTGGCAACTGAGTTTTCCCCAAAACGAGTTAGATCAGCAATTGTTTCTTTCATTTTCTGTGGATACTCAATCGGGGCGCTCACGGCAGCTCTTACCAGTCGATCTTTATTACCTAAAGCAGGATGGGAACCTGTATATTTGTTAGCGGGAATCCCACTTTTAATCATCCCATTTTTAATTAAGTATATACCAGAGTCCATAGGGTTCCTAATGGAAAAAGGAAAAGAGAATCAAGCGAAAGCAACCTTATTGAAAATTGCTCCACAATTAAGTACGAATGACCAATTTGAAATTTTAAAGCCAGAAGCAAAAGAACCAGGTTCTCCAGTTGTGAAGCTCTTTGAAAATAAACGTGCTCTAAGTACGATTATGTTCTGGATTTCTTGCTTTAGTGCATTTGTATTGATTTATTCGATGAATACTTGGTTGCCTCGACTAATGATGGAATCGGGATACGACCTTAGCTCTAGTCTAGCATTTACTGCTGTGATGCAAATCGGAGCAATTGTAGGAACGATTATTTTTGGACGATTGGTTGATAAAGTTGGGTTTAAAAAGGTGCTTATTCCATTATTCTTTGCTGGTGCAATTGCTCTATCCTTTATAGGGTTAACAAATAATATGGGAATGGCGTTTGGTCTCATCTTTATCATTGGCGCAGCTTCAGTTGGTCTGCAGAATATTTCCAATGCATTTGTTTCTCAGTATTATCCTGCAAATATGCGCTCTACAGCACTAGGAAGTACGATGGCATTCGGACGAATTGGAGGAATTTTTGCACCTACGTTTGTTGGGTTCTTACTAACAATGAATCTATTACCTCAGTTTAATTTTGCCGCAATTGGTGGGGCAGCGTTAATCGGTGGTATCGCGATGCTATTCGTTCAAGATAAATATGGAAATTACTATGAAGAAAAACAAGAAAAACTTTCTGAAGACCATAAAGTGAACATGGTGAAACAAAATGTTTAGAGTGTAACAAAAATGGGTTAACTCACTACTATTCTTGAATCATTTTTCTAGAGTAGTGGAGGGTTGCCTCTTCTTTTTTTAAGAACATAAATTGAAAGGAAGATAAAAAATGGAAACTACATTTCTTTTTAAGGCCCATATTAAAGTCTCTAATCCAATTGAAGTTGGGAATGTTGGAACGGGTATAAGAAGAATTATTCCGATTATTGGAGGAACTGTGGAAGGGGAAAGCTTAAATGGCAGAATCCATTTAGGTGGAGCAGATTATCAGCTCATCCGATATGATGGTGTTACAGAGGCACTTGCACACTATGTTATCGAAACGAATGAAGGGATACCAATTTATGTGATCAATAAAGGATATAGGCATGGTCCAAAAGAGATAATGGATAAAATTATTAGAGGTGAACAAGTTCCGGATGGATCCTACTATTTCAAAACAACCCCGACATTTGAAACAAGTAGTGACAAGTACTCCTATTTGAACAAAATGATTATTATTGGGGAAGGTATCAGAAAGCCAAATGAAGTACAAATCTCATTTTATCAAGTCAATTAGTCACTAAAACAAGTTAGATGACCTTTTCATTTAAGTTTTTATTCTTTTATAATGAGGCCAGGGAGAAAAAAACAAACTGGGGGTCATTCTGTGTCATCTAGCAAAAATGAAATACTTATGAAAAAAGTAGAAAAGCATCTAAGAATTACATCACGACAGTTAATAAAAAGTAATACAGAAGATGAAGTACTTCAATATTTAGCTGACTCTTTTCGTTCAGAATTTAACTGTGATTTTGTTGGAGTCGTATTGAGTGAGGGGAATCAATTTATTCCTAGAGCATGGAGTGGTAACATACCTTCATTGCTTCAACATTTCCCCCTTGCTGTACCTACCTGTTCCCCAAAACTACTTTATCAGAGTCTAACTTATAAGACATCTGAGACAAGTGAATATTGTAGATTAACAGAGTTATTAGAAGAAGAAAACGTCAAGACGTGGTTTACAGTACCGCTTAATGATGAAATTCAACATTTTGGATTTTGTATTGTAGGGTTTTTAAATAATGTACCATTATTAGATATGGAGACTCATTTCGAGGAATTTGGAAAGGATATGGCTGTTGCCTTATCCGTTGCCCGACATAAGGAAAACCAGTTAAAGAAATTAGAAGGAATAGAATGGATTAGTAAAAATCAGTCATTGGAATCTTCTTTGGAGCAACATTTTTCTGAGTTGACTTACAGAGCTGGAAAATCACTCAATTCGGATTATGCGTGCATGTACTTATATAATCAGAATGAAAATTGCTTTGAACTACAAGAGCCTGTATATGGGGATATGGAGTACCCTGCACAAATCAGGGTGGAAGATAATTATGAGTTAAAAGAATACTTTCCATTTTTAGAGGAGACGGGAAGTTCACAAATGACTGTTCCGCTTTTAATTGATCACATGCCCATCGGTGTCCTTCATATTCAAAATAAATCGGAAAGACCTTTTAGCGAAGAAGACTTGGAAATATTAGAGATATTGGCAACACATGTTGCGACTCTTTTAGAAAATTCGCGATTATATAAAAGTGAGAAAGAAAATAAAAATAGGTTTCATTTTTTACTAGATTTTCAGCAATCACTTGTTAAGAAAACAGTAGAAGATGATGATTTTGATGGAATTACGAATAAAATTTCAGAATTATTTAAGGAAACAGTTATTTTATTTGATCGGTTTTTGAGGCCAATTTCCTATAAATATTACAATCTAGATAGTGATGCAAATATTGCTGAAGAGTTAGCTACAGAAGCAAATAAAATAATCCATGACGTAAGAAGACAAGAAAAATTTACGGTTACGCTTCCTGAAAGAAAAGACTGTAAATTTTCTTTTTGGGTGATAAATGGAGGAGATAACCTTCTAGGGTATCTTTCTGTATGTAATACAGCAGCGGAGATGAATGATTTTGATCAACTTACGGTTGAGATGGCTAGAAATATTTGCTCTATTCAATTTATTAAACAGAAGTTAGTACTTGATACAAAAGAGCAAGTAAAGGATAGTTTTGTTAATAAGCTACTGGCAGAAAAAATTGAGGATCAAGAGAGTATTTTTCAGTATGCAAATATCTTCCAATGGGATATTTTCAAAAGTCATCGAGTAGCGGTATTAAACATCACATTAAACGAAAATGACCTCATAGAACAGCAGGCAAAGAAATCACTTATTTGGGAAGGCATTAAGTCACACCTTTCAAGACTTAATCCTCGTATATTAAGTGTTTCATATGATGAAAACTATATTTGCTTTATACCTATTGACGAAGAAAGTAAACAAGGTAAGAAATATTGGAGCAATTTATTCCGCCAAATAGAGAAATGGACCCATCAAATCAATAATGAATGTAAACTCTTACTAGGAGTTGGCACACCAACTGAAAATATAACGGATTATTATATCAGTTTCCAGCAAGCATTATTAGCATTAAATGTTTTAAGGAATCGGATGAAATATATTTCCTTTTCACTTTATGAAGATCTTGGTGCTTATACGATTCTTCATCAATTAGAACAAACAACTGCAGTAGATTTATTTATAAAAAACCAATTAGGTCCTCTTTTAACCTACACAGAAAATAAAAATATAGATTTATATAACACTTTATACGTTTTTCTGCAAAATAACGGGAATATTAAAAGCACCTCTGATGAGCTATTTATTCATAGAAGCTCCCTATTATATCGAATTGAAAAAATTGAATCGCTTTTGATGGTCGATTTGAGCGATGCCGAAATAAGGTTCAATTTAATGATGGCTTTTAAATTGCATGATATGTATGTTAATTAAGTAATGTTATCTTAGATTCATAAGTTTGTAGCAGTCCAATTTTGGGCTGCTTTTTTTTGTTTTGAGATGACCGATCATGAATCAGATTCCCTCACAGTAAAATTTCCACTGCATTAATCCTTTCTATAAAATATACGAAATCTAGTATGTTTTTTCCTACTTGGTGTAGGTACAAAACAGCTGAAATGAACCCTATAATTTTAAATATAAGTTGATAGATATTAATCGATTGGGGATGTGAGTTAAATGACTATACAAGTAATTGGTGTGGTTGGTGCAGGTTCAATGGGATCGGGTATTGCAAATCTAGCTATTTTAAATAACTTTCAAGTTATTTTACATGATATCGAAGAGCGTTTTTTAGATGGGGCTCTTCAACGCATTGATCAATTCATGAGCAAAAGTGTACAAAGAGGGAAAATGACGGAACAGGAAAAGCAAGAGGCATTTGCCCGAATCCAAACGACAACAGACTTGGGAGAAATGCGTGAAGCCGATGTCGTTATTGAGGCAGTATTGGAAGATTTAACTTTGAAGAAGGACGTTTTTTCCAAATTAGATGAAATTGTAAAAGAAGAATGTATCATAGCTACAAATACATCTTCTATGTCAATTACGGAAATTGCATCGGCAACAAATCGACCTGATCGTGTTGCGGGCATGCATTTCTTCAATCCTGCACAATTAATGAAGCTTGTTGAGGTAGTTCGTGGATTTAAAACAAGTGATGAAACGGTGGAAGAGTTGAAAGCGCTATCTAAAAGATTATCTAAAGAACCCGTTGAAGTTAAAAAGGATTCACCAGGTTTTATTGTTAATCGAATTATGATTCCGCAATTCATTGAAGCGATTAAGCTACTAGAAGAAGGTGTAGCCTCAGCTGAAGATATCGATAAGGCAGTAACGTTAGGTTTAAATTACCCAATGGGACCATTTACACTTCAGGATTTTGCAGGTGTTGAGATTGGCTACCATGTAATGGAATATTTCAAAAACGAATTCAATGACAATCATTTTGCACCACCACAATTACTAAAACAACTCGTTCGAGCAGGTCGTCATGGTAAGAAGGCTGGGGCAGGATTTTACGATTATCAATAAACAGGGGGAATGAATGATGAACTATGAATTTTTACAATGTGAGATTGAAGAAAATGTAGCAGTTGTTACGATAAATAGACCACCAGTAAATCCGTTAAATACAGCTGTCTTTCAAGAGCTTTCAACAATATTTGATGAGTTGGAATCCAGTGACGAAGTTCGTGCCATTATTCTTACAGGTAGTGGAGAGAAGGCATTTGTAGCAGGTGCAGACATTAATGAGATGGCTGGTCTTGATCTTGTAGGTGTTAATAAAATGAATAAAGTATCAAGAACGGTCTTCAGTAAAATTGAAAATGTAACAAAGCCCGTTATTGCTGCCTTGAATGGTTTAGCTCTTGGTGGTGGATTGGAACTTGCTCTTGCATGTGATCTTCGAATCAGTTCGGATCGAGCAAAGTTTGCTTTTCCTGAAGTTGGACTTGGCATTATTCCTGGCGGGGGCGGAACGCAACGATTACAGAAAATTGTTGGGCAAGGAATTGCAAAGGAACTACTCTATTTTGGAGAAATGTTTGATGCAAACCGTGCGTTGGATTTGAGAATTGTTAATAAAGTTGTTCCATCCGATGAGGTACTTAGCACAGCTAAAGAGTGGGCATATAAATTAGCGCAAAAACCACCAGTTGCTCTTCAAATGGTAAAAACTGCAGTGAATGTTGGGGGAAATACAGACTTAGAATCCGGTCTTATGATTGAAAACGCTTGCTTTGGAAATGCTTTTTCAACTCAAGACAGAATTGAGGGATTACAAGCATTTGTAGAGAAAAGAAAACCTGTATACACAGGAAGATAAAAAACTCGACTCGTTAGGGGTGTAACGATGAAAGATATTGTTATTTTAGAAGCTGCTAGAACTCCGTTTGCTG
This sequence comes from Ureibacillus sp., assembly GCA_035555915.1. GTDB lineage: Bacteria > Bacillota > Bacilli > Bacillales_A > Planococcaceae > Ureibacillus. The sequence goes on along the minus strand of DATMGC010000033.1, from coordinate 19,499 downwards.
AGATTTCAGGTTCATTTCGTGATATTAGCGCAACTGACCTTGGTGCTATTGCAGCTAAAGAGGCGCTACAAAGAGCAAATATTTCAGCTGAAGAAGTTCATCAAGTTGTGTTTGGAAATGTACAACAATCCAGTAAAGACGCGCACTTACTTGCAAGACACGTAGGATTAAAGGCAGGAACACCAATCGATGTTCCTGCAATCACCATTAATCGTTTATGTGGTACGGGGATTGAATCGATTCTAACTGCAGGACGCTATATCTTAACGAATGAAGCGGATGTTGTGTTAGCAGGTGGAACGGAGAGTATGAGTCAGGTTCCTCATGTTATTCGAGGAATGAGATGGGGAAGTCCACTAGGTGCACCAGTTGTTGAAGATTGGGTATGGGATGGACTTTATGATACCTTTGGTGAATGCTCAATGGCAGAAACTGCAGAAAATCTTGCAGCAAAATATAATTTAACGAGAAATGAAGTCGATGAACACGCGTTATTAAGTCATGAACGTGCCCTTGCAGCAAAAGAAAAGGGATTTTTAGAGAAGGAGATTGTTCCTGTTACTGTGAAAGGACGGAAAGGGGATAAAGTCATCTCAGATGATGAACATGTTCGTCATACAAGTTTGGAACAACTCGGAAAACTAAAACCAAGATTTGTTGAAAATGGGGTTGTAACACCAGGTAATGCGAGCGGTATGGTGGATGGAGCTGCTGCTATGGTTGTTGCTTCTGGTGATTATGCAGCTAAGCGAGGACTTTCACCGATTGCTCGCTTGGTTTCATGGGATGTTGTCGGAGTAGAACCAAAATATATGGGCATTGGTCCTGTTCCAGCAATCAGAGGCGCGTTACATAAAGCGAATTTGACCCTTGGAGATCTAGATTTAATCGAAATAAACGAAGCATTTTCCGCACAATATTTAGCCTGTCAAAAAGAGTTGGAATTCGATCTTGATAAAGCAAATGTAAATGGTGGAGCCATTGCGCTAGGCCATCCATTAGCTGCGAGTGGTACGAGAATATCCATGTCTTTAATTTATGAATTAAAAAGAAGAAACAAAAAATATGGTGTGTCTGCGGTATGTATTGGTGGTGGCCAAGGAATTGCTGCTGTCTGGGAAGTATTGTAACCTCGTTAAATAACCATTTTTTTCAAGGATTTTCAAACTTTTTATAGAATCTTTTATTGTATGCTATAAATATTTTTTATGGGTAAATCAATTTTGTAAATATACAAAATTTTTTTACCCATCACTTGTTAATTTCTGGAAACAAGGGAGTGGAATGGAAGGCATGAATGAGAGAGAAAATCAAATGACTGTATACGGTTTACTAAAGCGCACAGCTGAAAATTATGGTGAAAAAGAGGCAATATACGATCTGAAAAATCGATTTTCATATCTTAATTTGAAAAAAGATGTGGATAACCTAGCTTCGTGCCTGAAGGAAAAAGGCGTAAAAAAAGGTGAGCGAATTGCTGTTGCTTTACCTAACTGGTATGAAACAGCTGTCATTTTTTTTGCTGTAGCGAAACTGGGTGCTATACTCGTTCCATTTAATCCAAAGTATAAAAAATTTGAAGTTGAATTTATCTTAAAAAATTCAGAACCGAAAATTCTTTTTGCTTCTGAAGAATTTGAAAAGAGCATTGGATATAAGGAAGCTCACATCCTTGTCCCTGAAATTATAACAGTTAAGTGTAAGTTAGATGGTTTTCTATCCTATGAAGACTTGCTAATAAATAATGTTCCTGTAGCTGAGGAAGAGATTGATACGAAAAATGATATCTTCTGTATTCTATATACATCTGGCACAACAGGCATTCCAAAGGGAGTAATGATTACTCATCGAAGTGTTGTACAATCCGCTAATACGATGAAAAATGGACTAAAATGCACAGAAAAAGATGTATTTGTAATAGCTGCTCCTTTTTTCCACATTTTTGGAATGGCAATTAATCTATTTTGTGCTATTACTTCAGGAGCAAGAATGGTGTTGCAAGAAAAGTTCCATCCAGAACAGCTACTGCAATTGATTGAAAAAGAAAAAATTACGATCAAACAAGGTGTTCCAACCATGTTTATTAAAGTTTTAGAAGTTGAGAATTTTGATCAGTACGATATTTCCTCCCTAAGGGCAGGTATTGTCGGAGCATCTTCTATCTCAGCTGAAAAAATGAAGGAAATCAGGGACCGAATGAACATCAATCTTTGTCAATCATACGGAGTCACTGAAACGGTTTCTGTTACGCTCACACCCTACGATGCCGATGAAAGTAAAATTTGTGAAACAGTTGGTAAAGCCATACCGGGTGTGGAACTGAAAATTGTAAACGATCAAAGGAAAGCGCTTCCAAATGGTGCAGTAGGTGAAATTGCGATAAAAGGCTTCGGTACTATGAAAGGCTATTATAAGTTGCCAGATCAAACCGCTGAAGTATTAGATGAAGATGGATGGTTCTTTACTGGCGATTTAGGATCATTAAATGAAGAAGGCTATTTAACAATTGTCGGTAGAAAAAAAGAATTGATTATTAGAGGTGGTTTCAATATTTATCCCCAAGAAATTGAAGGGATATTAATGAGACACAAGAAAATTGCTGAGGCAGCGGTTGTTGGTCTCCCAGATGAGAAACTAGGAGAGATTGTCTGTGCTGTTATTCGACTAAAAGAAGGGTTAAACAGCACAGAGGAGGAAATGAAAGACTTTTTAAAAGAGCATCTTGCTCTTTACAAACTTCCTAGCAAAGTGATTTTTACAGTTGACTTCCCAGTGACTGCGAGCGGTAAAATTCAGAAATTAAAACTGCGCAATCAATTAGTAAGCGAACTTGGTCGTCCAGTCTAGTAGAAAAAGAGGGAAATATATGAAAAATAACTATGACTTTAAAGTGCGTTGGGGAGATACAGATGCTGCAGGAATTGTTTATTATCCAAATTTTTATAAATGGATGGATGAAGCAACACACGAGTATTTAGCTGCTATTGGTTATCCTTCTTCGGAGTTATTTAAAGAACAGCAAATTGGTTGTCCAATTCTTGAAGCTACATGCCAGTTTAAACAGTCATTACGTTTTGAAGATCATGTACAAATTCAAAGTTGTGTACAAGAAATTAAAAATAAAGTCTTCAGAATCAGTCATCTGTTTTTTAAAGGAGAAATTTGTATAGCGAGCGGGTATGAAATTCGTGCATGGACTTCCTTTAAAGGTGAAACACCCAAAGCACAATCAATTCCCGAAGAAGTAAGAGAAAAGATGCGCGGTAATATCCAAATACAGGCATGAGGTAGAACCAAGATAAATGTATTCTATTAAACTATTATCATTTCGTAAGGGAGAGAGAAGAATGCCAAAAAACGAGGTGCCGGTTAACCAAGAGCTGGATCAATATTATGAAGGAATGAAAGAACAAAATTTAGGACCTCTTTGGTATGACCTTGGGCATATGGTGACGAAGGAGCCAGTACATGATGTTGAGCCGTACCTTTGGAAATGGAAAACAATTCGGCAGTATGTATTAAAAGCCGGAGAGCTACTGAAGCCGGGGAGAGATGCAGAAAGACGAGTTGTTTATCTGCAAAATCCGAATTTGTTAAAACGTGGGTTAGTAGGCTATGGCACGCACACTCTTTATGCTGGAATCCAGTTATTATTACCAGGTGAAAGTGCACCATCGCATCAACATTCACAATCTGCTATTCGTTTTGTAATTGAAGGAGACGGGGCATACACGGCCGTAAATGGTGAAAAAACCTATATGGAACGCGGTGATATGATCTTAACGCCTGCGTGGACATGGCATGAGCATAGACATGAAGGGACAGAGCCAATGTTTTGGCTTGATGGACTGGATGTTGGCCTTGTGAAAACAATGGCAGCTTCGTTTTTTGAACCATATGAAGAGGAAAGTTACCCAATGGCAGCTCCAGAAAATTACTCAACCAAACAATTTTCTATGGGAGCCTTTAAGAAGCTAAATGAAACGAAGACACCAGGTTATCCTTCACCTATCTTTGGATATAAATTTGATCGAGTGAAATATTTGTTAGATGAGATGAACGAAAGTGATTATGATCCCTATGATGGTTACGCATTAGAATATATTAATCCTACAACGGGTGGATCAGCGGATTCTCGAATTGGTACGATGATGCAAAAGCTTAAGCCAGGACAACGTACAAAAGCTCATCGACATGTGCACAGCGCTATTTTTCATGTGCTAGAAGGAACAGGCTATACAGTAATAAACGGGGAAAAGTTCGAATGGGAAAAAGGAGATTTCTTTATTTTGCCACCTTGGAGTTTGCATGAACATGTGAGTACAGGAGAAGAAGATGTTTTCCTATTTTCATTTAATGACAAACCTGTCATGGAAAAGTTAGAACTGGAATATTGTGAAGCCTATGGAGAGAATAACGGCCATCAAACAGTAGAGAAAGTATTTATTCCAGATATCACAGTTTAAAGAAGAGGAGAGCATTCGGGATGAAAATTGCAATATTCAACGATAATTTGCTTGGAATTGTAAAAGACAATCAAGTAATGGATGTATCTGATGCTGTCAATTGGTTGCCGACAAATCCAAGTGAATCCTTTCAACACCTTATTGAAAACTTTGAAGAGTTAAGATGTAAGATAGAGAATGCTCTTCATACAAGTACTGCTTATCTTTTATCAAATGTGAAACTTCATTCACCGATTCCTTCCACTAAAAAAATTTGGGCTGCACCAGTGAATTATAAAAATCATCAAATCGAAATGAATAAAATGTTTAACAATGCGCCACTTACAATTGAAGACTTAGCTTTGTTTCTTAAATCACCTGATTCGCTTTCAGGTCCAACTGATCCCATTCTCCTTCCTTTCCAAGATCGTCGAACAGATCATGAAGCGGAGCTAGGTTATATCATTGGCAAGAAGGCCAAAAACGTCAAAGCTGAAGATGCAAAAGATTATATATTCGGTTATTTTGCTCTGTTGGATATTTCGATTAGGGGAAATGAAGAACGGACATGGAGAAAGTCTTTCGATACGTTTACCCCAGTAGGACCATGGATTGTCACAGCTGACGAAATTGAAAACCCAAATGATTTAAAAATGACATTGTGGGTGAATGATGAAATTCGTCAGGATGGTAGTACAAAGAACTTAATCTATGATTGTTATAAATGCTTAGAAGTGGCGTGTAATCAGATGACATTAAATCCTGGAGAAATTATTGCAACTGGAACTCCAGAAGGTGTTGGACCTATTCAACATGGGGATGTCGTAAGAATCGAAATAGAGCAAATTGGTGGATTTGAAGTGCCGGTGTATCAAACAGTTTAGAAAAAATAAGACATTTATAATGCTCATTTGGATAAATGAAACCATATGAGCATTTTTTTAAGGAAATATTCTTAAATAACTTTCCTGAGCTATCTAATCTTTTAGAGAAATCTATCAAGTAAATAAACCTTTTATAAAAGGAGAGAAGGAAATGGCGAATAGAAAAAAGTGTGATGTGATTGTAGTAGGTGCTGGTCCGGTCGGTCTAGTTACCGGTCTAGCTTTAAAGAAAAAGGGAATCTCTTCTATTGTAATTGAAGCAGAACCGTTTGGTCGTGAACGTCCTGGAAGTCGCGCGATTTATTTGCACAATGCTTCATTAAAACATCTAGAAGAAACAGCAACAGGATTAGGTTTTACTCTTGCGAAAAACGGTATTATTTGGCCCGTAAAAAGAACTTTGTACAAAGGAAAAGAAGTATATGTACGGAATTATGGATTGACAAATAACCAAGATCCTCATAAATTACCTCATTTTACAGCCCTTCATCAAGATGAAATTGAGAAATATATCTATCAGGAATGTGTAGAAGCAGGGGTACAATTTAGTTGGGAATCTCCAGTTGAAAAAATAGACATTAAAGAAAGTGGTGTCATCCTTAGGACGAAATCTGGTGAGGAATGGGAGGCAAAATACATCATTGGATGTGACGGGGCCCGTTCTGTTGTCCGAGAGCAAGCAGGCATTAAGTTGGAAGGTCCAAGAACAAACGATACTTTCCTCGTGTTGGACGTGAAAGAAGATGAAGAAAATCCGCTTCCTCTTGAAAGAACGTTTCATTACCAACATCCAGCCATGGGAGGACGCAATGTCATGTTTGTTCCATTTAAAGGTGGATGGCGTGTTGATCTTCAGTTATTGGAGACGGATGATCCTGAAGAATTTTCTAATATCGATAGTGTGAGAAAGTGGTTGCCTAAAGTAATGGATTCAAAATATGCAAATCGTATCACTTGGGTATCAACCTATCGCTTCCATCAAGCTGTAGCAGATTCCTTTACGGATGAAAATCGTAGAGTGCTTCTAGCAGGTGAAGCGGCCCATTTATTCGCGCCATTTGGAGCTCGTGGTCTTAATTCTGGTATCCCAGACGCGTTGTTAGCTGTGAGGGGGATAGAAGCAGCTCTGCAAGCAAAAACAGAAAAAGAACAGGTTCAAGCCATTGATGAGGTAGCAAAAGAACGTAGAATTGCAGCTTTGTGGAACAGAGATGGCTCGAGTACAGCCTTACATCATTTACAAGGGAATGCCCCAGATATGAGTATGAAAAGAGAATTAGCTGCGTCACTCGTATCTATTATTCCAAGATTAGGGCGTTGGTTAGATGAAGGTCCTTATGGTCCTAAATTTGGCCCACCTGAATTAACTACGAAATATTAAACACGTACTAATCGATGGGAGTGAAAAGTATGGCAGAAACGATTAATATACAAGAAATGGATTTGGAGACGGCTGTTGATTCTATCATTACGAGATTTCGTGCAGTTCATTGGGGAAAAAAAGCAGGACTTCAAAATGGAGAAGCGGAAGAGAAGGTTATCACTTTTTTGGATGCACTTAATGTGAATTCGTATACGATAAAATGGATAACAAGTGGAGAACTTTCGGAAACCATTAGTCGACTTACATTTGAAGGAAGCGAGCTTTGGGATCAATTAAAAGAAATTCCAGAACGATTCAGCACTCGAATTAGGCAAGCTGGACAGGAGGAGTTACTTTTTGAATTAGGGGATCGTTTACCGGAGATTATTTTTCATCAAGCTTTTTCACATATGATTGATTTAGCAACGGATAAAAAATCTACTGAGTATTTAATAGGTTTAGCAATGTACTTATGTGTACTAACTTGCAGCGCAGAACTTGCAGGGGAAGGAAGTAGCTTTTATCCAATGATTGAGTTATTAGAAATGGGGAATCTAGTTTTAGGTGTAGAAGGGAATACAATTTACTTATTATAAAAGGAAGAACCTACAGTATGAAAAAATCTGTAGGTTCTTCTTTATTTACGATGAATCTCTATATAATTACTTTCAGTAGTTAATGACTTTTTTAATGTTCTCACAGGCAGCTTCCAATGTTTTGTATAGGAGTACACACGTAAAGCTGTAATCACGATGAATAATGCATATAAGAAAATATCTCCATCGAGAAGTTGCAGTCCAATAATTAATCCTGCACCTGCCGCCCATATGGCATAGATTTCATCGCGAAGGACTAAAGGCTTTCTTCGTGCTAAAAGATCACGGATAATTCCGCCACCTGCCCCAGTTAAAACTGCTGCAACGATAACTGCACTAATTGGTAGTTTAAGCGAAACGGCATAAATTGCTCCTTGAATCGCAAAGGCAGATAAACCGATTGCATCTGTGAAGTTCCCCCAGCGATTCCAATGTTTGATGAGATGATGGGGAACAAGGAAAAATATCGTAATAGCGGCAATGGCAATTTGAAACATCATTTCTTGGCTCCATAATGTTGAAACAGGTAAGCCAATCAATAAATTTCGCACAGCACCCCCACCAAAAGCTGTTACAATCCCTAATAAATAGACACCAAATAAATCGTATTCTTCTTCCATAGCTACAATTGCACCTGATATTGCAAAGGCGATGGTTCCAATGATACTAAAGACTTCCCATGCCATTAACCTTTCCTCCTTACATGAACATGCAAGTTTGAGAATAGCAGTTTCATAGGATTTCGTAAAGTAGTTTTTTATTATATGAAGTAATTTTTTGAATTGACTAAAATCTTTTATGAACAAATCAGCAAAATTCTAAAATAGTTGAAAAGATAACAAGAATTGTTAAGATAATATAGGATATGAAATATAGGACCTACAGAACTCGCTAAGAGCGATTTGTATAGAACGGAGTAATAAACATGACATTTATATCAACCCTATTGCCAGAGACTTTGCGTCTTGCTCAAGAGGTGGAGGAAAAAATCAAACCCATCCACGCTAAAGTAGATGAAATGGCATTTTTCAATCAACAAAAAGTATTAGCAGCATTCCGCAAGCATCAGGTAAGTGACTTTCATATGCATCCATCAAATGGTTATGGATATGACGATGAAGGACGCGATAATTTAGAACGTGTATATGCAGAAGTATTTGGAGCGGAAGCGGCGATTGTACGAGCTCAAATTATTTCGGGGACTCACGCTATTACGTTAAGTTTATTCGGCGTATTAAGACCTGGTGACGAACTTGTATATATTACAGGAAAACCTTATGACACACTTCAATCCATTGTGGATGGAGGAGAAAAAGATACGGGATCATTAAAAGATTTCGGTATTGGCTATTCTCATGTCGATCTAATCGACGATTGTAAAATTGATTGGGATGGCGTTCGTGCTTCCATCAATGAACGTACGAAGATGGTAGCAATCCAACGTTCGAAAGGATATGCGACAAGACCATCCTTTACGATTGAACAGATTCAAGAGATGATTACAAAAGTACGTGAGATCAAATCAGATGTCATCGTTTTTGTTGATAATTGCTATGGTGAATTTGTGGAAGCAATGGAGCCAACTGAAATCGGAGCAGATTTAATGGCTGGTTCATTAATCAAAAATCCAGGTGGAGGTTTAGCCAAAATCGGCGGATATATCGCTGGGCGAGCAGAGTTAGTTGAAAAATGTGCTTACCGAATGACGTCACCAGGAATTGGGGCAGAAGCAGGGGCATCTTTAAATACGCTAGCAGACTTTTACCAAGGTTTCTTCTTAGCACCCCACGTGGTGGCACAAAGTTTAAAAGGCGCTATTTTCACGTCCGCTATGCTAGAGGATGTAGGCATGACAACGTATCCACATTACACAGATAAGCGAACAGATTTAATCCAATCCGTTTCTTTCCAAACAGCAGAGCAAATGGTAGCATTCTGTCAAGAAATCCAAGCGGCTTCACCAGTCAACGCGCATTTCGCTCCAGAACCTGCTTATATGCCAGGTTATGAGGATGACGTAATTATGGCAGCGGGTACATTTGTTCAAGGTTCAAGCATTGAATTAACAGCTGATGGCCCAATCCGTCCACCATTTACGGCATTTATTCAAGGTGGTTTAACATACGAGCATGTGAAATATGCAATTTGCAGCGCGGTTCAAAAATTAAGAAAATAAAATAAGTCTCGACAGCGGCTCAGAATAATTAACTGAACCGCTGTCTTCATTATTTAAGTAATCCGCCACTTATGAGTTTAAATTCCTCTATTAAAGAAATCCTCAGATTTTATGAAAATCACCATCAAATCTTAAAAACTACTAGCACAAGCAAAAAATTATTAATAACATATACTACTTAGAAATATAGTGGTAGTAAAACAACTTGGATTGGGGTTGTGTAATGGGGAGTTATAAAAAAAATAGGAATTACGACCTCATATTATTTTATTTTATGGGTATGTGGCTATTAAGTGTGATTGGATTATTGGTGGCCTTGTTGTTACCACTATCAATCGTCATTATCTTAGCGTTGCTCGGGATTGCGCTGGCCATTCTTCCATTCGTGACTCGTCTTGGCAATATCGTCATCTTCTTAATTCCTATATTATTTGGTGTGCTACATTTGCTCATACTGATTATTATGATTGATTGGCTTGGGGCAGCTTTAATCATTTCAGTATTTATCGGGACAATAATTATTTTTATCGCGGTTGCGTTCCTCGCAATTAAATTTGGTATTTCAGAGGCCTTATTGTACGCGTTGACGATTTTAATTGTGTTTGTCGTGTTTGCATTTATTTACATCTTCATCCCTGTGAGTAGTCCGTTCTTCCTTGTGGTCGCTGGAATTTTCGTGTTAGCGTTTGCGCTTTATACGGTGTATGAGATTGATTGTATACGCAATCAATTTGTTCGTGAAAATGAAGTTCTATTTTTGGCCCTAAGACTTTATCTCAATCTCGCAGCCTTAATTATCAACATTATAGTGTCATCGAAGCGTAGAAAATAAACAAAAAAATCTTATAAATCACAAAAAAATACTATGAAATGTTAACTATGAAGTCATTGGATGATCGTTTTACTATTCAATAAATATTATTAATTAAATTTCTGCAGATTGGATTGGTACAACCAATTCGGTCTGCAGTCTTTTAATTTTCAGTTAAATGAAAATTGTGTCCACTCATTATGAACTAACAACAAATAACTTATGTATGATAATAAACTCCGTTAGTACTCATTTTTCAGAAAAAAGGTGCCATAATAAAGGGAATAATAAAACTATTGTAAATCTTCAATATTAGAGATATTCTTTTATTTGTAAATATTTTGTCAGTATTCCCCGATATGTTAGTTTTTCTTACGCAGCATTGACATTCTACCTTACTGGAGGTAAGATAATGATAAGGGAGGTGGATTAAATGAGTAGTAATAGAAGATCAAGTGAATTAAGAAGATCCATGCCGCTATTACCGATTAGTACGGTTATGCAGTTAACCGAACTATCAGCGCGTCAAATTCGCTATTATGAAGAACATGATTTAATTCAGCCACACCGTACGGAAGGTAATCGAAGAATGTTTTCATTAAATGACGTGGATACGCTATTAGATGTTAAGGACATGCTAGAACAAGGCGTAAACATGGCAGGAATTAAAAAAGTATTTGATATGAAAAATAATCCGGCAATTCAAGCAGCTAAAGAAAAAGAAGAAATTTCAGATGCTGATTTAAGACGTATTTTACGTGAAGAAATGATTGGTAATGGACGTCATCAAAAGACATCTTTACGACAAGGGGATTTATCGCGTTTCTATCAATAATACGCGTAAATTATATATTTTAAAAAAATCATAGACAATTATTTGAGGGAAAAGTAGGAGTGTGGAATACTGTGGGTAAATACACAAAAGACGATATTAAACGTCTCGTTCAAGAAAAAGAAGTAAAATATATTCGACTACAATTTACAGACATTTTAGGAACAATTAAAAATGTTGAAATTCCAGTAAGTCAACTTGACAAAGCATTAGACAATAAAATGATGTTTGATGGATCTTCTATCGAAGGTTTTGTTCGAATTGAAGAATCAGATATGTACTTATATCCAGATCTTGATACATTCATGGTATTCCCATGGACTACTGATAACGGTAAAGTTGCTCGTTTCATCTGTGATATCTATACTTCAGAAGGTGAACCATTCTCTGGTGACCCACGTAACAACTTAAAACGTGTGTTAAAAGGAATGGAAGAGTTAGGATTCACTCACTTTAACCTAGGTCCAGAGCCAGAGTTCTTCTTATTTAAGTTAGATGCTAAAGGTGAACCAACTCTTGAAGTAAACGACCATGGTGGTTATTTCGACTTAGCACCAACTGACCTTGGTGAAAACTGCCGTCGCGATATCGTGTTAGAACTTGAAGAAATGGGCTTTGAAATTGAAGCATCTCACCATGAAGTAGCACCTGGTCAACACGAAATTGACTTCAAATATGCAAATGCAGTTGAAGCTTGTGACAATATCCAAACGTTCAAACTTGTTGTTAAAACAATCGCTCGTAAACATGGTTTACACGCAACATTCATGCCAAAACCATTATTTGGTGAAGCAGGTTCTGGAATGCACTGTAACGTATCTTTATTCAAAGGTAAAGAAAATGCATTCTACGATCCATCAACAGAACTTGGTTTATCAAAAACTGCTATGCAATTTATGGCAGGTATCCTAGAGCACGTTCAAGGATTTACAGCGATTACAAACCCGACTGTTAACTCTTACAAACGTTTAGTGCCTGGTTATGAAGCTCCATGTTACGTAGCATGGTCAGCACAAAACCGTTCACCACTAATCCGTGTACCAGCTTCTCGTGGTTTATCAACTCGTGTTGAAGTACGTTCAGTAGACCCTGCTGCTAACCCTTACTTAGCATTAGCTGCAATTTTAGAGTCTGGATTAGAGGGTATTCGTAAAGATTTAACTCCACCACCAGCTATTAACCGCAACATTTACATTATGAGTGAAGAAGAACGTAAAGCTAGCGGAATCGATAACTTACCAGCTTCACTTGACGATGCACTTGTTGCACTTGCAAACGATGAAGTGATTAAAAATGCATTAGGTAGCCATATCTATGCAAACTTCAAAGAAGCAAAAGAAATCGAATTTGATATGTTCCGTACAGTGGTTCACCCATGGGAACGCGAACAATATTTAAAAATGTATTAATAAATAGAGAACCTGACACGGAATCCTTTCCGTGTCAGGTTTTTTGTTATGCTGTATCCTCTTAAACTTCTATCAATTCTTCAATGCTGCGGTATTTACCAGCAAAGAATAATAATGGGTTGCCTTCGCTTGTTTTAATATCCAATACCTTTCCTACAAATAAAGTATGATCACCCTCAATATGCTCTGCTGAAACTTCACAAGCAACTTGCGCTAGGGCACCTTGAATAATCGGTAAATTAGCTAAACGATCGAACTGCACTTGCTGATCCTTTAGTTGTCCTGAGAATATCTTCGAAATTTGAGTTTGATTGTCAGCTAAGATATTGACTGTGAATTGTTTGGAATCTTGAATTTTGGATAGCATACGTGCATTTTCTTTAATTGAGATCACGACAAGTTTCGGATCAAGTGAAACCGACATAAAAGCATTTGCTGTCATACCATGGGGTTCTCCGTTTGTTTCCGTTAGTATAACAGTTACACCAGTTGCGAATTTTCCCATTGCCTCTCTAAATAAACAATCATCCATATTACTACCTCCAATATTTTGAAATTTAATTACACTTCCTTGTTAGCTAACTCTCTAGATGTAGGTTGAATCAACCTAGTAAATATGAATTTTCTTTCATGATAGTGCAATAAGCATATTTTTCTCAGTTTTACCAGATGTTATAATATTCTGAAAACGTTTACAGCATGTAACTTGGTGGACTAGCATTACAAAAAGATTTGTATTCCTGTTACTAAATCCTAACAGATTTCAAGAGAGTAAAAATCACATGATAAGTAGCTAAATTTACATTTTTTTCGTTAAAAATGATGAAAGGTTTTTTCGGTATAGTGATTCAAGGTTTTGAAAAATTCGATATAGGGGTGGCTAACCATGGGGATGGATTTGAAGCAAACCAAGATAGAAGATGTTTTTCAATTGCCAAAGGAAGAAGCGTTAAAGGTATTAGATGAGCGCACGATAACAATTCCAATTACTGCAAGAACTTCATTGAAAAAAGAACTTATCACGACAATCGGGGAAGATCGGACAAAAGGGGTATTTATTCGATATGGGTGGCATTGCGGAGTTAGTGATGCTAAAAAAGCAATGTCTTACCAGTGGACAGATGAACTAGAGTTAATAAATACGGGACCAAAGTTTCACAAGTTACATGGTTACTTAGATGACGTCACAATAAGTGATATTCAGTACAATGATGAAAACCAATTAAAACGAATTGATGTTATTTGGACAAACTCATTCGAGGCTGACGAGTTCCTAAAAGATGGAGCTCAAAGTACTAAACCTGTTTGTCATACGCTTTGTGGCTATGCAAGTGGTTATCTATCGAGTTGTTTAAATAAATCGATTCTTGTAAAGGAAATTGAATGTCGGGCAATGGGGCATGAGAATTGTAAAGTCATTTGTATGCCCATCGAAGAGTGGGGAGAAAAATTAGAAAAAGAATATAGTTACTACCAGTCCACAAGTATGATTCAAGAATTAGATGAAGTAACGGCAAAACTTAAGATTGAAAGAGACTATTTAAAACAAGCCAATGAAATTCAACGAAAGTTGACCCATGAACTATTATCAAAACAAGGCTTACAGAAAATTGTCGACTTATTATTTGAAACTACCGGACTGCCAATATTCATTGAAAATGAGCATAACAAAATTATCGTGAAATCTTCTAATGTTCCACTAGATTTTGACTTAGAGAACATTCAATCAAAGTCGACCACATTTGTAAAAATATCACCAGAAATCAGTCTACTCAGGACACCTATTTTATTTGAACAACAAATTAAAGGATACTGTTCATTTATCTATTCAACAAATGATCAACCGACCGATTTGGAGTACATGGTCATTGATAAAGCATCCTTAACGGCATCTGTTATTCTTCTAAATGAAAATATAAAAATTAATACAGAACAAAATGTAAAACGAAATTTCTTAAGCGATGTATTAGAAGGGCGTATGGAGGAAAAGGAGATTTATAAAATTGCTTACTATCTTAATTTCCCTCCGGATGAACCTTACTGGATGCTTACATTGGAAAGAACGAATCGACAATCAGGTCTTAACCATGATATTGAAGTCAGTGAGGAATTAGTAAGACATCTCCATTTGTTCTTAAAAGAAAGAAATATTAATGCCATTGTTTCGCAAAAATCCGATAAAATTCTCATGTTAATTGAATACAAAACATTTAAAGCGTTATGTACCGAACCGCAAATCTTTATTACCCAATTATTAAACTATTGTTTACGTCGGTTTGAACAGTATGGATTTAATATTGGAGTTAGCACAGTAGTGGAGAATATTAGTGAAATTAATGTTCTTTATAATGAGACATTAGCGGCTTTAAAGGCAAAAAATCCAAAGAAGCAGATTTACTTCTTTGATGATTTAGAGATGGAAAGTGTCCTTTTCCAAGTACAAGACGAACACTTAGTTGATCGGTTTGTCAGTAAACAGGTGGGAAGATTGATTGAAGTGGATAAGGAATTTGATTTAACGAAGACACTCTATGCGTATATTGAAAATGGAATGAACATCAATAATACTTCGAAAGTTCTGTCGATGTCTATTAGTGGGTTAAGATACCGTTTGTCAAAAATAAGCGAGATATTAGAAATTGAACTAGACGATACGAGAAGTATATTCTCAGTTTATATGGCACTAAGGATATTAAAAGCGAAGAATTTAATTGTTGTATAAATAAAGTTGCAATAACGGAAGAAGAGAGGGAAACCTTTTTTCTTCTGTTTTTTTGTTTAGATAGATTCATTCATTAAACAAAAGCTAGGATGGATCTCTTAGAAATCAGTTTTCCGAAAGAAATTTCAAAAATTATCTTAAATAATTTACAACATTGGCATAGTAAATTTGTGGAAAAACACTGAAGCTTACATCATTTGTTAATATCCTGCGATATTTATTCGTTAAAATCGTTTAAAATGATGAAACTTTT
Source organism: Ureibacillus sp. (assembly GCA_035555915.1). GTDB lineage: Bacteria > Bacillota > Bacilli > Bacillales_A > Planococcaceae > Ureibacillus. The sequence goes on along the minus strand of DATMGC010000033.1, from coordinate 4,008 downwards.
CGCACATTGTATAGCTATATTTTGAAATTTCTGATTATTATACTAAGTACTAATCAGAGGTTGCTGATTATTGTGATAACGCTTTCAAAATGTGGGGAGGAATTGAAATGGCAGTTAATACTTTAGCAGTGCAAGAGAAAACGATTAACCGAGATGAGCTTCTTAAAAAAGCAGAAGAGGTAGGAAAGTTAGCTGAAAAGCATGCGATGGAATCTGATCAAGATGCTAGACTCCCGGATATTGTCATCGAAAAGATTAAAGAAGCTGGTTTTCAAAAGTTGCTAAGACCAAAAGCTTACGGTGGTCAAAATCTTGATTTCTATACGTTTGGCGATATTATTCGTACAGTAGCAAACTATAGTGTTTCTGCTGCATGGCTTACTTACTTCAATATTATCCATGAAACTTGGCCAGCATTTTTACCGAAACAAGGCCGTGAAGAGTTGTTTAATAGCGGTGGACTAATGGCTGATGTTTTCGCCCCAATTGGAAAAGTTGTAGACGATGGAGAAGGTTATCGATTATCCGGTCAATGGAATTTCTGTAGTGGTGTATTCTGGAGCGACTGGATTGCCTTAGGCGCAGTTCACAAAATGCATGATGGAACAGAGCCAGAGTATAGTTTGTTTATTGTAAACAAAAAGGAAATAGAGATTGTTGAAAACTGGGACACAATCGGATTGCGCGGCACAGGAAGTAACGCAGTCAAAGTGGAGAATGTCTATGTTCCACCTCATTATGTGTTCCCTCTAACAAGAGTGATCAACGGAGATACTGCACCGGATGGAAACTATGAAGAAGACTATCAAATTTTCAGAGTCCCTTACCTAGCCTTTTTCTTAGCGGGCTTCCCACATATTGCAATCGGGGCAGTAGAACGATTAATTCGAAACTTCAAAGAAAAAACAGAAAATCGTATACGAATTTTCAATAATAATGCAAATGAAAAAGAAGCAGGTACGGCACAGCGAACGCTTGCAGAATTAAATATACAGTTAACAGCTTTAAAAGCATTGGCAAAAGACTATGCAGATCGTCTTACTTACTATGAAGAAAATAATATTCGAGTTTTAGATGAAGAGGAACGAGAGCTGTTATTTGCGATACGTGGCTATGTTGCGAAAACAACATCCGAAATGGCCACTCGTATCTTGATTACTCTAGGGGGTAACTCGGTATACAAACATGATGGCAGTGAGCGCTTCGTTCGAGATTTATTGACAGTTGCTGCACATCCAACTCATCAATATGAAGATGCAATGGCTGGTTACGGAAAAACGATTGTTGGCTTTAAGGGTCATCCAACTTGGTAAATATAAAAAAATTTAGGGGGAATGTGAAATGAAAAATGAACCAATTTTAGATGTGGCACAACTTGCGCATTTTGAGATTTATAGTCCAAAGTTAGAGGAGTCAGTGGCGTTTTTCAAAAACATCTTAGGGATGGATGAAGTTGCTCGACAAGGGAAATCCGTTTACATGCGCGCTTATGAAGATCATTACCATAATACATTAATTATTACGGAATATGATGAAGCAGGATTAGGTCATGTTGCATGGAGAGCGACATCGCCTCAAGCATTAGAACGTCGCGTTGCTGCACTAGAAAAATCAGGATACGGCCTTGGGTGGATTGAAGGGGATATCGGTCATGGACGGGCCTACCAATTCACAACACCAGATGGTCATAAAATGGAAATCCTTTGGGATGTTGAGTATTATCAAGCGCCAGAGGATCAAAGAACACCTTTATTAAATCGACCGCAAAGACGTCCAAGCCGGGGTGTACCGGTACGTCGTTTAGATCATATCAATGTGTTAGCAAGTGATACGAGAAAAAATGCGGAGTTCTTAGAAGATGTTCTAGGCTTTAAAGTACGTGAACGCATTTTAGCAGAAGATGACTCGGATGTAGCAGCATGGTTAAGTGTTAGTACATTAGTACATGACATTGCCATTATGACAGATGCATTAGGAGCAGAAGGTCGTCTCCATCATATTTGTTATTGGTATGGTTTCCCACAACACTTATCAGATGTAGCAGACTTATTAATTGAAAGTGGCTACGAAATTGAAGCGGGTCCAGGTAAACATGGTGTCACACAAGCAGCCTTCTTATATGTTGTAGAGCCAGGTGGAAATCGTGTTGAATTATTCGGTGACCCAGGCTATCAAATTTTTGATCCAGATTGGAAAACAATCGAATGGAAAGGAAAAGATTTGGAAAAGGCCATCATCTGGCATGGTTCAAACTTACCGCAAGAATTCTTTAAATACGGTACACCAGTGAAGTCAGATACACTCGTGAAGAATTCCTAGATTAGTGCTATTGAAGAAGGGGAGATCGTTTTGCAAATCAAATCAAAGTTTATAACAATAAACGGAATTAACACCCATTATCATGAAGAGGGCACTGGAAATGAAAAAATCATTTTAATCCATGGCTCAGGCCCAGGTGTATCTGCATTAGCCAACTGGCGTTTAGTCATCCCACGACTAAGTGAATCCTATCAAGTGTTCGCTCCAGATATTATCGGCTTTGGTGAAACAGATAAGTTAGCGAATCAGGATTATAATATTAATTTATGGGTGGAACATTTAATTAGCTTTATTGAAGCGGTGTCGGATGAACCGGTTTATTTAGTAGGGAATTCATTTGGTGGAGCATTATCTCTTCATATCGCTTACCACAGACCAGATTTAGTGAAAAAGTTAATTTTGATGGGTAGTGTAGGGACGAAGCATCAAATTTCGGAAGGATTAGATCGTGTTTGGGGCTATGAGCCAAGTTTAGAATCTATGAAAGATCTCATTAAACTATTTTCCTATAATCAAGAAGCTGCAAATAATGAAGAGCTGGTTCGCATGCGCTATGAAGCAAGCATTCGACCAGATGTAAAGGAAGCGTTTTCTGCCATGTTCCCTGAACCACGTCAAAAGAAACTAGATGAAATGGCTTTAGAAGACGAGCAAATTAGGAAAATTGAGACGCAAACATTAATCTTCCACGGATTAAATGACCAAGTCATCCCAATCGAAGAAACAAGTTATCGATTAATTCAATTATTACCTCATGCAGAACTCCATGTATTTAATGAATGCGGTCATTGGACGCAAATTGAGAAAACAGAGCCATTTATCGATGCGATTTTGAACTTTATTAAAGTACCGAGTACGCAAACAGTGTAATTAAAAAGCCCAAACCATTCCGCTAAGTGTGAGAGGAATGGTTTGGGCTTATATTAATTATCTTTCCAATTTAAAACATTATCCATCTCCGTAATCATCGCAGCATTTTCTTTATCGAAAATTTGAATTAACACGCGGGATAGAGTTTCATAGCTTTCGTGATGTTGGAGCTTTAACAGTACATAGACATCCGATTCATTATGCTTTTCGAAAGTCATTGTTGACTTCTCAATTTTAGGTTCGCTATATCCACTGATTGAATGGCTTCAGAATTGGTCAAACGTGAAATTTTCTGTTGTTGAGAAAACTAAGTTCAACTCTTTTTGCGCTAATTCAATAGATTTTACAATTTCTTCCTCAGAAATCGAAACATTCTTATCGGCCACATTGTAAAAAGGGGTCAAGATTCCACCAACCAGTAAAAGAAAAATAATGAACATAGCCAAAATTTAGATAGAGGATGTACCTTTTTGGGGGGATAAAAGGTAGAAAAGCGACATTTTATATTGCCGCTACTCAGATTATACATTATCTATGAGGGGGATAAAATATCCATAACTCAACTGAACTTTTTTGTCACTTAGATTGTTACTAAATTAGTAAATATCAAAGAGTTCATGTTAATAAAACAAAATAACAATATTAATTCATCTGGTACAAATTTATTTGTAAGAATTATTATAAATGTCCGTATCAAAATGTACATTTTTGCTTGTCTAAGCATGTACACTTTCGCTTAAATTGGGCTTCTCTATACATGTGCATGAATAATTACAACTTGACATGGAGACCTCTACTCGCATGATTCGGCAGCCAAAA
>DATMGC010000032.1:0-21860 GCA_035555915.1 Ureibacillus sp. | reverse complement strand
TGTAACCGTCAAGTAATATTTTACAATTTCCGCTAATTTCCCTTTTACACTTTTGCTTAAAATAAATGTTGTCTATTTTTCATGCGATAGCTATCACCGTCCATGTGAATAACCTCTACTCTATGTAAAAGACGATCTAGAATAGCTGTTGTAATACCTTCATCTCCCATTAATTCACTCCAATTCTCAGGACTCTTGTTTGAGGTTAAAATAATTGAACTACGTTCATATAGGTGGTTAATTAATTGAAAGAACAAGTTTGCTTCCCGTTGATCCATTGCCATATATACTAGATCGTCGATAATGACTAAATCAGATGCCTGTAATCGTTTCAACTGAACTTGTGATTTATGCGTAAACTCTTGTGTTTTTAACAGTTGGATTAGTTCACCCATTGTCACAAAATATACTTGAAACCCTCTGTGAATAGCTTCTATACCTAGCCCAACGGCTAGAAATGTTTTCCCTACACCTGGTGGTCCTAGTAAAATTAAATTATATGATTGCTCTAACCAACTAAACTCTTTCAACTGTGTTAATTGGCGCTCTGTTATAGCTGTCTGTTCTTCTATTATGAATTCATTTAATGTTTTAATGTAAGGGAAAAGAGCCCATTTCATTCTACGTTCAATACTTTTTACTTCACGTTTATTTAATTCGAAAATTGTTATTGCTTCTAAAAATTCTAAATAAGTCCATGAGGCTTTTTCGGCTTCGCGAGGAGCTCTGGAAGCTCCTCAGCCGTTTCAGCTAATCGTAGTTGACGAAAATAATCTTGTAATTCTTTAACTGTTGAATTCATTTGTCATGCCCTCCTAGGATACTCGTATAAGTACTGAGGGAGCGAGTGGTTACTTTAATTTTTGTCTTTGATGATTGAACCCTAGTACCTCCATTAATTAGTTGCACAGATTCCATACTTATCTTCTTTAAATAATTCACTACATCACGAAAATCATTAGCACTAAACAGTTTTTCAGAAATGCATTTTTTAAGTTCCTGATCAATCCATTCTTTTTCTTCTTTAATAACACGTTGAAGAAGGGTTAATTGATCTTTACGATAGCGGCCATACCTCAGACATATTTCATTTATGTAAGTTAATGCATCTACTTGATTTTCAAATCTTAAAATAATGCTTTGTTTTAATTCTTCAACACCTTTAGAACGGTCACGGGTATGGTTTCTATTTTGAATAAGCTTGCCCTTTTCATTACTAATTTGATGTTTTGCTAATATCTCACCATCTAATTGACTATGGATAATTAATAATCGTTGTTTTTCATCATCTCTTATTTCAAGGAATACTTCGTTCTTAGGCAACGATCCATAAGTACCTAACGGAACTGAGTATCGATTAGACTCAAAACGAACTGTATTGTCCTTTCCTACATTCCTTGATATACTTTGTGTATGGTTACTTTCAATTGAAAGTAGAGGGGAGACCGGTTCTAGGTGTTGCTTTTCGACGAGAAACACTTCGGCTGGTCTCTTTTTTGTTGTATTATGTACATTTTTATTACCAGTTCGTTCTAGCCACTGTATTGCACGGATATTCCAATCTTCAATATCTTTAAATACTCGGCTATCAGCGAAATTTCCTTTTATATACTTCACCACATTTTCAATCATACCTTTTGATTCTGGATCTGCCTTCCTACATAAATGCACTTTGAATTTCCGATCATTTACATAAGCTTGAAATTCAGTTGTTAATATCAGATCACCAGTATTTTCACTAACTGTCAGTAAATGATCTTGGTCATAAACAATTTCATCTGTTCGTCCTTCAAAAAATCTAAAGGCATTTTCATGACATCGAATGGCATCCTTCGTTGTAAAAGGTCGATCTTGCCATTCCATATATTTATATCGTGAATGAGCCATTACAAATGCTATGAAGAAGAGTTTCACTTCTTTTTTCGTTATAGTTTTCTGTTTAGTTTCACCCCAATCTACTTGAAGTTGTTTGCCCATCGGTTGTTCAGGAACAGCTTCATATTGTCTGACTATTGATTTTTTCTCAATCTGATACTTTTCACGAATTTCACTTACATACAACCGAACTGTACTTTCTCCAACCTCCAATTCTGGATAACGCTCTATTAGCCAATCTCTAATCTGAGCTGCACTTAAATGCGGATATTCTTCTAACCATGCAACAAACCAATCACGATATGGGTCTAGTTTCTTTGACTTTTTATGAGAGGAAACTAGATACTCTTGAACTTCTTCAAAGGACATATTTAAATATTTGTAGACCGTAGGTCGTGTAATTTTAAGCTCTTCTGCAATTTGAGCAATTTTAAATTTTCTTTCATGTAACTGACGAATCTTTAAATATAGCATTAACTTAACCTCCAAAATTCCAACCTCCAATAAACTAATACTACTAGTTTATAGGAATGTTGTTTAAATTTGGCGAAAGTGTAAAAAGTATCTTAGCGAAAACTGTCAATTTTATTTTAGCGTTTACAGAAAATAATATATATTTGGTAAAAAAGGTTAAAATGACATAAAAAAATTCAAATCATTATCAATTTAATGACAATTTACCTATTCTGTAACTTGATAAAATAATTGATAATGTTCTAAGAAAATACTTTCTAGTATTTTAAAATTAATTTAAGGGGAAATTCAATGAATAGGAAAAGAGTCATGTTTAAAAGTTTTTCATACATTCTTTCGTTATTACTAGTTTTAAGTTCAATACCTTTTTATGGAACTAATGAAGTAACTGCTCAAGAAGATGACAGAACATCTGTAAGCGGAGGAGATAAAACCAATTCTGAGAAAAAAACAGATAGTAATTCTAGCGCAATTTTAAAAGAAATACCAGAACTAAGAAATGCAAACTCAAAGGTCTTTTTGAATGAAGAAGGTTTTTATGTAGCAGAAGTATACTTAGAACCAATACATTACAAAAAGAATAAACAGTGGATTGATATTGATAATACATTAGTTTCTTCTAAAGATAATCAATCTTTTAAAAATACGGACAACGAATTTGAAGTAAACTTTCCAAAGAAACCATTTCAACAGGATGAAACAGAGTTATTTACATACGAAACTAAAGGTCATGAAATGCAGATAGATTTAGTTACAAATGACTCTGAGACATTACCAACAGAAGGTACAAAGGATATAATTCCAACAGTAAATGAAAACCAAATTTTACTTGAGGAGCCACTAAACGATGTGAATTTTGAGTATATTGTCGAAGGTTCCAAAGTAAAGGAAAATATTATTTTAAATTCCTATCAAGGGAGAAATACATTTGAATTTGAGTTAAATGTAAAGAATTTAGAAGCGAAAAAGCAAACGGACGGAAGTATCCATTTTTTTGACCAAAATGGAGAATTTGTTTTTCTAATAGAACGTCCATACATGTATGACTCAAATACAAAGGATGGACCTGAGGGAGTAATCTCCCAAAATGTGGAACAAGAGATTGTAAAAACAGAGAATGGGTATCTGTTAACCATTACTGCTGATGAAGTATTTCTAACTGATCCTAAACGTGTCTATCCTGTAACAATTGACCCATGGATTGATGTTAATCAGGCTGAAGATACATTTGTTTCGAGTAGTTCAACGAGCAATTATTCTAACACGGATTATTTATCTGTAGGTTACAATGCTACTTTAGGTATGACGCGTTCCTTATTAAAATTTAATTTACCAACTATACCTAATGGAGAGGTATCGGACGCCAAATTATTACTCAATCAAATTACTGACACTTCTGCTACTCAAGTGAATGTACATCAAGTAACCTCACCGTATAGTACAACTACGGTAACATGGGCAAATCAACCAAAATTCAAATCAGAACAATCAGGTAAAAATCAAAATTCAGCTAAAGGAGAGGCAGCTTTCTCCATAACTGATACTGTAAAAGAGTGGTATGAATCACCAAGTACAAATTACGGATTATTATTAAAATATCCAGATTCTATAGAAGGGAGTAGCTTAAGAAAAACTTATTATTCTTCTGAATCTACAAACTCATTATCTACTAAACCAACATTAAAAGTAACTTATAGACCGCTTGAGTTATTAGGACTAACAGATTATTGGACGTATACACCTGATAACTTTCAAGGTGAAGGTACAGCAGTGGTCAATGTAATAAACGGTAATATGGTCTACGACATACCTTTATTGAATCTACCTGGAAAGACAGACGCATTTAAACTTGCTTTAACATATAACAGTCTTTCTTACTATAATTACCATTATGGTTTCAGCTGGATGTTTAATGCACATGAATCAATATTAACGAATGCTGATAATTCAATCATAGAATATCGTTCGGAAGGTGGTGGACGCTACCATTTTACCAAGCTAGAAGATGGCAGCTATCGTTCTCCAGAAGGTTACGAAGGCAATGAATTGACTAGAACATCGAATGGTTTTGAATTAAAAGATTCGAATGAATCTATTCGTTATTTTGATAATCTTGGTCGTAATTATGAAATAAAAGATGAGAACGGTAATCGTATAGTTTATACATATGAAAATTCGTCCAGCTCACGAGTGACAAAAATCACTGAACTTACTGGTTCAACAGAAACAGGACGTTCGATAGCATTAGCCTATAAAAATGGCTATTTATCTAGTGTGACAGACTTTAATGGAAACATCACTTCATTGGTCTATGGTACAGTAGCAGGTAGAAATGTATTAGAAAATGTTATCTATGCAAAAGGTTCATCTACTGAAAAAACAATTGAGTTTTCATACGATCCTAATACAGCTCGTTTAGTTGCTGTAAAAGATGCTAATGGAAATCTTGGGAAAATTGAGTATGATCCTGTAACACAACGGGTTATGAAGTTAATTGATCCTCGTAGTGATGAGATTTTCTCTTCTTTAGAATATGGAGAAGGCTATACCATTTATAAAGATTCTAATGGGAATAAAACAAGATATGCTTACTCTTCTTCTGAAAGCAAGGACACTACTAATGTGACAGAAATTACTGAAAATTACGAAACTAACTTATCGGCAACTTGGAAGTACGTTTGGGAGAAAAATCGAATCGTAAGTACCACTGAGCCTGATCAAATGACTGGTCTAACACCAGATGCAGCAACTACAACTGCTACTTATAATGATAATGGGGAGTTATTGACTCTTAATACAACTGGTAATCAATCTCTAGCTTTAGAGCGTACAGATGAAAAAAATAATATTACTTCAACTACTGATTCAAGTTTAGTAGAGAATTATCTCACATATGATGCATTTAGTAACTTAATTTCTACTAGTAACAACATGGAATTAACGGACTATAACCAATATGACAAGTACGGAAATATTACTCAAAGTGCTAGTCCGACTAGTGGTAATTATAATCGTCTACAAAACAGCCAATTTGAAAAAATAGATACGACGTATCCAACAGGATGGAGTCGCTACAACGGAACGGGAGCAGGGACGCATCAATCGAGTTCGATTAGTTATACTGGCAATCGTTCTGCACAAATAACACTGAGTGATACAGAAACTGCTGGTTATTATTCGCAACAATTCCCAGTAGAAGCAACTGATACAACTAAAAACTATACTGTTTCTGCTCAAGTAAAAACAGACAAGGTGAATGGAGAAGGTGCACGAATACGTGTCTACCCATTAGATAGTTCGAAGGTAAATATAAAAGATGGAAATGGAATGATTATTTCTTATCTTTCCCAACCGTTGACGGGAACACTTGACTGGACACAATTGTCAGAGACATTTAATTTACCAGCAAATACAGCTCATGTTAGGGTAGATTTATTATTTAAAGGTACGGGAACGGTTTACTTTGATGCGGTTCAAGCAACAAATGGAGAGACATTAGATCAATATGCGTTGAATGAAAATACCAGCCTAGAATTAGGGTCTGGTACTACTGCAACCAATTGGACTTTAAATGCTTTAGGTACAGGTGATGGACGTACAAATACAATGAAAAAGTACGGTTCATACGCCATGCGTCTAACTGGAACAAGTACTGCGAACCGCTATATGGGCCAAGCTTTTGATATGAAGGGGAAAAAAGGAGATTTCGTAACATTCTCTGGATGGGGATCTTCTACGAGCACATCCCCAGGTGGGAATTTTAAATTACGCTTATGGTTAGTTTTCGCTGATGGTACAGAAAAATCTTACGATAGTTCATTCACACCAAATATAATTAGAAGTGAAGAGAATAGTTGGCAATTTACTAAAAGCACTGTCTTAGCCGAAAAAGATTTTGTACAAGCTAAAATTTATGCGATTTATGGAGAGCGTACTGGTGTTGGCTATTTTGATAACATCAAGGTAGTACAAAATGGGTCAGTAAGTACAAAAACGTATTCTAATGAAGGTACTTTTATTGATTCTGAAACCGATACACTTGGATATACAACAAAATATGAATATGATGCCAATGGGAATGAAACGAAAGAAATTGATGCAACAGGAAATGTAAAGTCTCGCACTTATGATGAACATGATCGTTTGAAGTCTGTTTCTATAGGAAGCGGTTCAAATCTTATCCAAACAAATTATCAGTTTGATACACAGGGAAATTTACTAAATCGTATAAACCCTCTTGGATATGAAACTAGCTTTATTTATAACAATATCAATGCAATTGAAGGAGAAATAGATCCATTAGATAAATATTCATACTACGAATATGATGGAGAAGGAAACATAAAGAAAATAGAACGTGGTCAAGATTCAACAATTTCTTCAATTGTCACGTTTGAATATGACGCCGCAAACAATGAAAGCAGTAAATCAGTCAATGGTACAAAATACTATGACAAAACTTATTATAGAAATAATTTATTAAAATCTATTCAGATGTCTAATGGTGATGTATATTCTTATGAATATGACACTAGCAAACGTCTAACGAAAGCAAGTTCTCCAAACTACTCTATTGAGAATAGATATGGGGTTGTGGAAGAAGATAATAGTAATGGTTTGAGAGGAAGTTATATTGAAACATCAAATGGTAAGACATTCGAAACAAAATACACCTATGATAATCTACAACGTTTATCAGCATTAACTACTCACAATGGAAAGAACTATCAGTACTATTTTAACGAATCAAGCCAACCAGAGTCCGTGTTCAGAGCCCTCAGTCAACTCAATTGAATGAGTTTGACTCAGATGGGCAAATTACTAGACAAACAATTTTAGCTAAAAAGCAGGTACAATATCGTTATGGCTACAATGGTAATGGTTATGTGACATCCTACTTCGATGGAAACAAAAACCATAATTACACATATGATTTTGCCAATCGTTTAGAATCATGGAATAATGGTACAAGTACTGTTACTTATTCTTATGATAAAGCAGGAAACTTATTGAACCCAGCTGGACAAGCTTTAACATTTAATGCGTCCAATGAAGTTAAATCCTTTGAATATGATCTGGAAGGCAATCTTATAAAAGATGCACGTCTTTCTTACGCTTGGGATGGTTTAGGACAATTAGTTAAAACAACAGATAACGACGGGAATACAATAGACTATGAATACCATCCAGATGGCTTACGCAAATCTAAAATAGTTGGATCAAAGAATTTTAATTATCATTATGATGGTACTGATTTAATACGTATAACAGATAACCAAAATAACACAATATGGGCATTTACATGGCATAATGGTAAATTAATAAGTGTGACAAATGCAGCTGAGGAAGAATTTGAAGCCATCACAAACTATCGTGGAGATGTAGTTCAATTATTAGATGCCACAGGAGAAACTGTAGCAAGCTACGAGTATGACCCTTGGGGTAATTTAATTTCAGAAGAACCAACAGACTCACGTATTCAAGGTCAACCAATCCGTTATGCAGGGTATGTTTACGATACAGAAACAAAACTGTATTATTTACAAGCTCGTTATTATGACCCAGCAACAGCAAGATTCATTTCACGTGACCCGGATGTTGGGAATGAAGATGACCCATTATCCATGAACGGATATGTTTATGGTGACGACAATCCTGTTATGATGACTGATCCAGATGGAAAATGGGTATGGGTTGTGGTTAATGCAGGGTTTGCAATATACGATGGATATAAGGCATATAAGTCAGGTAAGAATAAAAAACAAATTGCATGGGCAGTTGCCTCTAGCTACATTGGAATTGGACATGTTAAACGGGTTTATCGTGTTGCTAAGATTGTGAAGAGTAAACCATTACAAAACCATCATTTTGCCACAAACAAAAGTAAAAAATATACACCTCAAATAGAAAGTATTACTAAAAAGTACGGTTTGAGCTTAAATGGTTCCTGGAATAAAGAATTACTACCACATCAGGGAAGGCACCCTAACGAATATCATGACTATGTTTTATCACAATTAAGAAATTTTGATAGACAAGCAAAAGGGAACAAAAAAATATTCCTAACTTTATTTGAAGGTTTAAAGAAAAAAGTTCGTAATAATCCAAGTATGATGTACAAAGAATATTGGAGAGGAAAATAATGAAATATTATAAATTGCTACTAGATAATTCAAATGATAATGATCTTTTTGCATACTGTGACAACCTAATGGACATTAATCATTATGATCTTATGGAAGGAAAAGCTCTTAAAAATTGGAGGGAAGACATAATTTTCTATTATACTCCCAGTGAAGGGGATCGGTATACTGATTATCTAGCAAATGATTTAGGTTGGTTCATAGTTTCTGAACGGTTAAAAAATATACTTCAACAATTAGATAGAAACTCCCAGTTATTCCCTGTTAAAATTGTAAACAAGTTAAACAAATCACAGTTTAAAACCTATTATGTAGTAAACATTCTAAATGTAGTGAATGCATTAAATCTTAAAGAATCAAAATATGATCTAATTGAAGCTGAGGACATTAAAATATATTCAGTTAGTAAATATGCCTTAAATAGAAGAGAATTAAATAACTTAAATATTATTAAGCTTAAAGGAGACGAATTACCCTTATTTGTTTCAGAATTACTTAAAAAGACGATTACTGATAATAACATTACAGGGTGTGATTTTCTAGAAATAAAGCTAATAGAATAATTAATTTGTCTAATAATTTAAGGGGATGTCTAATAAGCCTAAAAAATAAACAGGTGGAGAAAAACAATTTGTTTTTCTCCACCTGCTTTTTGCTTTTGTTTTAAAAGTAGCTGGGATAACCCCGCTACCTATTAATATCTTGTGAACATGGTTAGGGTTCATAAGGATGGTTCAAAATCAAAGGTTTCTAAAGACTTCAAAAGGAGATAAAAATAAATATTCACTTTAATTACAATACCCGAACAGGAAAATCTGATGACTTTAAATTTAAGTGATAGAAATGAAAAAATTGAAAGTTAGATAGATGCATAACAAATCAAGGTTATTTATTCAGTCCTAGAAAGGTTAATAAAGGTCTTAATCAAAAAACATCATACAACGAAATAACAGTTTCACGAGATTATACCGTGTACGGTATGATAATCTATGAAGATGGATTAAGGTATCTTTTATTTGATGACTGCGAAACTCCTTATTGGTATCCTGCAGAGTTATTCGAAGTAGTTGAAAATAAAATAGCCGAATCATGGTATTACAAGTTTTTACAACATAGTGATGAAGCTATTTCTGCCATATGGGGGTATTTTGAATTAGTACATTCTGAAAAACATTTTGATGGACTAAGTGAGCAGGAACAACAAGCAGTAGATTTGTTTTTCGAACGTAGAAAAGATATAGATAATTAAAATTTTTGTTGAGTGGCGGTTATTTAATGATAACCGTCACGATTTTTATTGGATGGAGTGACGCAGGAAAGCATTTTTTTAATAAATCAAGAATGTACGGACACTAGAAAACTTATTAAATACTTAATTTTTTTGTCTTTCCATAAAAGGACAAGAAAGTACAGACAAACATGCTAATTTTATATAAAAGCCTAAAAAAATAATAAGAAATTTAGTTGTTTGTTGTTCATGCCAACAACATAACATATACATTAGGGTAGTGTACAAGGACAAAACTAGGGACACTTGAATATACGCAAAGAAATAATCTTTCAATATATGTCTGGAGATTCTTGTCCAAAGTGTCTGCAAATTCTTGATCATATATAGGTAGGAATACATGCACTTTTTTACCGTATTACAGATACGCCGAACAAAATAAAGTTCTTCACAAAATTCTAATTTAACGAACATTACTTTTGTAGATTCATAAATTATGGTAAAATGAAAAAGACACTACAAGCTGCATATGCTAGCCAATAGTGTCCTTGAAATGATATTCGGAAAACTGCATGTACAGTCAATAAAATATCATATATAGATTTATGTTATTTATATTGCAATTATACATAAAAACATGAATTTTAACAAGGGTTATTACGACGAAATGGAAGTGGAATAGCCCGAAAAGGTAGAAGAGAAGGCGTCTCTACGACGAAACAGAAGTGGAAGAGCTCGCAAAGGTAGAAGAGGAAGCGTCTCTACGACGAAACGGAAGTGGATGTGCTCGGAAAGGTAGAAGAGAGGGTGTCTCTACGACGAAACGTAAGTGGATGAGTTCGCAAAGGTAGAAGAGAAGGCGTCTCTACGACGAAACGGAAGTGGATGAGTTCGCAAAGGTAGAAGAGAAGCCATCTCTACGACGAAATGAAAGTGGAAGAGCACGGAAAGGTAGAAGAGAGAGCGTCTCTAGTGATGACCCTGATTTCCCACGTACTTTATGAGCCTTACAACTCCTCCAATACTAACATTTTTCCAAAACTATATATTCTAATAAAATAAATTGTTGAAATCTTTGATTCATATGATATTGTAAAATACATAAATTAATATTTTATTAAATAAGTGTTCATTTTTATGAAATAATAGGGAAATTAGTGAAAATCTAATGCAGCCCCCGCTACTGTAAGCGCAGATGAAATCATGCTAATCACTGTTCAGAAATTGGATGGGAAGATTTGAGAGTAAAGTGAAACGTAAGCCAGGAAACCTGCTTATTTAATCCATGACTTATTTTTCGGCGGGAGAAGTGTAGATGATAACATGTATGGCTAATCGTATTCGATTTTTTTCTGAAAAATACGATTTTTTGTATAAATTCCAGATACCCACACTCCGTTTTGAAAAGGGGATATGGGTATTTTTTATTGGCCTTTAATAAAATTGAAATTATGAAATGGACTATGAAACAAAAAACGTTTTATTTGTTGAAATGCAACCTCGTATACTTCCAAAATATCGACATGTACGATATGAACGTCATCGTCAGAAAGTTTTAAAAGGCTAAAACTAACTTGTAAGAAGGTGTATGTATTATTTTATTTTTAATCTGTCTAATAGCTGTGCTGATAGACTATTTATTAGGAGATCCAAAAAAGTGGACTCACCCTATCATTTATATTGGTCGATTTATATCCTTTTTAGAAGGCCATCTAAATATGGGAAGGTTGTTAAGATTAAAAGGGCTATTAACCGTACTTATTGTTGTACTTAGTACAACTTTAATTGTTTTTACTATTGTGTACTTAGCATTAAAGATCCACTTTATAGTATGGATAGTCGTAGAGGTGACTTTGATTAGTCTAGCAATTGCCCAGAAGTCATTAAAAGAAGCGGCTATGCTGGTTTACAATGCCCTCGAAAAAAAGGATATGGAAACAGCTCGTGAAAAACTAAGTTGGATTGTAGGTAGAGACACGAATCATTTAGATGAACCGGAAATTGTTCGTGGGGTTGTTGAGACCGTTTCAGAAAATACGAGCGATGGCGTTACAGCACCTCTTTTTTACGCCCTATTTTTTGGAGCAACGGGTGCATGGTGTTATAAAGCGATCAACACACTCGACTCCATGATTGGCTATAAAAATGAACGTTATGGCCAATTCGGATTTGTCGCAGCGAAGTTAGATGATATCGCGAATTTCATTCCAAGTCGTATTTCTGGCTTCATCTTACTATGTAGTACAAAGTGCCATGTCCATAAACCGTTAAAAACTCGGATGATACTATGGCTAAAGGATGCACAAAAACACCCAAGTCCTAATAGTGGTTATTTAGAAGCTGCAACGGCGTATCAATTAGGTATTCGATTAGGTGGTTATAATCGATATGGTGGAATTGATTCTTTTCGAGCATATATGGGAGAACCAGTTTTCACCTTACAAAAACATCATATTAAAGATGCAATTAAACAAATGAGTATTTGTACAACATGGTATTTATTATTGGGAGGTGTCGTATATGCAATTGCCTGCACATGGGGCTAATGCACATGCATTATATAAAGCGATGAACATGATGATGCCACAAGAAGTGATTGATGTCAGCGAAAACGTGAATGTGGATGGCATCCCACAAAGTATCACAGAGCATTGGCCACGTTTAATACATAAACTTCCTAATTATCCAGATGAGTTAGCAGAACCGTTTTACTCAACTATTGCTAATTTTCACCAAGTGCCAAAAAGTGAACTGCTTGTGACGAATGGGGCAGCGGAAGGATTGATGGCATTAGCGCAATTTTTCAGAGAAGAAGATGTTGCTTTACTTGAACCATCCTTCTCAGAGTATAAGAGAACATTAAAGCAACAAAATTGTACGATTCATTCGATTGTGGCAGAAGATATCGTCGATTATAAATTTAATGAAGACGAACTTTACCAAGTATTATCAAGTGTAAAAGTTCTATATATATGTAATCCAAATAATCCAACTGGAGTTTTGCTAAAAAAAGATTGGATTGAAAAATTGATACAAACACACCCGCACTGTTATTTTGTAATTGATGAAGCTTTCATGGATTGGACTGACGAAAAGGAAAGTATAATCTCATTAGTTCCTACATATCCCAATTTATTTGTATTGCGTTCAATGACGAAAATGTTTGCACTAGCAGGTGTTCGCCTTGGTTATATAATGGGGCAGCATGTTGAAAAACTTCGTGGCTTTTTACCACACTGGAGTGTCAGCGCGATCGCAATTGAACTTGGAACAATTTGCTTAGGGGAGCAAAAGTTCGTTTCACAATCCCGAGAAAAAAGTGCAAAACTTCGAAAGAAAATGACTTTAGATATAGAGGCATTAGGCTGTACGATCACTAATAGCTCTGTTAACTTCTTGCTATTTAAATTGCCAGATCAAATAGAACCTGATGAATTCTTCTCTAATTTATTACGACGTGGGATTGTATTACGTCATACTAAAAATTATGTTGGATTAGATGGTAAGTGGTTTCGAATTGCCGTTAAGAATGAAGAAATATGGGATAAGTGTAAGAAAGAGATAACTGACTATGTCAAAAATTATTAAATACTATCGACACGCTGAAACAAAATGGAATAAAGAAGGGCGGTTACAAGGATGGCTTGATTCAGAATTAACTGAACAAGGCATTCAACAAGCAAAGGGAGTTCATTGGGAGCCCGATATTGTTTTTTGCAGTGATTTAAATAGGGCGTTTCAAACAGCAAAAATAATGTTTCCCAACAGTAAAATTATTAAGAATCAAAATCTACGTGAAATTGGTCTTGGTCATTGGCAGGGAAATCTAATTAGACATCTTCAAAACGACGAGCAATATAAATGCTACATGCATACACCGCATTTATTTCAAAATACAACTCAAGAGTCATTTGAACAAGTAACGAAGCGAATGCTCCAATTTCATCAAGAAATCTGTCAATTACCATTTAAAAGGATTGCGGTCGTATCCCATGGAGTAGCCCTAGCTTGTTTCATTACAGCACTTAAAAATCTAAGTTATGAAAATCTCTGGGATCATTTATTTAAAAGTGTCGCCTGTGAGACTATTGAGGTATAACTACGAGAAGCGTAGATAAGTACTTTTTATCAATCATAAAACTCCTAACTCTAAATGGAAAGGGTTAGGAGTTTTCAATCTGTATGACTATTAGTTTTATACAGTTCTCTTATTTATTTTACATCCTCCGCTAAGGCTGTAAAAATTACACCAAGTCCGTACGCACCAGCGTCTGGATATCCTAAGCTACGTTCACCTACAGTACCCGCGCGTCCCATACGTGCAACGATTTGTTTTGTAGAGTCAGCACCTTGAACCGCCGCTATTGCTCCTCGTTTGAAGCTTTCGGCAAATGTAGCATGTTCTTTTGCAGCTTCGACCCAAGCATTAGCACATGGCACAAACGCATCAATTAAAGTTTTATCGCCAACAACTGCTCCACGTCCAAATGAACGTTCACCCGTCGTTTGAATCCCTTTCACCGCAGCTTGAAGCATTTCTGCAAATTCAGGTACTGTTAAGGATTCTTTTCCTTCAACGGCTTTTCCAGCAGCACGGAAAGCAGATCCCCAAATTGGACCAGATGCGCCTCCACAATGCTCCATGATAATCATTGAGCAATTCGATAAAAATTCACTTATCGAAGTCGCATCGATAAGATCAGACCATTCACGTTTTAATTGTTTAAAACCTTTAGCAACACTCATACCGAAGTCGCCATCCCCAGCATGGGCATCCAGCTCACAGAAAGGAATCTCGTTTTCAATAATTACTTCGCTCATTTTATCGATGTAATAGTGCATATTCTTTAATGTAAATTGTTCTTCCTTGATTGTAGCGAACTGTACTTCTGTTTCAACTTTAAAGGAAGTCTCAGCTTCAACAGTCGTTTGTTTTGATTTAATGATTTGAATTGGAGCTGCTTCGCCATCAACTTTGAATGCAGGTGTAGAAGCAGGTGCGTTTAAAAATTGTTTTAGTTCATCATCTAATTTTAGAATCGATAATGAGGCACCCGCCATATCGATACTCGTCATAAAGTTTCCAACAAATGTACGGTGAACTTTGATACCTCTTGCATCGAGCGCTCGAATAACGTCATTGTTATACACATAGAGCTCTTGAAGTGGTGTAGCACCAAAGCCGTTTACTAAAACCGCAGCTTCCTTAACTTCGCCTAAGTCGTTTAATAAGTCATTTACCATTCGTTCAGCTAATGCATTCGAACTCATCACTTTTTCACGGCGAATACCTGGCTCACCATGAATACCAACACCGTATTCCATGTCGTCTTCACCTAATGAGAATGTTGGAGTTCCTTTTGCTGGAACAGTACAAGACGTAAATGCAAAGCCAATGCTTCGAACTTGTGATGCTGCTTTTTCTGCAATTTTTTTAACCTCTGCAAGTTCAAATCCAAGCTCAGCTGCAGCCCCCGCAATTTTATGGACAAATATAGTACCTGCAACTCCACGTCGACCAACAGTATATAGGCTATCTTCAACAGCAATATCGTCGTCTACTTTTACATAGTCCACTAAAATGCCGTCTTCTGTTGCCAATGCAGCACCATTTTTAAAGTTCATCATATCGCCTGAATAGTTTTTAATAATCATTAAAACACCTTGTTCAGTCGCTACTTGTTTAATCGCTTGATAGACTTGAATTTGAGAAGGAGAAGCAAAAACATCGCCACAAACGGCTGCATCCAGCATTCCAGTCCCTACAAAACCTGCATGTGCTGGCTCGTGACCACTTCCACCACCACTAATTATACTCACTTTACTTTTTTTCGTATTACGACGAGATATTATTTTGTATTTTTCATTTAATTGTAGTTCAGGATGTGCTATCACAATACCATTGCACATTTCTATCACTAAATTTTCTGCTTGATTGATCAATTTTTTCATCTATGATACCTCTTTACAATAAAATTGTTTCTATAGAATAAAGTTATTCTTCTTTATAATACCTAAATCTTCCCCAGAAGTCTGACTTTTAAGGGAAATTAATGATTTTATTCAGTAAAGAGGCATAATTTTGTAAACTAGTTCCAATTTACATTCAACAAAATGAACAATTAGATGATGAAAAAAGCGATTCTGTTCATTTTAGGGTGATTTTGTTGAATAATTCAGAATACTCCAACTGGATATCTATGTTATAATAAAAGCAAGCAAAGAAATAATTAACTCACACTATAATGTAAGTTGATTACGTCTGAAACTTCAAATAAGCAATCTAGTGAACTTGACAGTGAGTTTACGAAATACTAGAATTCTATATGATAAATCAGCATTCCTTTAACTTTAGTAGGGTCGTCAAAAAAATGGCGATTACTACAAAGCGACATAGGAAGCTATAATAATATACTAAATAATAGGTAGACTATTTAAAAAACCGAGTTTAGGTTAGTTAAAAGTAAACCGACAATTTTCTAAAAGTGTAATGGTTCTATGGAAACCATTATCTTTGGTAATTGTCGGTTTTTTTATTTTTCAAAATGAACCAGTTGAATTGGTAGAAAGGGAGGTTTTGGCTATGAAAAAGAGAGGTAAGAATTATTTGTTCAAAAGTCATGTTTTACATTGGAGGGGATGGAGATGTTAAATCAATGGACGATAGACTTTTTACCGATGGTGTTTTTAATATCACTTGCGCTATCTGTATGTATCTCTCTTATTCTTTTATATCCCAAAACACCATTACGTTTTATTCGAATACATACAGGTTTTATCACGATACCACCTTTGCTTGCCCTTGTAGCACTTTTACTAAATCATGACCGCGTAGATGTTGGTCCTTGGTATTTTAACTCGTTCTCATGGTTATTGACATTTTTTGTACTGACAATTAGCTGTATTGTCCAACGTTATTGTGTTCGATATTTGCTTGGTGATTCGGCCTATCGAAAATACTTTGCATTACTAACTTTTACAACAACTGCCGCAGCTATGACGTGGATTAGTAATGATTTGCGTATGTTATTGGCTTGTTGGGGAGCTACGCTGCTTGGTTTAACATTACTTATTCGTTTAAAAAAAGAGTGGATAGTAGCAAAAAATGCTGCAAAAGTTTGTGGTTACTTGTTTGCACTTAGTTGGTCACTCTTAATGGTAGCGATTGTATGGCTCTCACAGGCAACAAACGAGTGGCAGTTATCCAATGCACTTACGCCTGATCGACTTACACAACTTGATTCTTGGGAGAAAACCTGCATTAACATAATACTGATTTTGGCAGTCGTAATACCCGCAGCACAATGGCCATTTCAACGATGGTTATTAGATTCGGTCGTAGCACCAACTCCAATCTCAGCAGTCATGCATGCTGGTATTGTCAATGCTGGTGGAATAATATTGACTCTTTTTTCACCTCTTTTCCAAGGGAATTTTGCACAATTAATTCTATTGATATTTTCTAGTATATCCGTGTTGATTGGAACGGGAATTATGCTAGTTCAAGTAGATTATAAACGTCAGCTTGTAGGTTCTACCATTGCACAGATGGGATTTATGTTAATTCAATGTGCATTAGGCGCTTATTTAGCAGCCATCATTCATGCAGTCTTACATGGCATATTTAAAGCAACTCTATTTTTACAATCTGGCTCAGTAATTCAAAATAGTGAATCTGGTTTCTATACAAAAAAACCGTTGACTCCTTTATCAATCATCACTGGGGGTGGGGTAGGAATTTTAGCAGGGATTAGCTTTTGGTTCACATCCCCTGAAGAAACCTATCAATTGGTAAGTGCTTTTATATTAGGATGGTCCATCGCATTAGCATGGATACAGCTTGTTTCATTCGGATTAGGAAAAATTGGACGTATCGCTGGTTTTATTGTTCTAGTAGGTGGAGGAGGTGTGTATTTTTCCATACACAAACTTTTATATAAAGTGTTAGATAAAACAATTCTAGTAAGTATTCAACCTCCTATTATGATGGCTATTATTCTCTTACTAATCTTCTTGATTGCCATCGTCATAGGTCTTTGGTTAAATGGCCATCGTTTATCGAAATTTAATGCAATTATTTATCTATGGCTTGTACGACTAGGTGAGCCTAAACAAGATGTAATGGAAAGCCATCCAAATTATTTGACAAAATTGCTCTCTCAAGGAGGTAAAGTACGTTGACTACACCATATGTGCATAAGCCTGATATCGAATTGAATACTGGCACAACTGATTTTTATCTAAATGAATTTGTAGAAGCCGCGAGTAAAGTAATTGTTCCTCTTGGACCTCTATCGAAATTTGCTGCGCGTCATCCATGGACAGGACTAGAAGAGCTGTCATTTGAACAAATGGTACGTCGGTTCAAAGATACTTGTGATGTAGAGATTTATCCAAG
This sequence comes from Ureibacillus sp., assembly GCA_035555915.1. Lineage (GTDB taxonomy): Bacteria > Bacillota > Bacilli > Bacillales_A > Planococcaceae > Ureibacillus. The sequence goes on along the minus strand of DATMGC010000032.1, from coordinate 3,742 downwards.
TGATGCTATTCTACAGTCTGCAAGGGAGAAAGATGCGATTAGTGAAGAAATTTTAGAAATGAGACTCCAAAAGTGGATTGATAACCAATCATTTAAGCTGCCAAGAGAGATTATAAATTGTTTCTGCCGCGCTACTCTTTTTGGAGAATCGCAATCTATTAAACAACCATCAAAAACGGAATTAAAGAGTATTGCAAAGAAACTTGTAAAAGAGGACGTACAATTTCCAAAAAAACAAATCATCCAAACATATTGTCAACGTTTACAAATAGTAGAGGATAAAAACATGACGCAAATCCTCAATGGACAAATAATTAAGTGGTGTAAACTATATTTGGATAATTCTCAAGCCGTTTGGTCTATGCCGAATCGAGACAAAGGTTTTTATGCTGTGTGGAGAGAACTGGTGAAGTATGACCCAGCAGTAAGTGTGACTATTCGTAAGAACCTAAGAGATTTACCAAACGATGCGAATCGGGCTTTAATGGAAGCATTGTTACAACTTGAAATTTCTTACTCAGAGATTGAAAGTTATTTAGAAGCACATTTGCTTGCTTTACCTGGTTGGGCAGGTATGATGCTTTGGCGACAACAGCAATCTGAAAAGGAAAAAGACTTGCTCATGGAGTACTTAGCAGTCAGGGTTTGTATGGAGTATGCATATATGAAACCTTATCTCCCTTTGCCACAGCCTAAGATGGAAGAGGACTTAGAATTAGTAGAAACTTTGATGGAGGCTTGGGCTAAATGGGGTGATATGCCAATCAATGAATGGTTACAATTATCGCCTCAAGAAGTCAAAGAAAGATTAACACTTGCTTTTCAATTTGACCAAACAATTCAACATCAACTATGGTTGGAAGCATGGGAACAAACTTACGAAAATCATCTGAAGAACTTGATCAATTCTAAACGACAACTTGTGGAGGAAGATCCTAGAACAACATTAGTCCAATTAGCATTTTGCATAGATGTTCGTTCAGAGCCTTTTCGTCGTAAATTAGAACAAGCTGGTCCTTTCCAGACTTTTGGAACAGCTGGTTTCTTCGGAATACCAATTGAGACTTGTGAACTTGGGAGTAAACATAGCCATCCGTCTTTACCTGTTATGTTTAAACCACAATATAAAGTAAATGAAGTTTCATCTGAGTCAGACTTGAAAATATATCAGCAGCGTAATCAAACAGCTGAATCGATTAGTTACACTTTTAAAACAATGAAGCATAACTTGCCATCAAGCTTAATGTTACCTGAAATAAGTGGTCCATGGCTTGGTTTACAAACCATTGCTCGAAGCTTTGTTCCAAGAAGTGCTGGTTCTGTGCTTCGTAAAATCCGAAACAAATGGTTGCGTAAACCAACTACCCAATTTTCGCTAGATTATCAATCATCTTTGGAAAAAGAGTTACCAATTGGATTTACACAAGAGGAAAAAGTTCATTTTGCACGACAAGCATTGAAAATGATGAGCTTAACAGAGAATTTTGCTCCTTTAGTAGTTATTTGTGGACATGGAAGTCATAGTACGAATAATCCTTATGCTTCTTCACTAGATTGTGGAGCATGCGGTGGGGCGTCAAGCGGATTTAATGCAAGGGTATTAGCAACTTTATGTAATCTTCCTGAAGTTAGGAAAGCACTTGGTGCAGAGGGAATTCAAATTCCAAATGAGACCGTTTTTGTAGCTGCAGAACACATTACAACTTTAGATGAATTACAATGGCTTTATGTCCCTGAACTAACAGTAGAAGCAAAAACAGCATTTGAAACAATCCAAACGGTATTGCCGAAAGTTAGTGAACAGGCAAATGCTGAAAGAATTCCCCAATTACCGACTATTGGCGTTTGTAGTAAACATGTTAAAGATGAGGCAAAGCACTTAAGCGAGGATTGGAGTGCAATACGTCCTGAATGGGGACTTGCACGTAATGCAACCTTTATCATTGGAACTCGAGAGCTTACAGAGCATTGTAATTTAGAAGGAAGAGCCTTCCTTCACAACTATAACTGGCAGAAGGATTGTAACGGAACAATTCTTTCAAATATTATCGTAGGACCAGCAACCGTTGCTCAATGGATTAATTTGCAATATTATGCGTCTACGGTTGCTCCTCATTATTATGGCAGTGGTAATAAAACAACACAAACGGTGACTGCTGGGGTTGGTGTTATGCAGGGGAATGCTAGTGATCTGTTAAGTGGTCTTCCTTGGCAATCTGTGATGCAATCAGATCATGAAGCTTATCATGATCCATTAAGATTATTAATAGTAATTGAAGCTCCAACAGAATATGTAAAACGATTGCTCAACCAAAATGAAGCATTTCTTCAAAAAGTTCAAAATGGCTGGATACGACTAGCCTCTATTGACTCTGATGGAAATTGGAAATCATGGTCTTAATAATAAGAGTCATTTGGCGTTAATACGAAAAACATGTTTGAAATGTATTGTACTAGGCAATTTCTAAGTTGAAAGCTTAGGGTTAAAAATAAATACGTGTGATTTTTTATATGTGTAGTGAAAGGAAAGAAAGTAATTATGGATAAATCAAAGGGTGTACTAGAAGCGGAGATTAGTAAGGCTTTAACATATTGGGAGAAAAACTATCTCGGTCGAGGTTCCGTATCTGTTAAGTCCGATATTTTAAGAGATATGATTATTGTAGTATTAAAAGGAATATTGACTCCAGCTGAATATTCAGTATGCCAAGATAAAGAGGGCCTCTTATCAGTGAAAACGAATCGAAATACGTTAGTAGAATCGGGTATAGATGAATTAAAAGAGGTTGTATTAACAATTACAGGTGTAGAAGTTGTTAGTTTCTATACGGATTTAAGTACACAAACTGGCGAACGTATTATGATCTTTAAGCTTTCAGAGGATTTGCAAAGTAAATTATGATTTTTTATTGATGAGTACACCATTATATAAAACATGAAAGAGTTCTACTAGAAGAAGTAGAATTAGAATCGTCTAAAGGAGTGAACGGCATAGTGAATATTGTTAACCATAAAAATACACTAATCTTATTAGATACAGAGATAGAAATAAATGATGTAGTACATCAAAAACCAAACATAGATCTGGAAAATACCCTTGTTTTGCAAAATGAGCTGGTCAGTTCACCTTTTGATGACTTAATGAGATCAATCATCCTCGCGGTATATCAACACAATATTGAGGAAATTGTGGTCGTGACGAATCCTTATATAAATAGTCGAAATTGTAAATGGACTACAAGTGACGAATTACCAGAAGAGTTTCAGGAGAAGGAAGAGACTCTCAATTATATTTTTAAAAATTGTAAGCAAGAATATTTGGGGGATGATGTAAGTGAGTGGTTTTTGGGTAGAAAAACACTAAATTATGGTATAGATAATACTGCTAGTTTAATTAGTCAACACCCACTAATGCCTTCAAATATAATTATTAGTGAAATAAACATCCAAAGGGAAAGCGAGATTTACTGATAGGAGTAAAGCCTATTTAATAGAATAAGCAATTACCCCCCAAAAAATAAACATTATTCTTTCAATAAAATTTGAAAGGATAATGTTTTCTTTTGAAGTTTAAACCCAACACCTTATACAGGTGTTTTTATTTGTGTGCCAGGCATGGCAACTATCTAGGTGGTGAAAGTCCACTGTGGGGGTACACATCAACCAACCACTAAGGAAGCGCAAGGTACTTATCGTGAGGTAAGGGCTAGAGGAAGCGTGGAATAAAATCTTGGCTCGACGA
>DATMGC010000031.1:0-3771 GCA_035555915.1 Ureibacillus sp. | reverse complement strand
TAGTAAGGATTCAGTTGGTGAAGGGACGACATCAACTATCGATATAAAGGATGAGAGTGTAGAAGATATTGCAAACGTAGTTAAGTCCATGTTATTACAGGATGAACCTCCAACTAAATAAAGTAAATCTTCAAAGCTGTTCATAAAGACAACCACTTTAAAGAGCCGACAAAATGGCTCTTTTTTGGTTTCTTCTTATTAAATATACTTAGGATGAGGTGAGGTGAATGTTTATCCTAAGGGTAAAGGAGTGAATCCATAGATTACTTAAATTGGTGAATTTGTTTGATTGAATAAGGTTTATAAGATAATTTCTCATTTCTCTCAATTTTTGGCTATGAAGGAAATAAATTTAGTTTAATAGAAATGTGTGCTTTTTTAATATCCTTTGATATAATATTTGATAGTAAGGAACGCACAATACCGAAAATCAATTGGTAAGTCCATAGTCCTAAATGTAAAACAAAAACCTGAATATAAGTAGTTCTATTGAATTTGGAATTACATAGAAATGAAGACTTCCTTTGGCTTTTTTAACTATTTCATACTAATCAAAATTTAAAGATATAAAAAACTGATGGTTTCACATTAAATGAGACATTTGTTACTTAAGATTTCCCTAAGAAGATTTAGTGAGAGGTGCATTTTGTATGGTACAGCTTCAAGTAGATAACGAACAAACTCTTTGGAATTGCTGGATCAATGATAGAGATCCTGAGGCGGGTAATATGTTAATAAAAAAATATAAATCAATTGTGTCATATCATGTTCAACGAATAGGTGCAAGTATTCCAAAGAATGTTTCGCGTGATGAGTTGATGAGTTTAGGTATGATGGGATTATTTGATGCACTTAATAAATTTGATATCAACCGTGATTTAAAGTTTGATACATATGCTTCCTTTCGAGTTAGAGGTGCTATCATAGATGGATTAAGAAAAGAAGATTGGCTACCTCGGTCTGCAAGAGACAAAGCTAAAAAAATGGAAGCACAGATTGAAAAATTAGAACAACAGTTAATGAGAAGTGTAACACCTGAAGAGCTTGCACAACATATGGATTTATCAGTGGAAGAAGTTTATCAAACCGTACAGGAGCATTTCTTTTCTAGTGTTCTTTCGATTAATGAACAGCAGGATCAAGAAGAGACAGAAGGTAAAGCTTTTGTAATCCGTGATGATAGAACAAAAACACCTGAGCAGGAGGCTGTTCATGCAGAATTGATTCAGGAGTTAACCGAAAATATTAAAAATTTAAGCGAAAAAGAACAACTTGTTTTAAGTTTATTTTATACGGAAGAACTGACTTTAACTGAAATTGGTGAAATGCTCGGATTATCCACTTCACGAATTTCACAAATTCATTCCAAATCACTATTTAAACTAAGAAAGCTACTCTCAAACGAGATGATAGGTTAGCATTGATAAAAAGTACCTTTCTATGAGGTTGGGACAAATCATAAAATACCATTTCTCTTATGGGAATGGTATTTTTCTTCGTGAAGAAAATGGATTTCTGCTTTAACTTTGTATATAGGAAAGCTAGACTTGATATTAGATTTTCTAATGCTCGTTGTTTTTAGCGTTTGTAGAAAATAGCTTTAAGACGAAGCGCTAATAATCCAAAAGACTCATTTTCTTTTATAGTGTTTCAAGTGTATTCGTGATTTGTTGATTTATGCCTTAAGACTTTCAGTAGATAAAGAGGGTTCTTTGGTCATATCTTTTATGGGAGATTGGATTAATTCGTTACATGCAAATTCTTGCCTGTGTATTCCAAATCTTAAATTAGGGGAGTAATAAAAATGAGTTTAAAGGCACTTGAGCTTCAAATTGCCATTCCGAAGACATTTGAAGCTGGGAAAATTGCAGATCAGCATCAGCAGAATGTTATTGGTCAGCAAGTGAATGCTCATGAATCTTTAAAAAAAGACATTAAGAAAAAAAGATTACAAGTAAGCGATACCCAAAAGTCTGATAAAATTACGGATGACAAAAACCAAGACCATAACCAAAAACAAGAGGCATTACCTGAAGAAAAACTGCAACATAAAGAAGAAAGAGAAGCGAAACATCCTTTTAAAGGTAATTTAATTGATTATAGCGGATAGGAGATCGAAATGGTTATAAGTATAGTTATTATATTGATACTTTCACAACTCATAAGTTTTTACTTCATCGTCATATTGAATACGAAAATCTCTAAGTTTAAGGATTTAGAGAAACGGCAGGATCAGTTGATACGAGAAATGGATGACGCGATTAGTTTATATTTAGTGGAGATGAAGGAAGAAAATGATCGTCTAATACAAGAGCTTTCTTCCATAAAACAAGCCGAGTTTGAAAAAAATGGTCTAAAAACAAAGAATATGGCAATGATGAATGAAGAATTATCAACAAATTCTTCCGCAAAAAATGACGAGCCGAAAAAATTAGAACCAACTGAAGAAGTAAAGATATCACCAAAATCAATTGTTCCAAAGACAATGGTAACGAATGCCTATAAACAACATAAACAGGCCAATGAAGTGCAGCAAACAGCTCAAGTAATAAAAGACGAAAAGGGTGAGGACAAAAACAACACAACCCCAACCCTTCTTCCTTTTGAGCAAAAGGTTCTGAACCTCCACCGACAAGGCAAAAAAGTCGATGAAATTGCAAAGATTATGCAAAAAGGGAAGACAGAAATCGAACTATTACTTAAGTTTCATGCATAAATGTGTTGCACCAGGAAAGATAGTGTGATATATTATCAACTGGTGTTAATTACACACGCATTTTGATGTAGTAAGTGGTGCTTTTTGAATAAAAAGTTGCTTGTTATAGATGAAAAATGCGGAGGAAAATAACCAAAACATTAGGAGGAAACACACATGTCAGTAATTTCAATGAAACAATTACTTGAAGCTGGTGTACATTTCGGACACCAAACTCGCCGTTGGAACCCAAAAATGAAAAAATACATTTTTGTTGAACGTAACGGTATCTACATTATCGATTTACAAAAAACAGTTAAAAAATTAGAAGAAGCTTACGACTTCATGCGCCAAGTTGGCCAAGATGGCGGTAAAGTACTTTTCGTAGGTACTAAAAAACAAGCTCAAGAAGCTATCAAAGACGAAGCTGAACGTTCTGGTAACTACTACATCAACCAACGTTGGTTAGGTGGTACTTTAACTAACTTCGGTACTATCCAAAAACGTGTTGCTCGTATGAAAGCAATCGAAAAAATGGAAGAAGACGGTACTTTCGAAGTTCTTCCTAAAAAAGAAGTTATCCAACTTAAAAAAGAACACGAACGTCTTGTTAAATTCTTAGGCGGTATCCGTGATATGGCTGGCATTCCAGATGTTATGTTCGTGGTTGACCCACGCAAAGAACGTATCGCTGTTGCTGAAGCTCGTAAATTAAATATTCCTATCGTAGGGATTGTTGATACAAACTGTGACCCAGATGAAATCGACTACGTAATCCCTGCTAACGATGACGCTATCCGCGCTGTTAAATTATTAACTGCTAAAATGGCTGATGCTCTAATCGAGTCTAAACAAGGTGAATCTGAAGCTCCAGCTGAAGAAGTAGTAGCTGCTGAGTAATTCACTATTAGAAAACTTGGTAAAGTAGCCAAGCTTCTCTAATGATAAGCCTTAGTTGCTCAAAAAGTAGCTAAGGAAGTGATAAGCTTTCTTAGCTACCTACAAAGGTGATAAGTGGATGAACCCTCTTATCACCTTTTTTTAAAGAAAAGCGGAAGGTGCTCGTTCAGCTCCGA
>DATMGC010000030.1:0-78265 GCA_035555915.1 Ureibacillus sp. | reverse complement strand
AAATCTTGATCGAATTGTTCTTCTTCAAGCCTGTCTACAGTAGGAGAGGATTTCACGACATCTCCATTTTTCTCTAGAATATCAAATACCATATAGACACGAGCTGCTTTTAATAGACAGCCATCATCTAATGTAATCGCTATTTCAAAAGCATTAAATCCTTGCTCGATAGATTGAAGTAATACTGTTTTTTCAAAATCATCATATTCTAATTGTAATTTATTTTCTGAAACAATCGTTGTGGCTGCATTTTCAGCAACCGATTCACTTGAAACTACTGTTGGGATAGTTTCAAGAATCGGTTCGCCCGACTCAATACGTTTTAATTTCGCCACGGTTTGAGAAACATCTCTTTTTCCGTCACCACCATCAGCGATATTCATCACCATTTCTTCTAGATGATCTACTGATTCAAACACAACATCTAAAATTTCAGCATTTACTTGAATTTTTTCATTACGAATCGCATCAAGTACATTTTCCATTTTATGCGTTAAATCAGCAAGATCCTCATACCCCATAGTGGCAGACATCCCTTTTAAAGTATGGGCTGAACGGAATATTTCATTTACAATTGCTAAGTCTGTTGGGTTTTTTTCAAGTTCTAACAAGTTATCACTACATGATTGTAGATGTTCTTTACTTTCCTCTATGAACATTTCTAAATATTGATTAAGTTCCACTGGAAACACTCCTTTTTAGGGCAAATATTTCATAATTGTTTCAGCAATTTTGTCAACTTCTACGACCTCGTTGACAAGCTGTGTTTCTACGGCTGCTTTGGGCATTCCATACACTATGCATGTTTTTTCTGACTCTGCAATGGCCATGACATTTCCACTTTGTTTTAGTTCGATAAGTCCTTTTGATCCATCTGATCCCATACCTGTCATAATGACTGCAATCTTATCAAAATCGCTTATTTTACTAACGCTCTCAAACAGAACATCCACACTCGGGCGATGCCCAGATCTTGGGGGCTCTTGTTGGTCTAAAACTAGTTCATATGAAGCTCCGTGTTTTTCAAGCTTCAAGTGACTACCACCCGGGGCTATATAAGCAACACCATCTTGTAAGATATCCCCTTTTTCTGCTTCTTTCACCTTAATATGGCTTAGATTATTCAATCGATCTGCTAGAGATTTCGTAAAACCAGCAGGCATATGTTGAACTATTAAAATTGGCGCTTTTATCGAACTAGGTATTTTTGTTATAACCTCTTGTAAAGCACGTGGTCCTCCCGTTGACGTACCGATTAGGATAATCTTTTTTTTCGTGGCTTTATTAAAGCGATTTTCAGCAGCAATAGGTGTTCCAACTGTGGTTAACTTGTGATTGAATAGCTTATCATTGAAAGTAGACTTTTTTTGAATGAAACTTTGTTGTAAGTCTATTTTGGGCTTTCTTAACTTTGAAACAGAGACATGTGCTGCATGCTCAACTTTATGTACTAATTCTTCTTTGATTTTGTGTAAATCGATTGAAATGGTCCCACTAGGTTTTGCAACAAAATCAACGGCTCCATATTCAATCGCAATTAATGCGTTTTCTGCACCTTGAAGCGTCGTACTAGATAGCATGATTACTGGCACTGGAGAAACTCGCATGATTTCCTTAAGTGCGTCTAAGCCATTTAGTTCTGGCATCTCAACGTCCATTGTGACAACATCTGGTTGTAAAGTTTGAATTTTAGTTATTGCATCTTTGCCATTGCGGGCTGTACCAACAACTTCAATCTTCGGGTTGCCATCAAAAAAGTCACTAATTAGCTTTCTCATAAAAGCAGAGTCATCCACCACTAAAAGTTTGCTTTTACTTGAGAATTCCAATTAATCACGCCCTTTCAAAAATATACTTCTTAGTTTAGATAAGAACGTCCCTTGCTTGTCATTACTCGAATGGATTTCAACAACATTCCGTTCTACAAATTGTTGAACCATCGCTTTTAATGTCTTTGAGATGTTACTGTCTGGATAGGCGATAGAAAATGGTACTTGTTCACGAACAGCTTTTCTCACCATTTGATCTTCTGGTAACGAGCCTAGAAGAAGTACATCTTTTTTAAGAAACTGTTTCATCGTACTTCGTAAACGATTTAGTGTATCTTGTCCTTCTTCTCTTGAATAGGAACGATTACATAGTAAGTAAAAAGTTTTATCATTGTCTTTTATGTGAATATATTTCATCATTGAATAGGCATCCGTAATGGCAGTTGGCTCTGCAGTTGTAATAACGATAATTTCGTCTATGGCACTTAATAGATCTAATGACCAGTTTGTTGCTCCAGCTCCCATATCAAAAAGAATATAGTCAAAAGACTTCTGTAATTGTTCAAATGCATTAAACAACGCACTAATCCTATCTTTTGACCATTCCATTACTGAAGACATTCCGGAACCACCTGAAATATATTTGACACCATGCGAACCGTCATATATTACTTCTTCTAATGGTGCTTCACCGAATAAATAATGCTTTAAATCATAGGGGGACGTTTTACCCATGAGGATATTCACATTCCCCATTCCGATATCCATATCTAGTACGACTACTTTCTTTCCCAATTTAGATAGGTTAATGGCAAAGTTTGTAGAGAAGTTCGTTTTTCCTACTCCCCCTTTACCACTAACAATCGCTATTGATCTCCCTAAAGCCCCTTGACTTTCCAGCATCTTAATTCGTAAATTTTCAGCTTGGTCTCTCATTTATATTCTCCTTGAAAGAACAGTTCAAGCACTGCTTCTAAATTAGCTTCTTCTATATCTTCTGGTACTTCTTGTCCATTTGTATAGTAAGCAAGTCCTTTATTATATTTAATCATTAAACTAAACATAGTGCCAATAGAATTTGTTTCATCAATCTTAGTAAAGATATATTTACCTATTGCAATTTCACTAAATTGTTGAATTATCGTTTCCATATCTCTTTCTTTTGAAGTTAAAGCTAACACTAAAAATGCTTCTACTTCCTCATCGAAGTTAATCATTTGCTTTAAATCATCTACATACTTTGCTTCTTTATAGTTCCTTCCAGCTGTATCGATAAAAACTAAATCAAGATGTTCAAACTTTTCAATTGCTTTTTTATAATCATTGGCATTATAGACAATCTCGACTGGTGCTTGTAATAGATTTGCATAAGTTTTTAATTGTTCGATTGCAGCTATTCGATAAGTATCTGTTGTGATAAACCCTATTTTCTTCTTTTTCTCTAATACAGCTCTTGCCGCCATTTTAGCAATCGTTGTCGTTTTCCCAACACCGGTTGGTCCAAGTACATTAATATATTTTTTTTCATAGGAAAGACCGCCCATCGGTAAATTTGCAAGGGATTTCCGGAGCACTTGTTTTGATATTTCTTTCATTTGGTCTTCTGTTAGCAGTGTTTTTTGTTGTTTTTGATGCACAAAGAGCTCATCACTTATTGTCGTGATGAGCTCTTCATTAAGCTCCTGACGTTTCAAGAAGTCAAAAAAAGGCAAAAAATTCTCAGGTAAATCAGATTGAAATGTTTGCTTTTGCATTGATTTCATCATCGACTTCAATTCTGCAATTTCACTTTTTAATTCATCTGATAACGTATTATCAATATGTATTTTCGGTTCTTCTGCAGATTCCGTATAGTTTAAACCATTTGTTTGTATTTCAAAAAGATGTGGAGACATTGGTCTTGTCTCCACTTCGTCAACCCCAGCAAGTACTTCGAAATTCTTATGTTTGATAAGCCCGAATAATTTTTTTGTTGTGACCACTTTTGAATTAATGATTACTGCATCTTCACCTAATTCTGCTCGTACTAACTTCATCGCTTCTGAAATTGAAGGTGCTGTATATTTTTTCATTCTCATTCTACATTCACCACTCCAACACTTTGAATTTCAACATTTGCATCTAATTCGTTATAGGACAAAATAGGAATTTGTGCGAAATAACGCTCTGTTAATTGTCTTAAGTACATCCGTATACCTGGTGAACATAAAATAATTGGAGATTGTTCCATAAATGAGACTTTCTCTACTTCCTGCGCTATTGCCTCTAACACGTTTTGTGAATCTTGAGGATTCATTGCTAAATAGTTACCGTGATCTGTTTGTTGAACACTATCTGCAATGAGTTTCTCTAACTTGCCAGGAATCGTGATTACTTTTAAGCTTGGCCCACCTGATACATATTGGGATGTAATTTGTCTAGCTAATCCTTGACGTACATATTCAGTTAATACATCCGTATCACTTGTTAACTTAGCATAATCCGCTAATGTTTCAAAAATAATAGGTAAATTACGTATAGATACATTTTCTTTTAATAGTTTGGCCAAGACTTTTTGGATTTCTCCAATAGATAAAGGCGTTGGTGTTAGCTCTTCCACTAAAATTGGATAGCTTTCTTGTAAATGGTCGATTAACTGCTTCGTTTCTTGACGTCCTAATAACTCATGAGCGTTTGCGCGGATTATTTCAGTTAAATGAGTAGAAACTACACTTGGTGGATCTACAACTGTATACCCTAACATTTCCGCATCTTCTTTCACCTTTTCAGTGATCCATTTAGCTGGTAACCCAAAGGAAGGCTCAATCGTCTCAATCCCTTCAATTGAATCGTCATCTCCTGGACTCATCGATAAATAGTGATCAAGTAGAAGCTCTCCTTTAGCCATTTCATTTCCCTTAATCTTGATTCGGTATTCATTCGGTTGTAATTGGATATTATCTCGTATACGTACCACTGGTATTACAATACCCAATTCTAGTGCCAACTGTCTTCGAATCATGACCACTCTGTCTAATAAATCTCCACCCTGACTGGCATCAACTAACGGAATTAACCCATATCCAAATTCAAATTCAATAGGGTCTACATTTAAGAGATTCACGACATTTTCAGGACTTTTCATCGTATCTGCCGCCACTTCTTCTTCCATCTCAAGCAATTCTTCCGGATCTTCCGCCTTTTTCTTTTTATTGTTAATCATATATGCGCCACCAATTAACACAGCAGCAATCGGCATTGTAATCCAGTCTGGAAGTGGCGTGAAAAGACCTAATAGGAAGATTGAACCTCCAGCAATATATAGCAATTTGGATTGTGCAAATAACTGATTTGCAATATCTTCACCTAAATTACCGTCAGATGCCGCTCGTGTCACAACAATCCCTGTTGCCGTTGAAATAAGAAGTGCTGGAATTTGTGCAACCAATCCATCCCCCACTGTTAACGTGGAGAAATGATTAGCTGCATCGGCCATTGAGTAACCTAACTGCATCATTCCAATGATAATCCCAAAAAGTAAGTTGATGAATACCATAATAATAGAGGCAATGGCATCACCTTTTACAAATTTTGTTGCCCCGTCCATCGCTCCATAAAAATCCGATTCCTTGGAAACTTTTTCACGGCGTTCTCTTGCTTCTTTTTCGGAAATCATCCCAGCATTTAAATCCGCATCGATACTCATTTGTTTCCCTGGCATTGCATCTAATGTAAAACGTGCTGCAACTTCTGCTACACGTTCAGAACCTTTTGTAATAACTATAAAGTTAATAATTACTAATAACATGAAAATAACTAAACCGACTAGGATATTCCCGCCTGTTACAAATTCTCCAAATGTTTCAACAACATCTCCCGCATTACCTTGAGATAAGATAGCACGAGTCGTAGATATACTTAATCCCAATCGGAATAATGTTAATAACAGGATGATTGAAGGGAAAATGGCGAAATCTAATGCTTCTTTCATATTCATGGCCACTAATAACACTAATAATGACAATGTAATATTAATAATGATTAAAAAGCTTAATAACCATGTCGGTAGAGGGATAATGAGCATTGCTACAATCATAATTACTGCAGCTAAAACACCTATGTCACGAATTTTCATGTTGTCCCTCCTACTATGGTCTAAATTTTACGCTTTATTCGATAAACATAAGCTAATATTTCTGCTATTGCTTTAAAGAATTCTTCTGGAACCTGTTGACCAATCTCAACTTGATCGTACATCGCCCTAGCTAAAGGACGATTTTCAACCATTACAACATCATTTTCTTTTGCAATTAATTTAATTTTTTGCGCTACATAGTCAGTTCCTTTTGCAACAACTTTAGGCGCTTCCATATTTTGCTCGTCATACTTGAGCGCTATGGCATAGTGAGTTGGATTGGTGATAACGACATCTGCATTTGGAATTTCCTGCATCATTCGTCGCATCGCCATCTCTCTTTGACGTTGTTTGATTTTGGATTTAATCTTCGGGTCACCTTCAGCGTTTTTGTATTCGTCTTTAATGTCTTGTTTCGACATTTTCAATTGTTTTTCATACTCGTATTTTTCATATATGTAATCAATGAGTGCGATGACAACAAGTGTCAATGAAGCCGCTATCCCCATTAAGCCCGTTAACTTTGCTACTGCTCTTAAGGTGTCCCAAGGATTTTGGAATGATAACGATAATACCTGGTCTAGGTTCATCCAAATGATCGTAACAGTTACCGTTCCAATAAATGTTATTTTTAATAGAGATTTAATTAGGTTGACAATAGCTCGAACCGAGATAATTTTCTTAATACCTTTTATCGGGTCCATCTTTTTTAGATCTAATTTCAGCGGCTCTGTCGAAAAAAGGAAACCGAACTGCATGAAGTTCGCACCGATTCCCGCAAAAACAGCAATGGCCATAAAAGGCAAAATAATCATTGCCATCTCTTTTATAGAATCTGTGTACATTTGCATCACTGTATCAGTTGTTAAGGTTTCAATTAATATGTTCTTTTCAAAGGCTTGATGTAGGAAGCCAAATATACCTTCTAACATCATTGGGCCCGTCACATATAAAAATAAAAACAATAACAGTAAAACGATTGCTGCAGTTACGTCCTGACTTTTAACAACCTGCCCTTTTTTTCTAGCATCCTGCCGCTTTTTTGGTGTTGCTTTTTCTGTCTTGTCCCCGGCAAAAAACTGTAAATCTAATGTAAGTAATAACTCCATGCTTTATGCACCACCTAATAATTGCATGAAATCACGCATCGAGAGTATCATCATTTCTATTACTTTTTCCATCACTTCAATCATTACACCCAGCGAGACAATTAACACTAGAAAACCAACTGCAATCTTTATCGGGAAACCAACAACAAAAATATTAAGTTGCGGTACGGTTTTAGCTGTTATTCCTAACGCCATTGTCACTAAAAATAAAGTTGCTACAACAGGTGCAGACATTTGAAAGGCAATTGCAAAAACAGAACTAAAGGTTTTAAGAAGAAATTCAATAATATTTTCATCACCGAAATTCGGAAAAACCTGATCAATTGGCAAAAATTGATAGCTATAATAAATACCATCTAAAATCAAATGATGCCCGTTTATCATAAGTAATACAAATAGAATTAAAAAATTAAAAAATTGACCCATTAAAGGGGTCTGAGCTCCTGTTTGCGGATCGATTACGTTTGCCATTGTAAAACCCATTTCAAAATCAATAAATCCACCTGCTATTTGAACAGCTGTCATGATGATAAAAGCAACAAGACCAATGGTTAAACCGATAATCGCTTCTTTTAAAACAAGTAATATGTAATTACCGTCAATTGGGATTGCTTCTACATTTAATGTGTAATACATCATCCAAGAAAAAATCACTGAGAAAGCTATCCTCAATTGCATCGGAATTCTACTGTATGAAAAAAAAGGGACTGATACAAAAAAAGCAGAAACTCTGACCATTACTAATACTAAAACGGAAATTTGAGGAATGATTTCTGTCATTTCATCACCCTATATACCGAGTTAAATTATCTAGAATGTCAGTAACATATGAAGTCATTTGTGAAATCATCCATGGGCCAAAAAAGATAATTGCCACTAAAACCGCGACTATTTTCGGTACGAAAGCTAATGTTTGCTCTTGAATTGATGTCGTGGCTTGGAAAATACTAACAAGTAAGCCGACTATAAGAGCAATCAGTAGCAGAGGTCCAGAAACAATGAGGACAACCCATATCGCTTGCTCTGCAATTTCAATGACCATTTCCTGCGTCATTTATATCATCCCCTAAAAACTTTGAAGTAAAGATTTAATCACTAAGTACCATCCATCTACTAATATAAATAATAAGATTTTAAACGGTAATGAAATCATTACCGGTGGAAGCATCATCATCCCCATTGACATAAGGACACTTGCTACTACCATATCAATTACTAAAAATGGAATAAAAATCATAAATCCTATTTGAAATGCTGTTTTAATTTCACTTAAAGCAAAGGCTGGAACAATCATTGTCAATGGAATCTTTTCCACTGATTCCGGTCTTTCTACTTGATTGTAATCCAAGAAAAGTTGTAAATCCTTTTGTCTCGTATGCTGTGCCATAAATTGTTTAAATGGAATACTAGCTCGATCATATGCCTCGTCTAAGGTAATTTCTTCATTAAATAATGGCTGAAGTGCCTGTTCATTCACTTCTTGGAATGTAGGCGCCATGATAAAGAAAGTTAAAAATAAAGCTAAACCAATTAGTACTTGGTTGGGTGGCGACGTATTTGTCGCTAATGCTGTTCTTGTAAAAGAAAGCACAATCATAATCCGTGCAAAGGATGTCATTAATATTAGAATACTTGGTGCTATAGATAGTACAGTTAAAACAAGCAGTAATTTTACAGAAGTTGAAACATTGGTTGGGTCATTTTCAGAGAAGTATGAGAGAAATTGGTCCATTACTTATCCTTCTCCTTTTCCTTCCATTTATCCAATTCATTTTTTCTTGTTTTAGTAAGTTCAGTAAGTCGTTTATTTAACATCTCACCAAAGTTTGGATTTGATTGGGTTTTTTCGGTTTCTTCTTCTGTGTTCTTATGTTTTAACTTTTTAACAAGATCTACTATATAAGGTGTTGAACTACCTGAAATTTGTTTATCATTATAGATTTGTAATAATTGTTCTACTTCTTCTGGATCATCAATTTCTTTGATCAGTTGAACATCCTCACCTACACCGACGATATAGAGTTTATCGCCAATATGAAGAAGTTGAACTGATTTTTGTGCACCTACAGAAATTCCCCCAATATTGCGTACGACACTATTTTGTTGATAATTTGCGCTTTTCTTATTCAGAAATTTAAGTACAAATAGTAAAAGTGCCAACACAAAAACGAGAGCAAATAACATTTTCATATAATCCCAAAGACCTAAGCCGACATCTGCCGATGATGAACTTTCATCATCAGCAGATGGGTTTTCTTCACAACCTTCTGCTTGAGGGTTTTGCCAACATTCAGTAACCGATTGACTACCATTTGCAGCAAAAGCAAAATTAGTTGGTGCCAGAAAAGTTAATGCCACTAAGAATGCAAAACAAATACGAGCGATTGCATAACCTTTTCCGTTCATTTGATCAACCTAATGCTTTTTGAATTGCTTCAATTACACGGTCAGCTTGGAATGGTTTTACGATAAAGTCTTTTGCTCCAGCTTGAATGGCATCAATAACCATCGCTTGTTGTCCCATAGCGGAACACATAATAATTGTTGCATTTGGATCTGTCGCTTTGATTGCTTTTAACGCAGCAATTCCGTCCATTTCAGGCATTGTAATATCCATTGTTACTAAATCAGGGTTTAATTCGCTGTATTTTTCAACCGCTTGAACTCCGTCAGCAGCTTCTCCAACTACTTCATATCCATTTTTTGTTAAAATATCCTTAATCATCATGCGCATGAATGCTGCATCGTCTACTATTAAAATCTTCTTAGACATTGTTAATCCCTCCAAATAATCCTATCTCAAATTGTTTATTCGTTCTGACTGACTCATTATATCCGTAATACGTACACCAAAGTTTTCATCGATTACGACTACTTCCCCTTTAGCAATTAAACGGCTATTTACTAAAATATCTACTGGCTCCCCAGCTAACTTGTCCAACTCAATGATTGAGCCTGACGTTAGTTGTAGTATTTCTTTTACCGAATGTTTTGTACGTCCAAGCTCCACCGTAACTTGTAAAGGAATATCAAGCAACATATTTAAATTACGTGCTTCTTCTTTCGTAATCTGTGTATTTTCAAATGCTGTAAATTGAGCTTGCTGAACATTTACAGGCTGTTGCGGTGGTTGATATGTAGGCATCGCATAGCTCGTTGGCATTTCTTGATATGTGGTTGCAGCATGCTGTTGAGAAGCAGGTGGTTGTGGTTGTTGCTGTACCTGCTGTTGCATTGGTTGCTGAACCGGTTGTTGTTGAATTGGCTGCTGTACCGGTTGAGCTGTCGAAGTCATATTTAGACTTGTAGCAGGTTGCGGTACATCAACAGGTACAGTGTTAGCTTCTTCTTCACCAAGCAATGTCTTAACAATTTTTTTCCCGAATTCAAGTGGGTATAATTGCATTAAATTTGAATCAATTAATGTCCCAACTTTTAAACGGAATGATACCTTTACTAATAACTCGTCATTAGGAATTTGATCAGTTCCCACATTTTTCGATAAATTCATCAGATCAATACTAGGTGGTGAAATATCTACTTTTTTATTAAATACAGTGGACATAGAAGTCGCTGCTGAACCCATCATCTGATTCATCGCTTCTTGCACTGCACTAAGTTGAATTTCATTTAAATCAGCACTTGGATTTAAGCCCATTCCACCAAGCATTAAGTCTGCAATAATTGCAGCATCTTCTTGTTTAATAACTAATAAGTTTGCCCCAGATAATCCTGTAGTATATTCTACTTGTATTGCTACATAGGGATGAGGAAACTCTTCTTCTAACTTATTTCTATTTAGAATTGAAACGATTGGTGTTGTAATATCTACTTTTTGTCCTAAAAGAGTTGATAGCGCAGTTGCTGAGCTACCAAATGAGATATTCCCTACTTCACCTAAAGCATCTTGTTCCATTGGATCTAAATAATCTTCTACATGTAGTGGTTGGTTATCAACAGAAGATTCAGATGCTAAATCATTAACCTTATCATCTAACGATTCGCCTCTTAATAATGCTTCAATCTCTTCTTGGGAGAGCATACCCTCACTCATCTTCGTCTCCTCCTTCTAATGGTGCGATAATTTGGATGGCCATTTTTTTATTTCGTTTACCTGGCTGTACAGTAAATTTCGGCAAAGTCCCAACTTTTAGTATAAGCGGGTCATCAATATGTTGGTCCAATTGGACGACATCTCCAATATTCATATATAAGAAATCTTCAATTGAAATTGACGTTGTACCAAGTTCTGCAACTAATGGTAATTGTGCTTGCTTCACACGTCTTTCTAACATTTGAGATTGCTCTGGAGAAGCTTCTTTTGTATTAGATTGCATCCAATATTGAACTGATAAATTTTTTATTATTGGCTCTAAGACAACATGAGGTATACAAATGTTAATCATACCCGTTGTATCACCAATTAGTGTATTTAATGAAATTACAATCACGGTTTCATTTGGTGAAATCATTTGTAAGAATTGCGGATTTACTTCTAATTCCACAAAATTCGGGTCTATTTCAGCAACTGTTTCCCAAGCTTCCCGAAGACTATCGAAGGATCGCTCAAATAGATTCGTCATGATTCTTTGTTCAATTTCAGTTAAATTTGCAACATTACTATAGCTTGAGCCACTGCCACCACCCATTAAACGATCTAGCATGGAGTACGCAATATTAGGGTTGATCTCCATTAAGATATTACCATCTAACGGTGGGACTTCAAACACATTTATTAATGTCATATTTGGTATAGAACGCACAAATTCTTCGAAAGGAATTTGATCAACTGAAGCAACTGTAATCTGTACATATGTTCTTAACTGAGCTGAAAAGAATGTTGTTAACAATCTAGCAAAATTTTCATGTATACGGGTCAAACTTCGGATTTGATCTTTTGAAAAACGAAGAGCTCTTTTAAAATCATATATTTTTACTTTTTTCTTCTCATCTTCCTTTTTCATGTCATCTGCTGACATTTCACCGGTCGATATGGCCGAAAGTAGCGCATCAATTTCGGATTGAGATAATACATCTCCTGCCATTTGCCCACCTCCATTTCGTGATGTTTCGCACTTGTATTATTGGATGATGTAGGAGGTAATGTAAACTTGTTGTACTTCTCCCTCTTGCATCAACTTATTTAATTGTGATTTTATCGTAGATTCAAAAGTTGTTTTTCCTTCTTTTCCTTTCAAATCTTCTGCAGTCATTTCAGAAAGTTGTGTAATAACTAAATTTTTTGTTTGGAAATCACGTTTCGTAAGTTCTTCCGCTGCTTTTTTACTATCTGTTTGTATTTTTAATGAGAGCATAACGATTTTATTATCAGCAAGATTTGTTGTAATCTCATTTACATCAACTGAAGCTTCAACTATCTCATCAATTGAAGGTTCATCTTGAGTCGTTTGTTTATTAAACTGTGTTAGTAGAACTAAAATTACAACTCCAACTAATGTAATGGACACTAAAATAATAAGCATTACTGTTAATAATTTATTGTTCTTCATTGTCATCGCCTCGCAAATTCGGGTTGGATAATAGGTGAATACTTCTATAAAATTGTGCTACTTTTTTTCGAACTTGTTCTTCAGTTTCCATTACAATAAATTTCCTACCATTTGTTAACGTAATGGTTGTATCCGGAAATGATTCAACCAACTCTATGTATAATGCGTTTAAAGAAAAAGATTTACCATTTAATCGTGTTAATTCGATCATTGAATGGGGCCGGGTTACTCAGAGAAACCGGCCCGACCCTCCCTACCAATGAAATTAGTCATAACCTATTAGTTTAGCGTTTTAAATTTACTAGCTCTTGTAAGATTTCATCTGAAGTTGTTATAATACGTGAGTTTGCTTGGAATCCACGTTGCGCAACAATCATATCCGTAAACTCTTCTGAAAGGTCAACATTGGACATTTCTAGGAAACCTGATTGGATAGAACCAATTCCAAATTCAGTTGCCCAGCCCAATACAGGTTGCCCAGAGTTTGCTGTAGCTTGATAATAAACACTACCAACTTTTTCAAGTCCCCCAGTATTCGAAAATTTAGCTAATTGAATTTGACCTGCCCATTGTAGTTCACCATATTGATCGACAAAGTTCACAGTTCCGTCCTGACCAATTGATATGCTTTGGGCTGTTGTAGGGATTTGTAATGGTCGGTAATTCAAATCACTTCCAACAGACGAATAAACATCCCTTTCACCAGTTTGTATTTTTGTACCATTTACTGCAGTATAGACATTATTAGTAGAACTTGTATAAGCTATTTGCTGACCAGTTTCTTCATTTAAGACAGTGTTATCATTAACAACTAAAAATCTAGCTGTACCATTATTCAAATATAAGTTACCTGTCGTCACGTTAAATTCAAACTCATATGAATTATCTCCTGAAATCGTTGCATTCAAAGGAGTAGGTAAAGCAGGTGCAGCCGGTTTTGCTCCTGTATAAAGCTTACCAGCACTATCAAAACGTAACCCCTCTATTTGAGGAGTAGCTGTTGCATTAGCTGCGGTGATATTTTGGCCATTTGAATTTTTAAAGTATGAATACCCTGCATAATAATCCGTTTGATCTGTAGCAGTAGGTTGAGAAAATTGCGCTTCCATAATAGGTTGTGTCGAAATTGTTGCAAATTTCCCTACAAGATATTTACCGTCAGAATTAACTAGGTATCCTGCTTCGTCCATATAGAAGTTACCTGCACGAGTATATGAAATGTTTGTATAACCATTTTGTCCATTAGTCGCATCCGCTACTTGGAAGAAGCCATCACCTGAAATAGCTAAGTCAAGACTACGTGAAGTAGATTGAAGCGCACCAGTACCATGAATTGTATCAATTACTGCTATCGATGATCCTAACCCAACTTGCATAGGGTTGACCCCACCTCGTGCTCCCGAAGGACCAGATGCCCCAGCAGTTGTTTGTGAGATTAAATCTTTAAATACTACACGTCCCTTTTTGAATCCATATGTATTAACATTTGAAATATTGTTACCGATGACATCAAGCTTTGTTTGGAAGTTTTTTAAGCCCGAAATCCCTGAATACATTGAACGTAACATTGTTTCGTTCTCCTCTCATTTATCCTTTTATTTTATGTGGGTTCGTTTTATTGTTCTATCAAGACAATTCACAGATTCCCTTTATAAACTATTTATTAAGTAGTTCAAATTGATCCTTTTGTAAACGTGTACCGTTATTTAAAATGTACTCAATTAAACTATTATTGGTAGAAATAGATTCAATTATTGCCGATAACTTTTCTCCATCAGTTTGATATTGTACAGTTTGTCCTATTAATTGACTAGCTGTAACTAATGGATTTTCTGTTGTTGAACTTGTGTCTGATGTGGAAGTGCTGTTTAAAATAGAAGAGATATTACCAGCAGTAATTTCTTTTCCATCTTCAAGAACAAATACAGGTACTCCATCTTTAAATTTCAATTCATTAATCAGTCCCGTACCTTCATTCGTAACCGAATCACCGTTTTCAGTGGTTACTTCATTCCACTTCACTTCTTTTCCGATAAATGTTGTATACGACATAAGTTGCGTTTCATTCTGAGATGTAAGTAGATTTTGCATGGCGGTTGTCATATTTTGCATTTGTTCTAAAGAAGAGAATTGAGCCATTTGGGCAATAAATTCTTTATCATCCATTGGTTCTGTAGGATCTTGGTTTTGTAATTGAGTTATAAGGATTTTTAAAAAAGCATCTTTCCCTAGACTAGAATTATCACCAGTTGTACTAATGTTTGCTTTTTGGGTAGAAGCTAAGTAATAATCACTTGAAATGCCTGTTGTAGCCATCCTTTACACCCCCTCATTTATTAGAAAATCACTAAAGGATATTTTTTCTGAATCATCTTCTTGCTCATCTTGTTCAGTTTCCTCTTGTTCAGTCTGCTGTTTAAACTGATGACCAAACTGACTCTGATCTTTCAAGTTGCGATCTGCTTCTTGAAGACTTTGAGCAATATCGATTCGATCCATCTGTATATTGGCATTGGCGAATGCATTTTTTAATTGTTGTAATTGACTATCAAGAAGTTCCTTACCCATCGCCGTTGTTGTAAGTAACCGAGCAGATAGTACGCCATCTTGTTGCATTATTTCAATACGAACTGACCCTAAATTTTCCGGATATAGTTTTAATAAAAGCTTTGTCGTACCCGGCGTATTAGAGATTTGACTACGATTTATTAGATTTTGAATTTCCTTAGCTAAAGCCTCAGATTGTGCACCTTTTTCTGTCGGAAGCATAATTGAGATTGTTTTTGTTTGGTTTGTCAAATTGGTTGTGGGCACAACATTTGTTTTTGTTGATTCCGATGTTTCTGTCTTTTCGATAGACTCTGCAGTTTTCACTATTTTTTGAACAACTTGTTCAAATCCTTCTAAATAAACTTTCCCAGATAGATTCTTCGTTGTTTGTATATTATTTTGAATCTCCCCTGCAACACTTTTTAACATATTTTTAAGCTCTTCTAGAGTAGCTGATTGCTCAGTAAGCAAGTCAGAATTTTTACCAGAAATTTGTGATAACTTTAAAAACTTTAATAGCTGTTCAGCTTGTTTAGGTGTTGCTTTTTGTTCACCGTTTAGTGCAGTAATTAACTGCTGTACAATTTCTGTCTCATTTTCTAAGACAGCATTCATCAACTGCCATATATCCTCTACACCTTCTACTGTCTTACCAGTAAGCTGCTGAACCGTTTCTAACAATTGACTTTGGTCAATATTTAACACTGAAAGTAAGTTTTCCATACTCATCATTTCATCAAAAGCAATAGCTTGACCATCTTCATCCATCTGTAATAATAGCAGCCCTTCATCATGTGGAATTTCTAATGAATCCATTACTTCTTCAGTAGATTGAGATGTTAAAAAATTCTCTAACTTCTCTAAATCAATTGAATCATTCTGTTCTTTTTCAATCGGTGTATCATTTTGAGGAGTAGTTTTTACCTTATTAAATACATCTTGAAAACTATTTTTTGCTGTTGATTTGCTTGAAGCAATTGTGGATGATTCTCTTGATACTCCCTTTGTGTTTACAACTATATTGGATAGCTGCATTATGCCGATATTCATATTTTTTCACCTTCTTTACCCGGATAGTTTTATCATTCTGACAATAGTTGCGTATAATGTGCAGCCTTAGCAGGTTCCATTTTTGCCAAAATAGCTGATAAAGTATCAGGTTTCATATTAGCAAGTATTTTCAATGCTTCGTCATCTTTCATTTCCACAAGTATTGGTGCAGCTGATTTTGCTGACATTTTCTCAAAGGAACTTAAGATATCATTAAATTCTTTTTTTGCTTCGTTTTGCTCACTTTTCAATTTATCAATTTCATATTGAAGTTGCTCTTGTTTCGATTGACTCTCTTGATTTTCTGCTTTCGCTTTTTCTAATTCATCCTGCAATTGTTCGATCTCCGCCTCTTTTTCTTTCACTTCAGCTTCCAATCCAACAATTTTTTTACCATTTTGATCGGGTGATTTATTATCTGTGACATCTTCCGAACCATTAAAATTAGTAAGCTCTGAGGCCTTATCAAAAACATTAAAGTCCGTAAAAGTTGCTATTACAAGAAGGATTGCTACTATAAATACCAACGGAATGATAAACCAAAAAATAAGCTTTTGAAAAATACCTGGTGAATTTTCTTCATGTATCTCTGTTTTTACTTGTTTTGTTTTACCCTTTGCCATGAAATCACCTAAATTCTTTCTTTGAATACATAAGTGATGAAAGTTCATCTAGATAGAGCATTTCTGCTCTATCTTGTTCGTTTTTAAATGTTGTAAAATCTTTTTCACGCATTTTTTCAAACTTACGTATTTCCAAGTTTTTTTCTAATAATTTCTGCTCATGCCAGTTCATTTTTGAACGTGCTTGTACAACTTTTTGTTGAACTTCTGCTATTGATCGTTCAATGCTATCTATAAAGGTTGCAAAATGGTGGATTTGATCAATTGTTGATCCAACTGCTAATGTTTCATTTTGATAAGTAATTAGATCTTCTTTTTTCTTTAAAAGATCATAAAGTTTTGTTGCAACTTCTTCAAATGCTCGTACTGCCTCTTTGTAAGCTGCTTCCGTTTGTTGTTTTTCTTGCTCACGGATTGTTAATATTTTCTCAAAACGATATGCATATTGAACCATTATCTACCTCCACCATTCGACAACGCTATTATTTCTTTTACTGTATTTTCGAGTGATACTTTATCTTTATAACCTTGCTTTAAAAAGTTTGTTATCAGCGGTTCATACTGAATGGCTTCATCAATTTCCTTAGATGTCCCTCGTTTATAGGCACCGATATTGATTAAATCCTCTGACTTTGCATACGTATAATAGAGTTCTCTAAGTCTCTCGGCTGCTTTCACATGTTCAGGTAAAGAAATATGATTCATTAGACGACTTACACTTTTTAGAACATTGATGGCTGGATATTGACCCTTGTTTGCTAAAGTACGGTCTAATACAATATGTCCATCTAAGATTCCTCGAACCGTATCAGCGATTGGCTCATTCATATCATCACCATCTACTAAAACCGTATAGAAAGCAGTAATTGAACCATGTTGATTTGTTCCTGTTCGCTCTAATAGTTTTGGTAATATTGAAAATACCGAAGGAGTATATCCTTTTTGTGCAGGGGGTTCCCCTGTTGCAAGACCAATTTCACGCTGTGCCATCGCTACACGTGTTACCGAATCCATCATTAACATGACATTCATTCCACGATCTCTAAAATACTCGGCTATTGCAGTTGCTGTAAAAGCTCCTTTAATGCGCATTAATGCGGGTTGATCGCCTGTTGCCGCGACTACAATTGATCGCTTCAAACCTTCTTCACCTAAATCACGTTCGATAAATTCAAGTACTTCACGTCCACGTTCACCAATTAAGGCAATAACATTTAAATCTGCTTTTGTATTTCGAGCAATCATACCTAGTAAAGTACTTTTACCTACCCCTGATCCAGCGAAAATACCTACACGTTGTCCGTTACCAACTGTTAACATTCCATCAATGGCTTTCACACCAACTTCAAGCTGTTCACTAATCGGTGGCCTTTTCAAAGGATTTGGTGGTTCTTGATCGGTTTGAACAGTAGTTAATCCCCTTGGAAGGAGTGAACCATCAAAAGGATTTCCCAAGGAATCTAGTACTTTACCAATGAGTTCAGGACCCACTTTTACTTCAAGTGGCTTTCCTGTTCCTTCAACGAGACACCCAATTGAGATTTCTCGAATAGATGTATATGGCATTAAAACGACAAATTCATTATTAAATCCTACTACTTCAGCTAAAATGATCTGATGGCCATTTTTCAATGAATTCACATGTATTTTACATACATCGCCGATGGAACTCTCAGGACCCTGTGACTCAATCATTAAACCGACAACTCGATTTACTTTACCGAATTTTTTAAACGTATTTAATGTTGGAATTGTGTCTATTAATTGAGCCGCTTTCATCCTATCATTCCTTACTGTCCAAAATTTCATTTAGCTTAATTCGAAGCTCACTTAACTGCTCATCGATTGAAACAACGATACGTCCATGATTTGTTTCAATAAAACATTGGGTCTCATCTAATTCATCTTCAACAAACACGAGTAACGGTACATCATTAGGAAACATTTCGACTAACTCGTTTCGATGTTGTGATATTAGACGATGGTAGGTTGGCGAGACATAAATTTTAATTTCCTTCATTTCTCGCGCTTCTTTTAGACCTCTTTTAACAATTGATAAATAGACTTCATCATCTCGTTCTAGAGAGATACCAATGATTCGCTCAGAAGCAGTTAATGCAAGATCTAGTATTACTTGCTCTTGTTCTTCAATATAGTTTTGAGCCATTACTCGAGAATCTTCAATGACTTGATTAGCAAGTGAGAAGGAATCTTGCATATCAACTTGCGCTTTTCTCATGCCTTCATCATAGCCTTGTTGAAAACCTTGATTGTAGGCATTTTGCTCTAATACTAGTTTTTCTTCTTCCCACTGTTTTTTTAACTGTTCTAACATTGCTAATTGTTCTTGCTGGTATTGTTCAAACTGTTGTTTTTGCTCATTCATTTCAATTGAGACTTCATACAGCATTTTCTCTCTTTCAGCATTAATCTCATTTATTGTAAGAGCTAGTACTTGATCGTTTTCTTCGCCATCAAAGTCTACATGAAACAAGTTTCGAAGTTGGATTTCGACTTGTTTGTCCTGCTGTTGAACGGTACTGCTTGAGCGGATGATTCTAGACAATTACGTCATCTCCTCCACCACGAGCTATGATAATTTCTCCTGCATCTTCTAATCTACGAATAACACCTACTATTCTAGATTGTGCTTCTTCTACATCACGCAGACGAACAGGACCCATAATCTCCATTTCTTCTTTGAAGGTATCTGCCATACGCTGAGACATATTGCGGAAAAGAATTTCTTTAACCTCTTCACTACTTACTTTCATAGATAATAACAAGTCCTCATTTTCACAATCGCGAATCACACGTTGTATTGAGCGATTATCCAGCGTAACGATATCCTCGAAAACAAACATTCTCTTTTTGATTTCTTCTGCCAACTCTGGATCTTGTATTTCTAACGCATCGAGTATCGTTTTCTCCGTTTGTCGATCCACACCATTTAATACCTCCACAACGGCATCGACTCCACCTGTTTCCGTATAATCCTGTGTGACAGTTGAAGATAATTTGCGTTCTAAAACCGCTTCAATCTCACTAATTACCTCTGGTGAAGTAGAATCCATTGTTGCAATACGTTTCGCAATATCTGCTTGTACTTCTTGTGGAAGTGAGGAAAGGATTACGCCTGCTTGTCCAGGATCCAAATAAGATAGTATTAAAGCAATTGTTTGCGGATGTTCATTTTGGATAAAGTTGAAAATTTGTCCAGGATCTGCTTTCCTTGCAAAGTCGAACGGTCGTACTTGCAAGGAAGAAGTCAAGCGGTTAATAATTGCTTGAGCTTGATCTGCCCCTAACGCTTTTTCTAAGATTGTTTTTGCGTAACCGATTCCACCCTGTGAAATATAGTCTTGAGCTAAAGCGATATTATGGAATTCTTCAATAATATCTTCCTTTATATTAGGCTCTACCTTTTTAACACTCGAGATTTCTAATGTCAGCCGTTCAATTTCTTCTTCGTTTAAATGTTTATATACAGAAGCAGAAACTTCTGGTCCTAAAGAAATTAACAGTAATGCTGCTTTTTGCTTTCCTGTTAATCCTTTTTCTTTTTTGGACATGTTCGAATACCCCCATTAATCTTCGGTAATCCAACTGCGTAATAGCTTAGCAAAATCTTCAGGTTTTTCTTTTGCCATTTTTTCAAGCTGTTTACGACGTATCGTTCCTTCTGTTTCTTTTTCGTCGTTGATATCATTTACAATGAATCTTTCTTGTTCTTCAACAATTGTAAATTCATCCTCTTCTTCTTCTTCTTGTTTTCTAGATCGAATGATGAAGAATACGAGTAATAAAATCACTGCAACTAATATTCCACCAATAACCCAAATCCACCAAGGGAAGACTGGTGTTTCTTCATTCGCTACAGCATCATTTCCATAGAAAGGTTGAACAGATACAACTACTTTTTGGCTAATTTGCTCATCAGTCAGTTCTCCTGCAGCTTCTTTATCAATTGAAGTACGGACAATTGTTGATAGAATTTGTTCAATATCACTTTTTACATCGTCTGAAAGGGAAGTAACGTCATCTGGATTTGGTGGCTCGACCATTACCTGTATTCCAATATCTCGTAATTTGTAAGGACTTTCCTGAATGTCTTTTGTAATACGATTGACATCGTTATTAATCGTTTCTTCTACTTTTTCGTAGTCCCCATCACCACTAGTTGTAGCATCATAGTCGACAAAATTATCAGTTGTTGATTCAGCTTCTGGAGTTCCAGATGCAGCCGCTGCTCCTGTTCCGGAATACGTTTCAGTAATTCGTTGAGCACTGATTTCGATTCCTTGCATATTCTCTTCATCAACCGGTGCAACAAGTTTCTCTTCACGATTTTCTTGTTTAAAGTCAATATCTGTTGTTACGGAAACGACGACTTTATCATTACCCATGAGAGTACCTAACATTTGTTGTACTTGTCTTTGTAAATCCCGTTCCACGTTTTTCTTCACTTGCATTTGACCATCAACCGTATCAATTGAGTTAGATCCAGACGAGGCAGATTCTAAATCGAAATACTCCGAGTACTGATTTGTAATGACAATATTGTCAGTACTTAAGTTCGGGATACTTTTTGATACCAAATTATATAAGGTAGTAATTTGTTCATTTGAAAATTTATGACCAGGCTCAGTATCTAACACTATAGATACACTTGCCTCTTGCCCTGTATCACTCACAAATACACCTTTTTCCGGCATATTAATCATGACATTGGCATTTTTTACACCGTCAATTCGTTTAATCAAGTTCGCTAACTCTGTTTGTGTAGCTGCTAGTTTAATAACATTAAATTCATTATCAGTCATCCCAAATCCAGCATTATCGGTGAAGAAGGAATTATTAATATCACCCGACTCAGGATACCCTTGTGCTGCTAGAGATACTGTTAGTGAATCTACTTGCTCCTCTGGAACTAGAATATTAGTCCCTCCAGGAGATATTTCATATGTAACCCCTTGTGCAGTTAACACTTCGGCAATCTCTCCAGCCTCAGCTGCAGATAGCTCAGTAAACAATGGCACCATTTTTGTTCTCGTTGAGAAATATGTAATTACAGCTGCAAGTATTATTACCCCTACTAAAGTACTTATAATTGCAACCTTCTGATTTTTCGTGCGACTCTTCCAGAATTGCACAGAATCTGTTTTTATTTTTGTAAAACGCTCTTTCATTAGCTATCCCCCGATTTTTGTAATACACCTTATCGACTTAGCTTGGCAGTCTTTGTGCAGTTCACCAATTTTAAGTAAATGGTGCAGGTATAGAGTTGCTAAATGAAGTTTAAATCGTCATTCGCATAATTTCTTGGTACGCCTCAATTGCTTTATTACGAACTTCTATAGTAGCATTTAGAGTAATACTTGCTTTTTGAGCAGTGATCATGACTTCATGTAAATCAACATCTTCACCATTAATTAGCTTTTCTGTAATTGCATCTGATTGAACTTGTTGAGTATTAACAGAAGCAATCGCATCTTTTAATGTATGGGCAAATGATTGCTGTGCCTCATACGGCGTTGTTGTCGTCGCATTCAATTTGTTTGTTTCATCAATCATTTGCGTGTTTGCAAGAGATAATGATACCGGATTTATTGCCAAAATGAGTCATCCTTTCCACTTATTTATTTTCCAATTTCTAGTGCCTTCGTTAGCATGGATTTACTAGCATTAAATACTGTGACATTCGCTTCGTAAGAACGTGTTGAAGATACCAAATCGACCATCTCTGTTAATAGGTCAACATTTGGCATTTCTACGTAACCATCTTCATTTGCATCCGGATCTGTCGGATTATAAACTAATTTAAATGGGGTTTTTGTATCTTCATTAATCTTTGTAACTTTAACTCCATTACCAGCATTTACTTTCTTTCCGATTGCCTTATTTAAGAGACTTGAGAAATGACCATTCCCATTATCTTCTGTCAACGTAACAGATTTGCGACGATACGGTTCCCATTCACCGTTCACTTGCTTCGCTCGAGTTGTGTCGACATTTGCGATATTTGACGAAACAACATCCATTCGTAATCGTTGTGCTGTTAAAGCAGAGGCTGTAGTATTCATACTAGTAAATATTGACATACTTATTTTCCTCCTTGGATAACAGTATTTAACGTATTGAATTTTCCTGAAATTCGTTCAACTAAAGCATTATAGTAGATGGTATTTTCAGCTAGGCTAGACTGTTCCGCATCCATATCGACGCCATTGCCATTATTACGGTATTTAAAGTTTTCAAGACTATATACACCTGGAGTTGATTGCTTAATCTGAAAATCGTAATGTCTACTATCTGTACGATTCGCAGTTATTGTAGACTCTTTCGCTTCCGACAACATTTTACTAAAACTGACATTTTTCGCAGTGTAATTAGGGGTATCCACATTTGCAATGTTTTGTGCAATTGTTTTATTTTTTAAAGACGCATAGTTTAAGCCATTTTCTAAGCTACTAATCGTCCCTCCAAACAAATTCAAACTATTCACCTCAAAATCATTCATTATATTAATTATATTTCAATTCAATAACTTAATTTTAAAGTATATTACTACTATGTGTCTATTGGCATTTGTTGTTTTTTACTAGTAAAAACGGACCATTTTCAGACTCTTTTGTCCTAATATTATTCACAATTCCCTAGATTCACCATTATTTCGACATATTAAGCGGATGGATACACTAGTCCTTATTATTAACTAGTATTTTGCACTTAGTAAAATGTGTATATTATATTAGACAAAAAATAATGGTTCTGCCACGAAATGTGACAGAACCATTATAATATTTTCAATATTATTTCATTTTAATTTCAGCTAAAGCTGTTAGGAACTTGTCATTTAATACTTTAATATAAGTTCCTTTCATACCTAGAGATCTAGATTCAATTACACCTGCAGATTCTAATTTACGTAAAGCGTTTACGATAACAGAACGAGTAATACCTACGCGGTCCGCGATTTTAGAAGCAACAAGTAATCCTTCGTTTCCATCTAGTTCTTCAAAAATGTGTTCAATCGCTTCTAATTCACTATAAGATAATGAATTAATCGCCATTTGTACTACCGCTTTGCTACGAGCTTCTTCTTCAATTTCTTCTGATTTTTCACGTAAAATTTCCATTCCAACTACAGTCGCACCATATTCGGCTAAAATTAAATCGTCATCTTCAAAGCTAGCACTTAATCTACCTAAAATTAATGTACCTAAGCGTTCCCCACCACCGATTATTGGAACTATTGTAGTTAAACCGTTTTTGAAAAGATCACGGTTTTCGATTGGGAAAATTGTATGTTCACTATTGATATCAATATTAGGTGAAGTTTCAGTAACTTCAAATAAATGATGTGCATAATCTTCAGGGAATTGACGCTCTTCCACCATTTTTTGAATACGAGCATTTTCAATTTTTTGATGAATTGAAATACCTAATAATTTTCCTTTACGACTTACAATAAATACATTGCTATCTATAATATCAGCAAGTGTGGTAGCCATTTCCTTAAAGTTAACCGGTTTACCAGCTGATGCTTGTAACATCGAGTTAATCTTACGTGTTTTTGATAATAAATTCATTTTAAAAATATCCTCCTAAAGGGTGCGTATAATAATTCACTTAATATTCTAAAGGTTTCTACAATTTATTGTAACTCATAAAACTCGAATTATAAGATAAATTGCGATAAATCTTTGTTTTTTGAAATTTTTTCGAGTTTTTTGTCGACATATGCAGGTGTAATTTCGATATGTGCTGGCGAAATTTCAGATGCTTCGAAGGATAATTCTTCTAATAATCGCTCTAAGATCGTATGGAGTCTTCTCGCTCCAATATTATCTGTTTCTTGATTTACTTCTGTTGCAATCTCGGCAATTCGTTCGATTGCATCGTCTGTGAACTCGATTGTTACCCCTTCTGTTTCTAACAATGCTTTATATTGTAAGATAAGAGACTGATCTGGTTCTTTCAAGATGCGAATAAAATCTTCCTTTGTTAACTTATCCAACTCCACACGAATTGGGAAGCGTCCTTGTAACTCAGGGATTAAGTCACTCGGTTTTGACATGTGGAAAGCACCCGCTGCGATAAAGAGCATAAAATCAGTTTTAACAGGTCCATATTTTGTTGTCACAGTGGAACCTTCAACAATCGGTAAAATATCCCTTTGCACACCTTCACGTGATACATCAGCTGATGATGTTCCTCGGCTAGCAATTTTGTCAATTTCATCGATAAAGATAATTCCTGACTGTTCTGCTCTACGGATAGCTTCCTGTGCTAATTCATCAGAATCGATTAATTTATTTGCTTCTTCTATAATAAGTACACGACGTGCATCCTTAACCTTCATTTTTCGTTTCTTTGTTTTCTTTGGCATAAGACTAGAAAGCATATCTTGCATTCCAGACGACCCCATGTCCATACCCATACCAGGCATTAACTCTAAGAAAGATGTGTTTTGTTCTGTAACTTCGACTGTAACCCATTCGTCCTCTAGTTTACCCAATTTTAAATCTTGCGAAACTTGTGAACGCTTAGAACGTGTTACTGTTTCTTCTTCGTTTTTATCTTCATCAGAATTATTATTTGTTTGACCAAAAAGCATTTCTAATGGATTTTGTGCCATTTTTGTTCTAACTTTTGATGGAACCAGTAGTTTCACTAACTTTTCATTTGCATTTATTTCAGCCGTATCTTTCACAGCTTCCATCATTTCGTCTTTAACAAGTCTATGAGAACTTTCAACTAAATCACGAACCATGGATTCAACATCGCGACCAACATAACCAACCTCAGTAAACTTTGTTGCTTCCACTTTAATAAATGGGGCGTTTGTTAGTTTCGCTATTCTCCGTGCAATTTCTGTTTTCCCAACACCAGTGGGACCAATCATTAAGATATTTTTTGGAATAATTTCATTTCGCAATTCTTCATTCAAGAGCGAGCGACGATATCTGTTTCGAAGTGCAATTGCAACTGCTCTCTTCGCATTATTTTGCCCAACAATGTGACGATTTAACTGTTCTGTAATTTGTCTTGGCGTTAAATTAGGTTTTGTCATTCTTCAAGCGCCTCCACTATAATATTATGGTTTGTATAAACACAAATGTCAGCAGCTATCGTAAGAGCAGCTTTTGCTATTTCACTAGCTGTTAAATGTTCTCCAGAGTATTGTTTTAATGCTCGCCCTGCAGATAATGCATAATTACCACCAGAACCGATGGCTAATATGCCATCATCAGGTTCAATAACTTCCCCTGTACCGGAAATTAACAACAACGTAGATTGGTCCATCACTAATAGTAACGCTTCTAATTGTCTTAGCATTTTATCGCCACGCCATTGCTTTGCAACCTCAACGGCAGCACGTTGTAAATTACCACCATATTCATTAAGTTTCGCTTCAAACATTTCGAATAGAGTGAAAGCATCAGCTACAGACCCTGCAAATCCAGCCAACACCTTCCCATTGAATAGACGTCTGACCTTTCTAGCAGTATGTTTCATGACTACTGAATTTCCTAATGTAACTTGCCCATCACCTGCCATCGCACATTTCCCATTATGATGAATAGCAAATATGGTAGTAGCATGGAATTGTTCCATTTTCATTCCTCCTAAAATCACGCTCGCGGATGAGTATTCATATAAGTATTTCGAAGATGTTCTTTTGTAACATGTGTGTAGACTTGAGTTGATGATAAACTGGCATGGCCGAGTAGCTCTTGAACTGTTCTAAGATCGGCTCCATGATTGAGTAAATGAGTAGCAAAAGAATGTCTTAACATATGCGGATAAATTTTTGTATGCATAGAGGCATTTTTAATCATGTCTTCAAGTATATAACGTACTCCACGGGAAGTAAGTTCTCCACCGCGCAAGTTCACAAACAATTTTTTATGATTGTTATTTTTCATCAACTTGGGACGTACTTCTTCTATATACTTACATAACGCTTCATGTGCATATTGTCCAAAAGGGATAATTCTTTCTTTCCGTCCCTTACCCATTACTCGCACAATCGAATAGTGAAAATCGATATCATTTACTTCAATTGATGTACATTCACTAACTCGTATACCTGTAGCATACAGTAGTTCTAGTAGGGCTATATTTCGAACTGACTTGTCATCTGTTCCAAAATTTCTTTCGAATAATTGTGAAAGCTCCTCTTCATAGAAAAAATTAGGTAATCGCTTTTCTTTTTTGGGATGATATAGTGATCGAAATGAAGAATCATCTAGATTATATTCACGGTTTAAGTATTTAAAGAATGAACGAATTGAAGAAATTTTTCTAGAGATAGAAGTTCTTGCTTTCTTTTCATCATAAAGCTTCGTTACATATATCCGTGCGTGGATATATTCAACCTCGTCTAAATTTGAAATACCTTCAGACTTTAGAAAGTTTAGAAAATCATTTAAATCAAACTCATATTCCCTAACAGTATGTACTGAAAAGTTTTTTTCGAGTTGAATATATTTGAGAAAGTTATCTAATTCTGCAAATGTGATATTCATCAAGGGTACACCTCCAACAAAATTGCATTAAAGAAATAAGGTGTGCTTTAAAAAATTGTCTAAGAAAAGGGATACGAATCACACTCATCTGATAGACATTTGAAATTACTATCACATATTGAAAACATACATTATGACACTAAACCTATCTTGGAAAGATATCAAGTATTTAGTAAATAAAATTTTTAAAAATTGTGTGACATATTACCATTCTTTTAATAACTCACTAAAAAATATACAATTTTAAGTTATTTAAAAGTATATTAATTTAAAGAGCCGTTAAGTTATTACTTCCACAAACAAAAGAAAACGCCTCATAAATTATAACAATTTTATGAGACGTTTGCCAATTATATTGTTTGATAATTCTAAATATTGTAAATTGCCATTAAAATGAGATGTGGGTTTTGTTAAAATTTTTGCTATTATTGTGAAGGTGCCTCTTCATAATCACATTTTGTACATTGAATTTGAACACCTTTTTTAATTTTCTTCTCTACTAATAATGAGCTACATTTTGGACAAGGTCGGTTGATTGGTTTATCCCAAGAAACAAAATCACATTCCGGATAAGTATTACATCCATAGAATAAGCGTTTTGTTTTACTTTTTCTTTCTACGATTTCACCAGTTTCACAACTTGGACATTTAACCCCAATAGGTTTCATAATCGCCTTTGTATTACGACATTCAGGGAAGTTTGAACACGCCATGAATTTACCATAGCGACCTAGTTTATAAACCATAGGAGATCCACATTTTTCACAGTCTTCCCCAGCAGGTTCATCCTTAATTTCAATTTTCTCCATCGCTTCATCAGCATGTTTTACATGCTTTTCAAAGTCCTTATAGAATTCATCAATAATCTTCACCCAATTGGTTTGACCCTCTTCAATT
The DNA here is from genome assembly GCA_035555915.1 of Ureibacillus sp. Lineage (GTDB taxonomy): Bacteria > Bacillota > Bacilli > Bacillales_A > Planococcaceae > Ureibacillus. Next base: position 50,108 of record DATMGC010000030.1, on the reverse strand, counting down.
CTATCCAGATCTTCTTCCATTTTTGCTGTAAATTCAATGTTAATGACTTCTGGGAAAAATTCTAATACGAGTTGATGAACAATTTCACCTAGTTCAGTAGGTACAAATCGCTTAGCATCTAACTGAACATATCCTCGTCTTTGAATGACATCAAGTGTTGGTGCATATGTTGATGGTCGTCCAATCCCTCTTTCTTCAAGCTCTTTAACTAGTCGAGCTTCTGTGAAACGTGGAGGCGGTTGTGTAAAGTGTTGTTTCGGTTCAATTTCTAATGACTTAACCTTATCTCCAACTTCCATTTCTGGTAGCAATTTCGTTGTTTCTTCTGTTTGATCATCCGTTCCTTCAATATACAACTTCATAAATCCTGGGAACTTAACATGTGATCCATTCGCTCGGAATTGAACATCTCCATTTACTAGATCCACTGTGACTGTATCTAAAATAGCTGGAGCCATTTGACTTGCTATAAATCGCTCCCAAATTAAACGGTAAAGTCTTAGCTGATCTCTACTCAATACTTCTTTTAACTCGTCCGGAGTTCTCATTGTACTTGTAGGTCGAATTGCTTCATGGGCATCCTGCGCATTTGCTGATTTCTTTACCTGCTTAGCTTCTCCTACAACATATTCTTTACCATATTTTTCATTGATGTAGGTAATTGCTTCAGCTTTTGCACTGTCAGAAATTCGTGTTGAGTCGGTACGCATATATGTAATTAACCCGACAGTACCCTCTTTTTTACCTATATCGATACCTTCATATAATTGCTGAGCCAGCATCATTGTTTTCTTTGCACGGAAGTTTAATTTTCTAGCGGCTTCTTGTTGCAAGGAAGATGTTGTGAAAGCCGGCGCTGCATTTCGTTTTCGTTCTTTTTTAACGACATTTTTAACGATAAATTCATCGCCTTTTAGACTTTTCAATATCTCGTTTACTTGCGCTTCGTTTGTAAGTTTTACTTTTTCTTCACCGTTTCCATAGTAGTATGCATCAAATTGCTTTTTCCCTTTTTCAAAATTCGCTTCGATGGACCAATACTCTTCAGGAACAAAGTTTTTAATCTCTTCTTCTCTATCAATGATAAATCGAAGGGCAATAGATTGAACACGCCCTGCAGATAATCCTTTTTTTACTTTCTTCCAAAGGATTGGGCTAATGTTATAACCTACTAGTCTGTCTAAAATTCTTCTAGCTTGTTGGGCATCCACTAAATCCATATTAATCGGTCGTGGATGTTTAAAGGATTCTAAAATTGCGTCTTTCGTGATTTCATTAAAAACTACACGACAATCCGAAGCTAAATCAATATTCAATGCCTGTGCTAAATGCCATGCAATTGCTTCCCCTTCGCGATCGGGATCGGCCGCGAGATAGACTTTCTTAGCTTTTTTTGCCGCTGATTTTAACTCTTGAAGTATAGGCCCCTTACCACGAATTGTAATGTATTTTGGTTTATAATTATTCTCTGTATCAATAGCTGTTTGACTTTTTGGTAAATCAATAACATGACCAATGGAAGCTTTAACTTTGTATTTCTTACCTAAATATCTTTCTATTGTCTTTGCTTTCGCTGGTGATTCTACTATCACTAAATAATCTGCCATCTATATTTCTTCCCCCTTGTAGAGGTTATTTATCTTGAATGCGTCATACGCAATGGTAACCTAAAAATTGTATCTGTTGCAAAATGTATAACAGTTTTTATAAGAATGCAACTTTTTTTCAATATTTACCTTCAAAACAATTCAATTCCTCTATGATTTGATGCCCATTCCAAATTGGTATAGCCCCTTCTCGAAGTAGGCTATTAGTACCTTTTGACTGTTCTTCATGAATAGGACCAGGAACTACAAAAATATCTTTACCATGCTCTAAGGCATGCTCTGTTGTAATGAGAGTCCCGCTCTTTAGAGCAGCTTCAGTCACAACAATTGCATCACTGATACCGCTAATAATACGATTTCTCATGGGAAAATGCCATTTCTGGACCCCAACATATGGAGGATATTCTGTTAAAAGTAAATGATTTTGTTCGATTTCGCAAGCCAGAGATTTATTTTCTTTCGGATATATATGCGAAAATCCATGTCCTAGTACAGCAATCGTTTTTCCTCCGTAATGAATGGTAGCCTTATGAGCCAAACTGTCCGCTCCCTTTGCAAGCCCACTGACAATCACAATTTCATTTTCAATAAGGGGTGGGACAATATAGTCCATTGCTAAGCGAGAATAATTTGTCGCTTTTCTTGAACCAATAATAGCAACTTTTTTAGGATGCTGAAGCAACGAAGTATCCCCCTTTGCATAAAGAACTGTTGGAGGATCTAATAAGTCATGTAAGCTTGATGGATATAATTTACTATTAAATGGAATCACTTTTACATTTGAAGCATTCAAAACATCCAAAATATTAATTTCCATTACCTTTTTATAATTCATTAAAATCGTTTCTGCATTATTTGTCGAAATTGACAGAATTTTAGCTAATTCTGTAGGTTTAGTCTTAATTAAATTTTGTGTCGATTCGATAGAATTCATCAAAATACGGAATTTATGAAGAGGAAGAGGATAAACATAATGGAAAGAGAGGATCTCCTGTAAACTAATCAAAATATCACTCCTTTTTAATAGAAGAAACTACGAAAAGCGAAGGCGCCCGATTAAGCCCCGACAAGCGCTGGAGGGACCCGACGAGTGTGCTTGCACACGTGGGAGGGTACCGAAGCGACCTCGAGGGGCTGGGCGCCGCAGCTGGATCAAGAAAAGCGAAGGCGGCTCGTTCAGCTCCGAAGAAACTGGAGACTTTCGACAAGCATGCTTGCATGCGTGGGAGGAAGTCGAAGTTTCAATGGAGCTAGCCGCCGCAGCTAGACATCTCGAAAAGCGGAAGGTGCTCGCTCAGCTCCGACAACAACTGGAGGAATCGACAAAAGGACGCTTTTTGTCCTTGCAGGCGATTCCGAAGTTGTCGAGGAGCTAGCACCTGCAGCTAGACATCTCGAAAACCGAAGGCGCCCGATTAAGCCCCGACAAGCGCTGGAGGGACCCGACGAGTGTGCTTGCACACGTGGGAGGGTACCGAAGCGTCCTCGAGGGCAAGCCGTTGCAACTGGACAATAAGAAAAGCGGTATGCCACGTACAGCCCCGAAAAACGCTAGAAGGACCTGACGTACACGTGGGAGGTGCCTCAATAAATATAAGGAAAGGGTGAAGCAATTAAATTTGCTACACCCTTCATTTTTAATGTGTTTTACATTCTTCGTACAAGCCTTTTTCCTTGATGACTTTAATTAATGTTTCACCAATTACAGAAGGAGTAGGAGCGACTTCAATCCCCGCCTCATTCATAGCTTTGATTTTTTCTTTTGCTGTCCCTTTACCACCTGAAATAATGGCACCAGCATGTCCCATACGTTTACCAGGAGGTGCTGTTTGACCACCAATAAAGCCTACAACTGGTTTTGTCATATTCGCCTTAATCCATTCAGCAGCTTCTTCTTCTGCAGTACCACCGATTTCACCAATCATTACAACAGCTAGTGTCTCTGGATCATTATTAAACTCTTTTAAGACATCAATGAAGTTTGTACCATTTACTGGGTCTCCACCAATCCCTACAGCTGTTGATTGACCAATACCTGCTTGTGTTAATTGATGCACCGCTTCATATGTTAAAGTTCCTGAACGAGATACAACTCCAACATGACCTTTTGTATGAATGTATCCAGGCATAATTCCAATTTTACATTCATCAGAAGTAATGACACCAGGACAGTTTGGTCCAACTAAACGCGTTTTCTTACCTTCCATATAGCGTTTTACTTTAACCATATCAAGTACTGGGATATGTTCTGTAATACAAATTGTTAAATCTAACTCAGCATCAACTGCTTCCATAATAGCATCTGCTGCAAAAGGTGCTGGAACATAAATAACAGAAACGTTTGCTCCTGTTTCTTTAACTGCTTCCTCTACAGTGTTAAAAACAGGCACACCTTCAATGACTTGTCCACCTTTACCTGGTGTTACCCCTGCCACAATTTTTGTTCCGTATTCAAGCATTTGTTTTGTATGGAAAAGCGCTGTTTCTCCAGTTATACCTTGAACAATTACTTTTGTATCTGCATTAATAAAAACACTCATGAATTCTCCTGCCTCCTTAACCTACGAGCTCAACAATTTTTTCTGCACCATCCGCCATTGAGTCAGCCGCTACAATATTAAGACCAGATGCATTTAAAAGTTCTTTACCAAGTTCAACGTTCGTACCCTCTAAACGCACAACTAAAGGAACAGATAATCCCACTTCCTTCGCTGCTGTAATTACTCCATTCGCAATAACATCACATTTCATGATACCGCCAAAGATATTTACGAAGATTCCTTTTACATTCGGATCTGATAAGATAATTTTGAATGCTTCTGTTACTTTTTCAGCAGTCGCACCGCCCCCAACGTCAAGGAAGTTTGCCGGACTACCACCGTAATAACTAATTGTATCCATCGTAGCCATTGCAAGACCTGCTCCGTTAACCATACAACCAATATTTCCATCTAATGAAATATAGCTAAGGTCATATTTAGAAGCTTCGATTTCTTTTGGATCTTCTTCATCGAAATCTCTTAATTCAACGATATCTTTATGACGATATAAACCATTTCCATCGAAGTTAAATTTCGCATCAAGAGCTACTACTTCGTCGTTACCTGTTACAACCAATGGGTTAATCTCTAAGATTGAAGTATCCTTTTCAACAAATGCTTCATATAATCCTAGCATCAACTTAACTGCTTTGTTTACAAGTTTTGCTGGAATATTCATATTAAATGCCATTCGGCGTGCTTGGAATGCAAGTAATCCTGTAACAGGATCAATCACTTCTTTGAAGATTTTTTCCGGCGAGTGTTCTGCCACTTCTTCGATATCCATTCCACCTTCTTCAGAGCCCATTAAAGTAACTCGAGAAGTAGCTCTATCTAATACAAAGCTTAAGTAGTACTCTTTTTTAATGTCTGAGCCTTCTTCTATGTAAAGTCGTTTCACTTCTTTACCTTCAGGACCAGTTTGATGAGTTACTAAGACTTTTCCTAATAACTCTTTCGCGTAAGTTCGGACTTCCTCCAAATTCTTCGCGATTTTTACACCCCCTGCTTTACCACGTCCACCAGCATGGATTTGAGCTTTGACAACGATTACATTAGAACCTAGTTCTTTTGCAACCTTTACAGCCTCCTCTGGTGAAAATGCAACTTTTCCATTTGGAACTGTTACTCCATATTTTCTTAGGATTTCTTTCCCTTGATACTCATGGATATTCATGATACATCCTCCAATCAACACTTTGGAATTATTTTCTTAACATACCCCATTCTATACAAATATTCTGACAAAGTCTATATTTGTATTATTTGTATAAAATATAGATATTTTATTACAATATTATCTACTTTTTGTAGCGTAGTCTATAGTTTTCAGTAGATTTATTTTGTTTTAGATTCATAATTCCTATCTAGTCGATAGATGAAAGCAAATACTTCTGCAACAGCTTCGTACAACTCCTCTGGAATCGCTTCATTTAAATCTAAATTACCTAAGAGTTCAACAAGGTTACGATCTTCATATACAGGTATATCATTTAATGCTGCTTTTTCTAAGATATTGTCTGCTACTTTTCCCTTTCCTTTAGCAATGACAGTAGGGCTATTGTTCTTATCCGGAGTGTAAGATAATGCGATCGCTTCTTTTCTAACATACCTTTTTTCATTCATATGCGAATATCCACTCCACTCGATATTTTGGATTCTGTATTTTGTTTCATTGTCACTTGAGGAGCAGTTGTATTTTCAAAAGGTTTCACAAACAAGCCTGATAGTTGATAGTTTTTACTTAATAAACCATTCTTTAAGGTCTCTTTCAATGGTTCTGCGAATTCTTCGAGTTGTGGTTGATTATTGTACACATTAATAGTAATAATTCGATTTTGGACCTGCATATCCACCATCGTTTCTTCAAGTGCTTCCATGTCTAAATAAAATAAGATTCGTGCATAATTGGCATCAATTTTCCCATTTTTTTTCATACGGCCGTTCCATTGTACGGTTGCTTCCGTTTGTTTCCCTAGGAATTGTAAAGGTATTTGCATGACCAATTGATGCTGAGGCCCATTTTCTCCAGATGTTAACTGCATCCCATTTAGTCTTGATAAGATATTATCTGCTGCCTCTTTTACAGCAGCTGAACTTTGAGGGTCTTGACTAAGTAAAAGTAATTGTGGTTTTAACGATTGGGCAAGCTCCTGAACATCTGAAAATTTACTATTTAGAGCGGCCTCATAGCTCATACCTAAACTTTTTATAACGGTCTTAATTGCCTCTCCCATCATTTTCCCTTCAAGAGATGATAAAACTTCCGTCTCTGCTTGCAACTGCATACTCTGAGCGGTAATAGAATTTGATTGCTCAGCTATTTTTAATAAATTTGATAGTGTAGATTGAACCAATTGACTATTTCCCGTATCAGGCTTTAGCAATGCGAGTAATTGTTCTTTATTTGAAGTATTCACTTGGATACTAGTAGATTCTAGAGTGAGTTGACTTGTAACTCCTTTTACGAGTTGCTGATGTAATTGCTTTGCAAACAACTCCAAACTAGCTGCACTATTTGGTAATGTTTCAAATCGACTAACTAGCTGTTGTAATTGCGCTTTTTGCTCTTGAGGGATGGACTCCTGATTACTTAACCATGTTTGAAGTTGTTTAATGACTTGTTGTGCATCTGACGGCTTTGATGTCATTACATTTTGAAGAAGTTGGCTAACGGGTTGTCGTGTCGACTCTTTCGAAGCATTTTGATGTTGCTTAAAACTTTGAGTTAACCAATTCTCCACTGTTGCACCTTTAGGTACGATCTCAGCATCCTTTAATAACTGAAGTACTTGAGATTTTACTGTAGCCGATTCTGATTGATTGAATAAGATTTCTACTGCTTTTGCTAAAATCACTCCACCTGTTTCACTTGCAAGTGGTTTTGAAATCATCCGTAATTGTTCAAGAATATTTGATTTCAGTGAACCATTAACACTAGTATCCTGTGACAGTAAAGTAGTTAAATTTGATATCGCCGATGACATCCCATTGACTTTAGATCCAAACAATAGACCTTTAAACACCTCATTCGTAAATGGCATTTTTAGCTCTATCATTTTTTGAATGCTTTGTAACGCTACTTCCTTTGTTACGGATTCAGGTAAGTTTTTCATCCAATTTTCAGCTTGTAATAAAGTCTCCTTTGAAAGTGGAAGTTGATTCTTTACAAAATGAGTCAGTACTTGCTGCATTTCTTGTGTTTTTGGTAAGTTCATTGTATCTAGTAACTGATTTAGCTGTTGGGTCGTCGTTTGAGATTGCTGTATGGGCCCAGATACAACTTTCACCTCTGCTTGAGGGTTCATATTTGTAACTTGGAAAAAGTGCGAATCAAAGGCCTTCAAAGGGGTTTCAAGCTTAGCAAATAATTTGTTCTGACCAACCTGAATTTCTGCCATTTGATCCGGGTAAAGTTTTTTTATCGTCCCATGAAACACTTGCCCTTGCTTTAATGCTAATGGTTGTGTTTGCTCTACGTTCGTTTGCTGTATTTGTATTGGGTTAAAAGATGTAGATGTCATACAGATACATGCTCCTTCACTTTAACCATCGATTTAATCGGTTCAAAACTTTTACGGTGTTCCTCCATATAGCCATATTGTTCAAGTGCTTCTAAATGCTGTTTTGTGCCATATCCAGCGTTTTGGTCGAATCCATAGACAGGATACTTTTCATGGAGCTGTTCCATATACTCATCCCGCGCATTTTTCGCTAAAATCGATGCAGCCGCAATACATAAGCTTTTTGCATCCCCTTTAATAATGGAACTTTGAGGAATATCAATTGGTAGTGTCATCGCGTCCACAATACAGAAATTCGGACAGATTGCTAAACTTTCAACACTATTTTTCATCGATTGTTTTGTTGCCTCGTATATGTTAACTTCATCGATTACTTGTGCGCTTTGAAAGTGAATGGAATAAGCTAATGCATGTTCTTTAATAATTTTTGCAAATTCTTCTCTAGCTTTTTTTGGTAGTTGCTTTGAGTCATTGATCCCTATGAACTTTTCACAATTACTTGGTAAAATGACTGCCGCCGTTACAACAGGTCCTGCCAATGGACCCCTCCCAGCTTCATCTACCCCGGCTATAAATTCCTCTGGAGAGGATAAAAAACTTCTATCAAATTGAACCTTACTTTCATGGTCCTCGAGTTTTTTCTTTTCTTTTTCCATGCGATTGTTCCATTGCTTCCAAGCCTTTTGAACACCAGCACGTTCATCATTTTCTATATCCTTCATCCAAGATTCGTACTTATGTGCACCGTTTAAAGCGGTTGTAATATCTTTAATTGTTTTTAACATATGTATGACACTTCCCTAAATTATCTTTCATTATATATCGGCATTTTTCTCGTATTTCAAAGATTGATTTTCTTATTAAGGCAGTTTAGTGAATTCTTTGCTTTTTATGGTTCACGGGCTCTGATTGCTCGTAACGGCTTTGAGAATCGTTCTCTTCTACCATTCAAGGGCTTCGCCTGTTCATAACGGCATTGAGAAGCTCTCTCTTCTACCGTTCTAGGGCTCTCCTCGCTTGAAACGTCTTAGAGAACTCTTCTCTTCTACCTTTGAAGGGCTCCGCCTGCTCATAACGGCTTTGACAACCCTTCTCTTCTACCTTTCAACAGCTACGCCTGCTCATAACGGCTCAGACTACCTCTCTCTTCTACCTTTCTAGCGCTCTCCTCGCTCATAACGGCTTTGAGAATCGTTCTCTTCTACCATTCAAGGGCTTCGCCTGTTCATAACGGCTTTGAGAACCTCTCTCTTCTACCGTTCTAGGGCTCTCCTCGCTTGAAACGTCATAGAGAACTCTTCTCTTCTACCTTTGAAGGGCTCCGCCTGCTCATAACGGCTTTGACAACCCTTCTCTTCTACCTTTCAAGGCCTCTACCTGCTCATAACGGCTCAGATAACCTTTCTCTTCTACCTTTCTAGGGCTCCGCCTGCTCGAAACGGCTTTGACAACCCTTCTCTTCTACCTTTCAAGGCCTCTACCTGCTCATAACGGCTCAGACAACCTCTCTCTTCTACCTTTCAAGGGCTCCGCCTGCTCATAACGGCTTTGACAACCCTTCTCTTCTACCTTTCAACAGCTCCGCCTGCTCATAACGGCTTAGAGAACCTCTCTCTTCAACCGCTCACGGACTCTTCTATCCTTTCAACCTTCTTAAAACGCAATTCATTTCTCAAAATATCCTCGGCTTTCTATCCAAAATTACCCATGTTTACCATTTCAGTTTGAGTGCTATTTTCTCTACTACTAAGTTAACACAGTTCCTTGTTCGTTTGGACAATTTCAGTCTATAATGATGGGGAATGAATGGAGGAAATATTATGAAAAAACTTCTGCCCCTTTTTGCGTGCTTACTCCTTGTATTGACTGCTTGTGGAAATGCTTCAAAGGATGAACATCACGATGAGGAACATTCTCAAAGTAGTCAAGCTAGTGATACACAAGAAAATGCCCCTGATACTGTAAGTGACAATCATTCTGACCATGGTTCAGCGGCTCATACTTCTTCTGATATTCAAGAATTAACAGCATCAGCCGATATGCTTCCGAAGTTTTTAGATGGACAGCATGAGAATATTCGTCTTGTTTATGCGGCTGCTGGAAAGGCTACAGATATTTTGCAATGGATTCCTTGCTACTGTGGATGCGGAGAATCCGTTGGACATCGCAGTAACTTAAATTGTTTTGTTGCTGAAAAACGAGAAGATGGTTCCATCTTGTGGGATGATCACGGGACACGTTGCCTAGTCTGTCTAGAAATTGCAGTAACCTCGATTCAAATGGCTCAAGAAGGAAAGACTTTAAAAGAGATCCGAGAAGCTATTGATTCAAACTACGAACAAGGCTATGCGACACCAACGCCAACTGATATGCCAGCATAAAAAAAGGTGGAGAATCATCTCCACCTTACAAAGAAATACCTTAATTTTCTGCTAACGCTTCTTTTTCTAATTGTTCATCCACAATGTCAAAAGTTAATCTGCCAAAGTGCAGGTTACGGATATCTCGAACGATAATTTCAGCAACTTGGTCGTAATCAATTTCTCCACCTTGTCCAAATACTTTTCGACGTTTTCCGATATGGTCAAAGGTGTCGACTAATTGCTCATGGATTGCTGTTAATCCGTAACGTTCTTCCATTCGATTTGGGTAGTGGATTGAAAGAAATTGTAGTCCATACACTGCTAAATCTTCCATATTAATGATGGTATCCTTAATAGCACCTGTTAACGCTAATTTTAATCCTACTTCTTGGTCCTCAAATTTTGGCCAAAGAATCCCAGGTGTATCTAACAATTCGATATCTTTCCCTACTTTAATCCATTGCTGAGACTTCGTTACCCCAGGCATGTTCCCAGTTTTCGCAATATTTTTTTTCGCTAGTCGATTGATTAAAGTGGACTTACCCACGTTTGGGATACCTACAATCATTGCACGAATTGCTCGAGGCTTCATTCCTCTCGCCTTCATTCTTTCCCACTTTGCTGCTAAGATTTCTTGCGCTGCTTTTGTTACCTTTTGTAACCCTTTTCCCTCTAATGAATTTATGGCTACCGCTGTATGTCCTTGATTCGCAAAGTATTGCACCCATTTATTTGTTTCTGATTCATCTGCCATATCAGCTTTATTTAATATTAGTAGACGAGGCTTTTGATTAATCACCTGATCAATCATTGGATTTCTTGATGAAAGTGGCAACCTAGCATCAATTAGTTCAAAAATGATATCAACTAATTTTAGTTTTTCTTGAACTTCTCTTCTCGCCTTTGCCATATGTCCTGGAAACCATTGAATTGTCATGTTGAAAACTTCCTCCTTTATGTATCTGTTACTAAAAACATGAACGACTATGCTTTTATGATTACCATTAGCTTTCGCACATTGAAGTTCATGTTATTCGTTTATTTTGTTAATAGTTATGTACCACTAAAAGTGTAAGATTCTCTAGCAAAAAGAAAAGGAGATTACAGAGAACCTCCTTCATTCCTACGTATTATTCTACAATTCGCATCTCATTGAGTGGCCAAAAGACTACGCTTGTAGTTCCAATAATCTTATCCTCGCTAATGATGCCGATATGGCGACTATCTTTACTATAGCGACGATTATCCCCCATAACAAAAACATACCCTTCTGGAATGACGTCAAGTGATGGATCCAATTCTTGCAAAGTGAAATCTTGTGTAAGTGTACCCTCTGTTAACTCTGATTTATACTTATCTAAGTACGGCTCATCATAGGCTTTTCCATTTATGTAAAGCTGATCGTCCTTGTATTCGATTGTATCACCTGGTAGACCAATAACACGTTTAATGTAATCTTTTCCTTCTGGAGCATGGAAAACAACAATATCAAAGCGATCTGGTCCTCCAATTTTATAGCCAATTTTATTTACAATCATTCGGTCGCCATCATTCAAGGTTGGCATCATTGATTCCCCATCAACGACAATGGGAGTAAACAGTACATAACGAATAACTACTGCAATGACAAATGCAATCAGTAATGCTTTTATCCATTCCCAAAGTTCATTTTTTTCTTTTTTTGTTTTCTCCACGGAAGATTCCTCCCTATCTAACCTCATTTTATTGTAAAAAGATTATGTATACAAGTTTGAAAACTCATGTATTTATCCAACTCTATTGGTATTAGAGTGTATGTTTCTTATGTTTTTTATTAATAAGAAAGGGAGCTTGCAAATCAAGCCCCCTTTCAAAAAGTTATTATCGGATTTCTTTAATACGAGCTGCTTTACCACGTAGGTTACGTAGGTAGTAAAGTTTAGCACGACGTACTTTACCACGACGGATAACTTCTAATTTAGTGATTTTTGGAGTGTGTACAGGGAATGTACGTTCAACACCAACACCGTAAGAAATTTTACGAACTGTGAAAGTTTCGCTAATTCCGCCACCACGACGTTTAATAACAACACCTTCGAATAATTGGATACGTTCACGAGTACCCTCTACAACTTTAACGTGTAGGCGAACAGTGTCACCAGGACGGAAAGTTGGTAGATCAGAACGAAGTTGTTCTTTAGTAATTTCTGCAATAATGTTTGACATATATTTTCTCTCCTTAGACAGATGCTCTTACAGTCCTCTAATCGGCCTCAGCGGAACACCGTAATTCAGCACTTCACATAGAAGCACAAAATGAATGATACCATACTTATTTTATTGTTTGCAAGTATTATATTGATACTTAAATGAACTTGTCTGTTTTTGATTAAAATGAATAGAACAATAAAGCAATACAGCATCAATCTACATAAAATAGCTTTATTTAGACTTTAGGCTTTCAATAAAGGCCTTTTGTTCTGGTGATAGCTCCATTTCCTCTAGAAGATCTGGTCGTCTCTCAAATGTCCGTTTAAGCGACTCCTGTTCACGCCATTTATCGATATTTGCATGGTTCCCTGATAATAATACATCTGGCACTTTCATCCCTCTAAAGTCAGCAGGGCGTGTGTAATGGGGGTGCTCCAATAATCCCGTTGAAAAAGAATCATGAATATGCGAATCTTGTTGCCCCAATACACCAGGGAGTAGACGCACAACAGCATCGATTACTGTCATAGCAGGTAGTTCTCCACCTGTTAAAACAAAGTCCCCAATCGAAATTTCATCGGTTACAAGAAACTGGCGAATTCGCTCATCATATCCTTCGTAATGCCCGCATAAGAAAACAAGATCCTCTTCTTTCGCAAGTTCTTCTGCTTTCTTCTGAGTAAAACGCTCACCTTGTGGGCACATAAGTATTATTCGAGGATTTCGACCTTCTGTAATGGCTTCTACCGCTTGGAACATCGGCTCTGGCTTCAGAACCATTCCAGCACCGCCACCATATGGGTAATCATCGACTTGTTTATGCTTATTGTTACTGAATTCTCGGATATCCGTTACAGCTAATGAAACGGCTTCTTTTTCTTGCGCCTTCTTTAAAATCGAGGAACCGAAAACCCCTTCAAACATTTCTGGAAATAAACTTAAAACATGAATATTCATTACAATAAACCTTCCATTACGTGAATCGTGATTTTCTTTTCTTCTACGTCGATTTCTTTTACAACATCCTCAATGTACGGGATATAATGTTTTTTACCGTTTGGCGCTTTTACTTCCCATACATCATTGGCACCTGTTTCTAAAATCTCCGTAACTGTTCCGATGCTTTCGCCTTCCTCAGAAAGTACTTCACAACCAATAATTTCAAAGTAATAGTATTCATTTTCTTCTAATTCATCTTCATCTAATTGGTCTTTCGTCACTTTTAAGAGCCCTTCTTTAAAAGGCTCAACTAAATTGATGTTATAGTAGCCCTCAAAAGTTAATAAGATAAAATTTTTATGTCGGCGCGCACTCTCTACTGTTACCCATATCGGTTTATTATCATCTTTTTTGAAAACAGCTAATTTGCTCCCTACAGCAAAACGTACATCTTCAAAATCTGTTGAGGAAAGGATACGTACCTCTCCACGTATTCCATGTGTATTGACGATTCTTCCTACATTAAACCATTCCATTTATTTAAACCACCTTAAGTTAAATATACTGTTCCTTATATCGACATTATCATACTAAAAAAGCTTAAAAAAAAGAAGGGATAGCTATTGTAAGCTTCCCTTCTTTTTAGCTCCAGTAGTTGGAGCTTATAGTCGTTCTCAACTTATATCTAGTTTCGCGCGTTAACCGCTCGAGGTCACTTCAACTTCTTCCGTGCATGCAAGCATGCGCATCAGAAGTTTCCAGTGCTTGTCGCGGTTGAACGAACGCGCTCCACTTTTAATCCAATATATCGACGTAGGTCTTTTTCTTGTGATGACTGCCAGCAGCTGAATAAACAATTGTACGAATTGCCTTTGCAACACGACCTTGCTTGCCTATTACTTTTCCTCGATCTTCTGGATGAACAAAAAGTTTATAAACAATTCGACTTGAATTCTCGTCCGTTTCTACACGAACTTCTTCTGGAAAATCGACTAACGGTTTTACGATTGTTTCAATCAGCTTCTGCATCGCTTGTCACCTCTAGAATTATTTACTGAATTTTAAGTTGTGGAATTTTTCCATGATACCTTGTTCTGAGAACAGGTTACGTACAGTATCAGATGGTTTTGCTCCATCAGCTAACCATTTAAGAGCCTTCTCTTCATCGATGTTAACTGTAGCTGGTGTAGTTAGTGGGTTGTAAGTACCAACTGTTTCGATTTGACGTCCGTCACGTGGAGAACGAGAATCAGCAACTACGATACGATAGAAAGGAGATTTGTTAGCTCCCATACGTTTTAAACGAATTTTAACTGCCATTTTTATTGCACCTCCGAATAAGTTTCACACAAGATAGTATATTATCAAGTTTGATTTGGTTTGTAAAGTGTTTTTTCTTAACACCTATTATTTTAGCAAATTTTTTTTATTTAAACAATGAATCTAGGCCAGGTAATTTTAATTTTTTCTTCCCTTTTCCTTGGGTCATACCTGTCATTTGCTTCATCATTTTTTTCATATCTTCGAATTGCTTAAGTAATCTGTTTACTTCTTGTACAGATGTACCAGAACCTTGTGCAATACGCTTTTTACGACTTGCATTCATAATTTCTGGATGTGTTTTTTCAGCAGGCGTCATGGAATAAATAATAGCCTCCACTCGTCCCATTTGCTTTTCGTCCACCTTTACATTATCAAGGCCTTTAATTTTGTTAGCACCTGGTAACATTTTCAGCATATCTTCAAGTGGACCCATTTTTTTCACAGCTTGAAGCTGTTCCACAAAATCATCGAGCGTAAAGCTTTGAGACATGAATTTTTGTTCAAGCTCTTTTGCTTTTTCCATATCGACATTTGCTTGAGCTTTTTCAATTAGTGAAAGGACATCACCCATACCTAAAATACGAGATGCCATACGTTCTGGGTGGAATGGTTCAAGGGCATCCATTTTTTCACCCATCCCGACAAATTTAATCGGTTTTTCAGTAACTGCACGGATAGATAATGCCGCACCACCACGAGTATCACCATCTAATTTTGTTAATACAACACCCGTAATACCGATTGTTTCGTTGAAGCTTTGGGCAACATTTACTGCATCTTGCCCTGTCATGGCATCAACAACTAAAAATACTTCGTCTGGCTCTTTTAACGCCTTAATATTTTTCAGCTCATCCATTAGTTCTTCGTCGATATGCAGACGACCTGCTGTATCGATAATCACAACATCATGGTGTTCTTCTTTTGCTTGTTCGATTGCTTGTCGAGCAATTTCAACCGGAGAAACTTGATTTCCTAATGAAAAGACAGGAATTGAAAGTTGTTTTCCTAATGTTTCGAGCTGTTGAATAGCGGCTGGACGATAAATATCTGCAGCAACTAGTAAAGGCTTACGATTATACTTTTTACGTAACACATTTGCTAATTTACCAGTAGTTGTTGTTTTACCAGCACCTTGTAACCCAACCATCATAATAACAGTTGGTGGTTTCGTATTAAATTTAATAGGGCTTTGTTCGCCCCCCATTAGATTTGTTAACTCATCTTGAACAATTTTAATAACTTGTTGACCAGGAGTTAAACTTTTCATAACTTCAGTGCCGACTGCTCGTTCACTTACTTTTTTTACAAACTCTTTAACAACCTTTAAGTTAACGTCTGCTTCAATTAATGCAAGACGTACTTCTCGCATCATTGCTTTAACGTCTTGTTCGGTAACTAACCCTTTACCCTTTATCTTTTGGATTGTTCCTTGGAGTCGTTCTGCTAACCCTTCAAATGCCATGTTTAGCCTCCTAATCCGTTTCTTTTAATTGATTAACCAATGCAAGACGGTCTTCCATCGTAGAAGTTTCGTCTTTAATGGCCTCAGATAATTTTCCAAGAATTTCTTGACGTTGACCAAATTTTTCAAATAGTCGTAGTTTATCTTCATATTCTTCAAGCATTGCCTCTGTACGACGAATATTATCATATACAGCCTGGCGTGAAACTTTATAGCTTTCTGCGATTTCTCCAAGAGAATGGTCATCTAAGTAATAAAGTTCCATGTAACTTCTTTGTTTTTCAGTTAATAATGCTTGATAAAAGTCGAAGAGAAAATTCATGCGTGTTGTTTTTTCAAGTAGCATTAAGTATCTCTCCAATCATATTTTTTCTACTGTATCATATATGTTTTCAAATGGTGTGTCAAGGAAATCTCCTTGTCCAAATATGAAGTTTGTAAATCGTCAAGTAGATAATTTATGGTAATTAAATTAGCAATTTCCTCCAACTTATTATGGCTAAATTGTAGTATTACTGGCTAACAAAAAAACTATCCCAGTACCGCCCCTAACCGCGAATACTGAAATAGTTTTTTGTTTTACCTAGTCTTCCATTTTTCCTAATTCTTTTTCTAAGCCTTCTGCAAATAGGCCGTAAACATAGCGTTCTGCATCGAATGGCTGAAGATCATCCATTTTTTCACCTAGTCCAACAAATTTCACAGGGATATGCAGTTTATTACGTATCGCTAAAACGATACCACCTTTAGCTGTACCGTCTAATTTCGTTAACACAATACCTGAGACGTTTGTTGCCTCTTTGAAGGTTTGTGCTTGAACAAGCGCGTTTTGACCAGTTGTAGCATCAAGTGCTAGTAATACTTCATGTGGTGCATTAGGAATTTCACGAGAAATGACACGATGCACTTTTTCTAGCTCTTTCATTAAGTTGACTTTGTTTTGTAGTCGACCTGCAGTGTCACAGATTAATACATCTGCTCCACGTTTTTTAGCTGCAGCAATTGCGTCATAAATAACCGCTGCTGGATCAGAACCTTCAGACTGCTTAATTACTTCACAACCTACTCGATCGCCCCATACTTGTAGTTGATCAATTGCCCCAGCACGGAATGTATCACCTGCTGCAAGTAGTACAGACTTTCCTTCTTTCGTAAGTCGATGTGCCAATTTACCGATTGTTGTTGTTTTACCAACACCGTTCACACCAACAAATAAGATGACTGTTAGCTCACCATCAGGTTGCATATTTAATTCTGCAATATCATCTTCACCTGATTCATAAATTTCAACAAGCTTTTCAGAAATAATTGCTTGGATGCCTTCTGTATCTTTAATATTTTTACGTTGCACTTCAAAACGTAATTTATCCATAAGCTCCATTACCGTTTCAAACCCAACATCGGCTTGAAGTAATACTTCTTCTAATTCCTCAAAGAAGTCTTCATCTACTTTGCGATAACGTGCTACTAAATCATTGACTTTAGATGTAAAGGAGTTACGTGTTTTGGCTAAGCCATTTTTGAATTTTTGTGTAATCGACCATGCAGATGGCTTTTTCTCCTTTACCTCTTCAACAGGAGCAGGTAAAACTTCTTCAGTTGACTGCAATTCGTCGACTAATTCAGATTCATCTTGTTGTTCAGTAGCTTCGTCAATTTCCTCAAGTAGCTGTTCAACTTCTGAATTTACTTCTACTTGTTGTTCATCTTTGCTATCGATCTCATCTAGCTCTGCATCAAGATTTTCAATCTGTTCTTGTTGTACTTTTTCCTCTTCTGTACTACCTGTTAATTTTTCTTTTAGTCGTTTAAAAAAGCTCATTCACTAATCGCTCCTTTGTCCTATTACGAAACTAAAGCTTATCGCATAAAACTTATTTGCGATAAGCTATCTATTTATTGCTCTTTTTATACTCTACTAAGCGCTGCTTCTTCTTCAAGTTTTACGGATACAAGCTTGGATACCCCAGATTCTTGCATTGTAATACCATAAAGTACATCGGCACCTTCCATTGTCCCTTTACGGTGCGTGATAACAATGAATTGTGTCTCGCTACTTAGATTTTTTAAATAATCACTATAACGTTGAACATTTGCTTCATCCAATGCTGCTTCCACTTCATCGAGAATAACAAATGGAACCGGACGAGTATTTAAAATGGCAAACAATAAAGCGATTGCCGTTAATGCTCTTTCTCCACCTGATAACAAACTTAAACTTTGAAGTTTTTTACCTGGAGGTTGAGCGACGATTTCAATCCCTGTTTCGAGAAGTTTCTCAGGATCTAGTAATACTAAATCTGCTTGTCCACCACCAAATAGTTCACGGAATACATGTCTAAACTGAGTTTGAATCATGGTGAAGGATTCTCTAAATCTTAGAGACATTTCTTCGTCCATTTCACGAATTGCTTCATGTAAAGTCTCTTGTGCTTCTAATAAGTCATTTCGCTGCTCAGTTAAGAAAGTATGTCTTTCTAACACTCTTTCATATTCATCAATTGCTGTAAGATTGACTGGTCCAAGCTCTTCGATGGATTGTTTTAACAGCTTGACTTTACGTCTCACTTGGTCCACATCTTCGATTTCAATGGCTTGTTCACATGCATCTTCGAAATCAAGCTCGTACTGTTCTTCAAGCACCGTGTTCAGGCGATTCATTTCAAATTCAATACGACTCGCCTTTACCTCGATTGTTTTCAAGCTTTCTAAGAAGCCTTTATGAATTCGTTGCAACTCTTTCAAGTGCTCCTCTAATTGTGACAATGCTTGCTGTTGCTCAAAGCGCATAGTACGATTCTTTTGTATATCTGCACTTAGTGTTTCTTTCTTCGACGTCCATTCAAGAACTGTTTTTTCAATTTCCTCATCTGAAGGACCGTTGACATCTTCATTTTCAATCCACTTAATCTCTTGAGAAAGTGAAGTTACTTGTTGTGTAGCTTTTGAACGTTGTAGTGCAAGTTCTGCTGTAGCAATTTGGAGCTGACTTAATTGCTCTTGAACTACCGCAAGCTCTGAACGTTTTTGAGCAGAAGTTTCCCTTAAAGAATCCTTCTCACTTTCAGTTTTCGTTTTTAACTTACTTAAATGAGCCACTTTTTGATTAATTTCTTCAAGCTCTATTCTTAATTGTTCTAATCTTTTTGTCGCATCTTCTTTTTGTTGAAGTAGTGTTGCTTTTCGAGTCGTCATGGAAGTTTGTTCGCTCGAAGTAACATTTACTGTGACTTTTAAGTTCTTTTCTTCCATTCCAATCTCTAATAAGCGCGCACGTAGGGAAATTTCCTCCTTACGCAATACTTCGCCTTCAATCTTTAATGACTCTAGCTTTTCACGTAAAGTAGCCACTTCTGACTTTTCATGAGCAACGGCCTTTTCAGCTTGTACTATGGATTTTTCCATTTTATCAAGATTAACTGTTAGCTGTTCAAGCTCTGCTTTACGAGAAAATAAAGAAGATTGCTGTTTCGATGCTCCCCCAGTTAAAGAACCACCAGCATTTACAATATCCCCATCTAAAGTAACGACGCGGTATCTAAAACCACAGCTTCTAGCGATTTGACTAGCTCCTTCTAAACTCGAAGCAACTAGTACATTCCCTAATAAATTTTCTGCGATTGTCTGATTTGATTCATCGAATTCAACCAAATCAACTGCAAGGCTTATAAATTCAGGATGATTAATTGCAACTCCTAATTGTGACGACATAAGCTTTCGAGACTTCATAACCGTTTTAGGTAAAAATGTTGCTCGGCCAGCACGCTTCGCTTTAAGCCATCCAATTGCTTTTTGGGCATCTTGTTCCGTATTCGTTACAATATGTTGTGACGCAGCTCCTAAAGCTGTCTCAATAGCTTTTGAATACTTCCCGTCTACTTGAATTAACTCCGCAACAGCACCTTCAATTCCAGATAGCTCTCCACGTTGACGGGCTAATAGTATTTCTTTAACCCCTTGGAAGAAACCAGAAAAATCAGCTTCAAGCTCTGCAAGTGTATCTTTTCGAGCTCTTAGTTGTTGCTGGTGTTGGTAAGCTTTATATAGCATTTGTTGCTTCTCTTCAAATGTAGCGGCGGTTTTGTTTAATTGGATTTGAACAATTTCATGTTGTTCTAGTTTTTCTTTTAACTGAGCTTCCAGTTTCTGAAGAGTCGCTTCAAGTTCAAGTTTAACAGAAGTAACCTCTTCTAGTTTTTTTACCATTTCACTTGAACGGTCACTCATACGTTCCGCAGATTCAAGTTGCTGTGTCAGTTGTTGTTCAATATGCTTTAATTCATTTTTAATCGTCGCTTCTTCATTTAGCAAATCAATATATAGATCTTTTGATTGATCAATTTCTTGTTCAATTTCAGAAGCAGATGAATTTAAAGTTAAATCTAATTGCTTTATTTCTTGTTTAAGCTTTTGTACTTCCTTTTGTTTAATGGAAAATTGAGACTTTTTCTCTTCTTCAGTAATTGCCAAAGTCTGTGCTTCTTCTTGGGCAAGTCGTAAAGATTGCTGTAATTGATTTAACTGTTTTTCTGCATTGGAGCGCTTTTCTTTCATGAGCGCTTTGCGGCCTTCCCAACGTTCAACCTCAGAACTAGCTTCCACTAGTTGCTCCCCAGCAGTATCAAGTACATCATCAATTCCCTTTAACTTCATACGAATCGTATCTAGCTTCGCTTCGTCTTTCGCAATGTTTGCAGCATGTTGTTGTTCTGTTGTCTTTAGTTGATGATATTCTTCATTTATTTGTTTCAAGTTATTTGCATGAACGATTAAATCGTTTACAGTTAGGGCAATGTCAGATTCTCTTAGTTCCTCTGTCATACGCACATAATCTTTTGCGCTCGATGCTTGAATTTGCAAGGGCTCTAAACGACTATCTAATTCATGTAAAATATCTAAAACACGATGTAGATTTTCATCGGTCTCGACTAATTTATGCTCAGCTTTTTTCTTACGATTCTTATATTTTAAAACACCGGCTGCTTCTTCAAAAATCGTTCTTCGATCATCTGGTCGGCTATTTAATATTTCATCTACGCGCCCTTGTGAAATAATTGAGAATGCTTCTTTTCCTAACCCTGAATCCATGAACAAGTCCGTAATATCCTTCAGGCGACATTGCTGATTGTTTAGCAAATATTCACTATCACCTGAACGATACACACGTCTCGTTACGCTAATTTCTAAAAAAGGCATCGCCACTTGTTCGTCTTCGTTATCTAAGACGAGCGTTACCTCTGCAAAATTGAGCGGTTTTCTTGATTCACTTCCAGCAAAAATTACATCTTCCATCTTTGATCCACGTAGTGATTTCGCGGATTGTTCCCCTAATACCCATCGTATGGCATCCGTCACATTACTTTTCCCACTACCATTTGGGCCAACTACTGCCGTTACACCAGGAACGAAATCTATACCAATACGATCAGCAAACGATTTAAAGCCAACTACTTCAAGTCGTTTAAGGAACATATTATTCCTCCTTAAGGCTAGACTGATTCAATGTCACCATTGCATTTTGCGCAGCTTGTTGTTCAGCCTCTTTCTTCGATTTTCCGCGTCCAATTCCTAATTCCTTGTCATTTAACAATACGCGAGAAACGAATGTACGGTTATGTGCTGGTCCTTTTTCATCGACAATTTCATAATGCAATGAACCATTGTTTGATTGTTGAACCATTTCTTGCAGTTGACTTTTGAAATCCATCACATGCGAAAAAGCACCGACTTCTACTTTTGGGAATACAATTCGTTCTAAAAATTCTACAACAGTTTCTAAATCTTGATCTAAATAAAGAGCACCAATAAATGATTCAAAGCAATCCGCTAAAAGTGCAGGACGTTCACGGCCACCTGTAAGCTCTTCACCTTTTCCTAAAAGAACATATTTACCAAAGTTTAATTCATTGGCAAAAATAACAAGTGATGGTTCACAAACGATTGAAGCACGTAGCTTTGTAAGTTCTCCTTCACTCATATGAGGGTATCTTTCAAAAAGGTATTTAGATACAGAAAGTTCAAGTACTGCGTCTCCCAAAAACTCTAGTCTTTCATTGTCGGTAAATAATTTTCGACGATGCTCATTCACATAAGATGAATGTGTAAAAGCTTGATATAGTAAGCTTTTGTTACGAAAATAAATATTTAACTCCTCTTGTAAAAATTCAAATTGATGTCTTACCTTTTCAGGTAATACTCCAACTTTTTGATTATTACCTTTTTTTCTTATTGTCATGAACAATCTGCCTTCCTAATAGATTCTAAGGTATAGTTTACCTTTTAAAGTATGATAAATTCAACTTTTCTTTAATTATACGACAAATAATTATAAAAAGAGGCACAAAGTTTTCGCTTTTCATTAAGAACGCTAAAACTGTGCCTCTTTATCATTTAGCTGATTTTACCTTCAATGTAACTGATAGCGTCGCCAACAGTTGCGATTTTTTCAGCATCTTCGTCTGAAATTTCCATATCAAACTCATCTTCAAGTTCCATTACTAACTCAACAACGTCTAATGAGTCTGCACCTAAATCTTCACGGAATGAAGCTTCGGCTTTTACTTCGCTTTCGTCAACACCTAAACGGTCAACGACAACTTTAGTAACACGTTCTAATACTGTAGTCAAATCGGTCACCTCCCCTCAAATAGTATTTACTAAAATCTTAAGTTTGCCAAGAGTGATAACCAAATTATTATGCGATTGATAATAATTTACTATAATAGTTTCGCCAAAGATTTGTTCAAACTAGATTTTTACATATACATTCCGCCGTCGATATGCAACGTTTGTCCTGTCATATAACTTGCATCATCTGATGCTAGAAACACAACGGCTTTTGCAATATCCTCAGGCTGACCAAGTTTTGCTAATGGTATTTGAGATAACATTGAGCTTTTCACGTCTTCTGGTAAAGTTTCTGTCATTTCAGTTGTAATGAACCCTGGAGCAATAGCGTTAACTAATATATTACGAGAAGCAAGTTCGCGAGCAACAGTCTTCGTTAGACCAATGACACCCGCTTTGGCTGCAACATAATTCGCTTGACCTGCATTCCCCATAACACCAACAATCGATGAGATGTTAATGATACGTCCAGCACGTTGCTTCATCATTTGACGAGTGACTACTTTCGTACATAAAAAGACACCTTTTAAATTGGTATTTATAACATCATCCCATTCATCTTCTTTCATACGCATAAGAAGATTATCACGAGTGATTCCTGCATTATTGACTAAAATGTCAATTGAGCCGAACTGTTCTAGGCTAGCATTCATTAACTGTTGAACTGATTCACTATCTGAGATATTGGCCTGAACAGCAATTGCTTGTGCACCAAGGCCTTGAATTTCTTCAACAACTTGTGCTGCCTTTTGTTCACTTCCGCTGAAATTGACAACCACATTGGCACCTTCTTTAGCAAGCTGTAATGCAATTGCTCGTCCAATTCCACGTGATGCCCCTGTTACAACAGCAGTTTTTCCATCTAACTTACCCAATTGCATTCACTCCAATCGCTTCGATCACTTCTTGTAAGGATGCTTCATCATAAACACAATATGTTTTGACAGAACGGTCTACTTTTTTCACTAAGCCAGAAAGCACTTTTCCTGGTCCACATTCTATAAATGTTGTAACACCAAGGTCAAGTAATTTGCGAACGTCTGATTCCCATAGCACTGGACTGAATACTTGTTCGATCATTTCATTGCGAATTGATTGTGGATCTTGTAAAAGTTCTGCCTCTACATTACTAATAATTGGCGTGTGTGGAGTTTTTACTTCAATCGCATCAATTACTTCTTGTAGTTTCACAGCAGCATCACGCATTAATTCAGAGTGGAATGGTCCACTTACTACTAATGGAATTGCTCTTTTTGCACCAGCTTCTTTAGCCGCTACAGATGCTTTTTCAACACCTGCCTTCGTACCAGAAATAACGATTTGACCTGGGCAGTTCAAGTTAGCTAACTGTACTACGTCGCCTTCAGCAGTAATTTGATCACAAACAGCTTTAAGACTTGTTGCATCTAAGCCTAAAATAGCTGCCATTGCACCTTCACCAGCTGGTACAGCTTCATTCATAAATAAACCACGTTTATGAACCGTTAAGACTGCATCTTCAAAGGAAAGGGCACCTGAAGTTACAAACGCACTATATTCCCCTAGAGAGTGACCTGCTGTATAATCTGGCTTAACCCCAGCATCTATTAACTTTTGAGCAATCATCACACCTGTTGTTAATAAAGCAGGTTGCGCATTGTACGTAAGTGTTAATTCTTCAGAAGGCCCATTTAACATTAAGTTTGATAAAGAGAATTGTAATACTTCATCTGCTTTATCATAGATTGCTTTACTGTCTTGATTATTTTGAACGAACTCTTGCCCCATACCAACTTGTTGAGAGCCTTGTCCCGGAAAAATAAAAGCTATTTTTGTCATGTTGTAATCCCCTTTTCTAACGCAATTTATCCCTTTAACCCCTCTAGTAAACGGATTTATTGTTCATTACTTTGGTTTTGAGTTTGTGCAATTGTTTCGGTAATTACATCTGTTACATTATGTTCTACCATAATTGACGCTTGGCGAATTGCACTATAGATTGCTCTAGCATTTGAAGAGCCGTGCGCTTTGATAACAGGAGCTTTTAAACCAAACAACGCAGCACCACCATGCTCTGAATAATCTAATTTACCTTTTAATGCTTTCAACTCATTTTTCATAAGTACGGCACCAATTTTTGTTTTAGTAGATGACATAAAAGCTTCTTTTAACATCTTCATCATAGCGCCAGCAGTACCTTCAATAGATTTTAAAATCATATTTCCAGTGAAGCCATCCGTGACTACAACATCAGCCACATTTTCTAGTAAATCACGAGATTCTACATTACCTATGAAATTAATATTAGATTCTTTTAACAAAGTAAAAGCGTGCTTTGTTAATTCATTCCCCTTTTTATCTTCGGTACCAATATTTAATAATCCTACTCGAGGATTGTCGATGCCTCTCACTTTTTTTGCATAAATATTGCCCATTATGGCATATTGTAAGAGATTTTCTGGTTTAGCATCAGCATTTGCCCCTAAATCAAGCATTAAGAATCCCTGACCATCAAGTGTAGGCAAAGTTGTTGCTAAAGCAGGGCGAGCCACACCATCAATACGACCTACTTTAAATAGACCACCCGCCATTAATGCACCTGTATTTCCAGCTGATAAACCAGCATCTGCATGACCTGCTTCGACCGCTTCAAGGACTTTTGTCATTGATGAGTCTTTTTTGCGACGTACGGCACGAGCTGGATCATCATTACCTTCAACTACTTCTTCACAATGAACCACTTCTAGTCGAGCATGCTCTTTTAAAAAGGGCTGTAATTCTTGTTGTCTTCCATACAGTTGTATTTCGATGTTTGGAAATTCTTCTAATGCAAGCAACACACCTTCAACGATTGCTTTTGGTGCATTGTCGCCCCCCATTCCATCAATTGCTAACTTCATGTTTGTCACCTAGACCTTTCGTGTGGTACATTTCAAATTCACCTTTAAACACTGTTTCATTATTTACTGTTGATACAACATCTATATATGTACGATTTTTTTCGTTATTCTTTTCACGAACGATTGCTTTCGTTATCACACGATCACCTGCTTTTACAGGTTTTACAAAGACGACATTTGACTTAACCGTTAAAGCTAGTTCATCATTGATAACAGCAACAGCTAAAGAATTTGCCTGGGCAAATAAATGATGTCCTCTGGCAATGCCATTACGTTGAAATACGTGTTCATCTTTCACATCAAATATCGAAAGTGCTCGCTGATCTAATTCAATATCAATAATTTCACCTATTACCTCATCTAGAGGTAACGATTTAACTTCATTTTCATAATTTTGAGCGGCAACGTCTTTAATACGTTCTCGTAATTCCGGTATAGAAAGTTCCATGCGATCTAGACGAATCGTTTGAACACTCACTCCAAACTGTGAAGCTAATTGTTCATCAGTGACGAAAGGGTTGTCTATAATTGTTTGAGTTAGTAGTTCTTGTCGTTCTTTTTTTGTACGTTTCAAAACAATCGTCACCTACTTCTAGATTTTTTAGCACTTGGTACTAATACCAGTATACATTTCTATAAAAAAGAACGCAAGAGTAAATAAAAAACGATTTTCGCCACCATATGCGAAAACCGTTTTATTAATTTGAGCTTGATTTAATCAATACGTTCCCCATTTAAAGCACCAGACTCTTCTATACTTTTTCGAAGATAGTAGTATTCCTCAGCCTGCCAAAATTGTTCATCATAAATGAGTTTGGCTGCATCCTGCCTAGCAACTTCAAGTGTTCGATAGTCGTGGACTAAATCAGCCATTTTAAAATCTGGTAAACCACTTTGCTTTTTCCCAAAGAAGTCACCAGGTCCACGTAGTTCTAAATCCTTCTCTGCAAGCTTAAAACCATCATTAGTCTGAGTCATGGACATCATACGCTCTTTACCTTCCTCTGACTTAGGATCTGCCAAGAGAACACAATAGGATTGATGTTGACCACGTCCAACACGACCGCGTAATTGATGGAGCTGAGCTAGTCCAAAACGGTCCGCATCATAGATCATCATAAATGTTGCGTTTGGTACGTTTACCCCTACCTCAACAACTGTTGTCGAAACCAATACATGAATTTTACCTTCAGAAAAATCGCGCATCACTGCATCTTTTTCATCGGGATGAAGTCTTCCATGCATTAGCCCTACTTTAAAGCGACCATTAAAAATCGTTGCAAGTTGTTCATAAACTTCCACAGCATTTTGAACATCTAATTTGTCGGATTCCTCAATAAGCGGGCAAATAACATACGCTTGTCTACCTTGTCTTAGCTCTGATTCCATTTTCGTTATGCTTGAATTTAACTGTTCCTTCTTTAACCAATGGGTTTCAATTTGCTTCCGTCCTGCTGGTAATTCATCGATTATCGAAACGTCCATTTCGCCAAAGGCAGTTATTGCTAGTGTTCTCGGAATTGGTGTCGCTGTCATAAAGAGCACATCTGGATTAATCCCTTTATCACGTAAGATTCTACGTTGTTCTACCCCAAAACGATGTTGCTCGTCTGTAATTACAAAACCTAGATTTTTAAAAACAACATCTGGTTGAATAAGAGCATGCGTTCCAATTAAAATATCGATTTCTCCATTTTGTAATTGCTCTAAGATTAGTCTTCTTTCTTTTGTTTTGGTTGAACCGGAAAGTAACGCTACTTTCACTCCTATTGGATCAAACCATTCCTTAAGGGATTCTGCATGCTGTTCAGCTAAAATTTCTGTAGGTGCCATTAATGCCCCTTGGAAGCCCGCAGTCACTGCAGAATATAAACCAATGGCAGCCACGATCGTTTTCCCTGATCCTACATCCCCTTGTAGTAATCGATTCATGCGCTGAGGTGTTTTTAAATCTTTGCTAATCTCATTAACTACTCGTTTTTGGGCATTTGTCAGTTCAAAAGAAATACTACTAATAAATTCACGTACTTTTTTTACATCATATTGAATAGCGATACCCTGTTCGTTTTCTTTGCGAATCTTACGCAAAGCTTGAATACGTAATTGAAATTGTAATAATTCCTCATAAACAAAACGTCTTCTAGCTTGTTTTGCGTGCTGGGCATCTGTAGGGAAATGAACACCCTCCAAGGCATCCGTAATCGTTGGTAATTGATACTGGTCGATTAAATGGCTTGGAAGGGTTTCATTCATTTCACCTTCAAGTAAATCTAAAGCCTGGCGCATATATTTACGAAATTTATTTTGATGGATAGATCCCTTTAAGCTATAAACAGGTTCAAAATCAGCATTATCAGTTTTTGGACCGAATTTTATCGAGGAGCCATTAATCACTTGCCGGCCGCGATCCCATTTTCCTGAAACTGTGACAATCTCACCTGGTATTAGCTTCGTTCTTAAATAGTTTTGATTGAAGAAAACAACTTTCACAAGATGTCTTCCAGCCAATACAGTTACTTGTATGCGAGATTTATTTCTTCCAAGATAAAGTACTGTAGGAACACTTTCAATTCTTGCTTCAATCGTAACTTTTTCATTATGTGGTGTTTCTGCTAAATCTTTCAAACGAAAATCTTCATGACGATAAGGGAACGTCCAAATGAGATCCTCGATTGTATAAATACCCATTTCGCTCAGATGCTCAGCCGTTTCTTTTCCTATGCCTTTTAATGTCGTAATTGCTTCTAAAACATTAGTCAACTTTTACTGCACTTCCAAATATCTTAGCAGCAAGCGCTTTTCCTGTAGGTGTAGCAGCAAGACCTCCGCGCGCTGTTTCTTTTAGACTTGGGTGCATGGATTGCCCAATTCTAAACATTGCTCCAATTACTTCATCACAAGGAATTCGGCTAGTGATTCCTGCAAGTGCCATATCTGCTGCTACCATTGCATTGGCAGCGCCCATTGCATTTCGTTTTACACAAGGAACTTCTACAAGCCCTGCAACCGGATCACAAACAAGCCCTAGCATATTTTTTAATGTAATGGCAAAGGCTTCTGAACATTGTGCAGGTGTACCTCCAGCCATTTCAACGATTGCCGCTGCGGCCATACCTGCTGCAGAACCAACTTCAGCCTGACAACCACCTGCAGCACCTGAGATAAAGGCATTATTTGCTACTACAAAGCCAAAAGCACCTGATGTAAATAGGAATCGTATCATCTGTTCACGAGTAGGGTTTAGTTTATTTTTAACAGCAAAAAGCGTTCCTGGTACTACCCCAGCAGATCCAGCTGTTGGAGTGGCACAAATTGTTCCCATTGCCGCATTGACTTCATTTGTTGCAACCGCTTTACTAACAGCGTCTAATAATAAATCGCCTGAGAGACTTTTACCCGATGCAATGTAGTTCTGTAACAGCACTGCATCACCACCAGTTAGTCCAGACACAGATTGAACGCCATTTAGACCACGTTCCACCGCTTGCTCCATGACTACTAAATTCCGATCCATTTGCGCAAAAATTTCTTCTTTAGAGCGACCACTCATATTGATTTCTTGTTCAATCATAATTTCAGAAATGAGCTTATTTTCTTTTTCAGCAAGTTCTACTAGTTGTCTCACATTATGAAATAATACATCCACAAAGCTCACTCCTTAGTTGTTAATTTTCGATACCTTTGTGATATTAGGAATCAATGAAATTTGTTGTAAAATACGATTATCGATATTTTGGTCGACCTCAATAACCATTAATGCCGTTTGACCTCGTTCAATTCTAGAAACTTCCATATGACCAATATTGACACTATGCATAGCTAAACAATTAGCCACATTGGCAATACACCCTGCTCGATCGTCATGAACGACTAATAGTGCAGGCATACCACCAGTTAATCGTAATTTAAAGCCATTCACTTCGCTAATCTCAATTTTACCACCACCGATAGAAATCCCCTCTACCGACATTTCGTTCTTTTCATCGCCCATCAATATACGTGCTGTATTGGGATGTTCTTTGTTTGCTGTTTCAGGAATGATTTCAAATTCTAACCCTTCATTCTTTGCGTGTTCAAATGCCGTTTTAATACGTTCGTCAAATGTATCAAAGTCTAACAATCCTCCGACGATTGCCACATCTGTTCCATGCCCTTTATATGTCTCAGCGAAAGAACCATAAAGGTAAATTTTCGCCCATTTAGGTTTTCGGCCAAATAAATCTCTCGCCACTCGCCCGATGCGTGCTGCACCAGCAGTATGAGAAGACGAGGGTCCAATCATAACTGGACCGATGATGTCAAATACTGAAGTAAATTTCAACCTACTCTCCTCCTTACTAAAATTATATTAATCTCTGAAACGATTTGTTATTAAATATAAAATCTATTATTTTAAGCCTAGTTTATCACGAAGGTTCAGACTCCACAAAAAATATATATTTCAGAAAACTTCTTTTTTCAGAAATTAGATTTTTCACATTAATATATAAATAGTATTCAGCCCATGAACCTGTTATTAACCTGAAATAGATCTCCACTCCGACTTCACATACTGATTCACATACAAAAAGCTGACTACAAAAGATTGCTTCGTTCCACAACCTTTAGAGTCAGCTTTGTAGTTAGAGAGAAATTTGTTCCCTAAACAGCTTCAATTATTCAATTGATAAAATAAATGGATATAGAGATTGTTTTCCTTCTACAACTTCAACTTCTGCATCAGGATAATTCTCTTCGATAAAGCTTGCCAGTTCATTTGCTTGTTCCTGAGTTGCATCTTGGCCATAGATGATTGTAATAATTTCTGAATCCTGATCTGCTAATTCAGTTATTACTTTTTCAGCAGCATCTAACATTTTCTCAGTAGATAAAATGATTTTACCTTCTGCTAAGGCCATGTAGTCATCCTTATGAATTTCTACACCGTCAATTGTTGTATCACGTACCGCAAAAGTTACTTGACCAGTTTTCACATATGAAAATGCTTCAGTCATTCCTTTTGCATTTTCTTGAACTGATGCTTCAGGATTAAATGCTAAGATGGCTGCCATCCCTTGAGGAATTGTTTTAGTTGGAACAACCGCAGCTTCAATATCTAATAATTCAACTGCTTGTTCTGCCGCCATCACAATATTTTTATTGTTCGGTAAAATTAATACTCGTTCAGCATTTACATCTTTAACAGCTTTTACAATATCCTCTGTTGAAGGATTCATTGTTTGTCCGCCTTCAATGACATATGATGCACCAATGCTACGTAGTAATTCAGCGATTCCTTCACCCATTGCAATTGTTACTACTGCATAAGGATGTTTTTCTTGTTTCTTAGGAGCACTAGTAACAGCTGACCCTGGTTGGTCATTCACAATCGCAGAATGTTGTTCACGCATATTGTCGACTTTAATTTTGATTAAGCTACCATATTTTTGACCTGCAGCAAGTACAGCACCCGGTGTTTCAGAGTGAATATGTACTTTTGCGATCTCATCATCTGAAACCACTAGTAACGAGTCACCCATTACATTCAACTCTTCACGGAATTTTGCTTCGTCGAAAGGTTCTTTTTCTTGTTCAAATCGAACCATGATTTCCGTACAATAGCCATATACAATGTCTTCAGTACTCATGAAATCTTGTGCACGGTGATGTTCAGCACTGATTAAATCATCTAATGATGCATCATTTTTCTCTGGAAGCGCTTCACCTTTCAAAGATGCAAGGAATCCTTCATATACGAATAGTAAGCCTTGGCCACCACTATCGACAACTCCAACTTCTTTTAATACAGGTAAAAGCTCTGGTGTGCGATTTAATGAGTTTCTACCTTCACTCACTACTGCTTCCATTACAGCAATAATGCTAGCTTCTTCTTGTGCAACTTCTAACGCTTTTGCTGCTGCTTCACGAGCCACTGTTAGAATTGTTCCTTCAACCGGTTTCATTACCGCTTTGTAGGCAGTATCCACACCTGCTTGGAAGGCATTAGCAAATTGAATTGCATCAATTTCACTTTCTTTTTCGATGGCTTTCCCAAAACCTCGGAATAGTTGAGAAAGGATTACACCTGAGTTCCCACGAGCACCCATTAATAACCCTTTTGATAAGCTTTGTGCTGTTTTCCCAATATGTTTCCCTACGTTACTTTCTGTTTCTTTTGCACCTGATGTCATAGACAGGTTCATATTTGTACCTGTATCTCCATCTGGAACCGGGAATACATTTAGAGAGTCAACAAAATTTGCATTTTGAGATAAATTATGGGCACCCATTCGTACCATTTCTGCAAATTTGATTCCGTCTAGTGACTTCATCCGATTTAAATCCTCCTCTTACACATTCATAACACGAACGCCTTGTACAAAAATATTTACTGATTTAACGCTCATACCTAATGTTTTATTTACTGTGTATTTTACTTTTGATTGAACTTGGTAAGCCACTTCAGAAATTTTCGTTCCATAGCTAACGATAATATACATATCAATATGCAGGTCTTGTCCTTCTTGACGAATAATTACACCTTTTGCAAAGTTTTCTTTTCGTAAAATATCTGTTAATCCATCACGAATTTGATGTTTAGACGCCATTCCGACAATACCATAGCATTCAATTGCTGCTCCACCAGCAATTTGTGCAATTACATCATTTGAAATATCAATATGGCCGAAATCATTATTAATTTCTACTGACATGACTTTGCCCCCTTGGCTCATTTTCACTAAATTCTATTGTACTACACAAAAATTGATTATAAAAGAAAACCTTGGTATTCGTCTACCTATTGTCTAGTTTTCCAGAGTTGACTGATAATAATGTATCAATTTCTTACACTTCATTTGGAAAGTAGTTCTTTTAAAGTAGTCGTTTTTAAAATAACCCTCTTTTTTAATATAATAGTTGTTTTTTTATTGTATTTCCATTTTTAAAGACTTTTTTGTACTGTAAAGGATTTTTTCTTGAAAGGTTATGTGAAAACTGTTGCATAGGATTGATGTCTATGTTAAATTATTAAAGTATGTGAAATAAGAACTGAAGAACAATCTTTCAGATTCATCTGTAAGGAGGGAATATACATGCCTAAACAATGTGTAGTAACTGGTCGAAAAACTCGTTCAGGCAACAACCGTTCACACGCAATGAACGCTAACAAACGTACTTGGGGTGCAAACTTACAAAAAGTTCGTATCTTAGTGAACGGTAAACCAAAACGTGTATGGGTTTCTGCTCGTGCGCTTAAATCTGGTAAAGTTGAACGCGTTTAATCGTATTTCAATTTGAAAAACATCAATTTTTACAACTGTAAAAATTGATGTTTTTTTATATTCAATAAAAAAGGTATCTCGGTTACATTCTATTCAATTTAGTAGGCTTTTATCCAATCCCACATGTAATCTTTAGCGGCTTAAAGGGCTCAGTTACTTATGCTGAGTGAACACTTATATTAAAAATTTTTATTTCCTAGCCTAGAAAAACTCTTAGAGCAGAGATATAAAATTTCGGTCCTTTTAGTCTTTTAGTAAATACATATACTTAGTTTGGATGAATTTCTATAATTTAAAAAGGAACTGTCCTTTTAGATAGAAGACAGTTCCTTTTTGTATGGGCATAATGCATATTAAATGCATATTAAAAACCGCTAAAAATACTAAGCCAAATCAAGAGGGGCTTTACGAAACACAAGGATGAAAGAATAAGGACATTAGACATAATAGTCAATTTTGAGTTTGCTTCAGCCCCACCGATTGGTACTTCACCATAAGCTAAGATCGTCACATACACTGTCAAAAATCACATGTTGTAGCTATTGTGATTTGTCCACAGATAGTGGTTGGCCAACTGTGACAATGCGTATGTAACCAAATAGTTATTGGCCAAACCAAATGCATTTACACGCATTTGACCCCACCTTTCTTTATGACTCTATAAAGTTTACGAGAAGGTTGGGGTCGTTATTTTCAAATGAGTGCGAGAAAAATAAAGATTAGTCCTTTTTCTTCTTCTTTCCGCCACCTGTAAATAAATTAATGCAACTGCGTGTAAGGCTACTGACAACTTTCGGCAATTGAAATGTATAAACTCTCAAATGCTGGCCCTCCTTTTTAGTCACTGCTTCTTATCATTAAACATATGCCTGATGAAAAGGAGATATACCCAAGGCTAGAAATCAATTCATTACTAGTAAAGCGAGAAGTGCCAATTTCAATATGTTCGTTAGTAGTCTCGTATTTTACGCCTCGTAATGTCACATTTTCTACCTTATTTTCATAAGCAAAAAATGAAATATATCGAAACTTTTCATCTCGTAATATAGTATGTTCCCCAGGCAATAGTATGCGAATTTCATTATGAGAGTTTATAATTTTTATCTGAATATGTGGATACTCCATTTGAAAACGGTACATTGATCGTAAAGCTGCTTCAAAGTGATCTAACCTTCCCCCAGTAACACCTGTCAAATAGATTTCAGAAGGATTATAGGTAATCGCCTTTAAAAGGGCTAGGTCTGTATCCGTATCATCTTTTTCTGCCTGAACTTTTTCAAATTTCGTTGCGATACTGGATACTCGTTGCCATTCAGCCTCTGATAACGAATCAAAGTCACCGACAATTTCAATTGGAACGATTGCCTCTTCTATTAAGTAAAGAGCTCCTCTGTCAGCACCAATGAAGAGCGCATTTTTTGCTTTAAATTCATCAAATGAGCAAAGTTCACCCTTTGGCCCACCTGAACAGATTACAACACTAGACATTACTATAGTACAGCCTCTCCAGCTGTTTTAATGTCTTGTAATGCTTGCGCTCGATCCTCTTTATTGTATATAGCTGACCCAGCAACAAACATTGTTGCCCCCGCTTTTGCACAAGAACCAATCGTTTCAGCTGTAATGCCACCATCTACTTCTATTTCGATATTTAACCCACGTTCTTTAATGATTTTAGAAAGTGCTTCAATTTTTGGTACAACAGAAGAAATGAATTTTTGCCCCCCAAAGCCTGGGTTTACTGTCATAAATAAAACAAAGTCTATATCTTCTAAAATATGCATAATGGATTCAATTGGTGTATGTGGATTTAAGACAACACCTGGTTTAACATCTAATGAACGGATTAATTGGATTGTTCGATGTAAATGTCTGCATGCCTCTACATGTACAGAAATATAGTCTGCCCCTGCTTTTGCAAATTGTTCGATATAAAGGTCAGGATTTTCAATCATTAAATGAACATCAAGTGGTAATTTTGTAACAGGACGTAACGCTTCTACAACGATTGGCCCCATTGTAATGTTAGGAACAAAATGTCCGTCCATTACATCTATATGGATAAGCTCTGCTCCTGCTGCTTCAACTTCTTTAACTTCTTGTCCTAATTTAGCAAAATCTGCTGATAGAATAGATGGTGCAATTTTAATCATCACTAATACCTCGGCTTTCGATCAATAATTTCTTGTAAAACCTGTTGATAATGCTCATATCTATAGGGTTTTATTTCTCCTGTTTCAAGCGCTGCTTTTACTGCACATTTAGGCTCTTTTATATGTAAGCAACCTCTAAATTTGCAACCTTCGCTCAATCTACTAATTTCAGGGAAACATGCAGTTAATTCCTCTTTTTCAATTGTATCAAAATCAAAGGAGCTAAAACCTGGTGTATCGGCAAGTAGCCCATTACATACCTCAATAAGTTCAACATGCCGCGTTGTATGCTTCCCACGTCCTAAACTTTGAGAAATAACACCTGTTTCTAATTTTAATTCAGGGATTAATGTATTTAACAATGTTGATTTACCAACACCTGATTGCCCCGCTAATACGGATGTTTTCTCGCTTAAGAATGGTTGCAAACGGTCTAGTAATGAGGAATCCCCTTTGTAGGTTTCGATTATTTCATAACCTATCTCTTTATAATCATCAATAAAATGTTGTAGGCTTTCTCTTTCCTCATCAGTTAATAAATCCACTTTTGTTAGACAAATTATAGGCTCTACATTAAAGGATTCTAATACAACTAAGAAACGGTCCAATAAAATTGTATTAAAATCAGGTTCTTTCACAGAAAATACCAATAGCGCTTGATCAATATTTGCAATAGGTGGACGAACAAGTTCATTTGTTCTCGGATGGATTTTCATAATCGTTCCATCCGAGCTACCTTCTTTTGTAAAATCTACAATATCTCCAACGAGCGGTGATTCGCCTCGATTTCGGAATACACCGCGCCCACGACATTGTACTAATTCCCCATCATAATAGACATAGTAATAACCACTTAATGCTTTACGGATTTGGCCTTCAGCCATTATTTCACTCCTCAACACTGTTATATGGAATCGTTTTTTCATCAATCCTCATGGCATCTCGCTCTATTCGGTATGCAGCAGGTTGATCTTCAGTAATTTCTAATTCGATTTTATAGGAAGTGTCCTCCGTTATGGTAAATTCCTCATATGGCTCTACCATTGTATGTGACTTATCTTGAATAAATATTCGAATTTGTTGTTCCTCTCCCAAATGAATCGGCTCATAAGGAATCGTTATATTTTTCACATATAATTTTGATTCTTTTTCTTTCGGTCCTAATGAGACAACAACATGGATTTTTCCTCCAAGCTCTAAGCTCGTATTGGCTTCAGGTGATTGCTCAATAACTTCACCAGCTGGGAATTTATCCGAATATTCTTCTGTAATGTCAATCTTGAAACCAGATCTTTGTTGGTAACTTTTCAACGATGCTTTATTATAGCCAGAGAGATTTTCTACTGTTCCATAGCTCTTTCCATCACTTACAGTTAAAGTTATGACTGTATCTTCCGGAACCACTTCTTCACCAGCTTTTGGTTCCTGTTCAATAACTTCACCTTGTGTTTCATTAGAAGTTACTTTATTGACAACCACATCTTGAAACTCAGCGTTTTCAAGAATAGCCAAAACTTGTTCAACTTGTTTTCCTACATAATCATCAATTTCGACAGTTTCATTTCCAAGACTCACATAAAGGTCAATCTTCGTACCCTCTACACGTGACACTCCAGCTTTTGGATTTGATTCTATGACTAGTCCTTTTTCAACTTCTTCGGAGTTTTTTTCTTTCGTTTCACCAATTTCAAAGCCAGAACTTTCTAGTAACTCAATTGCGTCATCCAATTCAAGATTCGCAACCTCAGGTATTTCCACTTGGTTTGGACTAAGTAAATTAAATAATAAAATTCCAGCCAAAATAATAATTAAAATCGAAGCAAGGACAATTCCCCAAATTTTCCCACGGCTTTTCTTCTTTTTCTTTTCAGCATTCGCTTTCACTTTTGGTTCTTTTTTCTTTTTAGTCAATTCAACTTTGTCAACTTTACCGGTTTCTTGCGCCATGATTTTCGTATTCACCATTTCACGAATAGGAAGTGGTTCTTTAATAATAGGGATTGCTTTCGTTTCTTCATCGTCAACAGGTGGAACAAACTTCTTTTCATTCATACGACTCGGTGAAAGTACCGTTTGTAAATCCTCTCCCATTTCTTCTACAGAAGCATATCGATGGAGCGGATTTTTGGCTGTTGCCTTTAACACTACATTTTCTAAGCTCTGTGGAATGGATGCATCTATTGCTCTGATTGACGGTGTTTCAGTCTGTAAGTGCTTCAATGCAATCGATACAGCAGATTCTCCTGAGAATGGAAGTTCGCCAGTTAATAGCTCATATAACACGATTCCAAGTGCATAAATATCCGATTGATTTGTGGCATTTCCTCCACGTGCTTGTTCCGGTGAGATATAATGCACAGTCCCAATAACTGAATTCGTTTTTGTATAGCTTGTTGCAGTTAATGAAGTTGCAATACCAAAATCTGTAACTTTCACATTTCCTTCGCTGTCAACTAAAATATTTTGGGGTTTTATATCCCGATGTATAATTTGATTTTCATGGGCATGGGCAATCGCAGAAGTAAGTTGCTTCATAATTTGAACACTTCTTGCAGGTGACAAAGGCGAAAACTCATTTATGTATTGTTTTAATGTTTTGCCTTTTATATATTCCATAACAATGTAGTGCATATCTTGATCTTCACCAACATCATAGATACTCACAATATTAGAATGTGTAAGGCTCGTTGCAGATAACGCTTCACGTTGGAAACGGCGATGGAATTCTTCTTCATTTGTAGCATCATAACGTAGTATTTTCACTGCTACATCTCGGTTAAGAATCATATCATGTGCTAAATAAACATTCGACATTCCGCCTCCGCCGATTAGCTCTAATATCTTATAACGGTCATTTATTCTTTTTCCTTCTATCATAATTACACCTCCTCATCGTTTAATAATAAAATAACTGAAATATTATCCTCTCCACCTGAATCATTAGCTAGTTGTATTAGTTTTTTCCCCTTTTCCTCAATAGATAAAGGTAAGGTTAAAATGGCTGCCATCTCCTCAGTAGAGAGTTTATTGCTTAATCCGTCGGAGCATATTAATACATTCGACGACGGTTCTAATTGAAGTTCATAAAAATCAGGATCAATGGTACTTTCTGTTCCAAGTGATTTAACGATAAAGTTTTTCTGAGGGTGATTTTCTGCTTCTTCTTGACTTATCTCTCCATATTCCACAAGAAAATTGACATAAGAGTGATCCCTAGTGATAAGCGAAACATTGTTTGAAGTGAAATAATAGACTCTGCTGTCCCCAATATGGCCGATTATACAATCATTCCCATCAATTAACATTGCGATTAATGTTGTTCCCATTCCTTTACAGCTTTCATTTGATAAGGAATAGTTATAAATCTGATCGTTAACAGTTTGAATTGTTTCGAGCATCCATTGTTTTTTGGCTTCTTTTGAGTCTAGTTTTGCAGTTTTTAAGTTTAGAAAATACCTTTTCATTCCTTCGATTGCCATTTCGCTAGCAACATCACCAGCATTATGACCACCCATACCATCCGCTAAAATGGCGAGCTTAAAGTGATCGGGGTGCTCAAAAAAAGCAACCCGATCTTCATTTACCATTCGTTTACGTCCTATATCACTCTCGAATGTAAACTTCACATAAGTCACCTACCTATTTTATTTCTTCTTGACGCTCTTGTGCACGTAATTGGCCACACGCTGCTGCAATATCAGCACCTTGCTCACGACGAATTGTAACGTTAATGCCACGTTTTTTTAGTGTTTTTTCAAACGCAAAAATACTATTTCGAGATGTTCGGATATAATCTCGTTCTGGCACATAGTTAATAGGTATTAAGTTGACATGACATTTAATGCCCTTAATTAAATCTGCTAATTCTTCAGCAACTTCTACAGAATCATTTTCTCCAGACATTAAGCCATACTCAAAGCTTACACGTCGGCCAGTTTTATTCGTATAATAACGAACCGCCTCTAATAATTCATCTAATTTATAAGCACGAGCTATCGGCATTAATTTTTGACGTGCTTCTTGATTAGGTGCATGTAAAGAAACAGCAAAATTAATTTGTAGCTCTTCATCAGCAAATTTGTATATTTTAGGCACAATTCCAGATGTAGATACCGTAATATGACGTGCACCGATATTTAAACCTTTATCATTATTAATGACTTTTAGGAAGTTCATCATAGCATCATAATTATCGAATGGTTCTCCGATACCCATGATAACAATATGAGATACACGTTCTCCTAACTCATCTAATTCTTTTTGTACTTTTACAACCTGTTCAACTATTTCACCAGCAAGTAGGTGACGTTTTAATCCGCCAAGTGTTGATGCACAGAACGTACATCCAATTCGACAACC
The DNA here is from genome assembly GCA_035555915.1 of Ureibacillus sp. Taxonomy (GTDB): domain Bacteria; phylum Bacillota; class Bacilli; order Bacillales_A; family Planococcaceae; genus Ureibacillus. The sequence goes on along the minus strand of DATMGC010000030.1, from coordinate 10,880 downwards.
CACTTGAGTTGTTACACAAACTGAATTTCCGTAATCATGGCGCATTAGTACCGTTTCAATCGAATAGCCATCTTGAAGCTGGAATAAAAATTTAATTGTGCCATCTTTTGATTCTTGTTTAATGATTGTTGAAAGTGTAGTTAATAGGAAGTTTTCCGCTAATTTTTCACGTAAAGCCTTAGATAAATTTGACATTTCATCAAAGGTTTTAACACGTTTGTCATATAACCATTCATAAATTTGCCCTGCACGGAATGCTTTTTCACCATTTGCTACTAACCATTCTTCTAACTGGTCAGGACGTAACGAATAAATTGATTCTTTTAATTGTGGTTTTTCTTTTTTCTCACGACGGACAGGTTTTTTTTCAGCCTCTTCTACCAAGTCTTGTATACGTTCGTTAACTTTATTTTCATCCATTAGTAATTCGGATTCTCCTTTTTATGTCTAATCTTGATCGCCTTTTTTTCGAAAAGCTGCTACAAAAAAACCATCACTCCCAAAATCTTGAGGGAATACTTGTAGCATGCCACCCTGGCTTCGTTCTAAAAGTTCTATCGGTAAATTTTCTAATTGAACTGACTCTATTTCAGGATGAGACGCTAAAAACGCTTGAACAGTTTCTTCATTTTCTTCTTTATTTACAGTACAAGTACTATATACGAGGCGACCGCCTTTTTTTAGAACCTTTACGGCATTGTCAAGAAGTTGTAATTGGATTTCATGCAGTCTAGATAAATCCTCTTCACGTTTTGTATATTTAATATCCGGTTTACGTCTCATTACCCCTAAACCAGAACATGGAGCATCAACTAATACAGCATCGAAAGATTCTACTTGAAGAAATTCAGCTGCCTTACGCCCATCAATAGGAGCAGTTTGGATAATCTCCAGCCCAAGACGTGTACTAGTCTCATCGATTAAATCCAATTTATGTGGATGTAAGTCTGTTGCTAAAATAGAGCCTTCATTTTTCATTTTTTCGGCAATGTGTGTTGTTTTGCCACCTGGTGCTGCACACATATCTAATACTCGCCATCCTGGTTGTGGATTTAGAGCATTGGCAGGCATCATCGAGCTTTCATCTTGAATCGTAATATACCCCTCTTTAAAAGCCTTTGTCCGTGAGGCTTGTCCACTAATTAGGTGAAGACATTCAGGTATTACTTCACTCTGTTTTGCTTGTACGCCTTCTTGTTCTAAAAGAGTTAATACTTCATCAACAGATGCTTTTGTTGTATTCACACGAACAGAAGAAATAGGTGGTACATTATTCTCATGTAACATCTCAGAAGTTTTTTCAACGCCATATGCTTCGATAAAACGTTCAACTAGCCATTCGGGATGACTTGTTTCAATCGCTAAACGTTTCGTAGGCTCAGAAATTTCTTTGGTAGCACGAACGCCTTGTCGTAAAATAGAACGCAAGATGCCATTTACTACAGAAGCAATTCCTTTGTGACCTCTTCGTTTAGAGATTTCAACTGCTTCATTCACAGCCGCATGATCCGGAACACGATCTAAATATACGATTTGGTATAAAGAAAGACGTAAAAGCCACTTTACCCAAAGATCCATCTTTCCTCTAATATAAGGCTCTAAATAGTAATCAAGTGTATATTTATGTTGCAATGTACCGTAAGTTAACTCCGTTAATAGAGCACGGTCTTTTGCATCGATTTTATATTTATTGATTGTTTGGTTTAATAAAAGATTGCTATAAGCTTGATGTTTATCTACTGCTAAAAGGATTGTTAATGCGGCATCACGCACATTACCATCCCAAATTTGCTCTTTCTTTTTACTCATTCAAATTGGTCCCCTATCGCTAGTTTCGACCCTGTTCCACGCAGGTAGTCTTGTGAAGTCATACGTTTTTTTCCAGCAGGTTGCAATTCTAAAATTACAATTGACTTTCCATCACCTGTAGCGATTTCAAAACTTTCTTTGTTGATTTTCACCACTAGCCCTGGAGGTTGATTTGTAAAGCTGTCACCTTCTCTTACTGACCATAGTTTCACATTTTCACCATTAATCGTTGTATAGGCAGTTGGCCACGGAGTTAGACCGCGCACCTGATTAAATACGGTTCTTGCACTATTCGCCCAATTTACACGCTCTTGTTCTCTTGAAATATTGTGAGCGAAGGTTACTTTTGTTTCATCTTGAGGGATGCGATTATTTGTCCCTTCAATAATTAATGGCAGTGTTTCTTTCAATAGTTCTTTCCCAACGACGCTTAACTTTTCGAACATTGTACCTGTATTATCTTCATCTTCTATAGTAATGGCACGTTGACTAATAATATCACCGGCATCAAGTTTTTCTGCCATATACATAATCGTTACACCTGTTTTTTCTTCTCCATCAATTATTGCTTGATGAATTGGAGCACCACCGCGGTATTTTGGTAAAAGCGATGCATGAACATTAATACAGCCATAACGAGGTGCTTCTAATAAATCTTTTGGTAAGATTTGTCCAAATGCTGCAGTAATGACAATATCCGGATTTAACGCTAAAATTTCTTGTAGTTCTTCGGAGTTACGTAATTTTTCTGGTTGAATGACTGGGAGCCCTAAACGTAGAGCTTCAGCTTTTACAGGAGGTGGTGTTAACACTTTCTTCCGACCCACAGGACGATCTGGCTGGGTTACAACAGCCAAAACTTCATATCCTTCCTCATGAATCATTCGTAAAATTGGGACAGAAAAATCAGGTGTCCCCATAAATACAACTGAAGTCATTGTTATTCCTCCTCGCTATACATTTCCGCTAATTCTTCTTCCGATACTACACGAATTAACTTAGAATCAAATAAAATACCATCTAAATGATCAATTTCATGAAGAATTGCACGAGCATCGAAGCCACCTGCTTCTAATTCATAAACTCTTCCTTCACGATCACATGCTTCAATTTTTACGTACGTTGGGCGTTCTACTTCACCAAATAGATTTGGGAAGCTTAAACATCCCTCTATATCAACTTCTGCGCCAGAAGTTGTTAGTACAGTTGGATTAATCATTTCTAATACGTCACGTTCTTCACCAAGTTCAACAATCGCTACACGTAAAGGAACATTAATTTGTGGTGCAGCAATACCAACTCCATCATATTCCACCATCGTGTCATATAAGTCATCTAGAAGTGTAATAATTTCTTCATTTATCTCTGTTACTTCTTTACATTTTTCTGTAAGTACTTTCGCTGGGTGTTTTACTACTTCTCTAATTGCCATTTATAGTTTACCTCTTTCTACACTTCTCTAAGCTTTTTATTATTAAAATAAGCAAAGTCAGGAAACTTCTACTTATAATTAAATCATAGTTGGATCTAAATCGACGGTCAGATTAATCCCTTTTTTAATCCAATCTGAACGATAAATTTTAATCAGTTGCAATAAAGTTGGAATTAAATCAGGCTCTACCTTGTATTTTATCAAACATTGATAGCGATATCTATTTTGGAGACGACTGATACCAGATGCAGTTGGTCCTATAATGGAGACATTAAAAGAAAGCTGTGAACGTAACCATTCCACTGCTTTTCCGGCATAATCAGCTGCCATTAACACGTCTTCATGTGATACTTGGATTAATGCTAAGTAATAATATGGTGGATAACCTGCTTGATGTCGCATAAGCATTTCTCGTTCATAAAATGGTTCATAATGTTGGGCCTCAGATAACTCGATTGCATAGTGTTCCGGAGTATAAGTTTGAACGACAACTTCACCGGGCTTATCATGCCTACCAGCTCGACCACTTACTTGTGTTAGTAATTGGAATGTTTTTTCAGCTGCTCTAAAATCAGGTAGATGTAGAGACGTATCGGCACTCAATACCCCAACTAATGTAATGTTGGGATAATCCAACCCTTTGGCAATCATTTGTGTACCAAGTAAAATATCCGCTTCCCCGTTACCAAATGATGTCAGTAATTGTTCGTGTGACCCTTTTGTTCTTGTCGTATCGACATCCATTCGTAACACTCTTATACCAGGGAAAAATTTAGCTAGTTCTTCTTCCACTTTCTGTGTTCCTGTTCCGAAAAAACGAATATGATCACTTTGACATTGTGGGCATGTCTTTGGAACAGGAATTTCGTAACCACAATAGTGACATTTACATTTTTCGTTTTTACGATGATACGTTAAGGAAATATCACAATTCTCACATTGTAATACTGTACCGCAATCCCTACAAAGGACAAAGGATGAGTAACCTCGACGATTTAAAAATAATACGATTTGTTCTTTTCTCTCTAAACGAACTTTGATGGATTCGATTAGGCTTTGGGAGAACATTGATCGATTCCCTTTTTTCAGTTCATCACGCATATCCACAATCTGAACTAACGGTAAGGATTGTTTTAATGCACGTTCTTTTAATGTAAGTAATGTATAGACGTTTTTCTTTGCTCGTGCAAAAGATTCTAATGAAGGGGTAGCGCTTCCCAGAATTACCGGACATCCGTGAACCTTACTTCGCCAAATTGCAACATCACGAGCATGGTATCTAGGAGAATCCTCTTGTTTATAAGTTGATTCATGTTCTTCATCTAATATAATAATGCCCACATTTTCAAACGGTGCAAAAATAGCCGAACGAGCACCAACTACAACTTTCACTTTACCTTGGTGTACTTTTCTCCACTCGTCATACTTTTCACCAACAGATAAGCCACTGTGCATAACTGCAACCAATTCACCAAAGCGAGAGCGGAATCGTTCTGTCATCTGGGGTGTTAAGGAAATTTCAGGAACTAATACAATTGCTTCCTTCCCTGCTTCTAACACTTTCGCAATAGTTTGCAAATACACTTCTGTTTTCCCACTACCTGTAACTCCATGTAACAAAAAGGTTTCAGGTTGCTTTTCATCAATAGCAGTTATGATTTGCTTTAATGCGTTTGATTGTTCATCTGTTAAACTTAAAAAATTTGTTTTTTGTACTTCTTTAGTAAATGGATCACGATAGACCTCTTGCTGTACAAATGTTGCCGCGCCTAACTCAATAACTGCATTTAATACTTGTGAGGAAGTATTGACTTCCTTATACACTACTTCAGGATCCATTATTTCACCTGGGTGGTGTTGCATCCATTCTACAAGTTGCTTTTGCTTTTTAGCACGGTTTGAAATTTGCTCATGAATTTCTATTAACTTCTGTACATCATCGATAATCTGAACTTTTCGAATCTCTTTTACTTTCCCTTGTTGTTTGACGACATTTTCAATCGAAAGCTGTTTGTTTTTTAATGCTTGTTTCAACTCTGGAAGTAGGTTGTTTTTTTCGAAAATTTTAACGTTCACATGTTGAGATGATTCGAAAAAATGCCGTAATGATTCTGGTAAATTGGCAGGATCCGTTTGTAAGTGAACGATTTTCTCATATTTTGCCCTTAATGCAGAAGGAAGCATCACTTGTAGTGCATCAATTTCATAGCAGATTGTTTCATTCTTCAACCATTTTGCAAGTTTTAGCATTTCTCCTGTTAACACAGGTTCAATGTCCAGTATTTGAGTGACTGGTTTTATCTTCTCTATTGGAACATCGGTTTCGTTTTTTATAGCCACCACAAATCCGAGTACATTTCGTGGTCCAAAGGGTACTTTTACTCGACTTCCTATTTCGAGTATTTGTGTCATCTCAGTTGGCACTAAATAATCGAAGGGACGGTCAACTGGATAGGCAGCTACATCCACTATTACCTCTGCAACCGTAATCATTTATGTTTGTCTTCTTTGTTAAAAAAGTCGACCACAATTTGTGTAATTTTTTCCGGTTCTTCTAAGCGACCTTTCCCAACATACCCACAAGCGAGAAATCCTTCAGATGGCTCAATAAAAGAACATCCATCTTCCGCTAATTGAGCGATATTGCGTTTTACAGCTGGATGATCATACATATGTACGTTCATGGCAGGAGCTAGCCAAACAGGACATGTAGCAGCAAGCAAAGTCGTAGTCACCATATCATCTGCAATGCCATTTGCAAGTTTACCAATTACATTTGCCGTAGCTGGCGCAACAAGAATCAAATCTGCCCAATCAGCTAAATCAATATGTGCAATTTTACTTGAGTCTTTTTCATCAAAGGTATCAAAGTAGACATCATTTTTTGACATAACCTGAAAGCTGAGGGGTGTTACAAACTGTTTTGCAGACTCTGTCATCATCACTTTTACATTGAAATTTGCTTTCGTTAATTTGCTAACTAGTGCTACTGCTTTATATACTGCAATTCCGCCTGATACACATAGCAAAATATTTTTTTGCATAGCTAATCTCCTTTCAAATGACAAGCTCCCAAAGAAAAATTCTTCGGGAGCTACTTAATTGAAACATATCAACAAACTAAAAATACTAATACTTAATCGAGACATGATGCAAACTGACGTCGTAGTCTCATGATTTCTCTACATGACTGTTCTAAATCGAACTTACAAATTTGACTATATGTGTTAAGTACAAAATTATACTTCGTCTTCGTAAACTGTTGATTCGTCTTGTTTTTCTTTCTTTAATACACCAGCTGCTACTTCTTCTAATGCTTTACCTACTGGTTTGTAAGAAACGTATTTTGCTAATTGCTCGTCTCCTTCTTCTTGCATTTGGCGAGCACGTTTAGAAGCTAAGCTCACTAAAGAATATTTTGAATCGATTTTACTTTTTAAAGCATCAATAGATGGGTATAACATAAATTTTATTCTCCTCTCAACATAGACAAATAAGTTTTTTCAATGCGTTCGCGGCGACAATGTTCCGCTACAATGATCGAGTTTATTTTATCACATGCATTTTGAATTTCATCGTTTTCAACCACATAATCATATAAACTCATCATTTCAAGCTCTTCTCGTGCCGTGTCAATTCGCTTTTTAATAATATCTTCTGTTTCAGTTCCGCGCCCAATCAGACGATTTTGCAGCTCAGAAATACTTGGCGGAGCTAAGAAGATAAAAAGTGCTTCTGGCGCCTTTTCGCGAATTTGTGCAGCGCCTTGTACTTCTATTTCTAAAAATACATCTCTACCAGCATCTAATGTCTCATTCACATAGGCAAGTGGCGTACCATAATAGTTACCAACAAATTCAGCATGCTCTAATAAGCCGCCTTCTTCAATAAGTGATTCAAACTCTTCACGTGACTTAAAGAAATAATCCACTCCATCTATTTCACCTTCACGTGGAGTACGAGTTGTCATAGAAATTGAATATTCATAATTTGTACCGGCTTTTGAGAAGAGTTCCTTACGTACTGTTCCTTTACCGACACCAGATGGGCCTGATAGAACAATTAATAAACCTCGTTCTTTTCTCATTGTTCTCTACTTCTCCCTTACTACTTGCTTTACAACAATTTTTAATATTAATACAGTATAAAATGAAATTTGAATTAATGGGAGTATTTTCTCTCAAATAATATCTGTTGGACCTATCTGGCTTTTTTGAACAGTTTATTTCCCATTAGGTTTCTTAGATAAAAACACCAAAGTGGAAATCATAATTTTACTTGAAGAAGAAAAATGGTTTACTCAATATTTTGTACTTGTTCCCGCATTTTTTCTAAAATTGTTTTTGATTGAACAACAGCAACTGAAATTTCAGCATTTTGGTTTTTTGAACCAATTGTATTAATTTCACGATGCATCTCCTGCATTAGAAAATCTAATTTCCGACCAATTGAAGCTGACTCTTCTATTGTATTTTCTAATTGTTTAAAATGGCTATCTAAACGATCTAATTCTTCAGAGATATCAATTTTTTCTGCAAAAATAGCTACCTCAGCCAGTAGTCGATCTTCTATTACTTCTAGATTTCCTATTGATTTGATACGATCGATTAATTTATCACGAAATTTATTGACTGCGCCATTGGACAATTCACGAATATGATGTATTAATTCTTTTAACTGACTATTATAGCTTAATAACGTCTGCTTTAACTGATTGCCTTCTTGTATGCGCATTTCCACTAGTTTTTCGGCTGCTTCTTTTACTGCTATACTTATGGCTTCCATTAACTCATCTTGTGTCAATTCCTGCTTTTCGTATGAGAGCACATCCTCTAAAGAGAGGATTTCTTGCATGGTCCATTTATTTTCTAGTGGTACAATTTCTTGCAGCTGTTCTTTTGCAGCTTTATAAGCTTCAATTAATGGCCAATTAAATTGTAGGGATAAGTTTTGTTCACCAATCGTTTTTAGATTGATCACAACATCTAATTTCCCTCGACTTACATATTGTGATAACTGTTTTTTCGTGGCTATTTCAGCTTCATACCACTCTTTTGGAAATTTTGTATAAATCTCTAAAAATCGATGATTCACCGAACGAACCTCAACAGTTAGTTGAAAGCTATTCGTAGCTGTGACACCTCTGCCAAAACCGGTCATACTTTGCACCAAGGTTAATCACACCTTTCTTTGCATACTGTTTCAAGTATAACACAATCAAATGAAGATTTAATCTTTTGAGGTATATAAAAAGTAAATATTGGAGGAAACGCGTCGGAACTATAGTATAATGTGAAATAGACTCTTTAATATACGAATAACAAACTTCACATGTACTAAATTGATTTTTTAGAAAAGAGGAATACAATCATGGCTTTTGATGGATTATTTACATTTGCAATGTCAAAAGAATTGAAAAAATTAGAAACTGGACGTATTACGAAAATACACCAACCGAACGCCCTGGAAATTGTTTTACATATTCGGGCAAATGGCGAGAATTTCAAATTATTAAGCTCCATTCACCCATCATACGCTCGTGTCCATTTAACACAACAACCGATTGACAATCCTTCAGAACCACCAATGTTTTGTATGCTCCTTCGCAAGCACATTGAGGGTGGCTTTATTCACACGATTGTTACGGATCCTTTCGAACGAGTGATTACGTTTAATATCGAAAGTAAAAACGAAATCGGAGACCAAGTTTTTCGTAAACTAACACTCGAAATTATGGGACGCCATAGTAATATCATATTAACTGATACTGCGAACAATAAAATTATCGATAGTTTAAAGCATTTACCACCATCAATTAATAGCTATCGTACCGTATTACCTGGTCAAGTTTACATTGCTCCACCTGAGCAAGACAAAACGAATCCGTTAACAGTTAGCGATGATGAAATTAAGAACTTTTTCACAGAGGAAACTTCGACAAAGGAGATTGTGGAGCACTTTAAAGGCTTTTCATCAACACATGCCAATGAATTACTATTTCGATTAAAAGGAAAAGACACAGTACATTCCTTCCGCTCATTTCTCGATGAAATCGTAAATAGCGCCCATCCAACCTATATGGAAGTTGATCGAAAAATTTATTTTTCTCCTACAAAATTAACACACCTAGAAGGGTTAGAAACGCATTACGAAAATTTAAGTCTACTCCTAGACCGAACATTTTTCGCACGAGCTGAACGAGATCGAGTGAAACAGCAAGCCGGAGACTTAGAGCGTTGGTTACAAAACGAGTTAAATAAATTAAAACTCAAAATAAAAAAACTTCATAAAGATTTAGAGAATGCCTCAAAACTTGATAAATTTCAACTGTATGGTGAACTGTTAATGGCTAATTTATATCTTTTTGAAAAAGGGATGAAAGAAGTTACGGTGTCAAATTACTATAGTGAAACCGAAGAACAAATTACAATCCCATTAAGTGAAAGAAAAACACCTGTTGAAAATGCACAAAGTTATTATAGTAAATATAATAAAGCGAAAAATGCGCTGATTAAGGTAAAAGATCAAATTGAAAAAACAGAGAAGGAAATTGAATATTTTGAGATGCTTATGGCTCAAGTAAACCAGGCGTCCCCTGCAGACATCGAAGAAATTCGTGAAGAACTAGCGGAACAAGGTTATCTTCGAATGCGTGCAAGTAAAAAGAAGAAAAAACCAACAAAACCTTCACCAGAATCCTTCGTTTCTTCATCGGGAATTGAAATCTCTGTTGGTAAAAATAATAAACAAAATGATTACTTAACATTTAAGCTTGCGAAAAGATCTGATATTTGGTTACATACAAAAGATATTCCAGGCTCTCATGTAGTCATCCATTCAAACGAACCAGATGAAACAACATTACTTGAAGCAGCAACGTTAAGTGCTTATTTTAGTAAGGCGAGAGACTCATCATCAGTACCAGTAGATTACACAGAAATTCGCCAAGTGAAGAAACCAAATGGAGCTAAACCAGGTTTTGTCATCTACTTTGAACAAAAAACACTTTATGTCACTCCAGACGAAGCGCTCGTTATGAAGTTGAAAAAATAATATGTTTGTATAACATGGTTTGGTCTAAGAAGTCAAAACTTCTTAGACCATTTTTGTTGTCTCTCTTATACCTATCATCAACTCTACTTGCAAATAACGGCTTAGAGTGCGCTTCTCTTCTACCTTTCGTCAACTCTTCTCGCTCATAACGGCTTAGAGAACTGCTCTCTTCTACCTTTCGTCAACTCTTCTCGATTATAACGGCTTAGAGAACTGCTCTCTTCTACCTTTCATCATCTCTTCTCGCTCATAACGGCTTAGAGAACTGCTCTCTTCTACCTTTCGTCAACTATTCTCGCCTTTAACGGCTTAGAGAACTGCTCTCTTCTACTTTTCATCATCTCTTCTCGCCTATAACGGCTTAGAGAACCTCTCTCTTCTACCTTTCATCATCTCTCCTCCCCCATATCAGCTTAGAGAACCCCTCTCTTCTACCTTTCATCATCTCTCCTCCCCCATATCAGCTTAGAGAACTGCTCTCTTCTACCTTTCATCATCTCTTCTCGCTCATAACGGCTTAGAGAACCTCTCTCTTCTACCTTTCATCATCTCTTCTCGATTATAACGGCTTAGAGAACTGCTCTCT
>DATMGC010000029.1:0-3683 GCA_035555915.1 Ureibacillus sp. | reverse complement strand
AAAAAGATATCACGGACATCCGTTGCCTGTACCACGATACAAATCTCTTTGGTCTTATGATAAGGCCATTCAAAAGGGGAAACTCCCTAAAAAGCTTTCTCAATGGACAAAAGATAAATTGGATAAAAACGAACCATTTTTGATCTTCTTCCCCACTATAAAGTTAATGAAACAAGCGATTCCATTATTTCAACAAGTAAATGAAAGTATCCTCAGTGTCCATGCAGAGGATGCAGAGCGAAAAGAAAAGGTATTAAAGCTTCGTAACGATCAAATACCTGGACTTCTTACCACAACGATCCTTGAGAGAGGAATCACAATCAAAAACGTACAGGTTGCTGTTGTAGGAGCGGAATCTAAAATCTTTACATCTAGTGCACTTATTCAAATAAGTGGCCGGGTTGGACGAAACGTAGAATTTCCAACAGGGGATATTGTCTTTTTTCATCACGGAATTACGGCGGAAATGGATGAAGCTCGCAATGAAATTATCAGACTCAATCAAGAAGGGGTTGGTATTAATGAAACGTTATGAAGTGAGGAATTGTCTGCTATGCAATGGTTCACTTGGTGAACAGGTCACTTGGAAAACTCTTTTAACGAACGAGTATCCGAGAACAATCTGTGTTGAGTGTGAAGATAAATTTGAATCCATTGAGAATCAACCCAATCAACCACTATTTTCGCTTTATAAATATAACGAACAAATGAAGGACTTCTTACATCGATACAAATTTATGCACGACGTTATGTTAGCAAAAGTTTTTAGACAACCAATACATCAATTCCTATCCAAGAAAAAGGAAATCATTGTCCCCATTCCGATGCATCCTCAAAAGTTAAAAGAGCGAACCTTTCCCCATGTCGATACGCTATTAAAGGAAGCCAACATTCCCTACAAGCATTTCCTTGAAAAAATCACCACCGATTCGCAATCATCCAAATCGCGCCAACAAAGATTAAACGCATCGCAAATTTTCGCTTTAAAAGAAAATGAGAACCCTCTTAATAAGGAAATTATTTTAGTCGATGATATTACGACAACAGGAACGACCCTCCAACATGCTAAGAGAATTTTACTAGAAGCAGGGGCTAAATCTGTGACTGCTTTTACATTAATTAAAGGGTAAAAATTAAGTTTTTATGAAACGGAATTAAGAAATTTCAAATTCTGCCGATGATTTGAGTGAGAACTTTTATTCAATTATATATATATGCGAAAAATATGTTGTGGAGGGAATGTGCATGGCTGAATTACGAAATTGCCCGAGCTGTGGAGGGGTTTTTAATTATACAGGAGTCAGAGATGTATGCCATAAATGCGGACAAATCGAGGAAGAAAAATATGAAATAGTTTATCGCTTTTTAAGGATGCGCGAAAATCGTGCAGCAACGATAGAAAGAATAGTAGAAGCAACTGGTGTAGAAGAAGAATTGCTACACAAATGGGTTCGCAAAAAACGCCTTCACCCGGCACTATTCCCCAATTTAGGATATCCCTGTGATAACTGTGGCAGATTGACGAAACAAGGTAAATTATGTATTCAATGTGTTAATGGATTCAAGGAAGACTTGGATAAATTAGAAGCGATTAAAGAATTTAGAGAGAGTGTACAGCAACAAGAAAAACGAACTTATCTATCAGATAAAAAATAAAAATAGTTAATACTCACATAATGCTTAAAATTACTATCAATTGTCATACTAAAAACAATTATAATAGTGAAAAAGCATTAAATGTGAGTTTTTTCAATCATATTGTTAAATATTTTGCGATGAAACCGAAATTAACTATAGTTATAAAATTGCAAGGAGGGATTATAGTGAAAATAACTTCATTTGGGATGAATTCAGTAAATCCATATAATAAGCAACAAAAAAATTTAAAAGCAGCCGAAAGTAAAGGGGCACCTTCAACGGATAAAATCGAAATCTCTTCTGCTGCAAAAGAGATGTCTACTTCATCAACATATAGTGCTGAGCGTGCGCAAAAACTTCAAAAGCTAAAAGAGCAAATTCAATCAGGTGAATATCAGGTTGATGCTCAAAAAGTAGCAGAGAATATGCTGAAATACTATCGCAAGTAATATTCGTAAGTAAAAATATTTTATAAAAGGAGCTCGAAACCGTGTCTGTCCAACCCATCATTTCCATTTTAGAGAAGCTTGAAAAAATGCATAAGAGTTTACTTGAGTTGGCTTATAAAAAAACAGAGCTTGTAAAAAAGGGTGACATGGATGGTCTCCAAGGAATTATAAAAAATGAGCAATCTCATGTAGCAGCAATCGAAGTGCTTGAGAAACAGCGTCTGCAACTGGTATCGGATTACCTTCGAGCAAAAGGAATTGCTCTTGCTGACACGCCTACTGTCGCTCATGTAATCGAAGCAGCTGAAATAGTGGAAGAACGACAAAAATTAGAAAAAGTAAGTAAGAGTATAATCTCTGTAATTAGCGATTTACGTAAACAAAATGATTTAAATCAACAGCTTGTTTTTCAATCACTGAAGTTTGTCAATATGACATTAGATATGTTGAGACCACAACCAGATCAGTTTAATTATTCTGGACAGCAAGGTAGTGATGAAAAACCTTCAGCGAAAAAATCAATATTTGATTCACAAGCTTAAATTTGGAGTTGGCACGACTAGCTTCAAACAATACATAAAAATCTAACAATATATTAAGAGGAGGAGTCTTCATGCGCTCCACATTTATGGGATTAGAAGCAAGTAAGCGCGGTTTATTTGCACAACAAAGTGCTTTATATACAACAGGTCACAATATTTCAAATGCAAACACGGAAGGGTATACTCGTCAACGAGTGAATATGACACCAACATTAGGATATCCTGGTATTGGGCTGGACTCACCGAAAACGGCTGGATTTATTGGAACAGGAGTAGAAGTAACTGCTGTACAACGTATCCGTGATGACTTTACAGATAAGCAATATCGCCAAGAAACCAATAAATTAGGATATTGGCAAGCGAAATCAGATACGATTACTCAAATGGAAGATATATTAAATGAACCTTCTGATTATGGATTGGCCCAAACATTAGATCAGTTTTGGAACTCCTTACAAGATTTAAATGTCAATCCAGAAGATGGAGGAGCTCGCGCGGTAGTGATTCAACGAGGAATTGCTGTTGCAGATTCGTTTAATTATATGTATAACTCACTTTCTAAAGTAAAAGAGAACACAGCGAAAGAAATCGGAGTTCTATTAAAAGATGCGAACTCAATCTTGGAGCAAATTGCTAGCTTAAATGGACAAATACAAGCGATTGAACCAAATGGCTACATGCCAAACGATTTATATGATGCTCGTGATAGTTTGTTAGATCAATTATCAACTTATTACCCTATTGAAACAACGAAAGTTCCTTCTGGAGGGAATGCATTAGCAATTGCGGAAGGTGCAACTACTGTTTCACTAAAACTTAACGATGGTACAACAGTAAAATTAGTAGATGGAAACGAATATGTACAATTACGTAATTCGGGAGAAAGTGCTACAGATGGTCAAACACCAGCAGGAATGGTAACAGGACTTCATATTGTGAAAGTCAATAGTAATGGTACAGAAACATTCCTAAGTAATGATTGGTCCTCAACACGGAAAACTGTGAACGATATTAATAACTTTAGCACGCTAGGTAAATTTAAGGGGCTAGTAGA
>DATMGC010000028.1:0-3347 GCA_035555915.1 Ureibacillus sp. | reverse complement strand
GAAAGCACCTTTTTGAGCATTACCCCATGCATCTAACCAGTCAGTAGCCGTGATAATTAAATCAACAGGCTCACCTGAAGCTAGAGTTAGATTATATTTTGTCATATAGTCAGCCCATTCGATCCATTTTATTTCAAGATGGGCATTTACTTTTTCCTCTAATTTTGCATTTACTTGCTCCATTACTTTTTCTAATTGACCGTTTGTCGGTTTATCCCCCAATGCCATCATTGTAATATTGACAAATTCTGATGTATCAATTTCCCCATTTTCATTAACCTTTGTAGTTGGTTTCTTGTTTTCTGAGTTTGTTTGGCTTGATCCATTACATGCCACAAGGCTAAAGGTTAACAGCATGACCATGACTAGTACGAAGAATTTTTTCATCTTCAACATTTCATTTCCTCCCCTTTATCTTTTTCATTCTTAATCTATGAAACAAGGAAAAATCCTTACTCATATTCATTAGCCCTTAACTGCACCAATTGTAATACCTTGAATAAAAAACCTTTGTACAAACGGATAAAACAGAATAACAGGACCGGTAGCCACAACAGCTGTTGCCATTTTCATAGATTCCAAAGGAATTTCTTGTGGTGCAACATTAGAAGCTGCCGCAGAGTTTCTTATAAAGTCAGCACTTGTAATGACGTTATAAAGAAACAACTGAAGAGGCCGATATTCCATATTAGGTGAAAGGAAAAGCATGGCATTATACCATTCATTCCAATATCCCAAGGCAATAAAAAGCCCAATTGTCGCTAAGGCCGGCGTAGACATCGGTAAAATTAATTTTAAAAAGATCGTGAAATCACCTGCACCATCCATCTTTGCAGATTCTGTAATCTCATGGGGAATCGACTTTGTAAACGCCTTCATCATTATGATAAGAAAAGGACTCAGCAATCCTGGAAGCAATACGGCAAGATAATTATCTTTCAGATCCAAATACTGAGTAATCAATAGATAAAATGGAACAAGTCCACCTGAAAACAGGGTTGTAAAGTAAATATAGAACGAAATTTTATTACGATACAGGAAATCCGCACGTTGCAAGGCATAACCAGTCATGGCCACAATAAACAAACCAACAGCTGTTCCAACAATCGTAATACCCATTGTTACAACATAAGATCCAATAATAAGCCTTGGGTTTCGGAAAACAATTTCATATGCAAACGTAGAAAACTCTTTTGGCCATAATGCAAATCCACTTTCCATAATCGCCTTCTCAGAAGTGAAAGATGACGATAAAATTAAAACAAAGGGTAAAAGACAACATAGAGCAAATAACCCAATACAACCATATCCAATCACACGAACCATGATCGTAGAAAAATCCACATTTCGTCTATATGTATTTTCCACAAGTACATCCCTCCTTTAGAATAATGAGTTTTCCGGTGAAACCTTTTTAACAATCCAGTTAGCTGTAATAACGATAAAGAATCCAAAAATTGATTGATATAAACTTACTGCACTTCCTAAAGAAAAGTTAAAATTCGTCATTAATGTTCGGAATACATAGGTTTCGATAATATCTGTGGTAGGATAAAGCATTGTATTATTAGCACCAACCAGGTTATAAAACAACCCGAAATTCCCTTTTAATACTCCACCTAAAGAAAACAGTAACAAGATGATAAAAGTAGGCTTCAGCCAAGGAATAATAATATAGCGAATACGTTGAAAAGCATTTGCCCCGTCAATTTCTGCAGCTTCTAAGATGGATTTATCAAGACCCATAATCGCAGCAAAATAGACGATTGATCCATAACCTGTAGATTGCCAGAGGAAAGTAATGACGATGATATAAGGCCAAATCGCCGGATTCGAATAAGTTTGTACAGGATCCAAGCCAACCAATTCTAAAAATGAATTAAGTAAACCATAATCATAACTGAGTATGTTATAGGCTAGAAGACCAACTAAAACGGCGGAAATAAAATGTGGTAAAAACATAATGGTTTGTGATATTTTTTTAAACCATTTGTTTCTTAATTCATTAAGCATGATGGCCACAGCTATTTGCAGGAAATTACCTAATATGATGAAGGCGAGATTATAAGCAATTGTATTAAAGGTTAACTTCCATAAATCACCTGTCATAACCAAGAAACGAAAATTTTCCAAGCCTACAAAAGCACTTTTAAAAATACCAAGTGAATAATCATAATTGACGAAAGCGAGATAAAGTCCCGGCATTGGAAGATAAGCAAATATAGCAAAGAAGATAATGGCAGGCATACACATAAGAAGAAGAGTTCGGTTCTTCCATATTCTTTTAAATCGAGACTCTTTCGTTTTTGTTTTAACAACAGGTGTCTGTGATTGTACAGTAACGGTTTTCATCTAAATCCCCCCTATACTCATGATCTTAACTTCAAAGCAGCAACCGTCTTACAAAAGAATGACCGGTAATATTGAAAGAGTACTAATCTAATAGCAATCTGTGTAATGGTTAACTAAAAGGCATTGTAGACAACGATAATAAGTAAAGAATACATTAGAAATGAAACGGGTTTCATAAAAGTGCATAAAACCTTTATTGTTAGAGAAGTTACACTAAGTATGTATCATTTTAAACAATTTAAAATGAAACGGGTTTCATAAAAACGTATACTAACTCAACGTTATTGTTATTCCATTTTCTTAGTTTGTGTATCAATAATGAAACGGGTTTCATTTTTAACAATAATATCTTTATGCTTATGCCACTTTAATTATTTAGTACCTTTTTTGAAAGCGGTTACTTAAGATTCATTATAGTTCCGTTCCTATTAAAAGTAAATACCATTTTTTCAAAATTAGAAATTTATTTTTTTCCCTTTTCTTGGATAATCTCAACTTCTGTTTCCTATTCTGTCCGTTCGACGCAAATTTATAGAAATGCAAAGAAAGCTTCAAATTCAATATATAAATATATGAATTGAAGCTTTACCATCTTATAGGCCAGGAAAATCATCCCTTTCCTGTATAATTTCTAATATGAACTATTCACAACTTGATCGGAAATGATCAACTTTGGTTCTGTAGACTCAATCACATCTGAAACACTATACCCATTTGCTACTTCAATCAATTCCAATCCATTCTTCGTTACATCAATAACCGCACGATCTGTTATTATTCGATCAACCACATTTTGGCCTGTTAATGGTAACGAGCATTTCTTAAGAATCTTTGGGTTTCCGGCCTTGTTCACGTGTTCCATGATCACAATAATTTTTTTTGCACCGTGAACTAAATCCATTGCTCCTCCCATCCCTTTTATCATTTTACCCGGGATCATCCAGTTAGCAAGATCACCATTTTCAGAAACCTCCATACCTCCCAGGATAGCTAAA
>DATMGC010000027.1:0-18519 GCA_035555915.1 Ureibacillus sp. | reverse complement strand
CAAGCTCCAGAAATGGTTTAAATTATAATACTCGAAGAGTACTTTTGACTAAGATTAGACTATAAAATACCCGAATAAATCTCAAAAATACAAAAGGCCTTCAGAATGTGACCATGCTGAAGGCCTTTTGTCGACAATCTGAGGCGTCCAATTTTGGACGCCTTTTTTACGGTTAAATTTACTTTATTTTTTTGAGGCAGAGCTCTGTAGTGTTTCATCTAAGTATACTAATACACTAAACTTTTCTGGCACATCCTGTACTAAGCAATCATCAGGAAATTTTCTTAGTTTATTGATAGTAAGAAAGTTCCCTAAAGAACCTGCAATAAATGATGCACTCGCAAGAAGTATAGGATAACTATCGAGCGCAAAACCAAAGGCCAGTGGGATGATACCTGTCATTGAAAAGGAAGTTAAAAAAACTGATTGGTAATGACCATTTTTAATTTTCTCTGATGTTTTAGAGTAGATTAACCCCTTTTCAAGATGAATAGAAATGGATAATGATGTACGAGCAACTTTACAACGTTTTCGATAACCTAAAATGATTAATATCTCATTGGCAACAACTAAGAGTAAAGAAAGAATCAAGTAAATAATAATACCCAAGATAAAGCGAATAATACTAAATGATAGATCAGGATGAAGATAATAATTAACAGCTGAAAATAAAACACTTAAAACTATTGTTACAATGATAGTCTGTTTTACTATCTTTTGTTCATTTATGGAGACAACCTTTATATTACTAGACATAGTTCCCTATTCCCTTTCTTGATAGACATATAATCTCGGTAATTCCGGATCATCTTTGATAAGTGAAGTGTCTGGAAATTTACGTAACTCCCTGTACATATAAAAATCCCCAATAGCGCCAGCAATCAGAAAGGCACCTAATAACACTAACATATTTGATTGAAAAACAAACCCCAAGATGGTAGGAAGTACACCGGTTGTCCAGAATGGTATTAATAATGACTTTTTCATAGCCTTATTAGTTAATGGTTGTGTCGTAGTAGCATATGCAACCCCTAATTTTAAATTGACTCCATACTCTAATTGATTAAATTTTACTTTCCCAAAAAGCATAAAACCAACCAAATGAAAAATTTCATGGAGCACGATTAAGGCAAAGTAAAAGAGTAAAAAAAGGGGTATTGTCCATAATGAAAAAGAAAAGGAAAAACTATGACGAATAAGATTATTAGCAATGATAAATAGAATACTTAAGATAGCTGTTAACCAAATGTTCATTTTAGCAATCTTTTTCATATCAAGTTGAATGATTGTTGGTTTTACATCATGTAACATCGTCTCACTCCCTTATATGAAATCATTATAAGGGGTCTAAATCTTAAATGGTTAATAAATATAAATTTTGGGGAAATTGTTAGGAAGAATGATATAAAAATAATGTGCTCCACATATACTGTTATCTTTGTTGCAATAAAATTAGAAGTGTGCTACAATTCGATGATGTGAGTATATATTACTTACTCCTTGCTCCCGTATCGTCGGAGAGCCCAAGTCCATAAGGAGGTGCAAATTAAATGAAAAAGTATGAATTAATGTATGTTATTCGTCCATCTATTGAAGACGAAGCTAAAAAAGCATTAGTAGAACGCTTCAACGATATTTTAACTACAAACGGCGCTGAAATCATCGAGTCTAAAGAGTGGGGCAAACGCCGCTTAGCTTATGAAATCAACGATTTCCGTGAAGGTTACTACCAAATCGTAAAAGCGAACGCTGGTACTGAAGCTATCAACGAGTTCACTCGTTTAGCTAACATCAACGAAGATATTATTCGTCACATGGCTGTTCGTGAAGAAGTATAATCAACACTTAAATTAAACAAAAAATGCTGAAAAAAGGAGGTTGAAATTGTGATAAACCGTGTCGTATTAGTTGGAAGACTTACGAAAGATCCAGAGCTTCGTTATACACCAAGTGGCGTTCCTATGACTCGTTTTACAGTTGCTGTAAATAGAGCATTTTCGAACCAACAAGGTGAACGGGAAGCAGACTTCATTGGATGTATTGCTTGGAGAAAACAAGCCGAAAACTTAGCAAACTTCATGAGAAAAGGAAGTTTGATTGGTGTTGAAGGTCGTATTCAAACTGGCAGCTTTGAAGGTCAAGATGGAAAACGTGTTTATACTACAGATGTTGTAGCGGATGCTGTTCAATTCTTAGAACCGCGCAACACTGGTGGTGGTGGGATGCCAAATCAACAGTATGGGGGTCAACCACAATATGGAGGTCAGCCTTCATACGGTGGTACAAGCCAACCAAACCAACAATTTGGTGGTGGCAATATGGAACAAGATCCATTTGCTCCTTCCTACCAACAATCTCAACCTTCTGGAAATCAGCAAAATTATACACGTGTAGATGAGGATCCATTTGCATCAAGCAAAGGACCAATCGAAGTTTCTGAGGACGATTTACCATTCTAAAATGAATGGTTGAACACGTCCATCTGAAACTAAAAACTATGAAGGAGGAATATCGAAATGGCACAACGTCGCGGAGGCCGCAAACGCCGTAAAGTTTGTTACTTCACTTCAAACAACATTACTACAATCGATTACAAAGATGTAGATTTACTTAAAAAGTTCATTTCTGAACGTGGAAAAATTCTTCCACGTCGTGTAACTGGAACAAGTGCAAAATACCAACGTAAATTAACTACAGCTATCAAACGTGCTCGTATTATGGCATTATTACCATTCGTAGCTGAAGATAAATAAGATTTTATCTAAAAAAGTACAACAAAGGTTTAACCTTGTTGTACTTTTTTAAATTTTTTTTATTTAAGACCAGTATATTCATAATGACCATAATATCTTTTCTTACATTAAAAGTTTGATTATCATGTTCAAAAAAGGCAACCTATAATATAAAAGAATGCAAAAAAGTCGATCAATCTTACAACGGTTAATCGACTTTTATCATATAAACGAAAGTGTTATTTGCCTTTTGCTTTTTTGTCCAATATATAAAAAAATGGTACAATATACGAATGACAAGGATTTTTTAATTAATCAAAGGAAGGTTATAAATGCCGAATAATCAAACCAAAAGGCTTGCTCACGGTGCTATGATGATTGCATTGTTTGCAATATTTATTGCCATTGCTTTTTATGTACCAATCATTAGTGTCATTGCAACATTATTTGCCCCACTACCATTAGCTTGGTATAGTGCAAAGTATGATCGTCGTTCCTCAATTTTAGTGGCTTTCATAGGCTGTATTATTACTTTCTTCTTTGGAGGATTGTTAATTATTCCTTTTTCACTTATCTTTGCAGCAGTTGGGGTTGTAATGGGGGATGCACTTCGCTTAAAGAGAAGCAAAGTATTTTTATTAATGTCTACAGGAATTACCGTATTAATTACTTTTGCCATACAATATGTTATATCGCTAAAGTTATTTGAAACAGATTTTATAAAAGAGTCAATGACTTTAATGCGCGAGAGTTATCAGAAATCTATAGAACTCTCAGAAAACATTACAGGTGAAGTGGCAATCGATGAGCAAACATTAAATAGTATGTTTGATATGATGGAAATTCTTATTCCTGCTTCTATTACAATAGCAGTCTTTCTCTTTGCGTTTATCATAATTACACTAAACTTACCAATGTTAAGACGACTAGGAGTTAATATTCCAAAATTTCGTGCATTTAAGAATATGCGTTTACCAAGAGCGGTATTATGGTATTACTTAATCGTAGTGTCGGTTAATTTATTTATTAACCCAGAAAGTGGTACTGCATTAAACGTTATTTGTTTAAACTTTTCATTAGTATTATGGGTGTTATTAACCTTACAAGGGATTTCATTTATTCATTATATCCTTGATGCATATGGTGCACCTAAGTTTTTAAGGGTACTAGCAACCTTAATGGCAATTCCACTTTATTCCTTCTTTGTGATATTGGGAATATTGGATTTAGGTTTTGACATACGTTCAATTGTCAAAGGTAAGATTCAAAAATAGGGAGCTGATATATATGGATACTTATAGGAAGCGGCTAATTCGACATCCTCTTATGTATCTAACGATGATTGGCTTACTAGGTGCTATCCTATTGACCATTTTGAATATTTGGTATGGCATAGCCTTTGCAATAGTCACAACCATCGGGTTAGTATATGCCTGGAGAATTGAAAAAATCACCTTTTTGCAAACAGAAAAACATATCGAGTCGCTTTCCTTTCGCATGAAAAAGGTTGGTTCAGAAGCACTTTTAGAGATGCCAATTGGGATCTTACTTATAAATGACAAATATGTCATAGAATGGGCAAATCCCTATATGACTGAGATTATTGATGAAGATTCATTAATCGGCCTAGAAATGTTTGTACTGTCAGATGATTTATATAACCTAACTAAATCAGAGGAAAAGCGTGAGCAAACTGTTACTATTAATGAGCATAAATATAAAGTGGTTTATAAGCAGGAAGAAAAACTTCTTTATTTCTTTGATGTAACTGAACAAGTAAAGATTGAGTCACAGTACTATGCTGACCGTACAGTTCTAGCTATATTATTTATCGATAATTATGATGAAATTACTTCGGGTATGGATGACCAATCGCGAAGTTTAACAAACACAATCGTAACATCCATTATCAATGAATGGGCTTATGCACACGGTATTTTTGCAAAAAGGATTTCATCTGATCGATTTTTAGCAGTTTTAAATGAGTCCATACTTAGTGAGTTAGAAAAGAAAAAATTCTCTATTTTAGATGATATAAGAGAAAAAACAGCGCAAAAGAACTTATCACTTACACTAAGTATTGGGGTTGGTGCAGGTTCGTCTTCACTTATTAAATTAGGGGAATTGGCTCAATCAAGTTTAGATTTGGTGTTAGGGCGTGGTGGTGACCAAGTTGCCATTAAGCAGCCAAGTGGAAAATTAAAGTTTTATGGTGGGAAAACGAATCCTGTTGAAAAACGTACCAGAGTTAGAGCCCGAGTTATTTCACATGCTTTACAGGATTTAATTATAGAAAGTGATCAAGTCTTTATTATGGGACATAAAAACCCTGATATGGATTCCATAGGAGCAGCTATAGGTGTTCGAAAAATGGCTCAAAAAAATAAGGTCAATGGCTACGTTGTCGTCAACTTCGATGAAATTAAAGGTAGTGTAAGTCGACTGATGGATGAAATAGAAGAACATACGGATCTATATCGTTATTTTATTTCTCCTGAGGAAGCTCTGTCTACAATGACTGAAAAGTCGTTAGTTATTGTTGTCGATACTCATAAGCCAAGTCTTGTTATGGATGCAAGGCTCCTGAAACGATCTGATAAAGTAGTAATTATAGACCATCATCGTCGTGGTGAAGAGTTTATAAAAAATCCAACACTCGTTTATATGGAACCATACGCATCTTCTACAGCAGAATTAGTCACTGAACTACTCGAATATCAGCCGGAAAGTGAAAAGCTTTTAAAGTTAGAAGCGACTTCCCTATTATCGGGTATTATTGTAGATACTAAGAGCTTTACATTACGAACAGGTGCGAGAACTTTTGAAGCTGCATCTTACCTAAGAACATATGGGGCAGATACAATCCTTGTACAACAACTGTTAAAAGAAGATATGAATACGTATATTGAACGTTCAAAAATTATCCAAACTGTTGAGTTTGTCTATCCAGGCGTTGCAGTTGCAAGAGGAGAAAGTAATAAGAAATACGACTCCGTTTTAATCGCACAGACAGCTGATATTCTACTTACGATGAAGGATGTAACTGCTTCCTTTGTCATAGCACCTCGTCCAGATAGTTTAATGGGCATTAGTGCACGTTCATTAGGTGATATTAATGTTCAAGTAATAATGGAGAAACTTGGTGGCGGTGGTCATTTAACAAATGCAGCTTGTCAAATCGATATAGAGAATATAGAAGAAGCGAAGAGTCGTTTAGCAATAGCAATTAAAGAAACACTTGAAGGGAGTAATGGAGAATGAAAGTAGTATTTCTGAAAGATGTAAAAGGTAAAGGAAAAAAAGGCGAAATAAAAAACGTTGCTGATGGATATGCTCATAATTTCCTTATCAAAAACGGGTATGCAGTAGAAGCTTCTAATCAAGCGCTTAGTCAATTAGAAGGGCAAAAGAAACTGGAAGCTAAAAATGCGGCTGCTGAGCTACAGGCAGCAAAGGACTTAAAAGATCACCTTGAAAAGTTAGAAGTTAAAATTAAAGCTAAATCAGGTGAAGGCGGTCGACTATTTGGCTCTATTTCAACAAAGCAAATTGCCTCAAGCTTAGAAAAAGAACATGGCATTAAAATTGATAAACGTAAAATGGATTGCGATGGGATTCGTTCATTAGGTTATACAAATGTGCCTGTTAAATTACATCACGATGTAAAAGCAACGTTAAAAGTCCATGTAGTTGAAGAGGCTTAAGGAGAGATCTCTATGAACGATTCCGTTATGGACCGCGTTCCACCGCATAACCATGAAGCAGAACAATCGGTTATTGGTGCAATATTTCTTGAACCACAAAGTCTAATAACAGCATCCGAAATCTTAATACCTGATGATTTTTATCGGATTGCCCATAAAAAGATATTCCAAACGATGTTGGATTTAAGTGATCAAGGAAAAGCGATAGATGTTGTCACTGTTACAGAAGAACTTTCAGTAAGAAAAGAACTTGAAGACGTTGGTGGCCTATCTTATTTAACAGAACTTGCTAATGCGGTTCCAACGGCTGCTAACATTGCCTATTATGCAAAAATTGTTGAAGAGAAGGCTCTATTACGTCGACTCATCCGTGTTGCAACTAAAATTGCAGAGGATGGGTATACACGAGAAGATGAAGTAGAGGCACTTTTATCAGAAGCTGAAAAGAAAATGATGGAAGTGGCAAACCGCAAAAATGCTGGTGACTTTAAGCATGTAAAAGAAGTACTTGTTCAAACTTATGATAATATTGAACAACTTCAATTTAGAGATGGGGATGTAACAGGGATACCTACTGGATTCAACGATTTAGATCATATGACTGCAGGTTTCCAAAGAAATGACTTGATCATAGTTGCTGCCCGTCCTTCTGTAGGTAAAACTGCCTTTGCCTTGAATATAGCACAAAATGTTGCCATTAAAGCACGTGAAAATGTCGCGATCTTCTCTCTGGAGATGGGGGCAGAACAGCTCGTGATGCGTTTATTATGTGCGGAAGGAAATATTGATGCGCAAGCGTTACGTACAGGAGCACTTACAGCGGATGACTGGAGTAAGCTCACTATGGCAATGGGGAGTTTATCGAATTCAGGTATTTTCATTGATGATACACCTGGGTTACGTATCAATGAAATTCGAGCAAAATGTCGTCGTCTCGCACAAGAGCATGGATTAGGTATGATCTTAATCGATTACTTACAGCTAATCCAAGGTAGTGGACGAAGTGGTGAGAACCGTCAGCAGGAGGTATCTGAAATCTCCCGTTCCTTAAAGGCATTAGCACGTGAGTTAAAGGTGCCGGTAATTGCATTATCTCAGTTATCTCGTGGTGTTGAGCAACGACAAGATAAACGCCCAATGATGAGTGATATTCGTGAGTCCGGAAGTATTGAGCAAGATGCTGATATTGTTGCTTTCTTATATCGAGATGATTACTATGATAAAGAAAGTGAAAGCAAGAATATGATTGAAATCATTATTGCTAAACAGCGTAATGGTCCAACTGGTACGGTTACATTAGCATTTAAAAAAGAATATAATAAGTTTATTAACATTGATTGGTCTCAACATCCAATGCCAGCTAATGCGGGTTAAACAAAACTTCAAAAAACACGAACAAAGATTAGAAAGACTAATCCTTTGTTCGTGTTTTTTTCATTCTTCATTGACTTCTACTAGTAATCACTGTTACAATTAAAGCTGTTTGATATAGTGATAATTTAACTTAGTGAATCGTTATGAATTAATAATAGAGATCAGACAAGTACTCGTTACTCATATTCAATAATGGGATGTTTTTCTTATTAATGAGAATAATAAATGTACTTGATTCTAGCGGAGGTGCTGATATGACATCAGTTGTAGTTGTAGGAACACAATGGGGAGACGAGGGTAAAGGAAAAATTACGGACTTCCTATCTAAAAAAGCAGATATCATTGCTCGTTACTCAGGTGGCGATAACGCAGGTCATACAATCAAAATTGGCGATGAAACTTACAAATTGCATTTAATTCCATCAGGTATTTTTTATAAAGAGAAAGCCTCAGTTATGGGGAATGGGATGGTTATTAATCCGAAATCTCTAGTAACAGAACTAAAAGGGTTACAAGAACGTGGGATTGATACATCAAACTTACGTATTTCAAACCGCGCACAAGTTATTTTACCTTACCATATTTATCAAGACAAAGTGGATGAGGCGTCTCGTGGCGATAAAAAGATTGGAACAACTTGTAAAGGAATCGGTCCATGTTATCAAGATAAAATTGCACGTATGGGTATCCGTATTGCAGATTTACTTGACCGCGAAGTCTTTGAACAGAAACTACGTGAAAATTTAGAAAAGAAAAATCGCCTTTTCGAAAAATTCTACGAGGTAGAAGGCTTAAAATTTGAAGATATTTTCGAAGAGTTTTATGGCTATGGTCAAGAACTTGCAAAATACGTAACAGATACTTCAAAAGTTTTAAATGACGTATTAGATGAAGGTGGACGTGTATTATTTGAAGGTGCACAAGGCGTAATGTTAGACGTTGACCATGGTACTTATCCATTTGTTACATCTTCAAACCCAGTTGCGGGTGGTGTAACAACTGGTACAGGTATCGGGCCATCTCATGTGTCTCGTGTAGTTGGGGTATGTAAAGCATATACTTCTCGTGTAGGTGACGGTCCATTCCCAACGGAATTATTCGATGAAATTGGTCACCATATTCGTGAAGTAGGTCGTGAATATGGTACAACTACTGGTCGTCCACGCCGAGTAGGTTGGTTTGATTCAGTTGTCGTTCGTCATTCTCGTCGAGTAAGTGGTATAACAGACCTTGCATTAAATTCAATTGATGTTTTATCTGGACTTGAGACAGTAAAAATTTGTACTGCATATGAATACAACGGTGAAATTATTACTGAATACCCAGCAAGCTTACATGTAATTGAAGGATGTAAACCGGTATATGAAGAATTACCAGGTTGGTCAGAAGATATTACAGGAGTTCGCACATTAGAAGAACTTCCAGAAAACGCTCGCAAATATGTTGAACGCGTAGTAGAACTAACTGGTATCAACTTAATGACATTCTCAGTAGGCCCTGCTCGTGAACAAACTAACATTGTGAATGCAATCTGGGAATAAGTTATTCTTATAGCATTGATGAATACAGTGAAATATGAATAAATAACAAAACTACTAGTGATTTCCACTAGTAGTTTTATTGTTTTTAAATGGGAATAGTTTGAACTATACCTTAAAGAAGAGAGCAATATAGAAGACATACGATTATGCAAGATTATTGATCTTGAACCGAAGAAAAGGAGTTTGATAGTTAGTGAATAGCTTTTTTCTTAAATCGACCACCCTTTACCTCGCTAATATTTCCAATGGCTAGAAAAGCTTCTGTATCAATTGTTCGAATGATCTCTTTCATTTTTGATTCTTCTAATCGTGTAATTACACAGAAAATTACTTTTTTGTTCTCCCCCGTATAAGCACCTTCACCATGTAAATACGTAACACCCCGACCTAAGCGAGCCATAATTGCTTGTCCAATTTCTTCAATTTCGTCACTTATTATGTAGACAGATTTAGACTCTTCCATCCCAAGTACGACGATATCAATAATTTTGGATGCAATAAAGTATGCGATTACAGAATACATGGCCTGTTCCCAAGTAAAAACAAAACCGGCAATAGTAAAAATCGCGAGGTTAATAATTAAGATAATTTCCCCTACTGAAAAGGGTAGCTTTTTATTCGTTAATATAGCCATTACTTCGGTTCCATCTAAACAGCCTCCATAACGAATGACTAGTCCTACCCCTATTCCTAGTAAAATCCCACCAAATACAGTAGCTAATAACAAGTCTGAAGTAAAAGGAAGAAGATGATGCATGATTAAAGTTGTAGCTGAAAGAATCGTAATACCGAGTGTGGACATTAAAGCAAAGGTTTTTCCGATTTGTTTATAGCCTATAAAGATGAATGGTATGTTGATAATGAAAATGAAGACGCCAGTTGGTATGCCAAACAATTGTGTGAGAATGATAGAAATACCAACAATTCCACCATCCAATACATGATTAGGTATTAAAAACAAATCGAGGCCAACCGCGAAGATAAAGGCACCAATGATAACCATGGTAATCCGAAGTACTCTTGTACCCAAATTAACTTTATTTAAATCCGAGGCATAAACAGCTTTATTTTTTTCCATTAATCCTCCCCAATCTATTCTATTTATATATATATATTAATTTTCTAGGGAAAAAATTAATAAGTTCGGGAGAAAATGCCCTATGTATGCAAATTGACTTAGCAATCGTGATAAAAAACAAGAATGGGTATGTCGAAAGAAAACGAAATATTTGGAAAATCCATATCAAAATCATTATATAAATCGTAAAGTAATCTATTACTTATAGCAAAAAGTTAAGAGTAATGAAGACTTATTCAACAAAAAAGCTAAAAAATTAATGAATATATCAATTTGAAGTAAGTATATTACATTTAAACAGTTATATATACCTACAATATGACAGTAAATCTTCAAATAATACAATTTAATTACAAAAGCCCTAATTCGTTTGATAGAAAAATAGATTATGGTACATTAAAAAAGTGCAAATTTTTGCATAGAAAAAATTAGCCCATTTATTGGGTGATTGATCTTTGGAAGGGGCTTTATTATGATTTCGGAAAGGAACATCAACAGAGACGCTACAAAGAAACAACCTATTAGTTTTAAGTTTAGTAAAACAAAAATATTTAAAAAGATTGCTGCGGCAGCATTATTATTTACAACAATTACTTCTAGTTTAGTTTTTGCAACAACAACAAGTGCTGACAGTACATTTGATAAAATTTATCATGTTTATGTAGGAGATACATATATAGGAGCAATATCAAACGAAGAAGCTGTCACTAAAATGATTGAAGCTAAAGAACAAGAAGCTAAAGCAATTTATAATGAGTATAGTTTTGATGGGAATTCAACGGTGACATTAATACCCGAACAAGTATTTTCTAAAGAGACAGATGATGTAACTACATTATCCAAGTTGAATGAAGAAAAGTTCGTTGAGGCACAAAGCTATGCACTTCAAATAGATGGAAAACCTGTTGTCTATTTAAAAAGTCAAGCAGACTACGAAGAAACTCTTCGTTTGTTGAAGTTACAATATGTAACAGAAGAAGAATTAAAGCAATATGAAGCAAATGCTTCACTTGAAACTTTACCCGCATTAAAAGCGAATGAAACCCGCATTAAAGAAATTAAAGTTGTAGAGAACATTTCAAGTGAAGAGACACAAATTGATCCTGCTCAAATTGTTACACCTGATAAGGCAGTAGAATATTTAAAAACTGGTTCTCTTGAAAAAGAGGTTTATGCAGTAAAGCAAGGTGATGTACTTGGTTCAATCGCCCAATCTCATAACCTTACAACTACTGAATTATTAGCATTAAATCCAGGCTTAACAAATGATACTTTACTACATATTGGTCAAGAGATTAATGTAACGATTGAAAAGCCATTAGTAAATGTTCAAATTGTGAAGGAAAAGAATGTAGTCGAAGATATCCCATTTGAAAAAATCGTTGAAGAAGATAATACGATGTTTAAAGGCGAAACAGTTGTGAAACAAGAAGGATCGAATGGTCAAAAGGAAGTTTCCTATTTAGTTTCTCAACTAAATGGTAATATGGTTGAACAAAAGGTTACGAAGGAAACAATATTATCTGAACCAGTGAATAGCATTACTGTGAATGGAACAAAAGTCATTTCTTCTCGTGGAACAGGTAACTTTGTATGGCCTACAAACGGTGGGTATATTTCAAGTAATATGGGAGCACGTTGGGGAAGTACTCATAGAGGAATCGATATTGCTCGCCCATCCAACTATAATATTAAAGCATCTGATAATGGAGTCATCACTGCTGCAGGTTGGAGTGGAACATATGGGAATCGAATCATTATTAACCATAATAATGGCTATCAAACAGTATATGCACATCTTTCAGAAATACAAGTTAGTGTAGGACAAGTTGTACCACAAGGTTCTATTATCGGCATTATGGGTTCAACTGGACACTCAACTGGGACGCATTTACACTTTGAAGTACAAAAGAATGGATCATTAGTTAACCCATTATCTTATTTAAACTAACAAGTAATGAAGACAGTCCAGGTTTAGAAGGACTGTCTTTTTTAATGTGGATATAATGGGTATTTTAGTTGTTAATTTAACGTATATGAACTTAGTTTTTCGAAACAGAATGGCTAATTTTGTCGAAATATTTCCCAGAAAATATAAACACTAAGTAGCTTTTTCTATATATTGCTGATTAATAGATTAAAGGTTCTAATACTTATTATAGGTTTTAATTTGGTATAATAACTTTATGCCTTCAAAATGATAATGAAGGATAAAATGATCTAACCTATGATAGTTAGTGGAAATTGCATGTAGTTATTGTTTACAAGTATGTAACTAATGCTCTATTTAATACGTTATTAATTGAACCTAATTTAATTGGAACATAGATAGATTTAAAAAAGGAGAGAAACAAGATGACAAAGACAATATTAGTTTGTGACGATGAAAAGCCAATTGCAGATATTTTGCA
The DNA here is from genome assembly GCA_035555915.1 of Ureibacillus sp. GTDB lineage: Bacteria > Bacillota > Bacilli > Bacillales_A > Planococcaceae > Ureibacillus. The sequence goes on along the minus strand of DATMGC010000027.1, from coordinate 5,679 downwards.
GTTCAACTTAGTAAAGGAGGGCTACCAGGTAATATGTGCGTATGATGGGGATGAAGCTTTAGAAAAGGTAGAAGAGTCTCAACCAGATTTAATGTTGCTTGATATTATGCTTCCTAAAAGAGACGGTATGGAAGTTTGTCGTGAAATTCGAAAAAAATATGATTTTCCTATTATCATGCTAACAGCAAAAGGTTCTGAAATTGATAAGGTTTTAGGACTTGAAATGGGTGCAGATGATTATGTAACAAAACCATTCAGTACACGTGAGTTAATTGCCCGTGTAAAAGCAAATATGCGTCGTTTAAAAGTTTCAAATCAAGCAGAAGAAGCGAAGGAAGAAACAAATGATATCACAGTGGGTGCTTTAATTATTCAACCTGATGCGTATTTAGTTTTAAAACGAGGGGAAGCCATTGAATTAACCCACCGTGAATTTGAACTATTACATTATTTAGCGAAGCATATCGGTCAAGTAATGACACGTGAGCACCTACTTCAAACTGTGTGGGGATATGATTACTTTGGGGATGTTCGAACTGTAGATGTGACGATTCGCCGTTTGCGTGAAAAAATCGAGGATAATCCAAGTCACCCCAATTGGATCGTAACACGCCGAGGTGTAGGATATTATTTGCGAAATCCTGAACAGGAGTAGTTTAAATGCACAAAGTGAACTTTTTTAAGTCCATTCATGTCAAAATAGTACTAATCTATGTATTGCTTATTATTATCGCACTGCAGATTATCGGAATCTATTTCTCCTCGGAGTTAGAAGAAAATTTAAAAGCGAACTTTAAAAACTCAATCTCTCAGCGAATTGATTTAGTTCAATATAGCATTCGTGAGGAATTATTAAAGGAACGCGACGAAACAAGTCCTACTTTAGAGCAAAGTTTGGGTGTGATTTTGCTAGAGTTTCCTAAAGAGGATATTAACGAAATATTAATCATTGATAAGCGAAATAAAGTTCTTGCTACTTCGGATACAGACAATCAATCCATTGTAGGACAACGATTTAATGATGATACTGTCACAAAGGCTATATCAATAGAGGATTACTCAGAAAATATTGCGCTGGATTCAGATAAGCGAGTATGGGTTCTTGCAACACCGATAATGGATAATGTAGGCCCTAATAGTGAAGTAATTGGCGCAATCTATATAGAATCTGATATTGAAAGTGTATATGAGCAAATGAAGGACATTAACCAAATTTTTGCTATTGGTACGGCAATGTCACTTTTCATTACGATTATTCTAGGGATTTTATTTGCGAAGACAATTACGAAACCAATTTTAGACATGCGTAGACAAGCACAAGCAATGTCGCGAGGGAATTATTCAAGGAAAGTTCGTGTATATGGGGACGATGAAATTGGGCAACTTGCAATTGCTTTCAATCATCTAACAAATCGATTGCAAGAAGCACAATCTACTACTGAAGCAGAGAGAAGAAAGCTTGCGTCTGTATTAAGTAATATGACAGATGGTGTAATCGCTACAGATCGCAAAGGAAAAGTTATTCTTATTAATGATCCAGGGCTAAACTTTTTAAATGTTACACGTGAAACAACCTTAAATCGACCAATTGCCTCTGTGTTGGGATTAGATCAAGAGTATAGTTTTGAAGATTTAATTCATATGAAGGAATCCATTAATTTGGATTATAGTACACAAGATAAGCCGTTTATTTTAAGAGCGAATTTTTCTGTCATTCAAAAAGAAACAGGATTTGTTAATGGGTTAATAACAGTTATTCATGACATTACAGAGCAAGAAAAGATTGAGATGGAAAGACGAGAATTTGTTGCAAATGTATCTCATGAGTTACGCACTCCTTTAACTACTATGAGAAGTTATTTAGAAGCGCTAGCCGATGGTGCATGGAGAGATGAGAATATTGCCCCAACGTTTTTAAATGTTACACAAACTGAAACAGAGCGAATGATTCGTCTTGTAAATGACTTATTAAATCTTTCAAAAATGGATAGTCGAGACTATAAGTTAAATAAAGAATTTGTTGAGTTTAATAAATTCTTTAATCGAATTATCGATCGATTTGAAATGTCTAAGTCTCAAAATGTTAAATTTATTCGTTATATCCCGGACACTTCTTATTTTGTAGATATCGATACAGATAAATTAACTCAAGTAATTGATAATATTATTTCGAATGCATTGAAGTATTCCCCAGATGGCGGGAATATCCGATTTGGCTTTACTATTCAGGAAAATCTGATAAAAGTTATGGTTTCCGATGATGGGATGGGAATTCCGAAAGAGAATGTAACCAAAATATTCGACCGTTTCTATCGTGTAGATAGAGCACGTTCTCGTGCAATGGGGGGAACTGGTTTAGGACTTGCTATTGCAAAGGAAATGATTGAAGCACATGGCGGGAATATTTGGGCAGAAAGTGAGGAAGGTGTAGGAACTACGGTCTTCTTTACATTGCCATATGAATTAGATGAGGCGGGTGATTGGGAGTGAAACATGTAGAGCAAATAAAATCATTTGTCTTGTTTCTTCTCGTCTCTTTAAGTCTTATGCTCACATTCTCGATTTGGACCTATACACCTGATTATCAAACCATTGAAGAGTCACAAGTCGAACAAATTAAAATTAGTAAAGAAAAGGAACTCCTAGATGTACTCAAGCCATACCGAATGCTAACGCATGAAAACGGAGGCTTTTTAGGGACTAGCTCCTCCTCAGCTATAGAAGAGGTAATGAAAGCTATTGTTAGTATGGATGCAACAGAAATAAGGTTTGTGCAAAGCAATATATCCGAGAAAGAGATCAATAGTATGGTCCACTCAGATAATCAAATAACACTTCTCTTTTCTGCAGAGGTACCTATTAATACATTCAGCTCTATCTTGCGATTTTCACAAGCGGAGTTGCCAGAGGCTGCATTTAGTCAAATGTTGATAGATTGGAGCAACTTTGATCAAACAAATACATTACAATTATCATTTATAAGCAAGGATCATCAAACATTGTATTCGACGATCGCTACGATTGGGAAGGAACAGCTTGAATCTACTATTATGAAGGTAGAACAAAAATCAGTTCCATATGAAGAAATTGAAAGACCTGAACAACTTTCTTTATATGTTCCATCAAACCCGGTTGATCTTGTACAGTACACGTATTATATAGACGAAATTTCACCTGAAGTCTTCAAAGATGTATTGTTTAAAGATGCGAATTTAGCTAAAAAGAATGTGGAGAGTAACACATATACAGATGGCATGGCCATGATGACGTCCGATTCAAAAACAAAAACAATTAATTATGCATACCCTACTGCTGAAAGTATGATTGAAATTAAACAATCAGATTTAGTTCAAGATAGTTTTGAATTTATAAATGAACACGGTGGTTTAACAGAGGATTATAGATATTACTATAGCAATGTACCAAAGCACATTATTGAATATCAGTTATATCTACAAGGTCTCCCTGTTTTCAGTAGTATAACGTCAACTCAAATAGAAGTTACTTGGGGAGGTAATCAGGTATTCGAATATAAAAGACCTTATTATATATTTGAGTTTTCCGAATCATCGACTCGCCAATTACCATCAGGGGTTGAAATGATTAAGTCACGTGAGAATATACAGGATATTGATGAATTAGTATTAGGCTATTATCTAACTCAGGATCCTCTTAAAATTGATGTATATTCACTTGAACCATGTTGGTTTGTAATAGAGGATGGGGAATGGTCACGAATTACGACGGAACCAGTAGGAGGAGCTCAGTATGGATTGGAGTAAATCTAAATCTATATTTATCATCGTCTTTCTAATATTAGATGTCTTTTTATACTCACTCTACTTAAATCGCCATACTGAAGCACAACAAGTTGAAAAAGAAGTATTGGGAAACCAAAATATCGAGGCTCGGTTGAAAGCTGACAATATTACGTATGATATTTTACCTGCAAATATTGAAAAAGCAGCCTACATTTCTGGTAAAGTTAAAAATTTTGAGGAAGAAGATATAAAAATTCAAAATGCCCAGAATGTCTTAGTTGATAAAAACAAGCTCAGTGTCACTTTAAAAGACCCTGTAGACATAAAAAATATCGATGAAACAGCATCTTATAATGATTTTTTAAAAACGAATGTGTATCAGGGTAGTTCATACACATTATGGAAAATTGACAAAGAACATAAAAAGGCTACGTTTTTTCAAAAGATGAATACAAGAACTTTCTATTACATTCTTAATGGCCTTGTTACAGTTTACTGGAATGATCAGAACGAAATCATTAAATACGAGCAAACGCTATTAGAGGATATAGAAGCTTACGATGACGAAAAAGTATTAACAACCCCCTTAAATGCAATTCAAACACTTTATAATAAGGGGATTCTATTACCCAACTCTAAAATTACAAAGGTAAGTTTAGGGTATTCAACATTGGTTCAATTTACACAAACGCAAGTATTTGTACCAACATGGGAAATAAGAGTGAAAGATGAAGACGGTGTAGAAGAAGAGTACTTTGTAAATGCCGTACAAGGTGGAGTACTAGATTTAACAGTAGATCCAACAATGGCAGAAGAGGTTGAAGAAGCGGTAGAAGATGCCATTAGTGATGATAAGAGTATAAATATACACATAGAAAAGAGTAAGGAGTAATCGTATGCGATTTAGTGTTTTAGCAAGTGGAAGTACGGGAAATGCAATATACGTAGAAAACGAGGAACATGCATTTCTAGTCGATGCCGGTTTGAGCGGCAAGAAAATGGAGCAACTGTTTGCTAAAATTGATCGTGATATGAAAAAACTATCAGGTATTTTAGTAACACACGAACATAGTGATCATATTAAGGGACTGGGCGTTATTGCACGAAAGTATAATGTACCGGTATTTGCAAATGAGAAAACTTGGCAAGCAATGGATGGCCATATTGGAAATATTCCATTAGATCAACGTTTTACATTTGATATGGAAACTGTGCAATCTTTTGGTTCATTAAGTATTGAATCCTTCGCAGTTTCTCATGATGCTGCAGATCCTATGTTTTATGTTTTCCATGAAAATGACCGAAAGCTGGTTTTAATTACTGATACAGGTTATGTCAGTGACCGTATGAAAGGTATAATTCGAGGTGCTGATTCCTTTGTTTTTGAAAGTAATCATGATATCGGTATGCTTCAAATGGGGCGTTATCCTTGGTCTGTCAAACGTCGTATTCTCAGTGATGTTGGACATGTATCGAATGAGGATGCTGCTGTTGCAATGAGTGAAGTCGTTTTTGAGAAGCCGACACAAATCTATTTATCCCACTTAAGTAAGGATAATAATATGAAAGATTTAGCACGAATGAGCGTCACTCAAACCTTACAATCCTGTGGAATCATTGCAGGTGAATACGTTCATATACATGATACTGATGCCGAAGAACCAACTTTACTCGTGACTGTTTAATATAAGGAAGAGGCTGGTACAAAGGCCAAAATAGCATTTTTCCACACTAGGAAAAATGCTATTTTTACGTTCCAATGAAAATTGATTTCCATTCCGGGTACGCTTTCCGCGGGCACGGCCTGACACGAACGTCTCAGGCGGCGTGCTGTTCCCGCAGGAGTCGACCCTCCATTCCAATACAATTTTCAAAGTATCAATTTTTTTATATTACGTTTTGGGTATTTCTTTGAGTT
>DATMGC010000026.1:0-3126 GCA_035555915.1 Ureibacillus sp. | reverse complement strand
ACAATTTTTGCACCAATATTGGTTTGGTTTGCAAAGAAATATGGTGCTAAAATCTTAAGTAAATCAGTTAAACCGATACTAAAGAATAGGCTTCAACCATTAATAAATAAGTATTTAAAAAATTATCAGGTTGTATTTTTTGATGGTGAAGTGATTTTCAAAATTGTAAAAAAAGGAAAAGGTAGATTATATTCATTTGATTATGGACCAATTGCCTATAAAAAAGTCGGTAACGTAAAAAGTTTCCATTATCATATTAATTATAGCAAAATGCATTATGTGTACAGATGGAATTCTGCATATTATCAAGGTTATACATTTAAATATGATAATAACTATAAATGGGTTTGGTTATAATTGAAAAAATAGGAGTTTAGATCTAATGAAAATTGAAATTAGTATTATTCCCCAAATGCAATATGAAGAATTTCTTCGGTTTAAAATGATAGGAAGTCCTAATTCTGTATTTGATATTCACTTTCCAGATATGATGGATATGCACATGGAAACGATTCGGATTTGGATGGAAAAAATCAATGCATTTCCAATATATTTTTGTCTTCAAATTACAAATGTTTTTACAAGTGATTTTGAATTAATTTGTAATAATAATAGTTTGAATTACCAATATATTGGTAAATATGATAGTTCGAAGGTTGCTATTCTTGAAATATTTAACAGTGAATCAATTTCTGTTATTTTTCCTTTTATAGAATTAATTAGCAGTATGGAAGATTTAGTCTTATGGTCTTCGAGGAAGAACTGTTTTACAGTTGATAAAAAGGTACGTCAAAATGGAGTATTTGATCTTATCCCTGTAAATACAAATTTCGATGATGAAACAACTGTTTTTAGTCTAATTCAATCTGGTCTTGTATTAGAGGTTTATTCGAACAGTTCTTTATTTTATTCATATGAAGATATTGTTAATTCGTTACCGGATTTCTTGATACCAATAAAAATGAATGAATAATAAATAAAAATAGACCTTACAATAAAAAAAAGTAGTACAAACCAAAGTTATGGTTTGTGCTACTTTTTTATAGTAGAAGTGAAGGAAGTCGACTAGAAAAGGATTGTTCATCGTTAATTTTAGATACTTTTCGAATATTATTTGAAATATTCTTTAATGAGGAATGAATGAAGTGTATGCAATCTAGAGAAATTGGTAGATCTTCATTATGAAGGATACAGATACCACACAATAGCTTTCTGAAGGGGATATATATTTTTAATATTACACTACTATTAGAATATATGAATAGGACACGCCAAGAAATGGAAATGAGAAAATGGATTCGGGAATAAAATTAAGCCACTATGGTGAAGAACGAGAAATTAATTTAAATAAAGAGGAAAACCAAGCAGTTAAATTGATATTTGAGATGTTAGAAGACACTTTGATTAATCTTGATAAACTTGAAGTTACTAGAAAGAGTGACAGCTATGCGACTATAGTTTTGCGTGGGAATGATTGGAATGGGATTTTGTAGTGTTTAAATCGAGAAACAGATAATTTCGAATAACTGTATAGCTTTTATTCAGCAATCGGGCGCGCGCGACAAGTTCTGTTATAAGCGTTTCACTACGTGAAATACAGGAGAGTTTGCTCGGCAAAATCCTAACTTTATAACGGAGGATAGGAATGATGAAACCATGTTTTCTGAAACTATCCCGTCAATACTCCTGCATGCGTTATTACTGACAGGTTATAGGGTGTGAAGCACAGGTGGATTCGGCAGAACGCAGGCTGTAGCCACTCTTTAGAGAAGGTATGCCAACGGATATGCCGCACGGCTGAAAAACTTAATATGGTGAGAATAGTTCTATCATAAAAGAACTGACAAACTTCCGAAGGTAAGGGTCTATAGATTGAGCATGCGGAAACGCATGTACCATCTTACGATGGGGTGAATGGTGTGGAGTAAAAATGCGCCCTCTGAAATACACTATATCGGACAATGGCGGTATCTAGTTCACAGGCTTATAGGAAGCACCTACGTTAAGAATGGATAGCTACGTTGTAAGGTACTTGGAAAGCAAGGAACGTTGTAATAAAGGCTGTCACCTGAAACGGTTGCCATAAGAATTTTAATCGAAATGCATTCATCCTTGTGAGGGTAGGGGTACGACTGAGGAAGCCTTTGTAATGAAGGTGGAGGAACAGCCCCAAGTCTAGTGGTAGTTAATAATTATTTTTCAAATGTGTATTGCACCGGTCGGGTAAGAATGTGGGAACATCACCTCATGAAGGAATGATGCCACAGTGCAAGCTCTACGATATTGGGATTATTATGGTATGACCGAAACCTATACAGACTTACATAAGCGAGCTAAAAATAAGGAAACATTCCACCATTTATACGGCATCATCACGTCGAGGAATAATATCTTATTGGCGTATCGTATAATCAAGTCAAATAAAGGCTCCAAGACCCCAGGTACAGATGGGAAGACCATTTTAGATATTGAGAAATATACTGAGAACGATTTAATAGAAGAAATACGAAAACAGCTCAAGAATTATCGCCCGAAGAAAGTAAGACGGAAGCTAATAGAAAAAGATAATGGCAAAATGAGACCACTCGGCATTCCATGTATCCTCGATAGAATTATTCAACAGTGTTTCAAACAAGTATTAGAACCTATAGCAGAAGCCCATTTCTTCAATCATAGTTATGGATTTAGACCGTTAAGGTCTACTCACCACGCAATGGCGAGAATCCAATACCTAGTCAATCAGTCACAACTCCACTACGTTGTAGACATTGATATTAAGGGCTTTTTTGACAATATCAATCACACCTTACTGATTAAACAGCTTTGGAATTTAGGTATTAGAGACAGGCAAGTCCTTGCCTGTATAGCCAAAATGCTAAAATCAGAGATTGATGGAGAAGGTATACCCTCAAAAGGCTCTCCACAAGGTGGGCTGCTCTCACCACTACTATCAAACATTGTATTAAATGAATTAGATCATTGGGTAGCAAAGCAATGGGAGTTGTTCCCTCTACATAAACCCTTCAAGACAAGAGAAGGTCAACTACTTGCTAAAAAGCGTACCCAACTAAAGGAAGGATATCTAGTTCGTTATGCTGATGACTTTAAAATTCTCTGTCGAGATGC
>DATMGC010000025.1:0-9230 GCA_035555915.1 Ureibacillus sp. | reverse complement strand
CTAATGCAAGGAAATGTGTAGAATTATTTTGGAATACACCAGTGCGTACTGGGAATCGTCGTTATTATGACAATTGTTTATACTTTTTTAGTTTATTAGCCTTGAGCGGAAATTTTAAAATATGGGTGCCTGAAGAGTGATTACTCTTTATTTCTGTTATGATAGAATGGTGTTTAGAATCTATAACCTATCTAAATGAGAAGCTTCAATTCCTTGTTATAAGGGATTGAAGCTTTTCTTGTTTTTTACGGATAAAAAGCTTCCTAAAGTTGTTCAGGGGTTTGATCTTTTGTTGTTTATCTGCTATTAAAATGTATTTTACTATAAGCCTTGCGATACTGGCTAGGTGTCATCTTTTCATGTTTTTTAAATAATCTCATAAAGTATTTTTCATCCATGATTCCGACTTGATTGGAAATTGCTTTAATACTCATATGGGTTCCAGTAAGCAAATCCTTTGCCTTACTAATTTTTAAAGAGTGAATATATTCTTGAAGTGTTTTACCTGTTTTTTGTTTGAAAAAACGGGACAAGTAGTCCTTATGATAGCTGAATTTTGCAGCTACATCTGCTACCGTGATTCCAGAATGAGAATTGATTCTGGTCCATTCCATGATTCGATTAATATTAAAATCACTCTCAGAATCTTTATTTGGCAAAACAGATTGTGAAATGGTTTGTTCAGATAGTTCTATCAAGAGAGAAGTCAATAAGTAGTCCATACTGAGTCTAGTATAATAATGTGAATTGTCGACATGCAGCAATTGATTTGAAAGTATGTTAATGCGCTGTATGGCACTTGGAGTAGCAAATTTAGGTATGGAAATATCTTTAACGGTACCTCTAATTAATGGGTCAGTTCTAATCTTTATTACTTCCTCATTAGTCATTTGATCTCTAATCATGGTGTCTGGACATAAAAAGTGGAACCAATAGAATGATACATGCTTATTACATATTTTATAACCTTGATGCAAGTGGTGTGGAAATAATATAAGGGTTTGACCTGGCTTTACTTCATATTTTGTAGAATCCTGTTCGATATAAAGAATTTCATTGATACCAATAATGATTTCAAAGCTATCAATAATTCTCTTTGAATGCGACCAAGGAACCTCAGTTATAAAACGTCCACCTGAAATATATTCAACTGGCTTTTCTATATTCAACATTAAATATTGCATATAAAAAACTCCTCGTTAAAAGTAAGTAATGAAAAAGAAACCCTGTAAAAATAAAATAAACAATTTCAAGAGTATTTTATCAGCTCTCTATAACAAGTCAATTTTGTCTACCATTTGTTATTAAAGGGCTACTTACAAGCAAATTAAACGGTGTTACTATAATTACATGATAACGCTTACAACCTTGGCTAGATTAAGGAATAGTGAAAGAGTAAGGTGGTGATAAGGCATAAAATTAGTATATCAAATATTCAGAATTAAAAAATGCTAAAGGGGGAAGTTTTTATGAAAAAATTATTTACTTCATTTCTAAGTGTCATTTTCTTAATTTCGATTATTTTAGCAGGTTGTAGCAATAGTTCAGGCACAGAAACAGCTAATTCTGACTCAGGTTCAGGTTCAAAGTCTGAAGATGTGGTTACCCTTTCATTCATGGGTTGGGAAGCAAGCCCTTTAGAAACGGAAAGTGTTAAGAAAGGATTGGAGAAGTTTATGAAAGAAAACCCAGGTATAAAGGTAGAGTATACACCAGTACCTGGTGAACAATATTCATCTAAACTTATAACAATGATGGCTGGTAATTCTGCTCCTGATGTATTTTTCGTTTATGCTGATCAGTATCGTGACTTAGTTAATCGTGGAACTTTGTTGGAACTTACTCCAAAACTTGATGATGAAATTGCATTGGAAGATTTTATTCCCTCTTCACAGTCAATTATGGATGTAGACGGCAAGGTGTACGGTATTAGTAGCACTACTGTATCTCCTGTCCTCTTCTATAACAAAAAGATTTTTGACGAAGCTGGCATCGAGTACCCTTCAAGTAATCCAACTGAGTCTTGGACATGGGAAGAATTTGTCGATGTTGCTGAAAAATTAACCATTAAAGAAGGTAAAGACATAAAGCAGTATGGAGCTTATGGATTAGAAATTTTAGGCTCTACAACTGCATTATTAAGAAATAATGGAGCGGCTTTCTTGAACGAAGATGGTTCCGTTGCCTTGAATAATGCAGAAGCCAAGGAAGGATTGGAAGCTATTAGGAAACTTAGGGAGGATGGAATCACTCCTGCTGCTCAAACACTAGAGAATAGTGGAATGAGTGCTCCACAAATGCTTCAGACAGGAAAAATCGGCATGATGATTGAAGGTTCATGGGCTCTACAACAACTTGCTACCATGGGATTCCCTGTAGGCGTTGCACCATTACCGAAATTTGGTTCTGAACCAAGTACGCATGGATCAGCACACCTTCATTCTGCATCTGCAAATACAAAGCATCCAGAAGAGGCATGGAAGTTAATTAAATTCTTGTCATCTGAGGATTATCAAAACCAATTGATTAAAGAAGGTCTATGGATGCCTAATAGAGTAGATATGTATTCAGAAGAAGGAGTTAAAGCTTGGTATGATTCAGAAGTTCACCCAGAAGGGTTCCTAGAAATGAACTCATTTTTCAAAGATGCAGAGGCTTATCCATTTGTGACCATTCAAAAGTACGTTATTCAGGATATTGTTTCAGAGGAATTTGAAAAATATTATAACGGTGATCAAAATGTCGATGATACATTGTCTAAGATTGATACTAGAGTAACAGAGGAACTTGCCAGAAAATAAGAAATGGTTTCTAAACAAATTGAAGCTCCTTAGCTTTCGCGATGGAGCTTCATAATAAATGAGGTGGAAAAATGATGCTACCTGAGAAAAAAGGAACAACAAACAAAAGTGTTGTTGCTGAACCCTCAATAATGCGAGGAAAGCAAGAAACAAAAACTGGAAAGTTAACAAGTCTTTTTTATAAAGATGGAACATGGGCTGTTATTTTTTTACTACCTCACTTAATTTTGTTCTTAGCATTTATGCTTATACCTGTTATTGCATCCTTTGTTCTAAGTTTTACAAGCTGGGACATGATCAGTCAAATAGAATGGGTAGGGTTTGGAAATTATATAGAGTTGTTTAATGATGAAGTCTTTATAGAAGTATTCTGGAACACGATTTATTTTACAGCTGTCTCAGTCCCAGTAGGTATATTTATTTCTCTTATTTTAGCAGTTGCACTTAATCAAAAAATAAGAGGGATTAAGTTTTACCGAGTTGCATATTTTTTACCTGTTATCTCTTCCATGGTAGCGGTAGCGATTATATGGCAATGGATTTATAACCCTGAGTACGGATTTCTAAATTTTATGTTAGGAATCGTGGGGATAGATGGACCTAACTGGCTTAGTAGTCAAACTTGGTCAATGCCAGCTGTTATCTTAACAAGCATTTGGAAAGGATTAGGGTTTAATATGCTAATCTTCTTGGCAGGTCTGCAAGGGATCCCTGACAGTTATTACGAAGCTGCAGAATTAGATGGCGCATCGACCTGGGCAAAATTCAGATTTATTACAGTTCCGTTATTGGCTCCGACAACATTTTTTATAACCATCATGTCAGTTATCAATTCTTTCCAAGTATTTGATACCGTTTACTTGATGACAGGTGGAGGACCTGGTCGTTCTACTTCGGTATTAGTTCATTATTTATATCAAAATGGATTTGAGTATTTTAGAATGGGCTATGCTAGCGCAATGGCATATGTTTTATTTTTCTTGGTTTTAATTATTACCTTAATCCAATTTTGGAGACAAAAGAAAAACAGTCTTTATTAGGAAGGAGGATTTTCGGTGCAAAAAAGTCTAAAAGTAAGAGCAGGATCCCATATTTTACTAAGCCTTGGTGCAATGACAATGATTTTTCCATTCATTTGGATGCTTAGTACTTCATTAAAAGATATTAGTGAAGTATTTACTTTCCCACCAACTTTATTTGGAGAAGCACTTAAATTCGAAAATTATACAGCTATTTCTGACCGATTTCCCTTTGGCCAGTTTTTCTTAAATAGCACGAAAGTAACCACCATAGTAGTTATTGCGCAATTAATTACGGGATCTATGGCTGGATACGCCTTTGCAAGATTGAAATTTCGTGGAAGGGACGTACTATTCCTTGTTTATTTAGCAACTTTGATGGTTCCTTCACAGGTAACAATGATTCCCAACTTCATTACTATGTCACATTATGGATTAGTTGACACACATGCTTCGTTATATCTACCACAAATGGCAAATGCTTTTAGTACCTTTTTATTGAGACAGTTTTTTTTAACGATTCCTAATTCACTTGTAGATGCTGCAAAAATCGACGGGTGTACACCATTTGGAATTTACTGGAGGATTTTCCTGCCGTTATGTAAGCCTGCCCTTGCAACATTAAGTGTATTTGTCTTCATGGGAGCTTGGAATGATTTTATGGGACCACTAGTTTTCATTAATTCTATTGAACAAATGACACTCCCATTAGGGCTTGCTTCGTTACAAGGTATGTATGGAACGGATTGGCCAGTATTGATGGCTGGAACAGTTGTAAGTATTTTGCCAGTAATTGTGTTGTTCCTACTGGCGCAGGATTTGTTTATCAAAGGTGTTACATTATCTGGTTTAAAAGAGTAGTTCATACTCTTTTAACATATATATTTAAAGAGAAGGAGCCTAATAAACTATGAAAAAGCTTGAATCAAAGATGGAAAAAATGAAACCAATTGAATTACAAGATGTTAAAATCAACGATCAATTTTGGAATCCGTGGCAAAAACTAGTGAAGGATGCAATTATTCCATATCAATGGGATGCACTAAACGACAAGATACCAGGTGCTGAACCAAGTGGGACAATAAAAAATTTTGAAATAGCTGCTGGAAGAATAGAAGGAACACACTATGGCATGGTGTTCCAGGATAGTGATTTATATAAATGGATGGAAACAGTCGCATTCTCTCTTTCTACAGCTAGAGATGAAAATTTGGAAAAAATAATGGATGATGTCATTGATCTTTTGGCAGATGCACAAGAGGAAGATGGTTACCTGGATACTTATTACACTGTCAATCATCCTGATAAAAAATGGACTAATTTGAAAGACAATCATGAACTTTACTGTGCTGGCCATTTAATTGAAGCGGCAGTAGCTTATAATAAAGCAACTGGAAAAACAAAAATAATTGATATCGTAAGCCGTCTTGTAGACCATATTGCTTCTGTTTTAGGAACTGAAGAAGGGAAAAAAGCTGGATACCCTGGACATCCTGAAATTGAGTTAGCACTCATAAAACTTTATCGCCTAACTGAAGATGAAAAGTATCTTAACTTATGTAAATTCTTTATTGATGAAAGAGGAAAAAAGGAGCCTCATTACTATGATGTCGAGAAAGAGGCACGAAACGAACTGAATAATAAAGATAAGAGGAGTTATGATTACTTCCAGGCACACCTTCCAATCAGAGAGCAAAAGACTGCAGAAGGCCACTCTGTAAGAGCAGCCTACCTATATAGCGGAATGATCGACCTAGCTGCAGAAATAAATGATGAAGAGCTTTTAAGGGCAAGCCAGGCGCTTTGGGAAAACACGGTTAATAAAAGAATGTACATTACGGGAGGAATTGGTTCTTCAGCACACGAAGAGCGCTTTACGGTAGATTATGATCTTCCTAATGATAGAGCATATACAGAAACCTGTGCAGCAATATCACTTATTATGTGGGCTCAACGCATGGTCCAAATCGAGGCAGATCGGAAGTATACAGATATTTTAGAGCGAGCTCTGTATAATGGTGCATTGAGTGGAATTTCACTGGATGGAAAAGGTTATTTTTACGTGAATCCACTGGAAGTATGGCCACATACTGCTAACTTTCGCCATGATATGAGAACCGTAAAAACGACAAGACAACAATGGTTCGGATGTGCCTGTTGTCCTCCTAATATTGCGAGACTGCTAGCTTCATTAGGCTCTTATATATATTCGACCAACGAATCAGAGATATATGTACATCTATATGTCGGTGGGGATACATCATTTGATATCAACGGACAAACCGTTCAGTTAAAACAGGAAACAAACTATCCTTGGCAAGGAAATGTGAATTTTACTGTAGCAATGGACCAACAAACAGAATTTGCAGTTGCAGTTAGAATCCCTGGCTGGTGCAGGAAAGCGAGCATAAAGGTTAATGGACAGGAAGTACCTTTTACTGAAAAAAATGGATATGCAAAAATTAAAAGAGTATGGGCTACCGACGATCAAATTAATCTTAACTTGGATATGCCTGTTGAAATTGTTCGTTCCCATCCTGAAGTAAGAGAAAATGCGGGTAAGGTTGCATTACAGCGTGGTCCTGTTGTGTATTGTATGGAGGAAGAAGATAATGGTAAAAACCTGCAGGATCTTACGATTTCTACAAAAACTAAAGTAAGTATAGACTATGACACAACTTTGCTTAATGGTGTGACCGTCTTAACTGCCCAAGGAATGCAGACAAAGAAGGGGAACATCCAGGAAAACTTATATTCGACTCATTCTTATGAGCGAGTACCAACTGAAGTGAAGGCTATTCCATATTATTCCTGGAGTAACCGTGGTGAAGGAGAAATGCTTGTATGGATACGAGAAGATTAGATTAATTGAAATAATTCTATGAAAATAATAAATACAGTGGGGAAGAGACTAGAGGGTGGTAAAACCCCTTATAGTGTTTCAATATTAATGAAATAGTAAGGAGAAATGATTCTTTTTAAGATATATTAACTTTTTGATGGAGGGATTATATTTGTATACAATTGGTTTTGATTTTAATGACACAGTTATTCAAGTGAACAAACTTCAATTTGCTGTAAGGTTATTTACTGAGAAGAATGTGTATGCACCTGATCCAGATAGAGTTGTAATTATTGAAGAGGAAAACCGGGCATATTTAAAAGCCACTGGTCTTTCATGGGCAGGAAATCAAGAAAAAGCTGATGGAGAAATAGAGTTAGAGATTTCAATTGGTATAGATGGAAGATATGAAATTAATTCAAAGGGTAGTCACAAAAATGAGGTTTGTAAATCAATTTTACTTCAAGTTTTTAATATCAATATTAAATCTATCCATTTTGATAAGGACAAAGTTGAAACATTATCAGATCATAGTGTAAAACGAGATATCAAAGCAAAACACTATCCAAGAGGAATAAAAATGCCACTAGTTTTTGTGGAAGATGGCCATAATCAAAAATGGTACGCCTTATCAAAGGATGCTCGAATCCGATCAAAAGGATTTGCTAGCCACTATGATCCATACCTTGAGACTCAGGTATTGGATTTGTCACATGAGGAAGATAAAAGATATCAAACAAATGAGATAACGATGCCGACTTGGCACATTGGACGTTGTGATAATATTGATTCGGTCATATTAGAACGTTGTGGGGATTTAGAAAAAAACTTAGGTCTCGTCCCATATGATGAAAGGACCGATACACCAGCATGGTTAAATGACATCAAACTGGTCACTATTCTTCATGGAGAACATTGGACAGGGCATATATTCAATACTTTTGCTGATTTGGAGAAATCATTAGAGTGGATTACAGAAAGAATCGATGGAAAACAAGTAATGGCATTTTTACCTGGCTGGGATGGAAGATATTATTATAATTATCCAGAATATGAGCCAAGTGAACGCATGGGTGGTAAAGAAGGATTCAAACACTTTGTGGAAAAGGCTCACCAGTTAGGTGTAAAGGTTGTCCCGATGCTTGGTGCCAACAATGCAAATATTGAAATAATGGAGCAATTAGGGCTTGAAGATGCTGTACTTCGTGATCAATGGGGACTTGAAAAAAGATGTGACTGGGTAGATTGGGACTATGATTTAGCAACAGAAAACAATTGTATGCTTGCAAATATGGGTCATCCGGGATACTTACAGCATATGATTGAACGCTCAAATTACCTAGTAAAAACATTTGGAGTGGATGGTATTTTTCTAGATATTACAATAGGCTGGGCAAACGACCCTAATTATTCACCATATGAAGGGACAGCTAGTTGGGCAAAGGAAATAAAAAAGCTACATCCTGATTTACTTCTTTTTGGTGAAAATAGCTATGACGCTCTTTGGGGTATATTTTCAATCTTTCATGAGATGGGTTATCCATCTGGCCATGGGCAGGCGTTATATCGATATGCTAAGCAAACTCATTATCTAGCAGCTGCAGCACCTGGTAAAGGATCTGGAGGAATTCATGAATTTGCCTTTAATCAAAATGGATTACCGTGGGAAAGAGAAGTGCCTGAATTAATCCCAACTTTATCAGTTGTTTCAGATACAATTGGATCTAAAGGGGCAGAATTCTTAATAAAGCAAGCTAAAAGCTGGCATCAGCATTACCCAGGTGTTTCAGGAGGAAACGTAATAAAACACTCAGTTTAGGAAATAATAAACTCTATATGAGGGAATAATGGGTAAGAATTAAGAGTTAATATTGATAATTGTCGATAATCGAAGTGTAGGTAGAGATACCTGCACTTTGTTGTCGTTTAGGAAACTATAAAATCCTTAAACCTGTGAATTGTTCGGGTAAAATGTTCTCGTATCCAATAAATGGGTCAGATTATTTCTGTGCACAAATGGGTAATATTGGAAAATTAAGTTCCGGAGAAGCAGCAGACTTTTCTGCTATGGTTGAAAGCGACCTGATAGTACCGATTCATGATGATATGTTCCTGAATAACCGAGAGAATCCTGCTTATTTTGTGGATTCTATTTGAACACTATCATAACAAAAAATTCCATAAGATGGTTCCGGGTGAAAGGTTTATTTATCACAATTAATTGATTTTTATAATCAGGATACTGAATAACCTTAAAATATAGGGTGTTCAGAACAAGTAAGATAAGCGATTGATGATTTGACTTTGTAAAAAAGCACCTCTTAATGAAGAATTAAGAGGTGCTTTGTTTGTTTTTAGATTTAAGGCAAAACATTGCCTGCTGCCCTAAAAATTTCATACCATTCTTGGCGCGAAAGATAAACTTCGCTTGCCTTACAGCAATCTTTTAATCTGTTAATGTTCATCGTACCAATGACTGGTTGCATATTTGCTGGATGGCGTAATAACCAAGCAATTGCAATAGTCGTATTGCTAACTTCATATTTGTCAGCAATTTCATTAATCTTT
>DATMGC010000024.1:0-3780 GCA_035555915.1 Ureibacillus sp. | reverse complement strand
GGCTAAAACCATATAATACTCTTCCCCGGACTGAAAAAAATCAAACCTGACTTGATGCCAATACTCATTTATTAGCCTTAATGCAGATAGCTTTGTCTGATCTTCTAAACGAAGCTCATAGTATGTATGAACAATTGAATTAATGACTGATTGTATATTCTGTCTCCACATTCGCTCCTTTTCATGAAGGAGCTGAAAATAATAGACTTGATACGGACATTTTATAAAAGACTCTAAATGATCTTGCATCACTTGCTTCTCTTCCATATGTTTGTTTTCATTCATCATTTAGAGAACACTTCCTCCCACTAGTGATAATGATTATCATTATCTTCTATTATTCTAATTGAAAAGTGTTCTCAATGTCAAGAATTCATCGATGAAATAGATAAAAAAGGATCAGTTCCCCATAACTGATCCTTTTGTTACTTCATTAATTTTTTCATCATTTTTAAACTATTTTTTGCATTTGGGTACCGGAAGCTGAAATCAAAACGGTTGGTTTGTTTGAGTACACTTTTAAAATGAGAAAACGTTTGAAAGCTCGCCTCGCCATGATAAGTACCCATTCCACTTTCACCAACACCTCCAAAAGGCAGGTATGGCGTGGCAATATGCATAAGTGTATCGTTAATACACCCTCCACCAAATGATATAGACTCAGTGACTTGTTTTGCTACCTCATCGTTAGTAGTAAAAACGTATAAAGCTAACGGTTTTGGACGACTATTAATAAAATCTACAGTTTCTTGGATGTTATCAAACTCTAATATCGGCAGAATGGGGCCAAAGATTTCATCTGTCATTAGAGGTGATGTAAGATCTTTTGGTTTGATAAGTGTTGGATTTATCTTTAGTTGGCTTTCATCTGATTGGCCGCCGAACAAGATGGTCCCATTTGATAAGTACCCCTTTAACCGATGAAAATGACGGGCATTCACAATCTTTGTAAACTCTTCATTTTGAATGGCATTTTCACCATAAAAATTAATAATCACCTTTTTTAATTCTTCAATTAATGGCTCCTTAATCTTTTTATCAAGAAAGAGATAATCCGGTGCAATACAAGTTTGGCCGGCATTTATTAGCTTTCCAAACACTATTCTCTTTGCAGCAAGCTCCAAATTGGCTGATTGGTCTACAATGCAGGGACTTTTACCACCAAGCTCTAACGTGACCGGTATTAATCTTTTGGCAGCAGCCTTCATCACAATTTTCCCCACAGGGACACTTCCAGTAAAGAAGATATAATCGAATGGTTGATCTAATAAAAAGCCTGTTGTCTCAACTCCACCTTCCAGCACAGTAACATAGGCAGGATCAAATGCTTCTTGAATTAACGTTACTAGTATTGATGATGTATGTGGTGTTAATTCGGAAGGCTTTAGAATGGCTGTATTCCCTGCGGCAATAGCACCTATTAGAGGGGCCAGTTGCAGCTGAAACGGATAATTCCATGGTGCAATGATGAGCGTGACTCCATAGGGCTCAGCTACTCTAATACCTTTTGATCCAATATGTGTCTTCGCTGTTTTTACCTTCTCTGGCTTCATCCATTTATCTAAATGCTTTAATGTGAATTTAATTTCTTCTAATAAGATTCCAATTTCAGTCATATATGCTTCTGTTTCAGATTTATTTAAATCAAGTTTAAGCGCCTGACATATTTCTAATTCATGTTTTCGAACTTGATCTGCAAGGGTTTGAAGCATTCTTTTTCTAAAGTCCCCTAACTTTGTTTGACCGGTATGAAAGAAGTTTTTTTGAAGTTTAACAGCTGTTGATACAGATTCAACTGTCTGTTCGCTTACATGTACCATGACAATCAATACCTCCTGATAGAGCTTTTCATCTGTTAATATAGACCTCATAAGGTAACGATGTCAAAGTTTTATCTTTTCTACATCGACTCTATTTTCTTTTTTGAAAGAGGCGAATGTTGATATCTCCATTTCAAGGATAAGAGCATTCCAATTATACCTGCTGCGCCTGCGGTCAAAAATACTGGAAGAAATGTCCCCTCCTCAGAAAATAACCCTGAGATAAACGGCCCTAGAAAAATACCGATTGCATAAACAGCTTGAAACAACCCCATCGCAGTGGCACGCTTTCTATTCGGAATGGTTTGAATCGCCATTCCCATTAACAATGGAATTGTCATCCCTTGGGCAAAGCCATTAAATGCCTGTGTAAGATAAAGAAATCCCAGATTATTTATAAATGGAATGATGACTGAAAACGCAAATGTACCAAAGAATCCCACGACTAAAATTTTCCATTTCTGAAAGTGTCCAGCTAGATATCTTCCAGTTATAATCGGCGCAATTGCATGTGGAATCATAAAGCTACCTACTAAAAAAATAAGGCTTTCTTTTGAGGCACCTATCTTTAGCGCATAATCTGGTGTAAATCCAAACATCGTAATAAATAGGACTGCATGAGCTAGTGCTGATAGAATGGCTGCCTTTAAGACAGTAGGCTCTCTTAGCACTTCATTTAGTTCACTCATTCTTATCTTTTTAGACTCTGACTTTTTTTGCTTAGATTCTTTTATTCGAAGTGCTAATACGATTCCGAATATTCCAACAAATCCACCTATCCAAAATGGAGATTTCCATCCCCATTGAGTCACGAGGTATCCGCTCAAGCCCATACTTATAAGCTGGGAGGCAACTGTAATAAATTGTACATTCCCCATAGCTCTCGTTGTGTCTTCTTGCTTAAAATAACTCGCATACAAAACGGTAAATGCAACCCACATCGATGCTGTAATACCGGAAATAAACCTTGAAACAAGGGCAAACTCTATACTCTCAGTCAAAGCAAAACCAAGGCAGCTAATCACTCCTGTCACTAGACCAGCTATCAAAAACGGCTTCCGAATTTGCAGGCGATCTGAGACAACTCCAACCGGAAGTCGTAATAAGATTTGCATAATACCATAGCTTCCAACAATAAATCCAACGAACGTATATGTACCACCTAAATAGTCCAAATAAGAGACAAATACAGGCACATAAATATAAAGTGAAAACCAATAAATAAACGTAATTAGAATAAATAATATATGATCATAGAGTGGAAGCTTCTGAACTTCGATGTCACTAGTCAAAATAAACCTCCTTATGTACATTCTTTATGTATTTATCTTATCTGCTTTCATACCTCATTTAAATACTAAAAATTAAAAAAGAGAAGAAAATCAACATTAGTTAATCTCCTTCTCTTTATGAATATGCTTAGAAGTACAATACCCAAATCACGATGACCAAAACAATACGGTAGATCGCAAATGGCATTAATTTAATTTTATTAATTAATTTTAAGAAAAAGCGGATTGATATTAACGCAAAAACAAAGGCACTAATAAATCCTGCGATAAAAAACGGCATGGCATCAAGTGTGAAATATTGCCAGTTTTTAAGAAGAGATAGAAAACTCGCTCCCGCCATAATCGGCACCGCCATAATAAATGTAAAATCAGCTGCTGCACGGTGGCTCATTCCTAATAACACACCACCTGATATCGTCGAGCCCGAACGTGAAAACCCCGGCCATAATGAAAGACATTGAATAAGCCCAACTGATAATGCCTGCTTGTACGTAATTTGGTCAACTGTATCAATTTTCGGTACTTTGGGACCGAAAAGGTCAGCAGCAATCATTAAGAGCGCACCCACAACTAACCCGATCAACACGGTCTCGATGGAGAATAAATACTCATCGATATAATCCTCAAACAAAACGCCTAAAACACCTGCCGGAATTAACCCGACAATA
>DATMGC010000023.1:0-15677 GCA_035555915.1 Ureibacillus sp. | reverse complement strand
TTTTAACTGTTTTATTTCCCTCATTAAATAAGATTTCATATAACAGGTTTGTTCATCATTCTTTCAAAGTAATAGAAAATAGATTATACTTGATTGACTATCGTATTCAGAGTTAAGGGGGTATTTCCTAATGACAAAGCATAATGATGAAGAGAAACCGAAAAACAAAATTAGTCTGCAAGAGGCTGTGAAACAACAGCTTGAAAATAAGAAAAATAAAGCTAATGCAAGTCAAGGTAAGATGAAAGCTGATCTATCAAGCACAAAAATGAAAAGCCAACAAACAAAAAAAGCTAGCAATACTCGAAGAAAAATGGGTGTCTAATGAACGGACAGAATCGTACTAACATTGTACCTGGTATTACAGTAGATATTGTTTTAAAAAAGGATCAAAAAACTGGCAAACTTACTCGAGGTATTGTAAAAGATCTTCTTACCAAATCACCTACACATCCTCACGGTATTAAAGTCCGGCTAACAGATGGGCAAATTGGACGTGTTCAACAAATCCATACTAAATAAAACAAAAAAAGCAAACTTGATCTCGCACATCTTGTTTGCTTTTTGCAATTTTAAAAACATATTTAGTTGGTAGTTATAAAATAAACTGCTGTTGCCATATAGATATCATCTTCATTTAACTTCCAATTTTTTCAAGCCATTTTATCGTGAAAACGCTCTCAAATCCTGGGTCGTTTTGGAATTGAATTTCCCTTTTTGACTTTACCACTGCGATACTCTCTGAAGTTGAACCATCTTTTTCAACTAAAATTTTATACTCCCCTATATTTGGGAGTGAATAATTTGGTAATAGGCCATTTTTACAACAATACTTTGTTTTATAATAATCGCCAAGTAAACTTGGGATATCCTGTAAACGACTTTCATTTAAGTACTCTCGAATAAGAGTTGAACTGATTTTTTGACCTCTCCACTTTAGCTCTTCGACTATAGTTACCCCTATATGCGAAGCAACATGAAGTTTTATTGTTTTCGCATTGCCGCTCGCTCTTGATCCATACGTATAGTCAAAGCCACATATAATTTCCTTGGCCCCTAGTCCTATAACATATTCCTGTATAAATTCTGATGGGCCCAGTTTTGCTAAGTCTTTTGTAAATTCAACGACATAAAAAATATCAACACCTAGTTGCTCAAGCTTTTCAATTTTTTGTTCTATTGGTTCTAAGTAAGAAATCTCATAACCTGGTATTAATACATTTTTCGGATGTGGAAAAAAGGAAAGGACCGCTAATGAAAGTTGATTTTTCAATGCTTTTTGCCTTGCAATCTTCACAACCTTCTGATGTCCAAGATGAACACCATCAAAGTATCCCAGCGCCATTGCAACATCTCGCGAATTTTCTTGTAAAACACTCAAATTAGCTTCATTCACATAAATCACTTCCATCCGCGATTCCCTCCTTCACTAAGCTTTTACTAATTGTTGAGCAACTTCATAAATTAAATCTTCTTGACCGCCAACAGTTTTTCTTCTACCTAATTCCATTAAAATATCACGCTCATCTACACCAAATTGTTCTGATGCCTTCTTTGCATGAAGTAAGAAACTAGAGTAAACACCAGCATAACCTAAGACTAAGCTTGAACCCGTAATCTCTTGTGGTTGTTGCATTAACGGAGCAATGACATCATTTGCAACATCAATTAATTTATATAAATCGATCCCTGTTTGATAGCCTAACTTTTCTAATACTGCTACCATAACCTCTGTTTGCGTATTACCAGCTCCAGCTCCAAGTGCACGAAGACTTCCATCGATGAAAGTTGCCCCTGCTTCTACAGCCGCAATCGTATTCGCCATTGCCATTGATAAATTGTTATGTGCATGGAAACCAATATCACATTGTACAGCATCTTTCAATGCTGAAATTCGCTCAGTTACTTCCTGCGGTAATAATGCTCCGGCTGAATCCGTAACGTAGATAATTTCTGCCCCATAGCTCTCAAATAGTTTCGCTTGCTCTACTATTTTTTCAACTGGTGCCATATGGGCCATCATTAGAAATCCAACTGTTTTTAGACCTAAGTTACGACCAAGTTCAATATGCTGAGCTGCTACATCTGCTTCCGTAACATGTGTTGCAACACGAACCATTTTCGCACCTAGTGATGCAGCTGCTTGTAAGTCTTGCTTTGTACCAATACCAGGAATTAGTAGTACTGACACTTCAGAGGAAGTTGATTCCTCTACTGCTGCTGCAATTAATTTCAGCTCATCAACTTTTGATAAACCATATTGTAAAGAAGAGCCTCCCAAACCGTCACCATGTGATACTTCGAAGTAGCGTACTCCTGCAGCATTTAAACCTTTTGCTGCTGCACGTACTTGTTCTTCTGTAAACGCATGTCGAACAGAATGGCTGCCATCTCGTAATGATACATCTAATATATTTAGGGATTTACTCATTTTGCAGCCTCCTTTTCAAGCAGTAAATAACGTGCCATTTCATTTCCAACTTCAACTGCAGCCGCTGTCATTATATCTAAGTTACCAGCATAAGCAGGTAAATAATCCGCAGCGCCATTCACTTCTAGGAAAACAGATACCTTTTTCCCTTCAAAAATTGGTTCTACTTTCAAAGTATAACCCGGTACATACGTTTGAACCTGTGCAACCATTTCTTTAATAGAATTGTAAATTGCTTCTTCGTGCCCTTCTTCTTCAACTAAGGCATGAATTGCATCACGCATGATGATTGGTGGTTCAGCAGGGTTTAAAAGAATAATTGCTTTCCCTTTCTTCGCTCCACCTACAACTTCAATTGCTTTTGATGTTGTACTTGTAAATTCATCGATATTTGCACGAGTTCCTGGCCCAGCACTTTTGCTTGCAATCGTTGCCACAATTTCTGCATATTCAACTTGAACAATTCGATTAATTGCATGAATAATTGGAATAGTAGCCTGACCGCCACAAGTCACCATATTCACATTTGATTTTTCAATATGATCTCTTAAATTAACAGGTGGTACAGTGAATGGTCCAATAGCAGCTGGTGTTAAATCAATCACTTTTTTACCGGCAGCAGTTAACACATCGCTATTTTTTTGATGAGCATATGCACTTGTTGCATCGTAAACAATGTCTACTAAATCAAGTCGTTCTGCTAAACCATCAATCCCATTAGAAATAATCTCATAGCCTCGATCTTTTGCACGTTTTAAACCATCGGACTCAGGGTCAATGCCGACCATAACACTCATTTCTAAAACTGGACTTCGTTCAATTTTATACATCAAATCTGTTCCAATGTTTCCTGATCCAATAATTCCAACCTTTAGTTTTTTCATTTATTCACCACTTCCTTCAAAATTGTAGCGCTTACTTTTCCAAGGAAGCCAAAATCTGCTTCGAATATATCACCAGCTTTAAACTCAACTGCCTTTGCTAACGCACCTGATAATACAAACATACCTGGCTCAATGGAGATTCCATAATTACTTACTTCATTAGCTAGCCATACAACTGCATTTAATGGATTTCCTAAAACGGCTGCACTCGTTGCTTGATCAATTTGTTCACCATTTTTGTAAACAACCATTTCAATATTTGTGATATCTTCAATCTCCGTTAATTTTGTGTGTTTTGTTCCCAAAATTGCACCTGCCGAAGAGCCATTATCTGCAACTGTATCTTCAAATTTAATGTTCCAGTTTTCAATACGACTATCGATAATTTCTACTGCTGGAACTACGTAAGCGGTTGCATTAATAACATCATCAACTGTAACATTTGGACCCTTTAATGCTTTATCAAAAACAAATGCAATCTCAAATTCTACCTTAGGTTGAATATACGGTTCGATTGATATTCCATCTTGTTCATCAGACATCATCGTATCTAAAATAAATCCGTAATCTGGTGTGTATACATTTAGCATTTCTTGCATTGCTTTACTCGTTAGACCAATTTTTAATCCTTCTATCTTTGCACCTGCTGCTACTTTTTTACGAATTTGATAGAGTTGTATATTATAAGCATCGTCAACAGTAATATTTTCTACTGTAGATGTAAATGGTGCAATCGGTTGTTTTGAACTCTCTGCTTCAAGTAATTGTTCGGCTGCTAATTGAATATCCATTCTACCCATCTCCTCTTATGAATTAACTGTAACTAATTCTGCTAATTGACGATATTTTCCACCAAAGAATAGGAGTGGGTTTTTATCCTCGACATGCAAACCTAGCACTTTACCAATAAATAACGTATGGTCACCTTCTACATATTCCGATACAACTTCACAAGCTACTTGAGCAATAGCACCTTTTAGCACTGGTAGCCCTTCTAATCTATCAAATTCTACTTCATCACCTGGTTGCCCAGCAAAATGACGTGAATAATGCTCTTGTTCTTCACTTAAAATATTGACTGAGAATTTTTTGGACTGTTTCACTTTCTCTAAGAATCTAGCTTTATGTCCAATAGAGATAACTACTAATTTCGGATCAAGTGATACAGACATGAAGCCATTAGCTGTCATACCATGAGGTGATCCGTCATTATCAGTAAGTAATACCGTAACCCCTGTTGCAAACTTCCCCATTGCATCTCTAAATTTACGATCATCCATTTTAATTCCCCCGTTTCATGATTGCTTGCTATTATCATAGAACAATGAAAAAAACATTATAATTGTTTTTTTTATGGAATTTTCAGATAAAAACAATAAAAATAAATGCAAAAATGAGTTAATTTAATTTTGCATATTAACCACCTAAATTAGCGGTATATCAATATTCTTAGTTGATTTTACCCCCTTTTTTATTTATTTGATGAATTTCCGAGTTCATTAGTCGAATTGTAAATAGTTTGAAAATTTAGATTGTAAATGTAATTACAATCTTATAGAATGTGTTCATCGGAAAGTTTTAAAAAAATTCATTTGACATTATGAATAACTTCATAGCAAACCGATATCTTTCTAAAGACTTTGTGTGGAATTATTGAAGGAGGGATTGAAAGTTAATTCATTAAACTGTAAGCGTTAACACATCATGTATTAATGGGGACAAGGGGTAGAAAAATCTTTTTTCAAACTAGGGGGATGATGTTATGCGATGGTTTGTTTTAGCAATGGTTTTCTTATTATCTGTTATCAATTACGCAGATAAGTCAGTGCTTGGGTTAGCTGCTGAGCCAATTATGAGTGAGCTTAATTTAAATTATGATCATTTCGGCTTAGTAGGTAGTAGTTTCTTTGCAGCCTATGCAATAGGAAGTATTGTACTAGGGACTTTGACTTATCGCTTTAACACAAAGTTGTTGCTTATAATTGTTGCTGTAGGATGGACAATTTCACTTTGTACGGCATATATAGTAGATACCTTTGCAGGATTAATCACTATTCGAGTTCTTTTAGGTTTCTTTGAAGGCGGTACGTATGGACTTTGTGTAGCACATGTAGCCAAATGGTTTGCTAGTGAAAATCGCGGATCCGCATACGCTATCATGACATCAGGAACAACTGTTGGGACATACCTAGTTGCACCGATACTAGTCTTCTTAATTAGCTCATTTAGTTGGAAGTTTGCATTTTTAGTATTAGGACTTAGTAGTTTAGTTTGGGCAATTGTATTTTTCTTTATGAGAAGTCAACCAAAAGAGCCGATTCAAGAAACAGTGCCAACTGCTTCTTCTACAGAGAAAGCTCAATTCAAGGATATTTTAAAAGTATATAAGAATCCTTACGTTATTGCCATTTTTGTTATGCTTTTCGTATCGATGTGGATCAATACATGGGTTCTTACATGGGCACCAACATATTTAACAAAGATTGTTGGACTTGAACCTGGGACAATGAGTGTCGTGTTTGCTTGTATGGGGATTGCAGGTACAGTAACTGCCATACTTATGGGTAAATATACAGATGTTTTATTCCGCAAAAATAAAACACTTGTCAAATCATACGATAAAGTATTAATTACAATATTGTTTATAGGTGCTGTTGCGTATGCTATTACAACAATAATTGATGCACCAATCTTTGCATGTCTGTTCCTAGCAGTAGGCTTAATTATTAATACTTGCCTTCTTCCTCTTGGTACAACAATTCAATCTCTTGTCGTTCCAAAGGAGTTAGTAGGTAGTGTATCCGGAATTTCATTATCCTTTGTAAGTATGGCGGGTATCATTGGGCCATACGTTACAGGTCTTCTAATTACATTAGCAGGTGAAGATATTCGTGCAGGTTTTAATTCTGGTGTATTAATTGTTGTAGCTCTATATTTAGTAAGCGGCATCTTCTTACTATTTGTTAGTAGACGCAACGCTACACTGGCTAAAAAGAAAGACGCTGTTACACCAGCTATGTCTGTAGAATAATAAGATTAGACACTGTCTATAGAAATACTTTCTTCAAAATAAAAACTCATCGAAAATGGGCACCCCATAGTCGATGAGTTTTTATTATTTAATTTAATATTTTAATATAGGAAACGCTTACAAAATTCAATTTGAATATTATTTAAGAGGATGAAAATAACCGCTTTTAATCAAATTGTAATTCTCCAGATAAAATTAGTGCTTGAATAACTAGCAATATATAGGCAGTAGTAGAAGCATTTTTAACTGTAATTTGTAGCATCTCTTCTATTTGCTTAATGCGATATTGAATCCCTCCAATGGATAAAGTTAACTCTTCCATTGTATCTTTTAGATGTTGACCATTTAATAAATATACATATAATGTATGAAGTAATTCCTTTTTACGAGGATTATGAAAATCATATAAATCTTTTAATGTCTTCCTCGCCATTTCATGCAATTGCTCTAATGTCATATTCGTAACGATGTCCCCTAACATTCCTAGATCTTCATAATCCGTAAGGAGCTGTTTATTTGGAAATCGTTGTGCAACCCTTGCTTCTTTTAACGCTCTTTCAAAATTTTTATAATCTGTAAATGTACTGCTGATTCCTAAGCTATATTTATAGTTTGGATACTGCTTTTCCATTTGTTGGAATATTTTGCTAAATTTATTCATAAAGGCTTGTTTATCGTTAAAACGAGAGTTTAATAAGGCAATTTCTTCACCTACAACGGCAAAAATACTTGGTAATGCCCATTTATTAAACAATTTTGACATTTGAACAAGCTGATCATGTAAATCGATAATCACTTTATCTGTCTTTATTTTCTCAATTTTAACAACAGAAGTTGTAAAAGGCGGCTCAAACTTAAATGGCAAAAATTTAAAATACGATTCTATGTCTTTAATGTTTTGATTTAGTATTAATCTTTCTAGTATGGAACTTCTCGTACGTTGCTGCTCTTCAAATTGTGCCTCTTCGTACAAAATACATAAAGCAATAACATTTGAAATTCTTTCTAAAAATAAGTGATCATTTTCTTCCACTTCCTTGGGTGGAAAGTAGAAAAATGAACATGTCGCGTAATTTTTTTTATTAATTAATACTGGTGACTCTAATTTGAAGAGAGTATTTCCAACATAGTAAGCAATGTTATGTTTTTTCTCTTGGTAATTTAATTTAAATTGTTCTTTTTTGACTTTTTCTATTTGTTCTTCTGTTAGCCCAACCTGACTTAACTGATTACCATGATTATCTTCTATAAGAATCGGAATATTAAGTAGTTCGTACGCTGTTTGAATAATCTCATCCATTGATTGTTTTTCTATAACATTTTGTGTGAGCTGACTGTGAAACGTTGATATTTTCTCAAGCATATATTTATGATGTAATAAGGCATCATACGTCATTTCTAACTCATTTAAAATATTATCACTTTGATATAAGTTAATCAGTTCCTGCTGTTCCGGCAACCAATCCTTTTCTAGCCGAATCTCATATTCACAGCAGGGATCTCCCTTAGCTACACATTTTGTTTCGATGGCTATAATCGATTCTCCATATTCATATGATAATGCTCCACTTGCAAAACCACATAATGTGTGACAAACACATTCTGTATTTAAACCATACTTTTTAACATGTAGTTCTGCTTCGAATGATTCAACCCATTTCCCCTTTGCGTTTATACATTCAATTCTCCCATCAGGATGTTTTACAATATCACCAGTGAATGTAACATCCTTTACGTGTCCGAATCTAACATGCATTTTACCAAATGTATTCATTCTTATTTTATTCTGGAAAAAGTCTTTCGCTGCTTCTAAGCCAAACTCTTTCCCAAATCGAAACAAAAACCCCTTTGTTTTATGAGATCCAATGTTATTTACCAAATTATTTTTTAATGCAAGAAAGGCACTTGCTGACATTAAAATATTTTGAGCACCCACTGAATCCAACGATACATTACTCATGAACATTCCTCCCCCCTTTTAATATCTGATAATAATATTAATCAATACACTAGCAGATTTCAATAAATTTTATAGATTCAGAATCTTTATTCAATAAAAACTAATATGATAATTAGAAAATTAACCTTGTATACTGAATTCAGAACAACAAACAATTCAAAAAAATCAAGGAGGTAAAATACATGTCAATTTTTGCAGGTATTCATAATAGTTGGGTTCTAGCAAATGGTGTTCGTACACATTATTCATGGGCAGGTACAGAAGGTCCTGCAGTAATCTTATTACACGGTGCAGGTCCAGGTGCAAATGGTGCAGCTGGTTGGCGTTTGATGATTCCTGCTTTAGCAGAAGCTGGATTCCGTGTGTATGCACCCGATCAAATATCAATGGGCTATACTGACACTCGTCCTCATGCATGGCCTGTTAATGGACATCAAAGTTTAGTAGACCATATTCATGATTTTATTGAAGCGTTATGTTTGGATGAGGTGTACTTAGTTGGTAATTCACAAGGAGCCTATCTAGCAGCTAAATACGCAATTGATCATCCAGAAAAAGTAAATAAAGTTGTTTATATCGGCAGTAACACAATCTATCAAGCTATGCAGGAAGTACCTGAAAAGCCAGTAAGATCTTTCTTAGACGTTATTGGATACGATTATACAGAAGAAGCACTTCGTAAATTTATGACTCGAAATTCAGTTGATACAACTGAAGTACCTGAAGAGTTGATACAATACCGTCTTAAAGCTACAACTCGTCCGGGTGTAAAAGAAGCAAACGATGCATTCTCTGCTTATTTAGAAAGAATGAATAATGAGCCTAAATTATGGGATCGATATTGCATCAAGGATTCCCTACCAAAATTAAAAATTCCTGCTAAATTCCTTTGGGGCAAACAAGATATGGTTGCACCAGTCGAAACAGCTTATAAGTTGGAAAAATTGCTTCCAAATATTGAGTTTGAATACATTGATAACTGCGGTCATCAAGCACAAACAGATCAACCTGATGTAGTTAATAAGATTGTCATTGACTTTTTTGCACAAGAAAGTAAGGAAACTGTAAACGCAAAATAAAATGGCTTTACTCCATTCGAAAGGACTGATTGTATGGTAACACTTGTTGAAAATAAAGTGCTTTATAATGAAATTCTTGAGAAGGCAAAAAAAATTGGAGAACTTGCGGAGCAAGAGGCATTACAAGCTGATCGAAATTCGACGATCTCCGAAGAAGTTGCCAACCTTATTCGGAAAGAAAATATTCATCGTTTAATTCTTCCAAAAGAATACGGTTACCCACAGCTTGATTGGCGTACATTTGTCGATATGGTTAGTAAAGTTGGTTACTACAATCTTTCTGCAGCTTGGCTCACATATTTCTTTTCCGTGCATAATGCATGGGTATCATACTTACCAAAGCACCTACGTGACGAAGTAGTTAACCAAGGTGGCTTTGTAGCAGATGTTTTCGCACCTATTGGGAAAGTTGAAGAAACTGATGGTGGCTACTATATTTCTGGTACGTACAATTTTGTAAGCGGTATCAACTACTGTGATTGGGTTGGCGTAGGAGCTATGATGAAATTTGATGACTCCGATAAGCCTGAACGTGTAGGTATTCTATTAAAAGTTTCTGACTTAGAAATCGTAAAAACTTGGGATTCCCTTGGGTTACGTGGTTCAGGTAGTAATACATTGATTATAGACAAAGTGTTTATAAAACCAGAAGCAATCATTCGATTCAGTCAAATTATCAAGTGCAGTCAGCCACCTGAAAAGGACTTCGATCAAGATTACTTATACTATAATACACCTTTCTACCCTGGATTCTATGTTGGATTTGCTGCGATGGCAGTTGGTGGTGCAGAACGTATATTAGCTGAGTTTGAGAAACATACTGCTGGTCGAATTCGCTTCACTGGTGTGAAAGAAAATGAATCTCCAACTAGTCAACGTGTACTAGCCGAATTAAGCTTAGAATTTGAAGCAGCAAAAGCGCTTTTAAATCAATATATTATCATGATGGAAACAGATAAAGGCGGCCCTTATGAAGGCGCAAAATATAAAGCAATTCGTGCTTCAATTATTGATAAATGCGTAAATATTGGCGTGAAAGCTTTATTAACTCTTGGTGGTCATGCTCTGTTAAAAGGTCATCCAGTTGAATTATTCACTCGTGATCTAATTGCAATTGCAACACATATTACTTCTTTATATGAAGATGGAATTCACGGTTATGGAAGACATTTATTTGGTTTTGAAACAAATATTCAAGGTTAATAAATAACTTCTCTTTTATTCTAAAAATTAATATATAAAAATAATATGAGGTGAAAAGTAATGAGTAAATTTATTTATGCACCAGAAATTGCAAAATTAGGTCACGTTGCTTTAGTAACAGAAAACCTAGAAAAATCATTATGGTTCTTTAAAGAAGTAATTGGTTTAGAGGAAACACGCGAAGTTAATGGAACACACTATTTACGCGCATGGGGTGACTTTGAACATCATACTCTTTCCCTAACAGCTGGAGAAACTTCTTACATTGATCATATTGGTTGGAAAGCAAAACGACGTGAGGATGTTGCAAACTTTGCACAACTTTTATCGGATGCTGGAACAGTTGTACGTTGGATTGGAGATGGTGAAGAAGTCGGCCAAGGCGAAGCTATCCGTTTCGAGCTTCCTAGTGGACACCGCTTTGAGATTTACTTTGATATGGAAAAACCTCCTGCTGAAGAAGGTCGAAAATCCGTACTAAAAAATCAAGTCTATAAATCTTGGGCAAAAGGTCTTTCACCACGTCGTATCGACCATGTAAACTTACAAACTTCTGAGGATAATAACGAAATACAAACTTACTTATCTGAAAAACTAGGTTTCAAATTACGTGAATATATGGTAGATCCAAATGATAAGCAACTGGCAAGCTGGATGAGTGTTACAAACTTAGTACACGATGTTGCAGTTATGTCGACTCCTAACTCCAAAGGACCAAATGAAATGCACCATATTGCGTATTGGTTAGATAATTCTCAAGATCTTTTACGTGCAGCCGATATTTTAAACGAAAATGAAGTTAGCTTTGTTGGACCAGGTAAACATGGTATTTCACAAGCGATGTTCATTTATGTAAAAGACCCAGGTAGCGGTCTACGTGTGGAAGTCTTCACAAATAGCTACTTAATCTTTGAACCAGATTGGGAGCCTATTAAATGGACTCATGAAGAGTACTTAAGATTCGGTTCAACTTATTGGGGAGATCGTAGCCGAGACGACGTGAAACGTGATCAACCAGTAAAAGCATAATATAGTTTTCAAACCACCAGTATTTCTTATGATCTCACTCCTTCATAAGATAATACTTGGTGGTTTCGTTAGCTACCCCCCTCCATTGAAGAGGTAATTTGTCAAAAGGAGTGATACTCTTGAAAGGTATGTTAAAGGTTCTAGTACTTGCCCTCATCGGCGGTTTTATATTTAGCTGGTTACATATCCCAATACCTTGGATGCTTGGTCCGTTATTTACCATTTTAATTACCCAATTTCTTTATAAAGGTACTCTATTGTGGTCTTCAAAACTACTAGAAATAGGAATAATCATCTTAGGAGTTGCAATCGGTGAACAGTTTAACTTAAGTCTTTTTAGTGACATTGGTATGCTACTTCTTTTTATGATACTTATTAATGTAATCTTAATTGCCAGTTCAATCGTACTAGCTTATATATTGAGTAAGTGGTCAAAGTTATCAATAAAGTCCATGATCTTAGGAGCTATTCCAGGAGGTTTAGGTCAAATCATTCTCTTTGCTGAAGAAGAGAATGATGTAGATATAGCCGCTGTTACATATTTTCATATTGTGCGTTTGATTCTAGTTGTGGTATTCATTCCATTTATTGTATCTGGTCATATGGTAAGTAAAACAGTCAATCATAGTTCTTTATCCATAAGTTTAATTTTGCTATTTATTCTAGCCTGGGGCTGTACCTATGTGGCAAAGCGAATCAAGTTGCCGGTTGCCCCTTTCTTAGCACCTATCCTTCTCGTTATAGGGTTACAGTTCACTTCTTTTGAAATAGCACCAGTACCATCAATTATTATGAATGGTGCACAACTATTAATCGGTGCACATATTGGGCTATTATTGAAGCCGGAAATGGTAAAGTTACCTTTCCGCTATTTAATAGCAGGTATTCTTAGTGCGATAGGACTGATTGCACTTACCTTTGGCACAAGTTTTATCGTATCCTATTTCTTAGATTATTCTTTCGCATCCAGCTTTTTAAGTACCGCCCCTGGTGGACTTGACCAAATGGTTTTATTAGCCGATGCTATCGGTGCAGATGTTTCAGTAGTTTCTGTATACCAGATTTTTAGAATAATGTTTATTTTCTTAGTCGTGTTGCCTGGCTTAAAATTATTTTATAATTATAGAGCGAAAAAGCGCGAACAAAAAGAAGAACAGAAATGTCATCATCGGGAAGTTGTTTCCTGATACTAAAGTCCCAAGATATTTTACAATAAAAGCTCAATCCCTGCCTAAACTAGTGGATTGAGCTTTAAAAAAATGAATTCGTTATTAGCCTGATTCCTACTAACACCTTACATACTTTCGTTTAAAGCCAAGCTTTCCTCGATCGATTTCCTTTTGAATAGATTCATTAGCATTGAGAATACTTTTTTTATTATTGTCCTTTCTAATCTCAACTAAGCCAATTACTTTTGCAGTTTCAACTGCCTTCTCATGTAACGGTATAAATGAAACCCCAACTGTATAAACGAAATTATTCATTGCAGATTTCGTTCTTTCAGGTGATTCGTGAATTGTGTTTTCAATTTGTTTAAGCATATTTTCAATCTTGATCGAATCAAATTCAGTATCCGGACGATTCCCCAATAACCAACAATAACAACTCCACCCTGCTGACATCTTGAGCTCTTCTCCACTTGCAATCCATTTGTCAGCAACAGTTTGAGCAATTTCTGTTTCTGCCAAAGTGACGGCAACTACATAATCCGAAATCATGTAAAAGTAAGCTCCATTGATCCACCGTTCAAAATCTTCTTCCGTCATGTTCTTTGGATCTGCAATAATACCAGCAAAATACATCGCATCATAGTTCCCAGTTGCATACAGTTCTTCGGCTAAAGCTTGGTTGATCTTTATTTTTTTGGCGATAGGCTTCATAGCACCTGTAGCTACACCATATAATGGCTCGCGCGCACCATTCCTTATGTAAGTCTTTTTCGTTCGCTCTTTCCCAAGCTCTTCAAGTTCCTTCATCACTTTCTCAAAATCCATTTGCACACTTCCCTTTTACTATTTATAATGTTTTACCTTATTAATTAAAAAAACTTTAAGCTGCGTTTTTATTTTAATAATACATTAAAGGTAATTGTGCATTCGAGACATTTGCAATCAATCTAATACTGTTATAGAGCTTTTCAAGTAACTTCAAATTTATCATTAACTTTTCCATGAGTGAGACATCATAAAACTTTTATATTTGTTGTTTGTTTGCGATTACTTAAACAGAAATTTTATTTCTTTTAATAATTTAAACAACATCACTCACCCTTCAACAATTATTTTATAAAATTTAATAAAAATTGAATAAGAAATTATATTCGAGCTATACTATTAAAGATTTCACTTCGACTCCAATGAATTGGGAGGGTTAACCCGATGGATGGGATTCATTGTTATCATTGAAGAACATTAAACTTCATTAGCTAAAGCAGTTTTCTTAGGTAAATCTTAAGGATTTGCGAAAAGCGAGGTAGTTAGTCGTGGATAACTCGATGTAAGTGTAATCAGACCCGGAATTAATTCCGGGTTTTTATTTTGCAATTTCCCTCAATATCTAAAGGCTATTAGGCAAGTTATACTTATACATCCCATACGTATTTCCATTCATTTTTATGTATTATAATACAAAGTCATATATTAAATAGGGTTAAATAATAAAAAGACGTTAAACCCATAGTGAACTGCACCCCAATTGTTAGACACACATCTAACAATTGGAGGTGCTTTTTTTTTATGGCTAAATTTACGTCGGAAGAAAAATTACAAGCAGCTTTACGCTACTTAGAAGGTAGAGAAAGTTTAAATGAAATTGCAAAGTCAATGGGTGTACATTCTTCAGGAATTTTAAAGTGGGTGAAACAATACGAACATAATGGTGTAGAAGCATTTATTAAACGGTATACAAATTATTCTGCACAGTTTAAACTAGATGTACTAAATTACATGATTGAACACGGTATGTCCTTACGTGAAACTGCAGCTTTTTTTAACATATCTTCTCCTTCTACACTTAATAGCTGGCAAAAACAATTTGAAGCAAAAGGATTCGATGCCCTTCAATCTAAGAAAAAGGGGCGTCCATCCATGAAAAAAGAAACGAACAAACAACCAAAACAAGCACCAGTAGAGGGTTCACCTGAAGCACTTCAAGCAGAAATCGACCGTTTACGAATGGAAAACGAGTATTTAAAAAAGTTGAATGCCTTAGTTCAAGCCAAGGAAAAATCACCAAAGAAGACAAAGTAAAGGTCATCTATGAATTAAGGCATAAATACTCGGTGAAAGCACTTGTGGAATTCGCAGGCATTCCACGTAGCACGTACTACGATTTAGTGAAAAAGATGAATCGACCCGATCCAGACGCCGAGTTAAAGGCTGAAATTCAAGCGATTTTTAACGAACATGAAGGCCGTTATGGCTATCGTCGCATTCGTGATGAGCTGGCGAATCGTGGACGAAAAGTTAATCATAAAAAGGTTCAACGTATCATGAAAGAACTTGGGTTAAAGTGTATTGTTCGCATGAAAAAATACAAATCGTATAAAGGCACAGTTGGCAAAATTGCGCCAAATATTTTAGAACGTAACTTTACCGCCGAAGCCCCAAATGAGAAGTGGGTAACGGATATTACTGAGTTTAAATTGTTTGGAGAAAAGCTGTATTTATCTCCTGTATTGGATTTGTTTAATAATGAAATTATTACCTATACAATTGGCTCTAGACCAACATATTCATTGGTTTCTGAAATGTTGGAGAAGGCTTTAGAGAAGTTACCAGAAGAACATCAGCTACTGATGCATTCCGATCAAGGTTGGCATTATCAAATGAAACAATATCGTCATGCCCTAAAAGTAAGAGGTGTTGTGCAAAGTATGTCACGTAAGGGAAACTGTCATGATAACTCAGTAATGGAAAATTTCTTTGGCATCATGAAATCAGAATTCCTTTATTTAAAGGAATTTGAGAGTGTTGAACAGTTTAAAAAGGAACTAGAAAATTATATGAATTATTACAACACAAAGCGGATCAAGGCAAAATTAAAACTGAGCCCGGTACAA
>DATMGC010000022.1:0-10542 GCA_035555915.1 Ureibacillus sp. | reverse complement strand
TGGATTTAGTAATGAAGAAGTTTGTTTATTGAGAAGTATTTGGAAAAAACTCTCACAAAGAAGAGTTAATAGAAAGAAATAAATGGTTATAAAAGAAAGAAGCTAAGTATCTATATTATTTAGTTTACTTGCTTCTTTTTTTGTAGGATAACTAAATTCGGACAAGAAGGAAGCACTAAAGTAAGCCTTCTATCCTAAATTTTTTAGGAAAGTACCTCTAATAATGTGTTCTTTCTTCTCCCTTGATAATAATCTAACCTAGACAAGTGCTACTCCCATTATAAATTAGCCTATTTTGTATGCACTATCAACTCTACACATGAGGATTTAACCTACTAGGCCTCTAACATTTGTCCCCATGAAAACTTTATAGGTAATCTTTCGAACTTTATTGTTGCAAGACATTCACTTCGTTTCTTAGGTAAATATTTACACTTTTGAAATAAACATTTAATGACAACTTAGACAAAGAATAAAGCATGGAATGTTTTACTTAACCTATATTTATGATATAAGTCTTAACTTTAGCTACCTTTAAAGCGTTACGGTGAACCGTATCATAAATAGCACTTAGTAGTTTTTTTGAATTATTATGATTGAAGTGAATTATGTGGTACAACAAACTGCAAAAATTGAACTACATTCAATGTTGAATCATTTTAGTTAAAGTTTAAACAAAATGTTAGTTAACCTAATGTCCGTCATATCATAAAACCATTGGAGAAAATTTTCTGATGGTTTTTATTTTATGCAAGCAGTATAAGTGAAGGAATTCCTGTATAGATAGTAGTAGGGTAAATAATAGGAAATTTGGTAACGATCGTTTCCTTTAATAAGCAGGTATGCATGTATGAACATATATGCTGTAATAGTGGTAGAATAATAGTTTAAATTGTTTTAAGTAGTCAAAGAAGTGAGGAATTGATGGTGAAAAAATTCAAGAAGTTTTACTTAGAGATTACAAGTGTATGTAATCTTGCATGCAGCTTTTGTCCGCCAACGGAACGACAGAAGCAATTCATTTCTGTGGAGGATTTTTCTAAGAGATTAGACCAAATAAAACCACACACAGACTACATTTATTTACATGTGAAAGGTGAGCCGCTGCTCCACCCTAAAATAGACCAATTGTTAGAATTAAGTCATGAAAAGGGATTTAAAGTTAATATCACAACAAATGGAACATTAATTAATAAAAAAAGAGAAAAATTATTAAATAAGCCTGCGCTTAGACAAATGAAC
Source organism: Ureibacillus sp. (assembly GCA_035555915.1). Lineage (GTDB taxonomy): Bacteria > Bacillota > Bacilli > Bacillales_A > Planococcaceae > Ureibacillus. The sequence continues at coordinate 9,300 of DATMGC010000022.1, read as the reverse complement.
TTCTCACTCCATAGCTTTGATGGTCATATTGGTTCTAAAGATAAGGAAGGGTATGTGAGAAGTATTCTTTCTTTTATTAAAGAAGCAACGAGCCAATCAGACATGATTGTTTCGCTAAGATTATGGAATCTTACACAAGATAATGTGACGAATATTGAAAGAAAACGAAATAGAGATTTACTAGAAATGATTGAGAACGAATTTGAGTTAGATTACAAAATTGAAGAGAAGGTCGTTCCTGGAAGCGGTGTGAAGATTGCGGATCGTATCTTTATCAATCAAGATTACGAGTTTCAGTGGCCTGCGTTACATGAAGAAGAAGATGATGGCAAGGGCTTCTGCTATGGCCTGCGAAATCAAGCAGGTATTTTAGCAAATGGAACTGTTATTCCTTGTTGTCTAGATGGTGAAGGTGTTATCAATCTTGGAAATATTAATGATCATTCATTTTCTGATATTATCGAGATGGATAGAGCAAAAAACCTTGTAGATGGTTTTTCACAAAGAGTGGCAGTGGAGGAACTATGTAGAAAATGCGGATATCGCAAAAGGTTTGGAAAATAAGGTTACAAACCTTCATACAGTCTGTGGAGTAAGTTTATCACTATTGTGAAGTCAAGATGGACAAGTCTTATACCCGGAAATCTCCTTGTTTTCGGGTACGAGGTTTTCCAGCTCCTATAAAAGGGACGTTAAGCCAGTTCTTGGTCATTTATGAGTTATGCTTTGGCTGTTTGAACACTTCATCCTGCCACAGTTGATAAAGATAGATGATAAACGCAAAACCGACCATCATAGCAACAATAGCAATTGTAGGCAAAGTCGATTCACTCGAAACAATCCCCATCCGTTGCCATATCGGGTATATGAGGTACATAAATAATCCATCCAAGAGTATATTGACAATCAAATACATCCAAAATTTTCCGAAAGTAAAGTGAAAGATCCAGATAACTATAACTAAATATGCTCCATACACCCAAGGAATAGGGATGACTTTATCCCACCCGAACAGACTGGAACCTGCCTCTTTCCACCATCCGTAATGGTAAGCCGCTTGATATGCCAAGGTATGAATAACGGTCATAAATAGAGCGACCGGCATGTACCTGCGTACAGTATCCATTTTCAAAAAGGATAAGGACACCCAAGGTAATATTAAGAGTAACCAGAGAAAAATCTGTTTCATGTCATGAATACCTCATATTAGTTTTATATGTAGTGTTACTCACGGTTCATATATTTATTCAATTTATCCCTAAAAGTAACTAAAAACACCGACTTGGTTAAGCAGCTGCTATTCCTATGTGTTATGGTGCTTAACTTTTTTTAACACATAACAATCAATTTATAGGGAGTGGTTTGGGCTGGTATGCTCATTGTAGTAGGACCATATACAACAAGTAAATTTCGGTTTGTAGGATTTAAGGTGAAGAGTTGATCGTTGGGTAATAATATCGGAGTATAATTGGAAATATTTAATTGTAACTGACCATCGCTACTCACCAATTGACTGTCAAAATAGTCTACCTTCACATTTTGATAGGGGCTATCCTTTGCGATAATGAGAGCTTGATATTGGGGTGGGTAAATAAGAATAACTGGTACATTGACATCATAAAAACCAGTTACACGGTCTCCGATTGAAACCATCACATGGTCAAGAAAATAGGTTGTTGGACTAATATCGAAATTTACTATCGTACCATCTCCTATTAATAAGGACATTAATTTGAAACATCCATTTAATTCCACATCTGAACCTGCTGAATAATCTTGAATCAGGGTAACCGTACCAGAGACAGAACTGAATTTTTTCATTGAATCGCCTCCATTTTTTGTGAATAATTAACAAAACTGAATTCTTTAAAAACTGAAGCTGAGGAGTTATTTCTATTAGCCTTATAAATTTTATGTTTTTAACGAATAGATATTACTTAATAAATACTAATAAACAGTAGCTAAAATCTTTTAGAACGTAGGAAAATGATAATTATAGGTTGTTTTGCAAAGTTAGTATGTTGTTATTTATCAAATAGGCCATTACAGCAAATAGGTTACGGACGCTCCCCACAAGTGGGTTTTGTCAGTAACCTATGAAAAATATCTCTTCACACAGGAACCAGTATTTAACTATGAATAAGTTCCCTAATCACATGATGCCGCCCAATCGGCACCACAGAAGGAGAACCCGATATAGGGTCATCTACCACAGTACAATGAAGACCAAAAATATCTTCAATCAATGTACTTGTAATAACCTCTGCCGGATCGCCTTCTGCGACAAGCTTTCCTTTATGAAGGGCAAAAATATGGTCTGCATAGCGTGCTGACAGGTTGATATCATGGAGAACCATGACAATGGTTGTTCCGTATTTTTGGTTAAGATCTGTTAGCAGATCGAGAATTTCGACTTGATAGGTGATATCTAAATAGGTTGTCGGTTCGTCAAGAAACAAAATGTCTGTTTGCTGTGCCAGAGCCATTGCAATCCATACGCGCTGTCTTTGCCCGCCTGAAAGCTCATCAATATGCCGGTCGGCAAATTCAGTGATTTTCATGATTTCCATTGCTTCACCAACAGCTTCATAATCTTTTTTTGTCCATCCTTTTAGGAATGTTTGGTGTGGAAATCTCCCTCGACCAACTAAATCTGCAACGGTAATTCCCTCTGGAACAATTGGTGATTGTGGTAAAAGTCCTAATACACGGGCTAACTGTTTTGGTGGAATTTTATGAATTGGTTTTCCTCCCAAGGTAACTTGCCCGGAAGTAGGTTTAATCAGCCTGGCCATTGTTTTAAGCAGGGTAGACTTACCACAACCATTGGCTCCAATAATAATGCTTATTTTATTGCTTGGAATGGAAATACTTACATCATGTAGGATCGTTTTATTATCATATCCAGCGGTGATTCCTTCAGCTTGAAAAGCATGTATCGGTTTCATTATAAATCTCCCTTTCGGTTCATTCGGATTAGCAAGTAAATCAAGTACGGTGCTCCAAGAATACCTGTGATGACGCCTACAGGGTATCTGGCAACGAATGCGAATTGTCCTACAAGATCTGATGCTAAAACTAAAATGATGCCAACAAGACCTGCTGGTATAATACTAGAGAAACCAACACCAACTAGTCTTTTTGCAATAGGTCCCGAAAGGAACGCAATAAATGCGATAGGTCCTGTTGTAGCGGTAGCTAACGCAATAATAAGCACCGAACTGATAATAAGTACAAATCGTGTCTTATTCGTATCGACTCCAAGTGATGTTGCTGCTTGTTCTCCAAGTTCTAACATATCTAATCGTTTCCCGAACGCGATAATAATTGGTGCAAAGATAAGAATTGTTATCATAAGAGGGTAGAGTTCCTCCATTTTAGCTCCATTTAGACTACCACTTAGCCATCTCATAGCAGTAGGGATATCCTGTTGTTGACCAATCAATAATAAGTAAGATACGACTGCATTCAGCATGGCTTGAATACCAATTCCTATTAAAATTAACCTGCCAATTGAAAAAGAAGTACCCTTTGATAATAGAAAAATAACGATTACTGTAGCAAGTCCACCAATAATAGAAGCAATCGAAACAAAGGTATTACTTGCATGAAGAACGATGATACAAAAAACAGCCGCAGCACTTGAACCAGTTGTTATTCCGATAACATTTGGATTTGCAAGGGGATTACGAAGCATCGTTTGAAATACATGTCCGGCAACACCGAAAGCAAATCCTGCAAAAACACCTGCTATCATTCTTGGGAAACGAATTGTTCCCACTGCAAATGAGGCACCTTTTACTTTTTCACCAAGCAGAACGCTTATGACATCTGAAACAGGATAAATCGTGTTTCCCAGCATAAGCAATGTGCAGCAAAGAAAAAAGGCAATAATTGCAAGTAAGGAAGTCACGAGGATATAACGACGATGTCTCTTTTTTCTACCTATTATAATAAGATTTATAGATTCATTCATCATAACGTACGCATTTTCGCTTTCATAGTTATTAAAATTAAAATAGGAGCTCCAATAAATGCAGTAACAACACCAACCTCAAGCTCACCAGGGCTTCCTAAAATCCGACCGCATATATCTGATATAGTTAAGATAATGGCACCTGAAAGAGCTGACATTGGGATAATATATCGTAAGTCAGGACCAATAATGAGTCGAATCACATGTGTTGCTAATAATCCTATAAATCCAATAGGACCTGCGAGTGCTGTTGCAGCACCACACAATAATACTCCACCAAAGGCAGCAACAAGTCTAAGTGTTCCTGTACGTACACCTAATCCTGTAGCTGCTTCATCACCTAATGCTAATGCATTTAGTGCTGGAGCTGTGAAGATGGCGATTAGTATTCCGATAATAAGAAAAGGAATAAAAAGAGAGATAGAGCTCCAATTTCCTGATCCGACACTACCAACCTGCCAAAATCTAAATTGATCCATAACGTTTGAGCGGGGAATCATAATGGCCATAACAAGGGATGATAACGCAGCACTAGTAGCAGCACCCGCTAAAACAAGTTTAAGGGGCGTGGCACCGCCACTCCCCATCGAACCAATTCCGAATACAAAAATGGCAGTTATGATCGCTCCTGCTAATGCAAGCCAAATGTATTGACTAGCAGTACCAATATTTAAAAATGTTATTCCACAAACGACAAATAGTGCTGCACCTGTGTTAACCCCTAATATACTAGGGTCTGCAATAGGATTACGAGTGACTGATTGCATCAGAGACCCAGAAACTCCTAATGCAGCACCACACATAATACTAAATACAGTTCTAGCAATTCTTTGGCGAACAACATTTGCTCCGTGAGTCTGTACTTCAGGATGGAATAAGCCGTCCATTAACTCATTCCATCCAACTGTTCGAGAGCCAAAAGCAAGAGAAGCCAATACACAAATACCGAGTAAGACAATTGAAAGTATAAGTACTGCTATGAAATTTTTCGGTAAATGTAACTGCTTATTTTCTGAAACGGATATATTACTCATTTTATTGAACTTTGCTTACAGCTTCTGAGAGTAATGTTAAGTACTCGTCAATTGAGTATTCAATTGCAAGTGGGCTAGGAGTTCCAGCTGCTGCAAGTGGAGTGTTATCTCCAATAATGACGACAGAACCTCTCTCTACCGCTGGGATTTTTCCAAGGATTGGATCAGCCTGCAGAGTTGCAAGTGTATTTTCATCGCCGTATGATACCAAAATTTCAGCATCGTTAAGCATATCTGCATTTTCAGCACTTACTTCTATAAAGAAACTATTTGGATCAGTGATTTGACTTGTAATACTTTCAGGATATTCCATTCCTAACTCATTAAGGAATGCACCACGTGGATCTCCTGGTGAGTAGATATAGAATTTAGATAAATCATCGGCACTAATACTTACGAATGCGGCCTTCTTACCTTTAATTTCAGCATGTTCATTTACTTTTTCTTCAATTAGTTTCTCTGTATCGGCAATCAGTTGTTTACCTTCTTCTTCCATTCCCATCCCCATTGCATTGTATGTAACTTGTTCACGCCATGAAGCTACCCAAGGGCTGGTTTGATAGGCAACAACAGGAGCAATTTCACTTAATGTATCATATTCTTCTTGGGTAATACCTGAGTATGCTGCAAGAATGACATCTGGATTAGAATCAGCAATTGCTTCAAAATCTAAACCGTCAGTATCTTGGAAAATAGTTGGCGTTTCGGCACCAAGTTCTTTTATTTTATCTGCAGTCCAAGGTAGCATTCCGCTATCATCTTGAACACCGTAGTTTGCTGCTGAGAAACCTACAGGCACAACACCAAGAGCAAGAGCCACATCATGGTTTGACCATTGAATCGTAGCAACACGTTCAGGCTTTTCTTCAATTGTTGTTTCACCAAGTGCATGTTTAATCACGATTGGATACTCTGTTGTTTCTTCTGATTCAGCTGTTTCCTTAGTAGATTCTTCAGTTGAGGTTGGTTCAGATTTTGCATTTGTCTGCTCACCACCTGAACAACCAGCTAGTGCGAGTAAAAGTATAAAAATTAGTAATGTTAAGAATAATGAAAATTTTTGTTTGGCAATCATTTTGTATATCCTTCCTTAATATGAGATTAATTGATAATAATTATCAATATCATTAATGTATATCCTCTTAAAGTAGTTGTCAATAGAATATTTAGAAGGCAATGGGTACAAATACGCAAATTATTAGATGAAAATGATTTTTTAGAGGGCATGAAAAAAGTAATTAGACTCATTCATATTGATATACGCTAGGAACTGTATCATAAGTAAATGACACAAAAAAGAAACAGCACTCTCTAGTATGAAGGAGATGTACTGTTTCGTAATTTGAATGCCTAAATAAGTGGCGTGAATGATAGTCATTGTTAAGGAATGAAAAATAATTTTACGCTCAATCAAGAGCTATAGATACATTTTTAAAATCTATAATATGGGACAATTTTATCTCGACATTTATTTCCTAACAACAGGGATCCACATTTCACCAAATACTAAACCGTTTCGCTGTCCCATCTCAACTGTTGCATTCGGCCCGCCAACATAAGCAAAATCCTTTGCTTCAGGCAATACTTGACCAAAGGCGATGCCAGTGAGTGTATTACTCAATTCATCAGCTGTTTTTCCTTCCCCTTGAACAATCAGGTATTCCCCTTTAGGAAATTGAATAACTCTCGATGCTTCTGGTAGAGATTGCTCTGTCATGACGCCGGCATAATGCATCATCTTATTATTTACCGCTTCGTTCACAGCAAAAATGTAGTCATTTGTGGCTATAGATTTTAGAGTGTCAAGTCTTCCATCTTGTTTGACTTCCTGCCAAAAGTCTACCTTTTCCTTGTTTATGCCAGCGTAGTCTGTATAATCGCTTTTTAGCTCAATTCCAATACCTAATACAGTGAAGCTTTCTTTTTCTTCCAGCGTATAATTTGTCATTTTCAAAACCTTCCTTTTTTATAAGTTTTTTCAAATGATTTGTCTTTTCACTTGATGAGTTTATAATATTCCTTAATCATGTCAAAAAATGATACTGTTTAGGAGGATCCGATGAAAAAAGTTGAACGAATTAATATTATCATGCGATATATCAACAACCGATCCCACTTTACAATTTCTGAGATTATGCAAGAATTTAGTATCTCCCGTTCCACTGCTATTAGAGATATAAGAGAAATTGAAGGAATGGGGATGCCGCTTGTCGCTGAAGTAGGAAGGGATGGGGGCTACTCTGTCATGAACAATTCTGTACTGCCCACCGTTCGCTTTACTGATAATGAGATTAAAGCTCTTTTTATTGCCTTTATGGCTACAAGAAATCAACAACTCCCTTATCTAAAGAGCCGTCAGTCTTTAGCGGAAAAATTACTTGGCCTCATCTCTGAAAATCAGCAGGATGAATTAGTATTATTAAATCAAATCTTGCTTTTTGAAGGGACCAACCCAAATAATCCAGACCTGCTTGAACTGTCAGACCTGCCCCATCCAATTTTAGAAAAACTTATCCAAGCACTTCTTTTGGATAACTACTTATTGATTACCATCAAAGAGGAGAAGGAAATAATATCGTATCCAATCTATCTTCTGCACCTTTATCGTGAAAAAAATATTTGGTTGATTGAAGGCTTTGACTTAAAAGAAGAAAAGAGACAAATTTTCCCCGTAGACAATCTCATCAATGTTAAACCATATCCTGTGAAAAACAGATTAAGCAAGAAAACTATTTTGGAAAAATTAAATAAGCAGGAAGAAGTAATAAATCTTGTGGTTGAACTTGGTCCAAAGGCGATTGCTCAGTTCAAAAAATACCATCTTTTAAAAGTCTCAATTTCCTATACAAATCCTTACCAAACCACAGCTTTACTAAAGACTTTTATCAATGTTAATAATCTGGAAGAATTGACGGAAATGATCAATTGGCTGCTTTTCCTAGGTGAGGATATCAAGGTCAAGGAAATGCCTCAAGAGGTCATAGAACGTTTAAACATGAGATTAAACCTATACTGCCCATAATTTCTACCAGTTTAAACCTCATTTAGATACGTTACGAAAACCGTATTCATAAATTTGAGCTTAAAAAATGCTCCAGTATATTAAAATAATGGTATATTTTAGTGTGTAATTATCAATGGATAACAAAGGGGGATGTATGAAGGAGTTTCATAATAAATTAAACAAAAAAATGTACTATATAGTTGTATTAATTGTAATAGCTATGATGATAATGGGCTTGATGATTAATAATCCGCGTATGGGAGAGTTCGAGTTTGGTTATATCTTTCATATTATATGGGTGTTTGTTTTGTCCATTTGTTTATTACTTTATCCTAAACATGGTACAGAAGCCCTTCGAATCATGATCACAGTCATTGCAGGTGTTTACTTTTATACACTTTTCTTTTTATATCCAGAGACGTGGTCCAACTTTATTTTACTATGTTTTATTCCGGCATTTTCGATTCTATTTTTTGATTCAAAGCTTTTTTATTTTTCATTGTTATCAAATTTTGTATCAATCCTATTATTATTTTACTATATTATGACTTTTGATCAAGGAAACCGGTATCCTTACATAGAAGAGGATATAATAGGAAATTTGATCAACTTTATTGCGAGCCAAATTATTGTCTATTTTATTTTTTACTTAACGAATAGGCGAATAAAACAACAACAATTGTATTATGAACAAATACAACAATCTGGTCGTTTGAAGATAACAGGCCAACTTTCAGCTGCTGTTGCACATGAAATTAGAAATCCTTTGACCGTTGTGAAGGGATTTTTACAGTTATTTGAACAAGACACTTCATTTTCCGCAGAGAGAAAAGGGCATCTTGCTTTGATGATTGATGAGTTAGGAACGGCAGAACAGGTCATTTCTCAATTTTTATCTGTTGCCAAACCGGAAAAAGAAAAGGTACTTGAAACAGTGGATGTAAAGCTGGTTCTACAGAGTGTTAAAGATTTACTACATTCATATGGACTTTTACATAATAATCGAATCGAATTAAACATAATGGGTGATTGTACTATTTCTATTAATACCATAGAGTTTAAACAACTATTAATCAATATTATTAAAAATGCCATTGAGGCATCTAAAATGGGTGATTTAGTCCTTGTAACAGCTAGAAGTGAAAAAGGTTTTGTTGTAATTAATGTTACTGATCATGGAAGAGGGATGTCGGAAGAAGAGGTTGCATCTCTTGGAACTCCTTTTTATTCTTTAAAAAGTAAAGGAACAGGATTAGGAATGATGATTTGCTTTAATATTGTAGAAA
>DATMGC010000021.1:0-113732 GCA_035555915.1 Ureibacillus sp. | reverse complement strand
GGGGTTCGGGACTTGCACCCTATAGTTCATGCGCATGCCGGGCGCACTTAAAAAACCCGAAAGTATAAATACTCTCGGGTTCTATGTCAGTTCATTTTATTCATTTACTTTCGTACCATCTTCTTGAACTAACTGCTGTATTAGTACTTCTACACGACGATTTTGCGCTCGTCCTTCTGCTGTATCATTTGATGCTATTGGGCTAAATTCTCCGTAACCTTTTGCACTGAAATACTTTGGATCCAGTTCAGGGTTACTATCAATAATTATCTTCATCAAGTTAACTGCTCGCATAACCGATAGTTCCCAGTTCGAACTAAACTCTTTCGTGTTTTGCGGAACATTATCTGTATGTCCAGTTACAACAATATGTCTTGCAGGATCTAATTTTAGTATTTGTGATAATTCTTTACCAATACTATTATAATCTTGCTTTACTTCTGCCTTCCCCGAATCAAATAAAATACTTTCACGAATCGTTATTAATAGTCCTTCATCTGTCATTTTAGTGACAAATGTACTTTCTAATTCATTTACTGCTATAAAATTATCGAGCTTTTCTTGTATTTCTTGTAATTCCTTTTGATCTTGAAGATATGCTGCTTCCTCTGCTGAGATTCCATCCACAACTGCACTAGGATTTTCTATTACAGATGTATGATCCATAATCCCTACTCCACCATTTAATATTTGATCAAATACATCCCCCAACTTTTGAAGCTTAGCTTCATCAACGGAGCTAGAAGCAAACAATACAATAAACAGAGCTAAAAGCAGTGTCATTAAATCTGAGTATGGTAATAGCCATGATTCATCTACATGATCATCATGCTTTTTCTTTTTAGATTTCCTTGCCATTACCAGCCGCCCCGCTTTCGTCTGTGATTTTACGGCGTTCCTCCGTTGGTAAGTATGATGCTAACTTTTGTTCAATAACACGAGGAGCTTCACCTTCTAGAACAGATAAAATCCCTTCTATCATCAAAGTCTTTTGTTTTACTTCCTCTGCTGACTTGCGTTTTAATTTATTCGCAAAGGGATTCCAAAGTACATACCCCGTAAAAATACCTAATAAAGTGGCAACAAATGCCCCTGTAATCGCATGACCTAATTTATCGACATCGTTCATATCTCCTAAGGCTGCCATTAAACCAATAACTGCACCTAATACCCCTAAAGTTGGAGCGTATGTACCCGCTTGTGCGAAAATCTGTGCTCCACTCGCGTGTCTATCTTCTAGAGCTTCAACCTCTTCAGTAAGCACATCCCTAATATAATCAGCATTTTGACCGTCAATTGCTAATGTGAGTCCGTTCTTTAAAAATGGATCTTCTACTTCACTTGCTTTACTTTCAAGAGATAATAACCCTTCACGTCGAGCTAAGTCTGCCCACTGAGAAAACATTTTTATTATTTCAACTTCACTAGTAAGCTTTTGTTCTGTGAAAATAATCTTTAATATTTTTGGTATTCTTTTTAATTCTTTCATCGGAAATGCAATTGTGATTGATGCAATTGTCCCAACAATGATAATTAAAAATGCTGCAGGATTAATTAAAATACTTAAACTTGCACCTTTTACAACCATTCCGACAAAAACAGCAATGATTCCGAGTATAATCCCGACTATCGTTGATATATCCATATATGTTCCTCCAAATCTTCTACTACTCTTTTTTTCGACAAAGTTTCTAATTTTTTTACATTTATATAACAGAATGATTGAAAACAAGTTAAGTTTATTTCAAAATTTATTCAAAATTAAAATGTCTTAATATTTTACATACGAATAAATTTTTGTAACTCCCTGATTTTTATTCTTTCCGGTACTTTCAACTACAGGTAAAATTTTAATTAGCAACCCTTCATGAAATTGGCAGTATAATTTTTCGTTTCTCCGTATAATTCATAAAAGATCTATAGTATAATAGGTTTCAAGTTAAGTGTAAATATTAGAAGGGGGTCTTTCAACAATGGGTATGTTTGTTTCAACAGTCGCTGGCTTTTTTGTTGTATTAATGATTGCTATGTCTATGTTTATTCACTATTTACGCGTTGGATTAGATTCTAAATCATCAGTAAAAATCGATCCAAAACCGACAGAAAAATTTTAATAAATATTAAGTCGACAAAATTCATATGAGTTTTGTCGACTTTTTTGTATATAATGGAATTATGTAATGAAGAATAGGAGTTGTAGAAAGATGGGTACTTCTTTAGAGGAAATTCTTAGCTTTAATGATTCTTTTGTGAGATTTAAACAGTATGAGCCTTATATTACATCCAAATATCCTGATAAAAAAGTAGTGATATTAACTTGCATGGATACACGTCTAGTTGAATTACTTCCAAAAGCGATGAATATGCGAAACGGCGATGTGAAAATTGTAAAAAGTGCAGGCGCACAAGTGAGTCATCCATTCGGAGCAGTAATGCGAAGTATTTTAGTAGCTATTTATGAATTACAAGCTGATGAGGTATATGTTATTGGACATCATGATTGTGGCATGAGTGCTATTGATCCTAACGTAATGATCCAACATATGATTGAACGTGGTATTAGTGAAGATATCATTAATACAGTGAAATATTCAGGTATTGATTTAGTAGATTGGTTACGTGGATTTGGCGATGTATCTACAAGTGTTCTAAAAAGTGTTGATATCCTTCGAAATCATCCTTTAATGCCAAAAATGACACCTATTCATGGACTAGTTATTGATCCAAGTACAGGTAAACTGGATTTACTTACAGATGGAAATGGTTTTTTAGAAGAAACAACAACTAAATCATCTTCTTAAAATTCTAAAAATTTAGATAAGACTATCCTAAAAACTGCAATTTTATTGCATCTATGGGATAGTCCTATTTTTTAATATCTAAATTCATCCTGTAATAAAGAATATAAGTAATGATCTTCCCAGCTTCCATTTATATATAGAAGCTCTCGTAACAATCCTTCACGAACAAATTGAGCATTTTCTAGTACTTTGATGGAACCTTGATTCTTTGGTGATACATAAGCTTCAATCCGGTGTAATTTCACATGATGGAAAGCGAATTGAATCACTTCTTTAACAGCTTCCGTTGCAATACCTTTACGAGTGTATCTTTCATCTATCGAATATCCAATAAACGCACTATTATAAGGAAGTCTTTTTATCGCATACAAAGAAATATGCCCTATTAAGACATTACTTCCTTTCGGATAAATACCAAAAGAGTACTCTCGGTTTGCACGTAGTAAATGGATACTTTCTAATATTTTTTTAAACTGGGCTTCCTCAGTATAGAATTCCTCCTCATGAAGTGGTTCATGTTTAGCCCAGAAATATTTATTTCTCCTCATGAGCTCTGCCAAACTTCTGGCATCAGACTCCACAAAGGTACGTAATAATATGCGGTCCCCCTCAATCTTAACCAACTTATCACCCTTTTTATGTAATAAATTTAAAAACTTTTTCACCATCGCAAGAGTACCCTAAAGCCTTTCTTGAAATTTTCTTATTAATTGATACTTTTCCATTATTTTTCACTTCATCTATTTCTTTATTCAAGTCATTTTTATTTATTCCTTCTTTTTTATAGAAAAATATACTAGTCACCCGCTTTGCTCTGCCGTACGATTACATGGCAGAATGTTCTATGTAATACATGTATGCGAGTGAAATGTTTATTATTTACTTTATTAATATTCAAATTACATCCGTGTACAAAGGGATGCTGGTAGAAAATGTTGTTCAAAGCTTTGTTAATGTATATAATTTTATAGAAGGGAGAGGAATGAATGAGTCGACTAATACTATTATTTATTTCGGTCATTGTAGCCACACTCTTTACACTTAACGCATTCTGGCTACAATTAAATGGGCAGTCTACTATTGAAATCATCAATCGATTGCCACTATTATTTGCACCTGCAAATTATGTTTATTACATATGGATACTTATTTTCGTTTTTCTTTTCCTTTGGGTTTATCGCTATATCAAGTTGCGTCGGACAGAACTCTTTGTTACAAATTTACAGACGATTTTATTCGTAATTGTCATCGTACTTCAAATCGCCTCTCTTTTGAGCTGGCACAGTCATTACGTCTTATTATCAACTGTAATTTTACTAATACAAGTTATCGTGTTATTCGGACTTTATTTTTCTTATCCATTGAAAAAAGAATTTTTTACGTTAAGAATGCCGATTGCAGCATATTTTAGTTGGTCAACCTTTTTATTAATTTTGCTGTGTTACTACCTTTTAGTAGATTTTCAGTGGTCTGGATTTGGAATAAGTTACGCACTTTGGGCAGTAATTATTATGACATTTGGAACAGCAATTGCCCTACATCTAAGATATCATCATTTTGATACCGTTTACCCGATCGTATTTGTCTGGTGCTATATAGGCATTGCGGTTCAAAATGGTTTTGATGAATTATTAGTGACTACAGCTGCTCTATTTTTAGCTGGCGTAATGATCGTAGGGGTATTCTTTATTAAAAAGACCTTAAAAAGTTGAAGATACCATCTATCTTTAGAATAGCTAATGTATAAAAAGAAACCTCGAACTTGGATTCTACCAAGTTCGAGGTTTTTTTAGTCTTCAATTTGTGTAATAATAATCGGTTTATCTTTCGTTACAACAATTGTATGTTCAATTTGTGCCACAAGTGATTTGTCTGGAGTAATGAATGTCCAGCCGTCACCAGCTTCTACAATATGCTCTGCTTTTTCTGAGATAAATGGTTCTACTGCTAAGACCATTCCATCTTTCAAAATCGTTGAATCCCAAGCATCAAAATAGTTTAATACGTGATCCGGTTTTTCATGTAAAGCGCGACCTACACCATGTCCAGTTAGATTCATGATGACTGTTAAGCCATTGTCTCGTGCTTCCCGTTCTACTGCTTTACCAATTTGGTTTAATTTTGAACCTGCTTTTACTTTTGTCATCGCACGATCAAATGAAGACTTTGCTACTTTACATAGTTTTTCTTTTTCTGGATAACCGTCACCAACAACGAAAGAAATTCCTGTATCTGCAAAGTAACCATTTAAAGAACCAGATACATCAATATTCACGATATCTCCCTCATTGATGACTCTAGAACCAGGAATACCATGTGCTACTTCATGATTCACACTAATGCAAGTGTAACCAGGGAAATCATACTCACCTTTAGGACCAGAAATAGCTCCAGCTTCTTCAAACATACGACCGCCAATCTCGTCTAGTTCCTTCGTTGTAATACCAGGTTTTGTAGCAGCTTTCATTGCTTCGCGAATTTCAGCACAAAGTCGTCCTATTTTTTTTAACGCTTCTAATTCTTCTTTTGTTTGTACTATCATCTTAACTTTTCCTTCTTCCTATTTACATATCTCTATATAATATACCACAAACTAAACAAATTATTGGGCAACTACTCTGGCAAATCATGTCTTATCCTAATTATTAGAAAGTAAATGAATTTATTAGAAAACTATTAAATTTAATAGTAAGAATGCTGTAGAAATATTCTTATTTCATGATGCAATTTTTTCACTTTTAACATCACTGTACAATTCATCTTCTTAATATATATAAAAGACGACCAAAGATACTTGGCCGCCTCCCCGAGTTTATTTCGTTTTTATTAATCTTGGTGCTGCTGTGAAAAGTAATGAGCCCACGATTGCCGTTAAGATAATCGCCGGAATCATGTAGGATCCATTATAAAGTAACGTATAGAGCCATACATTTTGATCTCCTGCGTACTCGCTAAAGAAGACAGCACCGGCAAGTGAATGTGCTGCGTATCGTAATAACCCACCTAAAATTATCCCTAATGTAATATAAAGAACTATGTTTTTCTTATTGTCATCATTGGCTGCTTGAAGAATTGGTTTACGAAATACTCCAGCCAACCCTACTACTGAAAATGCGACTAGATAGTCGAGTAGCGCTTGAACCCAGTGTAAAATATAGCCACCAAAAAGCATTTGTAATACACCGATTAGTAAGCCTGTTGTAATACCCGCTACCAAGCCCCATCGTACCGCAATAATTAGAATTGGTAACATGACAAAGCTTATGGAACCACCCTGTGCCCAGAGTGAGAAGGAAAATTGGTCTAGCACCAGACCGATGCCAGCAAAAATCGCAATCTCAACGAGCATTAATAGTTTTTTATTGTTCATAACAAATCTCCTCTCTTTAAATCCCTTTTTAGAACCTAAGAGAAGGATAGAAATCATCTCGTCAAATTTGAAAATATCACAAGATATTTTCTCCAAATAAAAAATGACGCTAGGACAGAGCCTAAACGCCATTTGGAGTCGGTTTCTATCCACATCCCTACGCAAGTACTAACTTACAGGTTCATAGAGTTAGTGCAATAAGTGCACAATCTCAGCTGACTTCATCAGCTCCCCTTGTGGTAAATACATTTGTTTAATTGTTAGAACACACCCTAATTGTATCAAACTATATGTTTTTTTCAACTAGAATATGAATACGAATCCTACTTATTGTCAATCACTTCCATATACAATCAAAAAATGAGGTGAATAGATGGAAAATCAAAAGATTGTTTCTGCACTATGTTATGTTAGTTTACTATTTGCTCCCTTTTTACTGCCCATTATTGTATATTTCGTCATAAAAGATTCTGTTGTAAAGTATCATGCAAAGCGTGCGATACTCTCCCATTCAATTCCTACTGCTCTTTCAATACTGTTAGCTATCTGTGGTTTACTAGGAATGTTCTCAGTGAATTATGATAATATGAGTGGGTTTATCATAATGATGCTTGTAATAATGGCTTTCTACTTTGCTGTAACGATTGGAATTATTATCTGGAATCTAGTACAAGCATATAGAGTCTTCCGAGTTGGTTTTTAATCGAAAATAATAGGGTATGTAATAGATAAAGCGAAGGAGTGATACTATGAAGTTAAGAAAAATCGTAAAAACCATTATTAACCTTGCACCCGTTATATATCCTGTTATAAAGAAAATAATAAATCATAAAAAATCACAGAACACAGGTTTTAGAATAAACGCCAGAGATTAATTAATAATCTCTGGCGTTTTCTTACTTCAGATGGATGGAGGTTTTACTATAGCCTTCTTTTAACTTCTCTACTTGTAAAATAGCTGGCATTGCTGCTTTTAACTCTGACACGTGGGAGATTACCCCAATCATACGTCCTGACTTTTGAAGGTCAATTAGTGTATCAATGGCTTTCATTAACGATTCTTCATCCAAAGAACCAAAGCCCTCATCAATAAACATCGTATCAATTTTCACATTGCCTTGGAAACTTTGGATCACATCTGCCATTCCTAAAGCTAAGCATAATGAAGCATTGAATTTCTCTCCACCAGATAATGATTTAACATCCCTTGACTGTCCTGTGTACGTATCGTAGACATCTAAACTTAAGCCACTTTGACGACCATGTGCTTCTTGTCTATCCGAGCATTGCAAATAATACTGACCATTGGATAAATTTTTCAAACGAATATTAGCGGCTTCTGTAATTTGCTCTAAATAGCCCATCTGTACATACCGTTCAAAGGAGATTTTTTTACTATTTTGACCGCGCAATAAATTATACAAATCAATAATTTGACTAGAGACTTCTTCAAGCTGGAAGATTCGATCTGCCACATGGTCTAACTTCTCTGAAAAGTCGATCGCTTGGCGTTCGTATTCTCTAGAGCGGTTTAGTACTTGTAGGGCATGTTCAAATTCAAATTTAAGTTTGTTTAATGTCTCTTCGATTAACGACAAATCTACTTTTTCTTTGCCTTCTAACTCTGCACTCTCTTGTTGTACTTGAGTTGTTAAAGTGTGTAGCTCTTTTGTAAATTCCATATATTGAGTTTGTAAATGATTAATCTGGGCATCGTTTCGAATCGAAGTTTCAAATTGCTTATAGTTTTCAAAACCAGCATCAAGCATTGATTTTTTAAATAGTTCTTTTGCTTGTTTTAACTTTTCTTCAAGTTGCTCAATTTGGTAAGTCGTTTGATTTACTTTTTCTTCTGTTGTAGCGACAAACTTTTCAACATCATGCAGGTGCTTTTGTACCTTTTCCCATCGATCAAATAATGTTTTCTTGTACTGTTCTGCTTCTCCAATTGCCTTGTTTAATCGTGAAATATCTTGTAAGTCATTTGGAATTTCCTTTTGTTGTTCCTGTAAAATAATCATTTCTTTTAAAAGTTGCTCTTTCGTTTGTTGATGATTTTCGGAAAACTGTTTTTGACTTCCTTCTAATTGCTCAAGGACAGTTTTTACCTGTCTAAGTTTCTTTTTATAATCCACTAGATTTGCATCGTCTTTTTTTAACTGTTCAATTGTTAGATTAAGTTCTCCTAATTGCTGAACGAATTGTTGTTCTTGCTCAATTGGTGCTCCAAGTTTCTCAAGCTCATGCTCAGACTCCCCAACTCTTGTTAGAAGACTACTCAAATTGGCCTCAGCTTTATATTTTCTTTGCTCTACTTCTGTAAAGCTTGCTTTTAACTTTTTAATTGTCATCTCATCAATTATTTCTGTATGTTGTGCACTTACTTGCACATGTTCTGTACATCCACAAACCGGACAAGGTTTACCTGGTACTAAACTAGCAGCTATACGCGATGCTTGGTTCGATAACCATTTCTCTTCTTCTAATTCATACATACTTTTAGCAGACTTATATTCTTTCTCTACTTCATTTATTTGCGCTTGCAATCGACTTAATTCAATTTTTAACTTATTGTAATTTGAGAAATGGTTTACAACTTCTCTTAAGTGAATTTGTTGTTCCAATAACTTTGTAAAGTTTTCTGTTTTTACTTCTAACTGCTCAATTATTTTCGTTAGCTTTATCGCATTTTCTTTTTCTGCCGAAAGTCCCACTTCAACTTGTGCTAAAGCATTACGGGCTTCCAGTTCTGTCTTTTGTAAAGCTTGTACCTTTTTATTTAGTATTTCAATTTGTTCATAACGAGGTATTAACTTTTGAAATTCATTTAACTTTTGTGCGGCAACTTCACGTTCATGTTGCTTAGCACTCTCTTCTTCATATACTGCTGTAGCATCAAGGAAATCCTTTTTCGCTTGTTCAAGCTGCTGCAAGACAATCTCTAAATGCTTTTGCTGTTCGATTTTATCTTTGTGTAAATTAAGGCACTGTTGATTAAACGGTTGAATTTTACTTGCTCGAATAGCAGCTTCGTATTCTTTTTTCATTTGTTCAAAAATAGGCTCTTTCTCTTCTAGAACTTGAAGCTGTTGTTTTCTTTTTTCATAAGCATCCATTCGATCATTTAGTGCTTTCCCTTGTACATAACGTTCTTTCTGTTCGCTATGTCTTTTTTCTGCTTCTTCGTAATACTTTGCATCTTCTCTTATCTTTTGTTGGTAATACTTTATTTCTTCATCTAGCGCTTCTTGAATTTGATAAACATTTGACTCTTGCTCTAATACTGAGAATAATAGAGACTCACGTTTTGGAAGCGCTCCTGCAATTTGGGTGATATAACTTTTTTTTAAAGTGCGTGCCTGATCAAGCTCTTGGTCTGCTTTTCTCTTTTTCTCTTCTAGCTTCTGTGTCATTTCACCGTATCGATTTGTTTTAAAAATTTTACGGAGTATTTCCTCTTTGTTATCTGATTGAGAGGTAAGTAGTTTACGAAATTCTCCTTGGGGGAGCATCACAATTTGATTGAATTGATCATAAGTTAAACCGATTAATTCTTCAATTTTTTGATTGATATCCGTTATCTTTTGTCTTTCAACTGATGCTACCTCTTGTCCATCAGGTTGGATTTCAAATAGCTCATATTTTTCTCCTGTAGCAGTTTTACGACCTTTTTTTACATGAGGAAGCTGACGAAGGATACGATAGGTTTTTTCATGTATTTCAAACACAAGCTCAACTGCGGTATGAACTGTATCTTCAGCAAAGTCACTTCTTAATGTTTTTGTCTCTTTACGATCTTGCCCACTTCCAAAACCATATAAGGCAAAGCAAATGCCATCAAAGATCGTTGTTTTCCCTGCACCAGTTGAGCCTGATATAACAAATAACCGGTTGTCTTTTAGATCGGTGAAATCAATAATCTCTTCATTTTTGTATGGTCCAAAAGCACGCATTGTAAGTTTTATTGGTTTCATTTGACTACCACCTCTTTTGTTTCTCTCTCCTCACTTAGAAGTTCTTGTAATACCTCTTCAAACAGCTGTTGAGCTATTTCAGTTGGCTCCTGGCCTACAATTTCCTTATGGAAAGCCTTAAATAAACTTAAGTCATCCATTTGCTCTCTGCGAACTACTGATTCTTCACCTTCAAAAGTCTCTCTTGGAAGGGCCTTTCGTTCCACATGCATTGCATTTGGATAAACTGTTCGTATTTGCTCCATTGCCCCTACAACAGGAGTTAAATCTGTTAAACGAACAAAAACATAATCTTCGTTTATCGGTGTTTTTAATATGTCTTGAATTGAACCCTCTACAATACGTAAATCTCGTCTAGGAATTAACGGGCGTTTTTCAATTGAAACTTGTCCTTCTTTATCTAGATTGACAATTAAATAGCCCTTACCATGATTCGCTTCAGAGGCAGAATATTTTAAAGGCGATCCTGAATAACGAATCGTTTCATTTAATACAAAATGCGCCTTATGCAAGTGTCCAAGTGCTGTATAATGGAACGGTTTAAAATATTCTGCGCTCACACATTCTGATCCTCCTATAGCTAAAGGACGCTCAGAGTCACTTGTATTCTCCATTTTTTCGCCATTTGGTGTAACAAAGGCATGTCCGATAAATATATGTCGCTTAGACTTGTCCATTCTTTCCTCAATCACATCAATGACCTTTTTCATAGCATCGTCATACGTACTGATAGTGTCATCCTTAAATATACTTTTGACTGTAGAAGGTTCAGCAAAAGGAACTAAATGAAAATGAACCTCTCCGAACTCGTCATTCAGAATAATTGGCTCTAGATTGACTAAATCACCTGCAATATGCAAGCCTGTTTCTTTCATCAATTTACTACCAAATTGAAGTCGAGTAGGACTATCGTGATTCCCTGCAATACTTAACACTGGTACTTTTCGTTTCAATACAATTTCAGCTAAGAGTTCGTCCAATAAGTCAACAGCTTCGACAGGAGGAAGCGCTCGATCATATAGATCCCCAGCAATAATTACGGCATCCGGCTGCTCATCATCAATTGCTTTTAAAAATTGTTCCAAAACATAACGTTGATCGTCTGTCATATATACGCCTTGTACAAGTTTTCCTAAATGCCAATCAGCGGTATGAAATAGTTTCATTCACTCATCCTCCATCAAAAAGTTTTTTTCTATTATACCATCTTTCGATAAAAAAAGACCGACTTCTACGAACAAACATTCGTAAAAATCAGCCGTACATCAAATGTAATTTTTGGTTCTTTACTCAAATTTACTTCAATCAATCCTTTAACCTCCTATTTTCCTTCTCGAATAATGATGAAAAAAATAGATTGTCAGACCCAGTATTAAGCAATAGAAAATTGCCAGTACTAATGAAAATACGCCATAGTCTAAATTGAAAAATAAATTTACTCCAAAAATGGGTGTAATAAAAAGGATATATAAAGGGTACTGAATTGAAGCAATTGTATCCAACAGAACATTATTGATTAAGATATCTTCAAATTGTTGGAGTAAATATACTAAAACACCTGCAATTATACCAACTAATGAAAAAAAGATGGTTTTCTTACTTCCTAATTTTGTAATGATTAGCAATACTACTGTAAATAGAATACTAACTATTAAATTATATATATGAAGAATACTATCTGGATGCTTTAGCGAAGGAATTAAATTAACAGAAAATGATAGCAGATAAGTTCCTATAACTAAGACAATTAGGAGCCACCTAGCGCCATGAAACATAGCCATTTCCCCTTTTAATACTAGTTTGAATTAATTTTACATTAAAGAATTTAAAAATAGCCACGTGCTTTCTAAAAAGAAAAACACGTGGCTGAATAAAATACTCAATATGCAAAATCTTGTACCCAATCTTAAACTTATAAAATTTGGCTTTAAAATGCCCAATTGCCTTTTCTGAAAATCGGTTGCACTGTACCATCAGGTAAAACGCCATCGATGTCCATTTCAGGTCCACCAATCATAAAATCAACATGCGTAATTGATACATTGATGCCAAGTGATTCTAATTGGCCATCTTCAAGCTGTTGACCACCTTCGTAGCAAGTTGGATAGGCTTCTCCAATGGCTAAGTGATTAGAGGCATTTTCATCAAATAACGTATTATAATATAAAATTCCGGACTCAGAAATAGGAGACTTATGTGGAACTAAAGCAACTTCTCCTAAGAAGGATGACCCCTCATCTGAACCAATTAGCTCATGCAACAATTCATTTCCTTCTTCTGCTTTTGCTTCGATAATCTTCCCTTTTTCAAAGGTTAATGAGAAATTATCGATAATGTTGCCTTGATATGCTAAAGGTTTTGAATTGCTTACAACCCCATTCACTCCGTATTTCGCAGGTAAAGTAAATACTTCCTCAGTCGGCATATTGGCGATGAACGTTGTTCCTTCTGGTGTCTTACTACTACCCGAAATCCACAAATGTTTCTCAGGAAGCTCAATTGTTAAATCCGTTCCTGGAGCTTTATAATGCAATTTCGCTAATCTCATGCTATTTAGTTGTCCTGCACGATTTTCCAATGTAGCAATATGGTTTAGCCAATTTTCAACTGCATTCCCATTTCCAATACGAACCGTCTTGAAGATTGCTTCCCAAAGAGCTGGGATTTGTTCATTTTCAGGTAAGTCTGGGAATACTTTTGTAGCCCATTTTTTAGATGGTACTGCTATGATTGACCAAGCGATTTCATCGTTCATAATTGCTTTTCGATAGCGTACTAATGCATTACCTGAAGCTTTTTCTTGAGCCGATATTCTAGAAGAAGGGATTCCAGCTAAAAGGTCCGGATCTTCTGCATCAATCCATAAAAGGGCCCCTTTACGTTCGATTAATTCGTGTCGTTGGGCAACTGTCCACTTAGGAAATTTACTGAACTCCTCTTCCGCACCGAATTCATAAAAAGAACGAACGATTTCCGGATCAGTTAGATTTACTTGAACTCTCCCTGCACCAGCCTCATATGCTTTTTTCACTACAATCCGCGTAAAATCAAGTGTATCGGTAGAAGTGTTGATTAATAAATATTGACCTTTTTGAATGTTCACGCCAACTTTAACAGCTAACTCAGCATACTGCTCTAATTTTTCTTCAAAAGTCATCCTATTTCCCTCTCTTTTGTGTAACTGTTTTTGAGTTCCCTTCCACTATACTCCCCTGATGCCATATTTTTTGAACTGCTTTTACTTTCATTTCACGTGTTAGCTTTTTATAGTCTTTTTCATCTTTGTATGAAAGTAACGTCAGCACTTCCCCATCTGCTCCAGCACGACCTGTACGACCTGAGCGGTGTGTATATTGCTCAATTGTTCGTGGTACATCCACATGAATTACATGTGATAAACCTTCAATATCGAGACCACGTGCTGCTATATCGGTAGCAATTAAGATACGTGCTTCTCCTTTTCTAAATGCATCCAATGCTTTTTTGCGCTCTTCTTTTTTCATATCTGAATGCAGCGTTACTACCTTCGCATCACGATATTTTAATTTTGTTTCTTTCATAAGCACCTGATCAATATTATTAACAAATGCTAATCCACGTAATCCTTCAATATTTGCGAGTCGACGTAGCATTTCGGTCTTATCCCTCTCATCTACCTTCATAAAGGAATGCTCTACCTTTCCTACTTGAACCATATCTTCAGGTTTAATCTGAATATAAACTGGTTCAAACATTAGACGGCTTGCTACAAGTTTGATTTCTTCAGTAATTGTGGCAGAAACCACAATTACTTGTCTTCCAAAAGCGGCATCTTCGATAAAAGATTTTACGGTAACACGATATTCTCGACTTAATAACTGGTCACATTCATCTAAAACAACCATTTGAATTTCTTTTAGTTTTAATTTGTTTGCTCGTGCAAGTTCATTTAAACGTCCTGGAGTCCCAACAACAATTGTCGGTTTTTTCTTTAGCTTTTCAATTTGGCGTGCTGAGTTTGCTCCACCGATTAGTTGTTGAACTGTAATTTCTGTACCTGCTGTCCATTCACGGATTACTTCTACAATTTGCATTGCTAACTCTTGTGAAGGAGCAACAATTAGTGCTTGAGTTTGTTTTTTGCTACCATCTACTTTATTTAGTATGGGTAGTACATATGCTAATGTTTTACCTGACCCTGTTGGAGATTCCGCTACAATATCTTTTCCTTCAAGGAATGCTGGAATCATTTCCTCCTGTACTTTCATCGTCGCTTCATATTTCCATTTATTTTGTAATGTTTCATTTAATAAATTAATTACAGACATGTTTAGTTTACCTACCTTTAGTTACTTGCGTTTAGTGTACCATAATTTGATGAACTTACTCGATTATGGAACTTCTTTTCTATCTTTAGCGCAAAAATATGAACGATTTCACACCTAATTTTGACACTTCTATTTTTCTTGAGCAGTATCGTGGGGGATTTTTTAAAATTGGCTATTGGCAAATGAAGTGTTTCTCTAAGACCTTCTTCGGGACTTTCCTATCAAATGGCTTTCGACATGCTATTTCTTCAACCATTTTGACTGCTGTTGCTTTGTTTTCGGCTTAGAGAGCTCTTTTCTTCTACCGTTTGGACTGCTGTTGCTTTCTTTTCGGCTTAGAGAGCCCTTCTCTTGTACCGTTTCAGCAAGCTTCCCCTTTATTTCGGCTTAGAGGCTTTCTCTTCTACCGTTGGGGCTGCTGTTGCTTTCTTTTCGGCTTTGAGAGTTCTTCTCTTCTACCGTTTCCACTAGCATTCCCCTTCATTTCGGCTTTGAGAGTTCTTCTCTTCTACCGTTGGGGCTGCTGTTGCTTTCCTTTCGGCTTTGAGAGCTCTTTTCTTCTACCGTTTGGACTGCTGTTGCTTCCATTTCGGCTTTGAGAGCCCTTCTCTTCTACCGTTTAAACCAGCTATGCCTTCATTTCGGCTTAGAGAGCCCTTCTCTTCTACCGTTTCAGCAAGCTTCCCCATCATTTCGGCTTTGAGAGCCTCTCTCTTCTACCGTTTTCACTAGCATTCCCCTCATTACGGCTTAGACAAACCTTTACAAGCACACTATATCCAGAAAAAAAACCTGCCTATAAAAGGCAGGCTTAAAGCATAATCAAAGTTGTTTTCGACCTTGTCTACACGTATTTTAGAGTAATTTTTTAAGCAGATTTAAATCTTCACTGGAGTAATAAGTTCGTAACCGCATGCTAGGATTGCACTTTCAGCTAGAACGATAAGCGAATCAATATATCTGTTATCTAATTTATATTCTTTATTTACAATGGACAGCTCTGTACATCCTAAGATGATTTTGTCACAATTTAACTGTTGCATAGCTTCCTCTACAACATTCCATTGACTCCTAGAAACTTCTTTTCCAGCTTTCACATAATCATAAATGATTGACATGACTTGACGTTGAATCACATCACTTGGAATCACTGGTTCTATATCTTGCTCGATGAGTGATTTTTGGTATACACCAGAAGTAAGTGTTCCATCCGTTGCCAGAATACCTACACGTTTTGCTCCTGATGAAGCGGCACGTTTAGCTGTTTCTCGAATCATATGCAAAACAGGTACTGGAGAAGCAGATTGCAACTCTTCATAAAAAGTATGTGCTGTATTGCAAGGAATACAAATCAAGTCCGCTCCGGCATTCGCTAATTTTACTGCATCATTGACTAAGTACGGAACTGGATCTTCTTTTGTTTGGTCTAGAATATACTCTGTTCGATCTGGAATCGAAGTATCATTATCTATGATTGTATGCACATGCTCCTGATCTTTTTTGGCACTCGTTCGGCGGACAATCATCTCACCTACTAACATTGTAGCTAATGGACCAACACCACCGATAATCCCTAATGTTTTTCTCATTCTTCCAAACCTTTTTTATTAAAATATTTTTTATACTTACGATAATAGTTTAAATTGTTTAATGTTAGTTTAACCCAGCGTTTTAAATTCATGTCCTCTTTATAGAAAAGTGAATTTGTCCATCTGCCTTGACGGATTAAACTTTTTGCTTCTATCTTCATTTTTTCATTACTAGCATATTTAAATAACACACCTTTTGGAATAATCATCCACAGATGTTTATTCTTCGCGTATGTTAACTCTTGTTTAATATCCAACATACGATCATCTGCTACATACTTCATTAAGTTATAGCCTGCCGCTGTTACAAAGTAACTTGAACGTCCATTACGGAGATTAATTTCAAATAGCTTGTACTCGCCATCACGTGTATCGTATTTCATATCGAAGTTAGCAAAACCAGTGTAACCAATATCCTCTAAGAAGTGACGAACTTTATCCATTAATTTTTCATCGTAAGTTGTGATAATTGCTGCATAGCTTCCGATTCCTTCTGGTGAATGTTCTTCAAGAATAGGATTACCTAAACACATTAATTTCACTTTGCCATCTTTTCCAACATAAGCGTTTAGAACGCGCATATAAGAATCATCACCAGGGATAAATTCTTGTACAATCATCGTATCTTGATAGCTTGATGCATAAATCGCTTTTAGGATGGCAGTTTTTTCGGCTTCATCATGGGCAACAAACACCTTCTTTTTACCAGGGAATTTACAAGCCCAATAAGCAACGGAGTTAGATGCCTTTAAAATAATTGGATATTCAAAAGGTGGTGTGAATTCTTTATAGTTCTCTGCTGTAACCGTCGTAGTACCAGGATATTTAAAGTTATACTTCTCACACATTTTATAGAAGTTTTCCTTTAATAAAATCTGATCCATTAAAGATTCATCGATATATGGTACGGTAAAGTGTTTCTCTAATTCAGGTTTATTTTTAATAATTAGTTTGGCATAATCATCACCACAGGCTAATAGTAGTAATTTTTTATCTGAATACTGTTTTGCAATTTTCTCTAGTGCAGGTACGAATACTTCCTGCTGGTTCAAATTTGCAATTTCCTTGAAGTTAATAATACGACTATTTTGAGTCGCCGTTAGATGAGAACGTCCTAATATAAGTGGTTTAATGCCGTACGCTTCATAAAAAGCACGGGCCATTCCGTATGCATTCATATCAGAACCTAATAATATCGGTAAAAATGGTTGTTCCATTATATTTCAGCTCACTTTGGTTGTTATAGTATTAAAGAATGTATTTCTACAATTAAATTGAAAAGAAAAAGTATGTGATTATTCTCAGCCTAAATAGTTTAACACATTTTGCTAATTTGTTAATATGCATCTGTTACTAAAAAATTGTTCTTAATATTCTTGTAAAAATTGAAAAAAAGTATCCCCATAGAACCATTAAAAAGTATTTTCAACTGTCTTGAAAACATCGAAGTATTTAGATTTTCACCTAACTAATAGTAAAACGAAATTTACCTAGATTTCTAAACAGCCATCTTCAATTGCTAACAGAATTTAAATACTTATGAATTGTACATATACGTATTTATAATAATCCTATACATTTTACCCATTTTAAAATAATTTTTCTTCTTTCATATATAAATTTATACGAAAAAAAGACTTAAAAGTTCCTTTTGAAACTTTTAAGTCCTTTTACACCTATTATACAGATTCAATGACAAGGGCAATGCCTTGACCGCCACCGATGCATAGGCTGGCAACCGCATATTTCCCTCCACGACGTTTTAATTCGTAACTACTGGCTAACGTTATCCGTGTCCCACTTGCACCAACAGGATGACCTAGGGCAATAGCTCCACCGTTTACATTTGTAATTTTACGATTTAACCCTAACTCTTTTTCAACTGCAAGATACTGAGCAGCGAATGCTTCATTCACCTCTATTAAATCCATATCATCTATTGTTAGATTCGCTCGTTGTAATGCTTGCTTGATAGCAGGTACTGGGCCAATCCCCATAATGGTAGGATCTACTCCAGCGACGCCCCATGAGACAATTTTTGCTAGTGGACGTAAGTTGTTTTCTAGTACCGCTTTTTCACTGGCAACGATGACTGAAGCCGCTCCATCGTTAATACCAGATGCATTTCCTGCAGTCACAGAGCCATCTTTCTTAAATGCTGGTCGTAGTTGGGATAAACTTTCTAGATTAGTAGAGTCCTTTATATGCTCATCCACCTCAATTGTGACTTCCCCTTTTCGTGTCTGAACGATAACTGGGACAATTTCCTCTTTAAGAGTACCATTTCCCCTAGCCATTGCAGCTCGAGAATGGGATAATACTGCAAATTCATCCTGTTCTTGACGAGAAATTTCATACATTTCAGCTAGTTTTTCTGCTGTCATTCCCATCCCTGAACCTGTATATTGATCAGTTAGTGTGGCTTGTAACATGTCAACAAATTGAAGGTTCCCCATTTTCGGTCCATTAAATCTCTGATTGAAATTAGAATAAGGTGATTGAGACATGTTTTCTGCTCCACCTGCTAACACAATTTGTGCTTCACCAAGCATAATATATTGTGCTGCTGTGACAATAGATTGCATACCTGAACCACATAATCGATTTAATGTTAATGCAGGAACTTCGTTAGGAACACCTGCTTTCAACCCAATATGACGTGCTAAATACGATGCATTTATATTTGTCGCAATCACGCCACCATATACAACATGATCTACTTGTTCTGGTCGTACGTTTGCTCTTTTTAATGCCTCAACTGCAGTTTTTGAACCTAGTTCTACTGCATCTACATTAGCGAATGAACCTCCAAAGGCTGTAAAGGCTGTTCTAGCCCCCTCTACAATATAAACATTCTCCATCTTCAATCCCCTTACTATTTAAAGTGCTACGTTACTCGCTGTAGGTTTTAACGTATGCTTTAGTACCTTTCCTGACGCATTACGTGGTAATTCATCGATAAACTGAATTTCCATTGGAATTTTATATTTTGCTAATTGGGATGCACAGTATGTTAATACTTCTTCTGCAGTGAGTGTCACACCTTCTTTAGTTACTACAAATGCTTTTGGTACCTCACCATATACCTCGTGTGGAACACCTACAACTGCTGCTTCTAGAACCTGTGGTAGTTGATATAACACTTCTTCAATCTCTATTGGATAAATATTTTCTCCGCCTCGAATAATCATATCCTTCTTACGGTCGACGATATATAGGAAGCCTTCTTCATCGAATCTTCCTAAATCTCCGGAGTATAACCAGCCGTTTTGAATCGTCCTCGAAGTTTCTTCCGGGTTTCGCAAATATCCCTTCATTACTTGGGGACCTTTCACACAGATTTCACCTACTTCACCAAGGGGCACTTCCTCACCTAAAGCATCAATTAATTTAATTTCAGTACGTGGTAATGGTCTTCCGACAGACCCAATTTTCGTTAGGGCATCCACATCTGTCAAAGAGGTAGCAGCAGGTGAATTTTCAGTTTGTCCATAGCAATTTTGAACTGCAACCTTTGGAAAAGTATCCTTTAACCGTTTTACTAACTCATAAGGCATCGGCGCTGCACCATAAACAAACATTCTTAAGTGCTCAAAGTCGTAGCTTTTTAACTCAGGTTTGTTTAATAGAATCGTATACATAGCAGGCACACCAAAGAAAATAGTTGCCCTTGTATCAACTAAATTTTTCAATGTACGGTCTGGAGAAAATGATTCTTCAATAATAACTGTACCACCTCGGTACATTGTAGGTACTGCGAATACATGGCTTCCTGCACAATGAAAAAGCGGTGTACAAATATACATCCGATCCTTATTTACCATTTTCATCGATTCCGACCAAATCTCTGCAGTTTCAAATACATTACTATGAGACAATTGCACCCCTTTTGGCTTTCCAGTTGTACCAGACGTATACATGACTATTGCTGTATCCTTGCTTTTCAAAGTAGGTGGATTAAATTTAATATCCATATCTAAGATTTCTCGGATTTTTGCTGTATTTATTTTCTCTTTAAAATTATGGGTAGAATTTGCAATTGTTTCTTCAATCTTTTCATCAAAGATTAATAGCTTTGCTTCTGAATGAGAGAATATATACTCCACTTCGGGTGGAGCTAGCTTTGTATTGACTGGCATTATTGTTAAGCCGGCTAATTGTACTCCATAGTAAATAGCCATAAAGAAATCAGAGTTCAACATAAACTGTGCGACGATATCCCCATGTTGGTAGCCTTGTTGCTGTAAGTACGCTGCGATTTTCTGAGCATTGCGGTAAAGCTCACTATAAGTCCACTCATTTCCCTCAAAACAAATAGCTGGTGCATTCGGTGTATTCTTTGCATGTTGCTCTAACACATTTAATATAGTAGACATACACATCCCCCTTGTCTTATAAAAGCGTTTACAATATCCCCGAATTAGTACTCACAATAGCTTAGCTTCCTTAAGTATTATTTCAGAATCTCTTTTGCAATAATCCCTTTCATAATTTCCGTAGTTCCTGCGTAAATGGCTGCTACTGGAATATCTCTAAATCGCCGCGCAATTTCATATTCCTCCATATATCCCGAACCACCATGTAGTTGTAAACAACTCGACGCAACTCGTTTTGCCATTTCACTAATCCACCATTTGGCCATCGATACTTCTTTTACAATTTTCTTACCTGCATTATGTTTTACAACTAAATTATTCACATAATTTCGGCCTATATCTATTTCAGTTGCCATCTCTGCAAGTTTAAATTGTGTATTTTGGAAGTCAGCAATAGATTGATTAAATGCTTTTCTCGTTTTCACATATTCCTTTGTAATCTTGAACATCTCTTCAGCTTCTATTTGTACCTCAATAGCTACCAACAATCGTTCTTGTTGTAATTTATCCATAAGATAATAAAAACCTTTTCCTTCTTCACCAAGCAAATTAGAGACTGGTACTTTCGCATCTTCAAAGATTAGTTCACCTGTATCCGAGGAATGCATGCCAATTTTATTAAGCTTTTTTCCTCTTTTAAAACCAGGGGTTCCCGTTTCGACAACAATTAAACTAATTCCTCTATGGGGAGGATTTGCTGATGGATCTGTCTTACATACAACGACTACGTAATCTGCATTCATCCCATTGGTAATAAAAGTTTTTTCACCATTCAAGATATAATAATCGCCCTCTTTTCTTGCTGTAGTTCTGATTCCGGCTAAATCAGAACCAGCACCAGGCTCCGTCATAGCAATTGCTGAGATGTATTCACCACTTATACTTTTGGGTAACCATTTTGTCTTTTGCTCTTCCGTCCCATAATCTCCTATATAGGGGATTACGATGTCTGAATGTAACACAATCCCACTAGCTAATCCGGCTCCTACACGTTCTAATTCTTCAGCTAGAATCATAGAGTAACCAAAATCGAGTCCTAAGCCACCATAGGATTCACCTACCATTGGACATAAGAAACCATTTTCCCCTAACTTCATCCAAAATGACCTTGGTACTTCTCTATGTAACTCCCATTCGTCAAAAAAAGGGTATGCGTGCTTTTCTAACATTTTGCGCAATGCACTACGAAATATTTCATGCTCTTCTGAAAAGATATCCCCTATCATCCGAAGCCTCCATTCAGAACTTAGAATTTTCTGAAAATATAAGTAAATTTTATCAATCGTTCGGAATGTTTTCAATGAGACTTTTTAGGAGATTTTGTACTTTTATAGGAGATAAATTAAAAAACATCCAAGCTTCTGATACTTGGATGTATATGATAATGCATTTTAACTAATTATGTCGTTTTTCATCAGGAGATTCTTTTCTAAATACTTCTGTAATTAGTTCATCATCTTCAGCTTTAACCCTCTTATTTAACTCTTCTATTGGAATGGCATCAACTGTTTGCATATCCTCATGTAAATCGAAAAGACTAATCCCATCTGTATCAACCATATCTGGTTTCTCACGTGCTGGTAAGTTGGCAAATTCTTTTTTCGATTCAACTATCGAATCATTCAATTCCTTTTTTTCCATTATGGTTCACACGCTCCTTTTTATTAGTGTGCGATACGTTTGTTTATTTATTCATTTTTCACCAAACTCTCTAATTTGGATGGTGTATTTCCCTTTTTACCTCATCAATGTTCGTATCACTAAAGATTTTTGTATTTTTACCACCTGTTTTTGCAAGTTGCTCCATGACTTCTTTATAAGACAGTCCGGATGCGGCATTTTTTCTTTTCACTTCTTCGATATCTGTTCCACTCGCGGTAAACTTATTTTGCATAGCTCAATTCCTCCATTCAAATCGAAATAAAAACGCCCCTAAAAAGAGGCGTCTTTAATTTATGAATTAAAATTTATTTTTCCCTTGTTCAGCTTGTTGGTTTTGACGTCTTACTTCAGCAATATCTGTACCAGCAACTGTTTTACCTGCAGAAGGTTGTGAAGAAGGCATGTTAAATGGACCTGATTCTTGAGCGATCTCTTCTCTCACCTTTTGAATGTCAGTTCCTGATGCTGTTTTCCCACCAAATGATTGCGAAGCAGCTTGTGCTGAGAATTGGCTACCAAATGGAGCTGACTCTTGAGCAATCTCTTCTCTTACCTTTTGAATGTCAGTTCCTGACGCTGTTTTCCCACCAAATGATTGCGAATCAGCTTGTGAAGAGAATTGGCTACCAAATGGAGCTGATTCTTGAGCAATCTCTTCTCTCACCTTTTGAATGTCAGTTCCTGACGCTGTTTTCCCACCAAATGATGATGAAGCAGCTTGTGAAGAGAATTGGCTACCAAATGGAGCTGATTCCTGTGCGATCTCTTCGCGCACTTTCTGGATATCTGTACCTGACGCTGTTTTCCCGGCAAAAGATTGGGGGGCTTGATTTGATGAGAATGATTTACCAAAAGGACCTGCCTCTTGTGCAATTTCTTCTCTTACCTTTTGAGGATTAGTTCCGAAAGATTGTGAACCAGAAAATCCTTGAGCGTTTTGGCGCTTTACTTCCTCAATATCTGTACCTGTTTGTGTAAAACGTTTACCATTATTGTTTTGCATATTAAAAAACACCTCCAAAAATGTTATGCCTTTATCATGTCAACATAACGATGTTAATATGTGTGTAAATGTTTTATTTTCTTTGTATATTTTCAAAATAAAAGAGAAAAATCAGTTGCCACAGTTGTTTCTTTTAATTCGTTAATTTAATGAAAAAATTCCCACGTGTGAAGGTGAAAAAATGAAATATGCTCTATTAGGAGATTTACACTCCAGTATTAATGATACAAAATCTGTTTTACAACATATTCGAGAAGTTGCCCCTGATTCTAAAATCGTTGGTCTCGGTGATCTTTATGAATGTACGATTGGAAAGAAAAAAGCATTAACCCTGTCTAATGTCCCATTAAATAATGCTGCGATTATTGAAGAAGATTTTGAAGCATTATTATCTTTTCCATCAATAAGAGGCAATCAAGAAGAACGAATTACAAGCGTTACTGGAATAAAGCGATTTTCTACTTTTCCTGAAAAACTAACCATTGAAGGAGCTACTCTCATTCATGGACACCAGATTGAATGGGACAAGAATTGGGAGCCCATTAATATGTCCGCTCTAGAAATTGATTCACCACTTGTATTCTTTGGTCATAGCCACAGAAGCGGTCTTTACCTTGAAAATAAAAAAATAACTGAACCGATTCAATTTGGAAAAGAAATCAAAATACAAAAGAAAAATTATTGGGTTAATGTGGGTTCCGTTGTAGACAATAGAGAATGGTGTTTATATGATAGTAAAAATTGCTCCATCCAATTTATGAAGGTCTTTCTTTAAAAGATAGTATGTACGATTATTTATTTTTTTTAAAATAAACTGCCAATAAAACCTTTCATTTTCTGTATAGCAATTTCATAAAATGATGCATGTCCAGTTAAAAGGAGATTTGCATGTCATTTATAAAGAAAGGCTTAGCAATTATTGCCGGCAGCATTTTTTTATCCGTTGGTATCAATGTTTTTTTGACACCTTATGAAATATTAGATGGTGGAATTATTGGACTTTCTTTAATTATTTATTATTTATTCAACCTAAAAATAGGTCTTATGATCATTGTCTTAAGTATCCCAATTTTTGTTCTTGCATGGTTTAAATATAAGCCCTATTTCTTTAATAGTTTGCATGGATTATTGGTTTCTTCCTTTGTAATTGACCTATTTAAACCACTTCGTTCACTCATTCATCTGGAGCCAATACTCAGTTCTATTGTTGGTGGTATCCTTGTTGGATTAGGAATTGGTCTCATGTTACGCTTTGAAACAAGTACGGGAGGTACCGATTTATTAGCTCAATTTATTGCTGATAAAACATCAATCAATGTAGGAGTAATTATATTTGCCATTGATGCTGCTGTTATTTGCTTAGGGGGAGTCTTTATTTCATCTAATACTTTAATTTTATCCATCGTGACTATTCTTTGTGTGGGCATAACAACAAGTGCACTCACTAGACGTCATACATAACGGATTGTTTAGTATTATGTTTACATATAATAAAAAGCGCCTTCCAATAGAAGGCGTCCCAGAGCTCAAGTTAATTTTTCTATTCTTTCCTTCTTTAAAAAGGATAGTTTTGTTTCAGAGATCATAATGGCACAAAGAATTACTATTGCGCCTATAACCATCCTTGTTGTTAATACTTCGTTTAATAATATTAACGAGAATACCATTCCCCAGAAGGATTCGGTTGAGAGAATAATTGCTGCTTTTGTTTCATTTGTAAATTTTTGCGCAATCGTTTGAAATAGAAAGGCAAGTGTTGTAGAAAAAATAGCTAAATACAAAATAGATGACATAGCTTCAGTTTCAAATGAAAAACTAACTTCCCCCTTGAAAAGAATGACCATCCAAGCAAAGACAGCAGCAAAAAACATTTGGACAATTGTTAATGTAATTGGATCTTCATCTTTTACATACTTGGCTGTATAGAAAATTTGATAGGCAAAAGCTACAGCACACGCTAATGTTAAAAGATCCCCGATATTAATATCTGCAGATAATTGTAGAGATAAAAATCCTATACCAACGATAGCTAAAATGGCCCCTGTTAATTCGAATTTATCAATTTTCCTCTTATATGCGAAGAAAGCAATAAAAGGTACAATAACGACATTAACAGCAGTTAAAAACGCATTTTTCGAAGGGGTTGTAAATTGTAACCCGACCGTTTGTAATGCAAAGGCTAAATATAAAAAGAAGCCCAACACCAAACCACGTATAAGTATCCCCTTATTTATACTCTTTAGCTTCTTATAAAAGATAATGCATAGAATTAGAAAGCTAATTAAAAACCTTCCTGCTAATACTTGATATGGAGTATAATGCTCAAGTGCAATAGCACTAACTACAAACCCACTACCCCAAATAATCGCTGTAATACACAACATAATTTCACCTATGTACTTTTGCATTTCATCCTCCAATTATTGTATAAGTTCATAATATAACTGTATCATTATACATTATTTAAAAATAGTACATTATCCAAATACAACATATTGTTCCTGCCTTTATAAAAAGTTTGTTCTACATCATTTCACATTACACATAACTCTCATAAACTATAAAGAACATACTAGAACGGAGTTGAATAGATTGCAACATACTGTTAAGCGTGGAGAAACCCTTTATCAAATATCACTTGACTATCGGACACCATTATCTTCTATCATTCGCGCAAACCCATCCATTAATCCAAACGCCCTATATGTTGGTCAGTTAATTGAAATACCTGGATTTCCAGATTCCAACACAATCCCTTATCGTATTGAAGTCTCCATTAATGGACGCTGGTTAAAATTATTTCACGATGGGGAACTTCAGAAACAATATCCAATTGCTGTTGGAAGAATATTAACTGAAACACCCGTAGGTAGTTATATTATAGTGAATAAAGCTCCTAATCCAGGTGGACCTTTTGGAACTATGTGGATGAGCTTATCAAAACAAAGCTATGGGATTCACGGAACCAATGATCCAAGTTCAATTGGAAAAGCCGTATCCCATGGTTGCATACGCATGCAAAATCAAGATGTTGAAGAATTAGCAAGAATCATTCCAAACGGTACGAGGGTAGACATTCATCCCTAAATTACTAGCTTCCATACTTCAAACCACAAATACTCCCTTAGAATAAGCAAAGGGACTACAAATAAAATTAATATTTGTAATCCCTCGCTATTTCTTTATTCGATTCATATAATTACGTCCAACCTTTAATGGCAATCTCTTGTATCTTCTTTTCATGCTCGTTCCTTTTAATAATTACACTAATTTTTTGATACCATTTAGAACATTCCTTAAAAATGTCCTTATATTCTTCTAAATCTTTTGGAATTTCTTGCTCATTATCCAAGAAAACATATTCAACAATTGGATCGGCTAAATCATCTACCACTAGCTTAAGCATTAACTTTTTTACATCTTTCGATTTTTCTTTTATCTCCGGTACTTCTTCCAGCTCATTAACATGAACTTCTACTTTAGCTCCCCCTTCAATCAAAGACCATCCATGTACTCCGCCCTTTGATGTTAAGGCGACATTATTATCATCCTCGACAATTGCGATTTCATATAGTTCTTCAAAATCATATTCCTTTATATCAAAATCCTCATCGACTTCTTCTCTCTCCAAAATTTTTAATGTATTGGACTGTTCATCAAGCATTAACGCACTTAGATAATCCGGTGAAATAATATAGCGAGTATGAGGGTGCTGTTCAACTTTTTGAATGGTTTCATCTAGTATTGCTTCATTTCGCTTTTTAACTTCTTTATTAAATTCATAGTACCACCAGAAACCCAGAACTACTGCAATTATGAAAAATAGAGTATTACCCGATTTAAATGATAAAAAGAGATAGACCACTTCTAATAATAATAGGAATAATTGGAACAACTTACTCACCCCTTATTTCTAGTAGTTATAAAATAGTATTCAAGAAGTTCTCTATTCATTCATTATTTTAATAGATTTTTAAGCAAATAAAGCAACTTTCACAATTTGATTCGTCTTCCAATAGACTTTCCGTATAGTTCAACATTCATCTACCTATACTTAATTTAGTACAAGTTGTTGAAAAGAGGGGTTATTTTGTCTAGTAAAAATATACTTTCTATTTTTGCTCTAGGTGGTATTAATGAAATCGGCAAAAATATGTATGTAATTGAATTTGGAAACGATTTAGTCATTGTAGATTGTGGTGCGAAATTTGCAGATGAGTCCCTATTAGGAATAAATCTAATCATTCCAGATGTTACTTATTTGCATGAAAATAAACATAAAATTCGTGGACTAGTTGTAACTCACGGACACGAGGATCATATTGGTGGAATACCTTTCTTCCTAAAGAAATTAAATATCCCAATTTATGCAACAAGGTTCACACTTGGTCTTATTGAATTAAAGCTGAAAGAGCATAAAATCTTACGTGAATCTACTTTAATTGAAATTAACTCGGAATCGATATTAGATTTCGGTGAGATACAAGCTAGTTTCTTCAGAACGAGTCATAGTATTCCCGACTGCTTAGGAATTGTCTTCGATACACCTGAAGGAAAAGTTGTTCATACTGGTGACTTTAAATTTGATTTAACTCCCGTAAATGATCAACACTCTGATATTCATAAAATGGCAAAGATTGGTGAGGAAGGCGTTCTTGCTTTGATTTCTGAAAGTACAAATGCTGAACGGCCAGGCTCCACACCTTCCGAAAGTAAGGTTGGTTCTCATATTGAAGAAGCTTTTTTAAATGCGACAGGAAAAATTATTATTTCAACATTTGCCTCAAATGTTAACCGTGTACAACAAATCGTCCATGCTACCATTAAAACGAATCGCAAACTTGCGTTATTAGGTCGTAGTATGGTTAACGTGGTGAAAGTCGCAAAAGAACGTGGCTATGTGGAAATACCTGACTGGATGCTAATTGATGCTCGGGATGTTAAACAATATCCACCAGACCGCGTTGTCGTTCTATGTACTGGGAGTCAAGGCGAACCATTAGCCGCCTTATCTAAATTGTCTACAAACAATAATCGTGATGTGCGAATATTACCTGATGACACGGTCATTTTCGCAGCTTCTCCAATTCCAGGAAATGAAAAAGGCGTTTCCAAAATTGTTGATAACCTATTCCAATTAGGAGCCAAAGTTATATATGGCTCTGCAAGCATCACAGGCATGCATGTATCTGGACATGGTTATCAGGAAGATTTAAAGCTGATGCTTACGTTAATGAAACCAAAGTATTTCATCCCTATTCACGGTGAGTATCGCATGCTTCACCTCCACCGTTTACTTGCCGAAGCCGTTGGAGTAGAACGTAATAATACATTCATTATCCGCAATGGTGACGTGGTTGATATTAGTTACGGTGAAGCTCGTCAAACTCGAAAAGTAATAGCAGGAGATACTTATGTAGATAATGTTGGGGATGACGAAATCGTTGAAATCGTCTTACGAGATCGTAAACATCTCTCAGAAGAAGGAATGCTAGTAATCGTTGTAACGATTAGTAAAGAGGATGGAAAACGCATCTCTGATCCGGATTGTATTTCTAGAGGCTTTGTTTATGCTAGGGATTCTGAAGAATTGCTACAAGAAATCACAGAAGTCATTAAGAAAACAATTGATCCATTTAAGGATCCTAATATTATGGGTATGAAGCGAGCTATCAAAAAAGAAGTTGGAATTTTCCTATTTGAAAAAACAAAGAAAAAACCGATGATTCTTCCTATTATCATTGCGATTTAATAATAAGCCAATTGTTTTTTAAGAAAACAATTGGCTTTTATTCTGATTTATTACTTCCTTCCACTTGCTTAATTTAGAATAAGTATCCTTTAAATTTAAGAGTGCTTTAAACACAAAACATTTCCTCTTAAGAATATTTTTAATCTATGTAGGGCAGTCTAGTAGCGGTTATTTCTAAATTTATAAAGCCTTAGGAATAAATATGATAGTAATCCTAATTAGGTATTAGAAAGGATGATAATTTATGGAAAAAGATCCTTCAAAACAAGGTGAATATCAAACGAATTACGAAGATGATGCGACTTTAACTAATCGACAAGGTCACCCTATTACTAACAATCAAAATATCCGTACAGTTGGGAATCGTGGCCCTGCTACTCTTGAAAATTACGATTTTATTGAAAAAATTAGCCATTTCGACCGTGAAAAAGTTCCTGAACGAATTGTACATGCACGTGGTGCTGGGGCACATGGATACTTCGAGGCCTATGGTACGGTAGGGAACGACCCTGCTTCTAAATATACACGTGCTAAGTTGTTCCAAGAAAAAGGTAAGCAAACACCGGTTTTTGTTCGCTTCTCTTCAGTAGTGCACGGATTACATTCTCCTGAAACACTACGCGACCCACGTGGATTTGCTGTTAAATTTTATACTGAAGATGGCAACTGGGATTTAGTTGGGAATAACTTAAAAATCTTCTTTATTCGTGATGCGATGAAATTCCCTGATATGATTCATGCTTTCCGACCAGACCCAGTTACAAACATCCAAGACTCTCGTCGTTTCTTTGATTTCTGTGCAAATTCACCTGAAACATTCCATATGGTAACTTTAGTTTATTCTCCTTGGGGAATCCCCGCTAATTATCGCATGATGCAAGGCTCAGGTGTTAATACGTATAAATGGGTAAATCAAGAAGGAAAAGCAGTATTAGTAAAGTATCACTGGGAACCAAAACAAGGGATTAAAAACTTAACAGTAAAAGAAGCTGAGGAAATTCAAGGGAAAAACTTCAACCATGCTACACAAGATTTGTATGAAGCAATCGAAAGAGGCGATTATCCCGAATGGGAGCTATTGGTTCAAATTATGGAGGATGGCCCTCACCCTGAGCTAGACTTTGATCCACTTGATGACACAAAGCTATGGCCAAATGACCAATTCCCATGGTTACCAGTTGGACGTATGGTGTTAAATAAAAATCCTGAAAACTACTTTAACGAAGTAGAACAAGCGGCATTTGGTACAGGAGTACTTGTCGATGGGCTAGATTTCTCAGATGATAAAATGCTGCAAGGTCGTACCTTCTCTTATTCTGATACACAACGTTATCGTGTAGGAGCAAACTATCTACAATTACCTATTAACGCAGCGAAAAAACGTGTGGCAACAAACCAAGAAGGTGGGCAATTACGTTATTATAACGATAAAGCACCAGGACAAAACCTTCATGTTAACTACGAGCCTTCAAGTATGGGTGGTTTAAAAGAAGCTGAGCAAGCTGGGAAAGAATATACCCCTAAAGTGGAAGGCAATCTTGTTCGAGAATCCATTGATCGAAACGATAATACAAAACAAGCTGGCGAAACATATCGTAACTTTGAACAATGGGAAAAAGACGAGCTGATTAACAACCTTGTGAATGATCTAGTCCTTTGTCCTAAGGATATTCAAGATAAAATGATTGCCCTGGCCGAACAAGCAGATGACGAATATGGTAGACGTTTACGTGAAGGAATTGCTGAAAAAGCAAATTCGATGAATAACAAAGAAGAGTTTGGATCAGAATTCAATCCACATCCTCTCGGTGCACAGAATCCATCTCAGGCAGTGGATGATGCTATGAACAAAGGACACGAAGCAGATCCTTATTAATTTCAAGTTAAGGAGGCTGGTACAAAGGCCAAAATAGCATTTTTCCACACTAGGAAAAATGCTATTTTTACGTTCCAATGTAAATTGATTTCCATTCCGGGTACGCTTTCCGCGGGCACGGCCTGACACGAACGTCTCAGGCGTCGGTGCTCCTGCCGCTTCGCTTTCGTCGCAAATAAATTTGCTGTTCCCGCAGGAGTCGACCCTCCATTCCAATCAATTTTCAAAGTATCATTTTTTTAATAATACGTTTTGGGTATTTCTTTGAGTTTTTCACTTATGGCCCAGCCTCTATTTTCTACTGAGCTTATTTT
This sequence comes from Ureibacillus sp., assembly GCA_035555915.1. Classification (GTDB taxonomy): domain Bacteria; phylum Bacillota; class Bacilli; order Bacillales_A; family Planococcaceae; genus Ureibacillus. The sequence goes on along the minus strand of DATMGC010000021.1, from coordinate 82,708 downwards.
TACAGTGCCTTTCTATAATTTCGTTTTCCATCATACGTATAGAGCACTGGTTTGTTTTCCACAAAAGTTTCGATATGAACTGGACGACCCCATAATTGATAAATGTACGGTAAAACGTGCTCTAAATAATGAGGATCCAATTCCATTCCCTCATAACCATGTTTTAAATACAACTCACCATTTCTTAAATAGTCCCCATTATCGACTACTATATAAGGGAAGCCCCCATTTACTCGCATAGATACAAGTTGGTCTCTTACATTACGATAATCCTTATCGGTAATTTTATAATCTGTCCCCTTCTTTTCAAACAGATACATATCTTCGTGTTCTACTAGTTCTTTTGTTAAATAATTTCGGATAAAGGAAATATCAGATTCGATTTCACGAACTTCAAAGATTTTTTCTCTCCCAGAACCTGGTTTTACACCTAACTTAATCATCTCTTCAGTTGGATTATCATAGCGTCTTTCAATGTCCTCGAATATTTTTAATCCTAAATAATATGGATTAATGGATGTCTTTGATGGTTGAACGACACCTGCATTTAATTTCGCATATTCAATTGTTTCATCAGTTGTTAAGTTTAGTTCTCTCATAATCCGTTGATGCCAATAAGATGCCCAGCCCTCATTCATTATTTTCGTTTCTAGCTGCGGCCAGAAATACAACATTTCTTCTCGCATCATCGTTAAAATATCACGTTGCCATTCTTCCAGTTCCCTACTATGCATTTCAATGAAAAGAAGTAAATCCTTTTCTGGCTTTGGCGGAAACTTTTTCTTCACATATCGAACCGAGGATTTTGTCTCCTCTTTTTTATCCATATCCCATAAATCATCATAAGGTGTCTTTGGAACAATAATCTCATCTTCATCAATGTCATTTTCGTATTCAAGTAAATTAGGTCTTACTAAAGAAGGATCAATATGCTCTTGGATCGCTAAAATGGCATCTAAAAATTGCTCCACTTCATCTTTTCCATAAAGTCGTTCATAGCTTGCAATTCGATCCGCCGTTGCGGTCATACTTTCAACCATGTCTCTTCTTGTATTAGAGAAACGAATATTATTTTTGAAAAAATCACAGTGTGCAAGCACATGTGCAATAATCAGTTTATTTTGAGTCAAAGTATTGGTATCAAGTAAAAATGCATAACAAGGATTAGAGTTTATAACTAATTCATAAATTTGACTCAGACCTAAATCATATTGGAGCTTCATTTTATGGAATTGTTTTCCGAAACTCCAATGGGAAAAACGTGTCGGCATTCCGTATGCACCAATTGTATAAATTACCTCTGCCGGGCAAATTTCGTAATGCATAGGAAAGAAATCTAAGCCGAAACCTATCGCAATTTCCGTTATATCCTCTATTGCTTTATGAAGCTCTTTTTCCACCTTTCTCCCCCCAATAGAAAAACACGATTCTCACTCAAAGTGATGATCAATATTTTTCAATATACTGATTTTTTTCAAAAGAGTTTGAAGTGTAATTATAGAAAGTAATGGCAATGGAGTTTATCCCAATAGTACACTCCCTAATATCAATTTTAGTTAAACAGTCGTCTCATCCTGTTTTTGGAAGAAGTTTTTCAATGCATCATATACATCTTTCTTCTGCCTTATTACATAGTGACGGAATTTTGGAGTATCAATTTTTTTAAACGTTGACATTAAAGAGGAGTAACGATTATTTGGGTTTACCTCACCATATCCAAACATACTTGAAAGCTCCATTAATTCATTCACAAGCCGTAAACATTTCTCATTGTCAGTTGAAAAATTCTCGCCATCTGAGAAATGTACAGGATAAATATTGTAACGAACTGGATTATACTTTTGTTCTATTAATTCTAGAGCTTTTGCATAGGCTGAAGAGCAAATTGTTCCACCACTTTCGCCTTTTGTGAAAAACTCTTCCTCTGTTACAACTTTCGCTTCGGTGTGGTGGGCAATAAATTCTATTTCAACCGTTTTATACTTTGTTCGTAAAAAACGTGTCATCCAAAAGAAAAAGCTTCTTGCACAAAATTTCTCAAAATTCCCCATTGAACCACTTGTATCCATCATTGCAAGGACAACAGCCTTTGTTTCAGGCTTTGTTACCTCATCCCAAGTTTTAAAACGTAAATCATCGTTATGAATTGGGGCAATTTCAGCTTTCCCTTTCATGGCATTTCTTTTAATAGCTGTTAAAATTGTTCTCTTCTTATCGATATTCCCCATAAGACCTTTTTTCCGGATATCATTAAACTCAATCTTTTCTGTTGAAATATCTGCTGTTTCTTTTCTTTGCAAGTTAGGAAGCTCCAATTCCTTAAACAACATGTTTTGAACATCTTCCAAACTTACTTCCGCTTCATAATAATCATCACCAGGCTGATCTCCAGCCTTTTTCCCTTGACCTTGTGCTTGTTGATTACCAGGTTTTCCATCTCGGGCAACAACATCTCCAACTTGGCTATCGCCTTGTCCTTGACCAACATGTTTCGATTTTCCATAGTTATAACGAATTTTATACTCATCTAATGAACGAATTGGTATTTTAATAACCTCTTTACCATTAGACATGATGATACTTTCTTCACTAATTAGGTCTGGTAAATTGTTTTTAATTGCATCCTTTACTTTATCCATATGCCTTTGCTGATCTTGGTACCCTTTACGATGGAGTGACCAATTTTCCTGAGAGACGACAAAGTTTCGATTCTCATTTTCACTCATGTTATCCTCACCCATCTTTATAATAAAGTTTCGTGCATCAAATACGTTCTTATCTTCGCAATTATCGCAAGCTTTCATTGCAGTTAAAACATGTGCATAATTTTTTGTGTTTAAGCCAATGTGATGAAGGTAATTTGTAGTCCTCCATGGACGCAAACACTCTATTGCTAACTTTCCTTTTCAACTTTCTTTGAAAAACTGTGACATTCGCCTGGAGCTTTACTTCATTTAGAAGTGAAAACTATCACACTCATCAAAATTAACATCTGTGGTCTCCTCACTGCTTTATGTAGAGGAGGCTTTTACTAAATGAAGGTAAAACTTCAAGGAAAATCACTTTCCTTATAATATGCGAATTTTCTGACAAATTGCATTGCCTTATTCAATTAATTACTCTTAATTCAATACATGACAACAATTCAATACATAGCTAGAAAAGGATGTAGAAGATTCTGCTTATCGAAAGTACCTACTTTGATAAGCCTTACTAACACTTATGCAGATAGGAAACTATATATTTCTTATCTGAAAAAAAATGAGTGTCCTAAATTTTATGGACACTCCTTGCAATATATTCCTTCTATTAACTATCTATTTAGCAAACTTCCAACATATCTTAATAATTCATTGGCAGAATTGGAGTCGTACCCATGCTCATCGATTAATCTTGCTACTACTTCATTAATCTTTTTCAACTGAGATTCATCTGGTGTTTTTGAGGACGTAGTAATTTTTACTACATCTTTTAAATCAGCAAACAATTTTTTCTGGATTGCTTCTCTTAATCTTTCGTGTGAATTATAATCGAAGCGTTTTCCTTTTCGTGCAAATGCAGAAAGTCTGATTAAAATTTCTTCCCTGAACGCCCGTTTCGCATTCTCAGAGATACCGATTTGTTCTTCAATAGAACGCATCAGCTTTTCATCAGGATTCATTTCTTCTCCTGTAAGAGGATCACGGAGTTTATTTTTATTACAGAATGCTTCAACATTATCTAAATAGTTATTCATTAAATGTTTAGCCGACTCTTCATAAGAATAAACAAATGCTTTTTGCACTTCATTTTTCGCAATTTCATCGTATTCTTTTCGTGCAATTGCAATGTAATTCATATATTTTTCACGATCTTCTTCTGAAATGGATGCATGCTGATCTAGACCATCCTTTAAAGATCGTAAAACATCTAACGCATTTATAGAAGGTACTTCTTTACGAATAATCGCGGATGAAATTCGGTTAATGATATAACGAGGGTCAATACCATTCATACCTTCGTTTTGATATTCCTTTTTCAATTCCTCTACATCCACAGAATTAAACCCTTCTACACTTTCACCATCATAAAGACGCATTTTCTTAACTAAATCGATACCTTGTTTTTTCGGTATTTCTAATCTTGTTAAAACAGAGAAAATCGCTGCTGCTCGGAGCGCATGTGGAGCAATATGAACATGTGCCATGTCACTTTCATTTATCATTTTTGCATAGATACGCTCTTCTTCACTGACTTTTAAGTTGTAAGGAATTGGCATTACGATAATTCGTGAATGTAATGCTTCATTCTTTTTGTTTGATATGAATGTACGGTATTCCGTCTCATTCGTATGCGCAACGATGAGCTCGTCTGCACTGATAAGCGCAAAACGACCCGCTTTGAAGTTTCCTTCTTGCGTTAATGATAATAAATGCCATAAGAATTTTTCATCAAGTTTTAGCATCTCTTGGAACTCCATCATACCTCGGTTTGCTTTATTTAGCTCCCCGTCAAAGCGATATGCTCTAGGATCTGATTCCGACCCAAACTCAGCTATTGTCGAAAAGTCAATACTTCCTGTTAAATCGGCAATATCCTGTGATTTAGGATCTGAAGGTGTAAATGTCCCAATCCCTACTCGTTTATCCTCAGAGAAAAAGATTCTTTCAACCAGTACATCTTCAATATGTCCGCCATATTCTTGTTCGAGGCGCATTGTATTTAATGGGGATAAGCTTCCCTCTATTCGAATTCCATACTCTTTGAAGAAATCTTCTCTTAAATGTTGTGGAATAAGATGAAGTGGGTCTTCATGCATCGGGCATCCTTTTATAGCGTATACTGCACCTTCGTCTGTTCGTGAATATTGCTCTAACCCTCTTTTAAGTAATGTAACGATAGTTGATTTACCGCCACTTACCGGCCCCATTAATAATAAAATCCTCTTCCTTACATCTAATCTTCTTGCTGCAGGGTGGAAATATTCCTCCACAAGTCTTTCTAAAGCTGCTTCCAAACCAAAAATTTCTTTCCCAAAGAATTTGAACATTTTCTTGCTGTCTCTTTCCTCTACACCAGCACTTTTAATCATATTGTAGACACGCGAATGAGCTGTTTGAGCAACTTCAGGTCTTTCCTTAACAATGCTTAAATATTCTGCAAATGTACCTTCCCATTTCAGGCTATCCTCTTCTTCTTTGTAGCGTCGAACCCTGCTTAAAATATCGATAGTCATTACCTCCATTCAGGGTGAGTTTTTATAAATGTATGAAGCGAGTCCCTCAATGATACCGAATACTTTTTAATATAATTTGTTTGGTTCTAAAATTTACTATTAGAAAAGCCTTATAAAGCTTAGAAAACAAAAGAACTTCACTAAACAAATAATTTAGTGAAGTTCTTTTTTAATTAATTTTTTCTCATATATAAAATGCCTAATGTATTGGGACCACAATGACTTGAGATCGTACATCCTGCAGTTGTCTCAATAATCTCATCGAACTGTTGATAACGTGAGATGGCTTCTTTTACTCTGGAAACTGTTTCTTCAGTACAATAGGAATGAGATAAAAATATGCGTCTTGTATCAATATTATCGTTATTTTCTAGACGATCCTTAATATAATTATCTAAACAGCGATCGAAGTTACCTCTATATTTTTTCCCGATTTTCATATTACCGTCGATTACTTCTATAGAAGGTTTTATTTTTAATAATGTTGCACCAAATGCCTCTACTCCGGAACAACGTCCACCCTTACGCAAATAATCCATTTTATCGATAACAAAGCTTGCATCTACTTTAGGTATTAGTGCTTCAAGACGTTTCGTAATTTCTTCAGCTTTCAGCCCTTCTTTGGCCATTAAGGCAGCTTCGTAAACAACATGTCCACTTCCTGTAGATAAATTATTCGAATTAACTACATATACATTGTTAAAATTTTCACTTGCAATTCTTGCATTTTGGAAGCATGAAGAGAAATCTGATCCTAAACAAATATGTATAACTGCATCATACTTTAAAGAATTTTCTGCAAAAAAGTTTTCATACTCAATTATATTCACTGCAGAGGTTGTACAAGTTTTTCCTTGTTCCCCTACCAACTTAAATATATCTCTTGGTGTAATGTCAACACCATCGCGATAATCCTCATCATCAATAAGTACATGGAGCGGCATTAATGTAATCTCTAACTCTTCAATTTTTTGAGGAGATAGATCGCATGTACTATCCGCAGTAATCTTGATCATCTACTGTACACCTCATGTTTTTTAACTTTTTGCTTGATTATAACATATTGTGATTTAAATCCGCTTCAGTTAGGCATTTTATCATACTAGAAAATTTATTTAATAAAAATTTGAGAATATTCTATTTTGGGATCACATATATTTGGGTTGTTAGAAAACTAGGCTTATCGTTAGGAAATCCTAACAAAAGCTTTAGTTGCACCTAAGTAGATAAGTATTACATTCCTTATCTACCAAATTTGAAAGGAGGATCATATGTTTACTCAATATAAGTATTGGAAACCATTCGTTGGTCCATTTGATCCCTGTAAACCAATACGTGTGAAAAGCTACAGCACCCCTCCGCAACTGTATATGAATTTTCAGCCACCAGGACTACCACAATTCAGTCCTAAAGAAGCACTAATGTCTGGTACACTTTGGCCTGCACTCTTTAGCCCTTATCCTGATCCAAACAAAGGGGGTAACCCACATGTCTAAGCAAATGCCACCTGAGTATTATCAATGTCTTGAAGAAATACAGGCATTGGACTTTGTATTAGTGGAATTAAACCTCTATTTAGATACACACAATCATGACTTTGATGCAATTCAGCAATTTAATGAAGTCGCCCAAATGAGTATGCAGTTAAAAGTCGAATTTGAAAAGAAATTCCATCCATTGATGAACTTTGGAAGAAGTTTCTCGAACTACCCATGGAATATCGACGACTCCCCATGGCCATGGCAAGTCTGACAACAACTGGAGAAGCTGATAAAAGGACGCTTTTTATCCTTGCAGGCTGCTCCGAAGTTGTCGAAGAGCTAACCCGCGCAACTAGTCATAACGGAAGAAACTCAAACTAAAGACGCTATTCTTGCTGATACCATAAGAAACCAACCCTTTGTGGGTATTTGAACACTCGTTCAGTTGACCAAAATGAGGAATGTGGGGGGAGAAAGAAAGAATGTTTTATTATGAAAAAAAACTGCAATATCCGGTTAGAGTCAGTACATGTAACCCGATGCTTGCGAAGTTTTTGACAGAACAGTATGGCGGGGCTGATGGAGAATTAGCTGCTGCCCTCCGATATATGAATCAACGCTATACAATTCCTGATAAGGTAATTGGTCTACTGAATGATATTTCTATGGAAGAGTTCTCTCATCTAGAAATGATTGCCACTATGATTTATAAACTTACAAAAGATGCCACTCCAGAACAATTGGTAGCTGCTGGACTTGGCGACCATTATGTAAATCATGATAGAGCGCTATTTTATCACGATGCTTCTGGTGTACCTTGGACAGCTGCCTACATCCAAGCAAAAGGCGATCCAATTGCTGACCTTTATGAAGATATCGCTGCAGAAGAAAAGGCTCGTGCTACGTATCAATGGTTAATCGATATTTCAGATGACCCGGATTTAAATGATGGCTTAAGGTTCTTACGTGAAAGAGAAGTTGTCCATTCGATGAGGTTTAGAGAAGCAGTAGAAATCTTAAAAGACGAACAAGGTAAAAAGAAATTTTTCTAATTATATTCCTCCCTCTTGCTAGTGCAAGGGGGCATTTTTCATGCCAATTAACACCAATAAATTATTCTTGCCAATCTAGCTATTAACATGAGAAGATTATTTCTATTGATTTAATAGAAAGATTGGTGAACACTTTTGCATATAAAAGCTTTATTATTAGGGCTCCTAACTGTTCTCATTTGGGGTTCAACCTTTGCAGCAATTAGTTTTAGTCTACAAGGTGGGTTCTCTGCTGGACACTTACTTTTATTTCGATTTGTTGTTGCTTCAATAATCTTTGTTATTATTGCCCTTATCCCGAGTCAGAAGTTTCGTTTACCCGACAAACAGGATATTTGGAAAATTGCCCTTTTAGGGGTAATTGGCATTAGTGGCTATCATATTTGTGCAACTTTTGGACAGTTAACGATTAGTGCTGGTACATCAGGTATGTTGATTGGTTCAGGTCCGATTTTCACAACGATATTTGCTATTCTTATATTAAAAGAACGACTAAGTATAGCAGGTTGGATTGGACTAGCATTTGGATTTATTGGAATTTCTCTCATCGCTTTCGGTTCGGGGGATACAGCCTTTGGAGTCGCTCCTGGTGTATTTTTAACGATTCTTGCTGCAATTGCAACATCTATCTTTTTTGTTTATCAAAAACCATTGTTTAAAAAGTATACCGCAATTGAGCTAACCGCTTATTTCACTTGGGTTGGTACAATTCCGTTATTAATTTTTGCACCAGGCTTCCTTCATACAGTTCAAACCATTTCATTAGAAGTAACAGCAACAGCCATATACATGGGCATATTCCCAACAGCTATTGCTTACTTAACTTGGGCTTACGCTTTGTCTCAATCAAAAGCAAGCTCCATCTCAAGCATACTTTACTTAGAACCAGTAATTGCTATTATTGTTGCTTGGATTTGGCTTAGCGAACTTCCAAAGTCCATTTCTATTATTGGTGGAATTATCGCCATCTCAAGTGTTCTACTTGTGAATTTCTATGGAAAAAGTCAAACTTCCATTAAAAATAAAATAGAACAAACTTCTTAAAATAAATAATGTCCCAAAAGCGAGTACGACAAGCCTTTGGGACATTTTTTTAGTTATCGGTCACGGTGAATTACATGACTTAAAAACAACTTTAAAAATGATACGTTTTTAGAAATCGATTCCAGTGATTCAATCGCTAAGCAGTACTGTTCCCATAATTCATTTTTTGCTCCATCAATCCCTAAAATCGTAACAAAGGTAGAAGTTTGATTTTCTTGATCTTTCCCCACATGTTTACCTAAATTAGAAAATTCCCCTTCACTATCTAATAGGTCATCCTTTATTTGAAAGGCGATTCCTGCATGACGAGAAAACTTTTTTAATGCATCGATTTCTCTTTCATTTGCTTTCGCTAAAATGGCTGGCATAACAAGTGCTGCTTCAAAACCTAAAGCAGTTTTATAAAAACACATCGTTTCAAGCTCTTCTTTTCGAAGTTTTTTTCCTTTCGACTCTAAATCTATCACTTGCCCTTTACATATATTCGCCGTAACCTGTGCAGAGTAACGAATTAGCTCAAGTACCGTACTAGAATCAAATTCATCAAGATAGGTTTGTTTTTCAATTGCCTTTTGCGTAAGGAACAGTCCTGTTAACTCTGCAATTGCAACATTATACATTTCATGAATAGTTGGTCGCCCCCTTCGATAGGAAGCATCATCTTGAGAAGGTAAATCATCAAATATCAGCGATGCAGTATGCATATATTCTAATGAGTTAAGTAATGGAATAAGATTAGTTTCCTTTAGACTAAACATTTCTACCCCAACGAACCACGCAATAATTGGTCTTAACCGTTTTCCATCCCCCATTAAGCTATAATTTGCTGCCTCAAGTACGAGGTCATTGGGGAACATTGCTTCCGGAACAGAGGAAATTAACAAGTTTTTATTTACTTTTTCCTTTACACTCTCAACTTTTTCTTTAAATTCTTCTTTTTCCTCACTCTGTTTTTTTATATGGTCAATCATTTGGTCACGTAATAGCTTATCAAAGAAGTCGACATCATCCGCTTTTTCAACCATTTTTTGTAATACCATATTAAATTGCGAGGATCCGAAAGCTAATTGCTTCATCACTTGCTCATATTTCTTCCGCCCATGTTTTTCCTTAAATCTTTTCAATCCATTGATTGCCCGATTCAGAATGACCTCTCTTGTTTGACTGTCTGAATGATAGACGTTATGAATTAAATTCGAAATGACCGTCCAATACATTTCAAAGGGATTAATTAAATCACTCCGATGATTTTGATGCTGTAAGTAATACGTATATGGCGTAACTGCTCCCATAGCGAGATCGTCAAACATATCTGCAAAGTCATCAGCCAATTGGTTGTAAATCCCATACAAAAATGTTCTCTGTTCAAAACCATCATCTGTTTCTTGAATGACAGAACGAGCAATCAAACGAGAAGAGGAAGATTTTAAAATTACGGGAATATAAATCTCCTCATTTGTATAACTTTCATTGGATAGTTCCCTATTTCTATCTATCTCCTGCGAATGAAAGAATACATAGGCCTGCTCAAAAAACTTATTTGTTGTTTGTTGGGATTTAATATATTCAAACGCTTCTTTTAATTCTGCATGGATGTAACGTAAGAAATGAAGTGTTTCTTCTTTCCATCGTTGTCCTAAAGATGGAACATTTCCAGAAATAAGGGCGGTACGTATTAAATTCGAGTATTGTTCTTTTTCTTCTTTGGACAAGAAATTCGAATCAAGAAGATCATCGATAAAAGGATATGTTAAGCCATAACAATAACCAAGTCGAATCGCTTTATCGAGCTTCTCTTTTCGTTCATCCGTTGATACCCCACTACTAAACCCATCAATCGTGTGCATAAGCACGCCCGCAATGATTTTAATAAGTTTGCGTTGTGCATTCACTCCATCAAGTTCTTCTGGAATATTAGAAGACACCTTATTTATTTTGTTCAATAGCCAATCAACCGTTTGAAGAATTTGCTCTTCTTTTGCTTTTTGAATAACCCAATCCAAATGAATAAGCTCTTTCTTTTCATTCTTTACTGATTCTAAAAGAGCACCCTTCAAATCTCCCACTACTTGATTTATTTTTGACTGTGTCTCTTCACTGTCTAACCTTTTCCCTAAATCCCTTAGGTAAATATACGAAATACTACGTTTCAAATAGTCTTCTAACTTATTTGTATAATCCAACCATTTAATATAATGAGAAGTCTCTTTTGTACTAGGTTTCTTCTGTTTAGATGAGAAATATGAAAAAAAGGCGGGATGGTGGATATGATTAGCTTTCCATTCTTGAAAATCATCGAGTAAATTTTGAAGATAGTCTTGTCTATTTAACTGCTCATACAGCTGTTGAAAATAATGACTAGCCTTTTTTTCGGCTTGCAAATAACTTTGGTTGGCATTTATCACTTCATTCATGTTTTCACCCTTACCTTCACTTTTTTCGCTATACAAGGAGTCATCGTATAAAGTTTTCCTATATACCATTGCTGTATGTCATTAAATAATATTCTTAGTAGTAAATCTAAATAACTTACTTGAGACAACTAACCAAAGATAGTTCACTTGCCTCCTTGCCTTGCCTTAAAATCTGTTTCTACGCTTTCAATGCAGAAAAACCCGGCAAAAAAACGCGTTTTCGAGACAGTCTGATTTAATCTTTCCATTTAATAAAATGCCTAAAAACACGTGTAGACAAAGTCGACTTTCGACTTTGTCTACATTCTAGGAGCACAATGTTCTAGATTGGGCATTTTTTGTTCAAACTTCTGCCAATTTTTTTCTCCAAATCATATGATGGCTGTTCTCCCCCCAATAATTCTCAAGCGAAATGAGAGGATCTCCAAACTTTCTAACCCAAATGTTTTGCGCTTCTTTATAACCACTATCAAAACAAAATTCCGTATTTCCCTTCTCACGTAAGGCTTGAAAAATACCTTGAAGCAACTTATTTCCAATACCTTGATTTTGAAATTTTGGGTCAACTAATAAGGAACCTATTTCATGCAAATGTTGCATTTGATTTTTGGATTCTTGCACAATGATTGAGTTAGGAGGTCCATATGAAATAGAACCAATAATTCGATCATCCTTGTAAGCAAATAAGAAATATCTATTTAACCCATTACTCTCAAAGTCATCATCTAAGTATGTTTTCTTTGTTTCTATCTCTTCTGCAAGTTCAGCCTTTAGCTCAGCTATACCTTCTTTAAAAAAGGTATGTGTTATAACTGAAGAGAAAAATTGATGGATTTGCTCTTTCTCCTGTTTCATCGGTCTTCTAATTATTAGCTGATCCATCTATATACCCCCTATAAAACAATCAAACAAAATTATTCCACTGTAATATCTCCATTATCACTAGCCAGTTTAATTAGAATATTACCATTTCCAATAACCTTGTCAGTAGTTGATTGCCCATAGATATTTACGTCTCCGTTATCTGTTTCAACTTTAAATTGGACATTTTTTGCCTTTTCTTTTGTTTGAACTACAATTTCGCCATTATCCGTTTCCAAATCCATGGGTTGGTTTAGATTTTCTATTTGAACAGTTACATCACCATTATTGGTTTGACCATTTATTTTTCCTAAACTATCTGCGATTAAAATCTCACCATTGTCTGACTCAACTACAATTGCTTCACTCTTCATCTCTTCTACATTGATTTCTCCATTATCAGTTTGTGCCACTAATTGTTTTACGTTAAGTTGTGATGCATTAATAGTTCCATTATCCGTTTCGACTTCAATCGTATTATATTCTTTAGTTGGTAACCCTACTGAAATTTGTGGAGATTTAGAGAAGAAGTCAAACGAAAACCATTTAAATCCTCTACGTTCAACTTCAATTTCTAATGTTTTCCCTTTAACCTTTACATCTAATCGATATCGATTTTTATGGTTATTCTCCAATTCTATGAATGCTTTACCTCCTTCAACTGGGAATAGATGAATATCAGCATTCTCACTTTCAATGGCAACATTGGAGAAATTCTGACTGATTGTCATATCCTCATTCTCTTTCCCATTCCTAAAAATATTAAAAATAATCACAGCAATTATTGCGATTAATGCTACCCAAATAAAAACCTTTTTTTTCTCCACTTCAACACGTTCCTTTCCATATTGATTACTTTAATCTCATGATATCTGGAAACTGAAATTATCATAACGACCCTTAACCGTAATTTTATCTAAGACTAGAGACGTATCTTGCTTTAATCTAAAAAAATGCTCCAGTACATCTTGTACTAGAGCATTTTTCATTTTAATCCGGTTGACCCGCCTCTTCCCAGCGTTTAATTTCTTCACGGACAATAGGTGCAACTTCTTTTCCTAATAATTCAATTGATTTCATCACATCTTCATGGGGCATTGAACCTACAGGGCAATGTAACATGAAACGAGTAATTCCTACTTTTTTTCGAAGTAAAATAATTTTCTCAGCAACTGTATTCACATCACCTGTATAAAGTGCTCCTTCTATGCTCCGTGCATAGTCAAAGGATTCACGTGTATATTGTCCCCATCCACGTTCTCTACCAAGCACATTCATAGCATACTGTGTAGGTGGGAAAAACTTCTCAACAGCTTGTTCATTAGTTTCTGCAACAAAGCCATGGGAATGGGATGCGACTGTTAATTTGGAAAGATCATGACCAGCTTCCTTTGCTGCTCTATAGTACAATTGAACAAGTGGAGCAAATTGGAATGGACTACCACCAATAATTGCTAACACTAACGGTAAACCGAGATAACCTGCACGTGCAACTGATTGAGGAGTACCACCACTAGCAATCCAAACCGGTAAAGTATCTTGTACTGGTCGTGGGTACACCCCGCGATTTGAAATGTCAGCACGGTGTTTTCCTTTCCAATTGATGATTTCATTTTTAGTTAAATGTAGCAATAACTCTAACTTTTCTTCATAGAGCTCATCATAGTCCTTCAAATCATATCCAAATAAAGGGAATGATTCGATAAAAGACCCACGTCCAGCCATAATTTCAGCTCGACCATTTGATATTGCATCAACCGTTGCAAACTCTTGGAAAACTCTTACCGGATCATCTGAAGATAATACTGTAACAGCACTCGTTAATCGAATATTTTTTGTACGTGAGGCAGCTGCTGCAAGCAATACCGCTGGGGCAGAACATGCGTAGTCTTTACGATGGTGCTCCCCTACTCCATAGACATCTAGCCCTACTTCATCCGCTAATACAATTTCCTCTATTACTTCTCGAATACGTTCTGCATGACTTATCGTTTTACCTGTCTTTACATCCAGTGTTGTTTCCACAAAAGTAGTTAGTCCAATTTCCATTTCCATACCCACTCCTATTTCCATCATAATTTACGTTCGATTATGGAAATACAATATTCTGCCATTATCTATTTTAATCATACATGAATATTGGAAAACGTTTCAATTTTATTGTTTGACCTACTACCTACTAGAAAATTATATAGCTTTAGTATTTAAAAATTTCTTTTCAAATTCATTTGTTGCACATGGTCTACCAAAATAAAAACCTTGAATTTGAAAACAATTTTGATCTAGTAAATAATCTAACTCCGATTTAGTTTCAACACCTTCTGCAATAACCTCTAACTTTAAATGCTGTGCCATTTCAATCATGGCTTTCGTAATACTCGCATTTTCTGATTCGGAAGAGATATTTTGTATGAAAGAACGGTCAATTTTAACACCATCTAGGTTGAATGTTTTTAAATAATTAAAGGAGGAATAACCTGTTCCAAAATCATCTATATAGATTTTCACACCTAATTCCTTCAATTCATGAAGTGTTTGAAGGACATTTTCTTCTTTTTTCATAATTGAATTTTCTGTTATTTCGATTTCGAGCCATTTCCCCTCTAATTCATATTCTTCAAGCAGCTGACGAATATCTTTTGAAAAGCTTTTTTGTAAGAAACGCTGCGAGCTAATATTCACACTAATAGGTATTAATGGTATACCGACTTTTCTCCATTCTACTAATTTCTCACAAACTTTCCTCTTCATCCATTTCCCAATTGGAATGATTAGACCTGTCTCTTCTGCAATAGGAATAAACTCACTAGGTGATACTAAACCTAATTCTGGATGTCTCCACCGGATTAATGCCTCTGCACTTACAGTTTCGCCCGTTCTTGCATTTACTCGTGGTTGTAAATGAACTATAAACTCATCATTCAGTATGGCCTTCCGTAGGTCTCTTTCAAGGATAAAAGATTGATAGCTTCTATTACTCATTGAGTGTTCATAGACTTGATAGATATTCCGTCCCAAATCTTTTGCTTTGTATAGAGCAATATCCGCTTTCTTCATTAAATCAATTTCATCCATTCCGCTTGTAGGGTACAAACATATCCCAATACTAGCCGTAATGAGTAATTCGAAATCTTCAATATAAAATGGGTTTGTTAATTGGTCTAGAAATTTCTCAGCGATTGTAATTACTTCTTCTTCGCATGTAACTCCTGAACATAAAATCATAAACTCATCTCCCCCCATGCGTGAAGCGAAGAGTCTATTATTATCAATCATACCTAATATTCTTTTACCGATTCCCTCAAGTAAAAGATCTCCCATTTGGTGACCAAGTGTATCATTAATCGATTTAAATCGGTCTAAATCAATTAAGAAAACAGCAAACATGCCATTCTTTGCATCTTTTACTTCTTGTAACACCTGTTTTATTTTTTGGGCCATCCATCTTCTATTTGGTAATTTCGTAAGGTGATCGTGGTGTGCTAAATAGGCATTCATATCCTGTATCTTTTTTTGTTCAGTAATATCTTTTGCAATTAAATAAACACCATGTATGTTATTGTCAATAATAACTGGGATTAAGGTTATATTAAGAAACATTTTTTTCTTATCTTTATTTAGGATATCTAATTCAAAGTTTTGGAGATTGCCTTTTAATGCTTCTTCAAAATAGCCTTTAGTTAAATCATTATAACTTCCAAATAATTTATCTTTAAATTTCCCATATGGAATTTCTCCATTTGAAAATCCAAATAAATCTACTGTTTTCGGATTCATATTGATTACTTGTGCTTTTTCATCAAATATGACAAAGTAATCCTGACTTGAATTTAAAAGTAGTTCGTACTGTTCAATATTTATCTGGAGTTCTTTTTGAGTAGACCTTAGTTCAGAAATATCAAGTACTGTCCCAACGATTTGAGTAACTTCATTTCCATTTTTAATGGGAATCACTTCTACAAAAACTCGTCTTCCGTTCAAATCAATTTCATAGTGTGCACTCTCACCTTGAAATGCTCTATCATAATGGACTTGTTTAATAGTAGCGATTTCTTCTGGAAATACTTCAAAAGGGGAGTAATTTCTCAAAGCCTCATCATATAGACCTAGTTCTTCAAGTAACTTTCCTATCGCCATCGTATAAATAAATTTTCCGTCTTCGCTTTTACTCATTGTAAAAATTCCATTACGAAGATTTTTCAAAGTATCAAGAAATTCGATTTTTTTAACATCTATCTCATTTTTTTCGTTTGAGACTCTAGAATCTGTTTCTTCAGTTATAATTAGTACTTCAAGATGCTCCGAATCAATAGTGAGGGGTTGTGTTTGGATATCGACCCAAAACATACCTCCACTTTCTTTTACAGCTGAATATAAATTATTATTTTTAGGGGGGTAATTATTAATTAACTTTGATATAGGGGAATTGATTATGTCAGTAACGTTCACGTTAAACAATATTGCAGCATTTCTATTTGCATATGTAATTGTCCCCTTTTTATCCACAACAATTATATTATCTTTCTGTCTATTGAAAAGTTGAAATAGTTGTTCCTTTTTATCCTTTAAGTTTTCAATATCTTGATTCATAGCTTCCTCACTCAAAATTTTATTATGCTATTCTAATAATAACTCAAAATTAATACGAAAGTCACATCCAACATTAACCAATTACACTTCAAATGAGTATGCTTTCTTCTAACTTTATGAACAAAAAGACCTAAAAAAGGAGGAATATTCCTCCTTATTACTACCACAGTTGCTTTTATTTACTTTTTTTTATTTCTTGAATTAAATAATTTACGAATAAGTCATCTCTTACAAGCGATGCTTCAAATTTGCGTTTTAAGAATCTTTCTCCTTCTTCAAAAGTGGAAAAACTTTGACCGATAACTTTTTTGTTTTTTTCTATAATCCATAAATCTTTCTTAGGATATATGAAAAAAGTGTCCTCTTTACGATTCTTATAAAGTGACCCAAAGGTAGACTTTTTTAGGTTATAACGATTTCTTTTGGCATCTTCCTGTATAGAATCAAGCTGAAATGTATCCACTACAAAATTTCTATATGCCTCATTTGTTAATGAACTACCAGATGCCTTTTGATGCCCACCACCACCATAATGACCAGCTATTTGTGATACATCAACTTTATCGTGAATTGTTCTGTACGATACTTTTTTACCACCCATATTCAAAATTACAATATAGTCTAAATGGTCAAATTCCTTGCCTAATTCATTTCCTACTTCGGAATGATATGATTCAGCATATACGACTCCTGCATAGTGATCCCTTACTTTTACTTGAACAATCTCTCTTTTCTTTCTCCGGATATAACGCTCAATTTTATCTTCTTCCATGATTAGTAATCTTTTTTCAAATTCATCAAAATCGAAGTGACTGCTAGATGACAAACGGTCAATCATACTTTCTTCAAAATCATCTATTGATACAAGATAGAATAGGGAGTTTAGTGAATGTGCTTTTTGATTTTCGTTCTTTTCCCATTCCCAAGTATCGTATTGCCTCACCAATTCAACAAACTCGGATAAAGCATCTGTAGCCTCTAAAAAATTCATAGACACTAAATACTCATAAAACAATGAAGTTGCAGAAGTTAAATTTTCAGCAGTATCTTCAACTACAACCGACGCCCAATCAAATTTATCCAAATGTAGAGCAGATTTATGGTGATCAATCAATTGTATATTTCCATATTCTTGATGATATTGATTTAACCGTTTTTCATTCTCTTCATTTGGTGATAGGTCTGTAATAAATAAAAAGGTATCCTTTGCATCATTTTCTAAAAAAAATTCTATCTCACGATTTAAAGAAGCGACTGAATTATATCTTATTGTTACCTCTTGTCCAAATGCCAATTTTGCTAAAATTCCACAACCTACACCATCTAAATCATTATGAGTTAATAGTTTATACATTTATTTCACCTCAACTCGTAGTATGGTTTTTTCTAAGTAATTTATCGGCAAACAAACAAATCTTTACTCTATCCATTTTTTACAAGTATATTTTCAAGACTTTAAGTTAAAAATTAAATTGTTACTAATTCTTTAAAGGAATGAAATTATGAGTAAACTTCAAACGAAAAAGAAGGAAAATCAAATTACACAGATGATTCTTCTAGGGATATTTTGTTTTAGTATAGTAGTTGCTTTACTAGATTCTGTATCCATTCAACCTAATATCACTTCGATATATTTCTATCTTTTATTATTAATTGTAATTGCAACTATTTATAAACCTGTTCGATTATATTTAATTAGAAGCATTTCATTTATTTTTAAAGCTCTTTTCTACAGTGTTAAATTTTGTTGTACTACTGCCATTTCATTTATTTTACATAAATAAATGGGCTTTTCTGGAATGATTCTACAACAAATTAGGAGCTAAAAAGAAGTGTAGACAAAGTCGACTTTTGACTTAGGCTATACTTCTTTTTATTTTATAGAATTAAATCACGAATATTGGTATGCAATAATTAATTCACTCTTGATTACTCGAATGTCATATACCCTTTAACTTATTTTTCATACTATAAATTGAAGCTTAGAAAAGGGGGATGGTGTGGCTTGCAGAATAGAAATCCAAATCGAAATCAAATGATGAATAATTCTTCTTCTAATTCTAAAAGTGAAGAGGAATTTATTGCAAAGCTTAGTGCACTTGGTAGTGTAATTCAAACGATTGGCGGAGTTATGTCTACCGCTGCCTCCCTTCTTGCTCTTCAGAAATTTCAACAGGATATTCTCCTTGAAGAAGAAGAGGAGAATTTATCGTCAGATAGCGATAATCGTATTGGTGCTTTAGAAAATCAAATTCAATATTTAATGAAAGAAATCGAGGAGTTAAAAAGAGGAAAACGATAATTTTTTCATAAGAAAACTCCACACAAGATTTTCCTTATGTGGAGCATTGAAATAAAATTATTTTATTGAATATTTTCCAAATCCGTCAGTTCCTTCGCCAAGGTATTGAATATTGCTACCATTAGGAATTAAAGTATTTGCATTTTTCGATGTTTCAAAGACAACATTTGCATTTGTAGGGAAATTAGCAAATTTCCAGTTATTATCAGCAGATGGATCAATTATATCGTTAGCAGTAATATAATCAATAATTGCTTGACGGTTTTCATCTGGATAAATATATACATAAGATTTATCACGAACTCCAGGGAAAGTACCATTTGCGCGGTAATTGTTTGTAGCAACGATAAATTCTTGTTTTGGATCAATCGGCTTTCCGTTAAATTGCAAGTTTACAATACGCTCTGCACCTGCATTTACTAAGTTACCACTAGCATCATATTTAGCTGGTTGTGTAACATCGATTTCATAAGTAACACCATCAATAACATCATAGTTATATGAACGGTATTCTGTATTGATCAATTGTTGTTCTTTACTACTATTAGGATCGATTTGGTTAAATTGACCTGCTGACATTTCTAACCATTCTTTCACATCTGCACCAGTAACTTTTATAATTGCTAGTGTATTATCATACAAGTAAAGATCTGCTACATTTTTAATTGCTAACTCACCAGCTGGCACATATGTGTAGTACTCTGGATCACTACGTGTACCTGCTTTAAATGGTGCACCTGCAGAAAGTACTGGTAAGTTTTCAAATTCTGTTCCTTTAATCTTCTCTTTTACGTAAATTGCTTGAGCATCTGTTACGATTTGAATTGATGGGTCATCTAATACTTGTGAGAAATAACTATGAATATCCGCGCTTGTTTTTCCAACAGCTTGACGGACATATTTAATTGTTCCTTCATGCGCTTCTTTTACTACTTCAGTAAGTCCTTTATCAACATCTGAAGAGTCTTTTGCAATTTCGCGTACTTTACCTGTACCCTCGACTACATCCCACTCTTCTCCTTTTTTCTCAAGAGTTAAATCAATAACACCTAAATGACTACCATACTTACCTGGCATAATAATTGGTACGCCATTCATTGTACCTTTCTCCAAGTCAACATTAGTCAATGATGCATCCACTGCTCCAGGGAATACCCCATGTGCATGTCCAGAAATAACTGCATCTACACCTTTTACCTTAGTTAAAAGATAAGAAACATCCTCTTCACCTACAGTATATGTTGCATCACCAATACCAGAGTGTGAGAGGACAACAATTACATCTGCCCCTTCTTTTTGCATTTGTGGAATTACTTTTTCAACAGATTGTACGGAATCATCTACTGTAACTTTTCCTTCTAAATTCGATTTGTCCCAATTTAAAATTTGTGGTGGCACAATTCCTGTTACACCAACTTTAATCGTAGTTTTATTACCTTTTGAGTCTACTACGTCTTTTTCAATGAGTACGTATGGTGTGTACATATAGTTGCCTGTTGTAGCATTTCGAATATTTGCATTCACGTATGGGAAATCAGCGTCATCTTTCACTTCTTCCAAATAATCCAAACCATAGTTAAACTCATGGTTTCCAAATGTTGCAGCATCATAATCTAGATACTCCATAGCTGCTACAGAAGGATGCTCTTCACCTTCTTCAAGTACATCTATAGCTTGTTTATATGAACCTAGAGGAGTACCTTGGATTGCATCACCATTGTCAAATAATAGCGTGTTGCTATTTTCTTTACGCGCTTGATTAATTAATGAAGCAACTTTAACAAGACCCAAACTATTTGATTCAGTATCCTTGTAATAATCATAGTTCATAATATTTGTATGAATATCAGATGTCCCTAAAATTTGTAAAGAGATTGTTGTTTTATATTCTTTTAAGAATTTTTTAAGTATTAAATCTAGATGATTTGTTGAGAGCACATTTTTAAGTTTTAATGTTTTATCTGTATATCCGCTTAAAAAGCCTAACGAAATTGCTTTCGCTATTTCATCGAGATTTTCTTTATTTGCAGAATTAATATCTTTATAATTTTTCAATATATCTTCGGAGTAAGATTTACCATCTTGTATTACGTTTGCAAGCCCAACTACAGCCTCTTCACGAGTAACTTTTGCATTTGGTGCGAATCGTTTCGCCGTTTTCCCATCGATGAGTTTCAATTCAATTGCTTTCTCAACATAAGGTTTAAGTGATGCTGGTACATCATTAAATTTTACTGTTTTTCCTGACCCTAATTCGATGCCCATAGAATCAATAACAGCTTTTACATATTCTCCTCTTGTTACTTGATCAACTTTTGCTGCATCCGCTTCATTAACATTCGTAAATCCTGTGACTGCAATTGAAAGTGCTAAAGCAGAGGCAGAAACTTTTTTCCACATCAAAACTCATCTCCTAATTTAATAGATTTGTGAATTAATTGAATTTTACCAAAAAACAAAATATAAATATAGGAATTTTTATATGTTTTTGAAAAAAGTTTATATAATACCATTATTAGGGATTACAAAATGATGGAACGTTTACTACTTGTAAAATATAGAAAACTAGTAGTTTTTAAGATGTTTTTGTGTTTAGAGGTTTGTTATAAGTAGAAGTGGATGAATATGAAATAACTTGTATAGTTTTGATATTCTCAAATAACAATGCAAAAACTAAAGGCTAACACAAAATTAGTTTTTGTATCAGCCTTTTGTCACTTATCATTATTTATTTATTATTGACCAGAACGACCTTTTAACTGTGCTTCAGCCATTTGAACAAGGCGTTTAGTAATTTCTCCACCAACTGAACCATTGGCACGAGATGCATCTTCCGGTCCAAGATTTACTCCAAACTCACGTGCAATTTCATATTTCATTTGGTCTACTGCAGCTTGAGCACCTGGGAAGACCAATTTATTAGAACTTCTTTCAGAAGCCATTTCTCTCACCTCCTTGTGAGATTAGAATGGTCAAAGAGGTGTATTTAATACATTACTTTACATTCCTACAAAGTATCTTTTTCCCTTGTATATTTTGCAATTTTTGCAACTTATAACTACAGTATTTCATCAATTAATTGCTAACATTTTATTCTAGTGTATTTTTATCAAACAACAAAACATATACTACTAAAAATGGACATGCAGCGTTTAGCCTTAATTTTATTCAATTTTGTTTTCAGCCTTTTTATTATCTACTAAAAATTCTAAAAACTTACGTAAAAGGTATTGCGTTTATTTTTAGAAAGAGGTATTATTTAAATAATTTAATAACCACTTATTTCAAGAACTTTTGAAGTAAGGATAGAGGAGCAAAAACCATTAGTACACAATAAGAGGATTATGAGATCCTACGACGATTGTGGAAAGGGGAATTTGCCGAAGCTTATGAGAATCTCATAATCACTTAAGCTGGTTCTGTTGTTGAACAAATGCAGAACTGTCATATAGGTTTCTATATGGAGGGCTATCTTACGCAAGGAAATGAACTTTATTTCTTCGCAACAACGAGCCCTCGTTGTTGCTTTTTTGCGTTTACTTTTCTTACACGCCCTTCTCCCTCTATTTTCTAAGAAAGCTAAAGGTCAATCCCTAGTGAGGATCTTTAGTTGCTCGAATGGAGAAAAGAAAGAATGAGCTTTCTTTTTTTCAAAAAAATAAAAGGATGTGGAGAAGTTATGAATTTCGGAAAAATTTTAACTGCTATGGTGACGCCATTTGATGCGTCTGGTGAAATCGATTGGAATGCTACTGAGAATTTAATAAATTATTTAATTGCAAACGGAACAGATGGACTTGTTGTTTCAGGGACGACAGGTGAATCTCCTACTTTAAGCGAACAAGAAAAAATCGATTTATTCAAATTTACTGTAAAAATAGTTGATGGAAGAGTTCCTGTTATCGCAGGTACAGGTTCTTATAACACAAGAGCTTCCATTGAACTTACAAAACATGCAGAAAATGCTGGTGTAGATGGTATCATGCTTGTTACACCGTATTACAACAAACCTTCTCAAGAAGGAATGTATCAACATTTTAAAGCAATTGCAGAAAGTACAAATTTACCAATAATTCTATATAACATACCAGGACGAAGTGTTGTTAATTTATTAGCTGAAACTGTTATTCGTCTATCAGCTATTCATAACATTGTAGCGATTAAAGAAGCAAGCGGTAACTTAGATGCAATGGCGGAAATTATTGAAAAAACACCAGAAGATTTTTCTTTATATAGTGGTGATGATGGCTTAACATTACCAATTTTATCAATTGGTGGAGCTGGGGTTATATCTGTTGCTTCGCACATTATCGGAAATGAAATGCAAGCTATGATTCGTAAATTCCAAACTGGTAACATCGCTGAAGCAGCAAAAGATCACCGAAGACTGTTACCAATCATGAAAATTTTATTTGCAACACCAAACCCAACTTCAGTTAAAGCTGCACTAAATTCAAATGGTATTCCAGTAGGTGGCGTACGTTTACCTATGATTCCATTAAACGACGAAGAATTATCTAACTTACAAGCGGTATTAAATACAATAGAAGAAGTAAATATATAAAAATCATTTGAGCAGGACTTTTACGGTCCTGTTTTTACTTTTTTATTAATTGATGTTTGATAAAAACAAAAAACCAGGAAGAGAAAAACAAAAAATTTTCTCTTCCTGGTAATATAATTTGGTTAGATTTTTCTTCTGAGTATTACTTCTCTTCTAAGTCTCGGGTAAAAAGCTCTCCAAGTTTTTTGATGCCTTCTTCTATCTTCTCAGGCGTACTAGATGAAAAGTTTAAACGAAGGTGATGGATACCATCATCCGGATTTTTACAGAAGTGAATTCCTGGAACAAAAGCAACTTTAATTTCTGATGTAGCTTGTTCAAACAGAGCAAGAACATCGGGATTGCCTGGAAGCTCAACCCAAATAAAGAGACCTCCTTCAGGCGTCGTATATTTCGTTCCTTTAGGGAAGTACTTTTCAATACTTGAAATCATAGCATCTAACTTTTCAGCGTACATAGCGTTGATTTTTTTCAAGTGATCAGGCAATAATCCTCGTTCAAGGAATTCTGCACATATCGCCTGAGTTAAATTTGCTGTATGAGTATCTGCCCCTTGTTTTGCTACAGTTAGTGTTTTAATAATATCAACTTCTGCTAAAACTGTACCAACTCGTAAACCTGGAGAGATGATTTTCGCAAAACTATTTAACAATACTACATGACCCGTTTCATCAAATGTTTTAATGGCTGG
Source organism: Ureibacillus sp. (assembly GCA_035555915.1). Classification (GTDB taxonomy): domain Bacteria; phylum Bacillota; class Bacilli; order Bacillales_A; family Planococcaceae; genus Ureibacillus. Next base: position 58,494 of record DATMGC010000021.1, on the reverse strand, counting down.
TAATGCTTCCCCTTTATATCTCAAATCACAGTATGGGTCATCTTCTAACACAATCATATTATATTGAGATGCCAATTCCGCAACCTTTTGACGTCGGTCTAATGGCAATGTACGCCCCGTAGGATTTTGGAAGGTTGGAATTGTGTAAAGCATTTTTGGATTATGTTCTTTTATTTTTGCTTCTAAATCTTCCATTATTAACCCATGTTCATCCATTGCAACCGGTATACATTTTACAAAATACTTATTAAATGTAGAAAATACTCCTAAGAAAGTTGGAGATTCTACTAAAACGACGTCCCCTGGATCAAGAAATGCGTCTGCTAATAAATGGATTCCCTGAGATGCTCCAGTTGTAATAATTACATTTTCAGGTGCCCCTTTAATCCCTTTTGGATGTGCGATGTGTTTTAAATAAGCTTCTTTTAAGGGGGCCCATCCTTCAGTGATACCATATTGTAGTATTTGAGGTCCTTTTTTAGATAATATTTCGTCCGTAATTTCTTTAATTTCTGGTATAGGGAAAGATTCGTTTGCTGGACTTCCCCCACCAAATGAAATCATTTCTGGATCTGCCATCGCTTTAAAAATTTCACGAACTGCACTTGATGATACTTCCCCCATACGTTTTGCAAACTTATACATGATATTTCCTCTTTTCGATAGTTATTATTTTGCATTTTCCCCTTTAATGAAGGAGGATTATGTTCTATAGAGATTATCCTCTTCTAATCTTCAAAACACCGTTCACAACAAAGTTTGGTCTTTGGTCGTTCAATACGGCTTCTACATTCGTCCAAATATTTCTATGTGCTCTAAAGAATGTGCTTGAAGTAATACCGCCAATATGTGGGGAAAATAATACTCTATCTGCAACTTCTAATGGTAGATTCACTAAAGGGTTGTCCTTTGTTGTAGGTTCTGGATAAACTGTATCAAAAGCTGCACCTGCAATCTCACCGTTAATAATTGCCTCTCTCATAGCAAGATTATCAACTAGCTCACCCCGAGCTGTATTTATTAAGTAAGCTGTCTTTTTCATTTTCTTTAAGAACTCTCGATTAATAATTCCTGTTGTTTCCTCTGTAACAGGTACATGAATACTAATAATATCGCAGGTTGTAGCAAGTTCCTCTAGTTCTAAATATGTAACATGATATTTATCTTCTATCTCTTTCGGAAGTCTTGTTCGATTGAAATAGTATAGTTCACATTCAAAAGGGTGAAGACGGTTCGCTGTCGCTTTAGCTATATCCCCAAAACCTATTAACCCAATTTTACAGTCAGCTAGCTCTACAATCCCCTCCACCATCGCTTTTTCTTTCGTTTGTATTTGATAACCTTCACGGACATTTTGATCACCTGATACGATATTTCTTAATACCCCTAACATCAGTAAAATGGTCTGCTCAGCTACTGCACCCGCATTGACACCTTTATTGTTACAAACATAAATCCCTCGTTCTTTGGCTGCTTGAATATCAATTGCATTAAAGGCAACACCTTCAGAATGGATTAGAAGTAAGTTTGGTAGATTTTCAATCAAATCTTGACTAACTGGAGCAATGGCATCAACTAATAGAATTTCGGCATCATTCCCTATTTCACTGATCTCCTTCTCACTCGTACCAATAGGAAAATATAGAACTTCGGCCTCTTTTGTAATAGCCATATCAGGCATATATTTTTTATACCTCTCCTCATTACCAATAACTAATACTTTCATATGTATCACCCCATCCTGTACAAAATTATATGAATTTTCTATATTCTATTATTTTATTACTTTTAATCTAGTGAATCAAACTTATTTAGAAAACATATCTCTTCATTTAGAACGAGTTAATATTTTATCCCTTTGTGTAGGACAATCTTAGAATCTATAGCCTGAAATCAACTCGGCCCTATTCCTAATAGAACCGTGTGATCCTATTCTTCTTGTATAAACCTCACCTCATCATGACCACATTTACTGCACACCATGAGATGCGGACAAATTTGATCTTTTGCTGTATTCGGATAACCGTCTCCCATTTTAACTGTTTCTTCATCATTGTAATGACCATATGGATCTAAATAATCTGATACCTTTCCTGAATCCTCTAAGCGTGTACTACAATTCGGACAATCAATTTCCAATACTTTTAGTGAGTTGCATAAAGGACATATTGCCATTCGTATCACTCCTTCTTAGTTATCCTTATTGTAAGAAAACAATATAAAAACTAAACATTCTATTTGGTTATTGAATTAGATAAAGTACATTCTAAAAAAATTTTTGGGTACCATAAAACAAACTTAAGTTGGAGGGATAAAGAAAATGAGAAAAGAAGAAAAGCTTAATGAGGAAGCAGCTTTAAATAATAATTTAGACGCAGCTACATTACGAATGAATGCAGACATCGCAAAGAATCATGTAGAACCCCAATTAACAGATTCCGCAACAAATAAAAAGCGTGATGTCAAAGAATTACAATAGAAATTTCGAAGCAACATGTCCCTACATTTTACGTGTTGCTTCCTACTTTCTATTCCCCCATACAACTATCCCCTACTATAATCACCCTCTCATTTATGCTATATTTTAGGAGAAAAAGTTAGGTGAAGGGGTGTACTTTATGAAAACATACAAAATTGCAGTTATCGCAGGGGATGGTATCGGTAAAGAAGTAGTTCCAGCAGCGATTGAGGTTTTAGATGAAGTTGCAAAACTTGATGGTGGCTTTCAATTTGAATGGACTTACTTTCCATGGGGATGTGACTACTACTTAGAACACGGTGAAATGATGCCTGAAGACGGCCTTGAGACATTAAAGAAATATGATCAAATTTTCTTAGGTGCAGTGGGTATGCCTGAGCTTGTCCCAGACCATATCTCACTTTGGGGGTTATTGATTAAGATTCGAAGAGGATTAGAACAATCCATCAACGTTCGACCAGCAAAATTATTAGCTGGACTTGAATCACCTTTAAAAAATCCACAAAACTTTGATATTACCGTAGTCCGCGAAAATTCTGAAGGTGAGTATTCTGATAGCGGCGGTCGTATGCATAGCGGAATTGATGAAATTGCCATTCAGAATGCAATCTTCACACGCAAAGGAACAGAACGAGCAATGCGTTACGCTTTTGAATTAGCCCAAAAATCTCACAAGCATGTTACTAGTGCAACGAAATCAAATGGACTTACATACTCTATGCCATTTTGGGATGAAGTGTTTAATGAAATTAAAGAAGAGTATCCTGAAATTGATACATCTGTAAATCATATTGATGCCCTCGCTGCATTTTTTGTAATGAAGCCACATGCCTTTGATATAATCGTCGCTTCAAATTTATTTGGGGATATCCTGACAGATTTAGGGGGTGCAATTATGGGAAGTATCGGTATTGCTCCTGCTGCTAATCTAAATATTGAACGTGAATATCCTTCAATGTTCGAACCGGTTCATGGTTCTGCACCTGATATTGCAGGAAAAGGTATTGCTAACCCAATCGGTCAAATTTGGACTGGTAAAATGATGCTTGATTTCTTAGGACATCAAGAAGCAGGTATACGCATGCTTAATGCCATCGAAAAATGCTTGGCTTCTGGAGTGAAAACTGGTGATTTGGGTGGCACTTCTTCACTTAATGAAGTAAAAAATACGATTTTACAATATCTATAGAAGAATGTAAGAATTTTTTTATTATATATAATAGCTAAAAGGCATTTTCTCATAAAGATAATGCCTTTTAGTTTTATTAACTTACAATCCTTTAAAATTTAATTCTATTTTGCATTTTCATCAGGTTGGTGAATACCAATGATATTGCCCTCTGTATCATGGTAATATCCTTGCCACGCCATCCCTGGTAAAGCATACTTCGGTAAGGCAACAGTTCCACCCTGCTCTAGAATATTCTTTTCTGACGTATCATAATCATCGACACCCATTGTACAAACAAAACCATTCACACTTTGGTTATCTCCTGGAGCAGCACCTTGTCGTTTTATTAAGGCTCCATTAATCCCTTGTTCATTTTCCTCACCCGTTACTACTCCAAAGTAAGGCATCCCTGCGTAGTCACTCCAATCTTGGAATGTCCATCCAAAGACCTCACCATAAAATTTCTTTGCACGCTCCATGTCTTCTACATGAATTTCAAAGTGAATTACTCTTCCCATCTTGCCCTCCAAAGTTAGTATTTTAAATACTGTGTACATTTTTATAATTCTGTGTTGTTGGTCATGTTTCCTCTCTATTCTTGACAAGATCATTCATTTTCAAATTAATGCTAAAAAGTTATTTTCAAAGAGGAAAATTCAAATTCTCTTAGATTCAATAAAATTTATCTTATTTTTACATATTGCTGAATAAACTGTATTAATCGACTATGAAGAGAAAGGTAGGAAGAATGATAAAAGATGATACAGTTGAAGTTAATATTACCTTTCAAAATTTAAGTCAAAAAAATATGAACTTTGAAAGGGTTTTTCAGAATATTAAACAATTCATGGAAAAGGATCCCACCGGTAACTTTAAGTTAATGTTTGGAACTGACTCACAAGTCTATAGTCAGGAAACAAAATTTATTACAGGTATTGTGATACAGCAAGAAAGAAAAGGCGTTTGGGCATGTTTCCGCAGAGTTATCATTCCAAGGAAAATGACCAACCTTTACGAAAGAATTTCCTATGAAACAACTTTGACAGAGGAAGTTGTATCTTTATTTACGATCGATAAAAAAGAAACTTTAATCGACATTGTACTTCCAAATATTTATAGAGGGGCAAGCCTTACAATAGAAGGACATATTGATATCGGTTCAGGAAATCGCAATAAAACAAGAATCTTTGTTAAAGAAATGATGTCTCGCATAGATACCATGGGCTTGAAACCTAAAATCAAACCCGATTCTTTTGTTGCTAGCAGTTACGCAAATCGATTTACAAAGTAAGCTTTCACAAACTGTTGCTTCATTTTTTATAAAAATGAATTCTATAATTATTAAGTTTTCATTCAATTATGATAATATTGAGATGAGAGAAATATACTGGAGGAATATAATATGTTAGCCAACTTTGATGAAAATTTACAAAAATACGCAAAACTATTAGTTGCGAAAGGTATAAATGTACAACCTGGTGATTGGATAAAAATAACGATAACTGTTGACCAAGCTCCACTTGCACGCTTAGTAACAAAAGAAGCTTATGCACTAGGTGCTGAAAAAGTCATTATCAAATGGTCAGATGATGAAATCACAAAGTTACATTACTTAAACCAAACAACTGAAGTATTAACAGATATCCCTCAATATGAAATTGATGAATCAGAGGATCATATATTAAATCATCATGTGAGTAGATTATCCATTGTTTCAAGTGATCCAGGCTTACTCAATGAAGCCGATCCTTCAAAAGTAGCTGCTTACCAAAACATCGCAGGTAAAGCTTTCCATGTACAACGAAAAGCAACACAAAATGATGATTTAAAATGGACTGTAGCTGCAGCTGCAGGAGCAGGATGGGCTGCAAAAGTATTCCCTAATTTAACTACACAAGAAGAACAAGTGGATGCATTATGGGATCAAATATTCAAAGCATGCCGTGTATATGAAGAAGATCCAATTGCTGCATGGGATGAACATAAAAAAACATTAAATGAAAAAGCAAACAAATTAAATGAAATCCAATTCGATGCATTACACTATACAGCTCCTGGTACAGATTTGACGTTAGGTTTACCAAAAAATCATATTTGGGCATGTGCTGAAAGCTATAATCCAAAAGGCGAAGAATTTATTGCTAACATGCCAACAGAAGAAGTATTTACAGCTCCTGATACTCGCCGTATGGATGGTGTTGTTCGAAGCACAAAACCAATTAGCTATGCTGGTACGTTAATTGAAGGAATTGAGGTTCATTTCAAAGATGGGAAAATTGTCGACATTTCAGCTGAAAAAGGCGATGAAGCAATTAAAAAACTAGTCTTTGATAACGAAGGTGGTACTGGCTTAGGTGAAGTGGCACTAGTTCCGGATCCATCTCCAATATCACAATCCGGTATTACGTTCTTTAATACTTTATTTGATGAAAATGCATCCAACCACTTAGCAATTGGTTCAGCTTATCCTACTACCATTCAAGGTGGTACAAAGATGAACCCTGAAGAGCTTCGTGCAAATGGTATGAATACATCTACAGTACACGTTGATTTCATGATTGGTTCTGCAAATATGGACATTGATGGTATTAAAGCAGATGGCACAATCGTTCCAATTTTCCGTAACGGCGATTGGGCATTCTAAAACTCTTTAAATTAAAAACGCAGAATGTATCCCCATTCTGCGTTTTTTTCATTGTTCTTGCGGAGAATTGTCGAGATATTTCCCGAGAAATGTTTTTTTCTGCGATATAGATCGAATTTATGATTTTTTATACTATTAATAGCTTTTATTTTATAGAAAATACACAATATTATAATAATTATTGTAATTATGCACTATTTTGAAATAATTACATGTTCACTATTTTGTCTATCCATGTTACACTTTGTTCAAACAATGTCCTCTTGGACAATACATTTGTACACTCTACTTATCTTTTAACATCTTTGGAGGGGCGTCATGAAAAACATCGTACATAAGTGGCAACAAATCAGTTTAGTCAAACGAATTCTACTAGGTATTATTGTTGGTATTATACTAGCTCTTACAATACCTGAAGCAACAAGTTGGGTTTCAATTTTAGGTTCGCTATTTGTGGGAGCATTAAAAGCTGTAGCACCTATTCTTGTATTATTCTTAGTTATGAACGCTATATCAAGCCACAAAAGTGGTAAAAAAACAAATATGAAATCTATTCTTGGTCTGTACGCAATTGGTACATTCTTAGCTGGAGTTGTTGGGGTTGTTGCTAGTTTCCTATTCCCAGTTTCATTAACTTTAACATCAAGTGCTGAAGATGTGGCACCTCCTGAAGGAATTTCACAAGTAATTGAGTCTTTACTTTTTAACATTGTCGATAATCCTGTTGACGCAATATTAAATGCAAACTACCTAGGTATTCTAGCTTGGGCAATTATTATTGGATTTGCATTGAAAAAGTCAGCTGATAGTACAAAAACAATGATTTCTAATTTTTCCGAAGCAATCACTAATGTCGTGAAATGGGTTATTGAATTAGCGCCATTCGGTATTATGGGTCTTGTCTTTGATACTATTTCGACAAACGGTTTATCTTCACTAGTAGAATATGGACAACTATTAGTATTATTACTCGGCTGTATGTTCTTTGTCGCTTTAGTCATAAATCCTTTAATTACATTTATCTATACGCGTCAAAATCCATATCCATTAGTCCTTAGAACTTTAAGAGAAAGTGGAATAACAGCCTTCTTCACTCGTAGTTCAGCTGCCAATATTCCAGTTAATATGACACTATGTGAAAAACTAGGATTAGACAAAGATACGTATTCTGTTTCAATTCCACTTGGAGCAACTATTAATATGGCTGGTGCTGCTGTTACAATCTCAGTATTAACACTAGCAACTGCCCACACAATGGGTGTTGAGGTAGACATTTGGACAGCTATTATTTTAATGGTTTTATCAGCTGTATCTGCTGCTGGTGCTTCAGGTGTTGCAGGTGGTTCATTATTACTTATCCCACTGGCTTGTAGTTTATTCGGTATACCAAATGATATCGCAATGCAAGTTGTAGGGGTTGGGTTCATTATCGGTGTTTTACAAGATTCTTGTGAAACTGCCCTTAACTCATCTTCTGACGTATTATTTACTGCTACTGCAGATATTGCAAACAAACGCAAACAAGGTTAAGCTACACAAAAAGAGCCTTTCTCATTGAGAAGGCTCCTTTTTTATTTTTATTGTTGATCACGATATCGCATTGTTAGTCCTTTTATAAAATTACGTGTAAAGTTATCTCCACACTCTTTATAATTTCGGTGATCTGCTTTTCGTAAAATTGCTCCGATTTCTCCTTTTGATACATTTAAACCCGCATCATAAAAAATATCAATCATGTCTTCAGTAGTTAAGCTTAATGCTACTTTTACCCGTTTAATAAATAAGTTATTGGCCGTGTCTTTTTTACCTGTTGGTTGTTGTGCTTTGACTTGATTAGTCTTTTGCTCTTGTTTACCGCGCTTAAATGTAATAAAACCGTTTAAAAATGCCTCAAGTGTTTCCATATCGCAAAGAATAAAATTAGGGTTCGATAAGTCGATTTCGCCCTCTTCATCAAATTGCGGCTTAGTCAGGATTTTTAAAACATCTTCCTTTGATAACTCCATTCCACCCAATTTGAAGATTTCAACCATATCTGTATTTTTAATATCTAATGCATATCGTAATCGAATTAGTAAATCATTATTTGTCATGTGACTTCTCCTTTTAAACTCAACCTGTTAAAAACTCATGTATTCCTTAATTTATCACATCAACCTATTTCCATCCAATAAATACTATTAATTAATCTACGCTTAATAAACATACTAATGTCAGTTTTAAGCTGATGTTACAATTCATTCACAAATGTTCTCGCTTTCTTTCACAAATGAATAATGTATATCAAATTCAGCTTACATACTATACTATCGTCGGAACTTTGCTATAATAAAAAATATTTAATACATATGGAGGTCTATTCATGAGACTAAATGAAAAAGAACTAGAAATTGTAGAAATTCTAGAAAAAGATGCTCGAATTGCAACTGAAGATTTAGCGAAAATGATTGGCTTAAGCGTTGAAGAAACACAGGAATCCATTAAAAAACTTGTGGATAATAAGATTATTGTTAGATATATTTCAATCGTGGATTGGACGAAGGTAGAAGAACACCCTGGCGTTCGTGCAATGATCGATGTTAAGGTAACTCCAAAACGTGGTGTTGGCTTTGACGATATTGCAGAAAGAATTTACCGATTCGATGAAGTAAATTCTGTTTACTTAATGTCTGGCACATATGATTTATCGATTATTGTGGAAGGTAAATCTATGAACGAAGTAGCAAACTTTGTCTCTCAAAAGCTTTCTACTCTTGATTCTGTTATTTCTACAACAACACATTTCATTTTAAAGAAATATAAACATGACGGAATCATTTTTGAACCAGATAACAAAGATAAAAGAATTGTGGTGTCACCGTAATGGAATCAACAAAACGTACGTATGTATCGAAAATGGTACATGATTTAAAACCATCAGGAATTCGCCGCTTTTTTGATTTAGCAGCAGGAATGGAAGGCGTAATCTCTTTAGGAGTTGGTGAACCTGACTTTGTAACACCTTGGCACATTCGAGAAGCAGCTATTACTTCTTTAGAACAAGGTTACACTTCTTACACTCCAAATGCTGGGTTATTAGAATTACGAGAAGAAATCGCAAACTATATGCAAACTCAATTTAAAGTAACCTATTCCCCTGCTGATGAAATCATTGTCACAGTAGGTGCAAGCTCTGCAATTGATATAGCATTTAGAACGATTTTAGATCCTGGTGATGAAGTTATTGTAGTAGAACCATGCTTTGTTTCCTACATACCAATGGTAGAACTAGCAGGCGGAGTTGCTATTCAAGTACAAGCATTAAAAGAAAATGATTTTAAAATTTTACCTGACCAAATTGAAGCGGTAATTACAGAAAAAACAAAGGCAATTATGATTTGTTCACCAAATAACCCTACTGGAACAATGTTAAGTAAAAGTGAATTAGAAGGGCTTGCTACGATAGCTCAAAAATACGATTTATTAGTAATCGCTGATGAAATTTACGCTGAACTTTCATATGACGAAGAATATACAAGTATGGCAGCTATTAGTGGTATGCACGAAAGAACAATTTTAGTTTCCGGATTTTCAAAAGGATTTGCCATGACAGGATGGCGTTTAGGGTTTGTATGTGCTCCTACAGAGATATCCCATGCTATGCTAAAAGTTCATCAATATGGGTTAATGTGTGCTTCTACAATGTCACAATACGCTGCCATTGAGGCGCTTCGAAATGGTCGATCAGATGTAGAAGAAATGGTTAAAAGCTATCGACGTCGTAGAAATTTCATCGTCCAATCCTTTAATGAAATGGGACTAGAATGTCATAACCCTGGTGGTGCTTTCTATGCCTTCCCTTCAATTCAATCAACAGGTTTAACTTCACAAGAGTTTGCAGAAAAGCTCTTGATGACAGAAGGTGTTGCAGTAGTTCCAGGTGATGTTTTTGGAGAAAGTGGCGAAGGTCATATTCGTTGCTCCTACGCTTCTTCACTAGAACAACTACAAGAAGCAGTTAAACGAATCAAACGATTTATTGATTCGCTTTAATACTCAAAGGAAGAATACGTATTATATAGCTCAAAAACAAGCCGTAGAGTCAACTCAAAATGACTTTACGGCTTGTTTGCTTAATTCCCCTCACACAATATCTTTATAGGCCTCATCAAGCGTTATAAAAGACATTGGTAGTAGACTTTATCTTATATAAAGAATTGATATTAAAGATCTTACCAGCAAGCTATTATTATCTAAATGCCCTCATAAAATCTCATCATAGTATCCAATTATGCTATTACTGAATTACATTCTTATATTTCTCGATTTTTTCGTGCCGCCATTTCATCTTTCATTTCTTCCTTCATGGCCTCAATAGATTGTCTTCGATGCTCATTTTTTTCTTCAATCATTTTGCGTTCTTCTGGTGTCGCAAATTCCATACTAATTTCAGCTTCATGTAGCTTATTATCTGTATTTTCAATCATGTCATGTAACCGCTCAACATTATTTTGACGATTATCAGGTTTCGGTTGTCCATAATTTTGCATTTCAATTCAATCCTCCTATTACTTTTAATAATAGTTTGGTTTAAGTGATCTTCAATATACGGAAATATTTTATAGCGGAACGTATCCTAGAGGAATCTTGATAAACAAAAAAGGTAAGTTATAACAGTTAGATGTTATAACTTACCTCTTTTTTAATTATCTGTATCAGTAGCTTCTTTTAAATCTTTGTTGTAATTGTAATCAGATGGATTAACTTTAGTAAATCCTACAGGTGTATAAAATCTTAATAAATCTCCATTTACTACGCTATCTGATAATTGTAATTTGTAATCTACTTCTTTTTTATATTCTTTTGCTAAATCTAGTTGACTATCATCTAATTGTAAACCCGTTGTTGCATCATAATATCGGTCATTAATTGAATAGATAGTAGGACTTACAAAATCACCATTTCTAAATGGTACTACTTCATTATGCTCTTCTGATAATAAATCTGTACCGAATTGTACATTATTATGTGTATCTACTCCAAGTAAATGTAACAATGTTGGAAGCAGGTCAACTTGTCCACCATAAGTGTGGATCGTTTTACCTTCGACTCCTGGAATGTGGATAATCAATGGTACACGTTGTAAATTTGCACTATCAAAAGGCGTAATTTCTTTATCCATCAATTTTGACATTGCTTTATTATGATTTTCTGAAATACCATAATGGTCACCATAAAGAACAAATACACTATTTTCATACAACCCTGATTCTTTTAACTTGTTGAAGAACTGCTCAATAGCTTCATCAGCATAACGAGCTGTTTGGAAATAATCGTCTACACTTGCGTCACCAGTATCTCCTTTACCAATCGTTGTTAAATCTTGATTGATTTTATAAGGATAATGGTGTCCAACCGTAATAAATTTTGTATAAAACGGTTGAGGTAATGTTTCTAAAAGACTTGCCGATTGTTCAAAGAAAGGTTTGTCTAATAAACCATATTCTGCCATATCTAATTCATTACTAGTATCATAATAGTTTGCATCAAAGAAATGATCATAACCAAATGCTTTATAGATTTTATTACGGTTCCAGAAAGTTCCGTTATTACCGTGGAATACAGCAGATGTATACCCATTATCACTTAAGATAGCTGGAGCTGCTTGATACGTATTCTCACCTTTTGTAATATAAGCAGACCCTTGTGGTAAACCGAATAAAGAGTTTTCTAACATAAATTCAGCATCGGATGTTTTACCTTGTGCTGTTTGATGGAAGAAGTTATCAAAGTATAAAGAACTTGAATCTCCAGCGAGTGAATTTAAGAATGGAGTTACTTCTTCACCGTTTAATTTATAGTTAATTAAAAAGTTTTGCATTGATTCTAAATGTATATAGATAACATTTTTGCCTTTTGCAATACCAAAATAATCAGGATTTGGTTCTGCATAATTTGATTTTGTATAGTTAATAACTTCTGTCATATCGTCGTTATCTGCTAAAACCCTTTGTGAAGATGCCTTTACTGTTTCAGCAGCATCATAGATTGTATAGTTATACATACCTAAGTACTTCACAATATAACTTCTATCAAACCCACGAGTTAATAATTGAGGACGATCAATATTAGCAAGTTCTAAATTAACAGCAGATAGTCCGATAATAAATGTAAGTACTGCAACGGCTCTTCTATAACCCACTCTACTATTATCCTTTTGCACCTTTTTAGATAGGCTTAGGAAAATCAATAGGAATAAATCGACAAAGAATAATATATCATAAGGTTTTAATAAGGAAACGACACTACCACCTAAATCTCCAAAGTTCTGAGTTTGTGTAACTGTTGGTAATGTAATAAAGTCGCTAAAGAATCGATAGTACACTGCATTCGAATATAAAAGAATCGACATGAGTGTGTATATAATTAATAATGATATATATCGTCCTTTTCCTCTAAACATGAAAGCGACCCCAAGAAATAGCATCGCTGATCCTAATGGATTAATAAATAATAGTAATTGTTGAAGAGGTCCTTCTACCCCTAAATTAAACTGAGTTACTTGCGTAATATATGTTTTAAACCAAAGCAGAATTACTGCTATTGAATAGAAACCAGTAAACTTATTTATAAAGTTTTCTTTTTTATTAATTAAACCTTCCATTTTTCCACCTTCCTGTAATCTATCAGATTAGAATATTATAACCACTTAACTATGATTCTAAAAGAAAAATAATTAAGTTTTACAACAGAAGATTATTTTGGTAAACTATAATGCTATCAAAATTTTTTCTAGGAATTTTCTAGAGCTTTTATACATTACATCTTAATCTAACTTATGTCAAGTCCATTCACCAAGTCTGTTTACTAGTTATCTTTAATTTTTTCGTAAAAAAGTTTACAGAATATCTTAGAAATAGCGATATCACTATATCCCCTTTCATACTTTCAGTTAAACAAAATTACCATTAAAAACCATTTTAACACAACTTCATTTTACATGACATAACATATATTATTATAACGTATATACATTTGAAAAGTTTCAATTTAGTATGTAAGACCTTTAACATATACTAAATAAAAAAGGGTTTTCAAAACCAGTAAATAAAATTCCTTCCTATTATATTAGGCCTCCATTCCCCTCTTTTCATATCACTTTTTATAATAGAACTTATCTGCAAACAATTCTAGAGTAGAATGGAGGAATTCATTCATTCTAAAGGTAGATGCTGTTAATACAGAAGTAATAAGTCCTCTTTCCTACGTTTAATACGAGAAATAAGAATGAAATATAATTGCCATAGACGTAAACAAATTAACACCTCCTTGTTCTTTTTCTCGAAAAAATCTATGTTACGATTATCTCAAGTTAAGCAACAAGAATTTGGAGGATATGTGAATGTTTAAAAAAATAATAACAATAGTACCTGTAGCAGCAATGCTAACAGTAGGTGCGACTGCTCATGCATCGACCATAACAGTTCAAAAAGGAGATACACTTTGGGATTTAGCTCGTGCAAATAATACATCGGTTGAAGCGATTGAAACAGTGAATCATCTTTCAACGGATCTTATTCACCCTGGTGACTTATTAACAATTACAAAGGAAAAACAATATACAGTTAATCTTGGTGACACATTATGGGACATCGCCTTAAACAATGATGTAACAGTTTCGCAAATTAAAGAATGGAATCAATTAAACTCAGACCTTATTCATCCTGGATTAAATCTATTAGTCTATGAAGGGGCAAAAGGTAATCAAACTGTTATGGGTGATAACACTATAAGTGCTAAACCTTCAGAGCAGAAGGTTGCTTCTAAAGAAGCTAGCGTAACAACTAGTGGTACAGTGACAAATAAAAGCACATCTGAAGTAGCTGCACCTAAAGAAAATACCAATGTAACTAAAGAAAACACACCTGAAGTAGCTGCACCTGCTTCAAATAATGAAGCTGCTAAGACTAGTGCACCAGAAACAACGGCACCAACTACAGCTCCTACACCTGCACCAAAAGTAAATAACGAAAGCTCTCAGGCGAGTGAAAGTTCATCTGAAGCAACAACTAACTCGACAGACAATGAAACTGTTAAGGAAAATTCACCTGAGACAACTACTTCAACTTCAAGTAGTAGTTCAGATTCTAAGGTACTTACTGTACAAGCTACAGCCTATACTGCCTCATGTGAAGGTTGTACAGGGATTACTTCAACAGGTATTAACCTTAAGGAGAACCCAGATGCAAAAGTCATCTCAGTTGACCCAACTGTTATTCCACTAGGTAGTAAAGTTTATGTAGAAGGTTACGGTGAAGCCGTTGCTGGAGATACTGGCGGTGGTATTAAAGGCAATAAAATAGATGTCTTTGTTCCAACACAACAAGAAGCGATTAACTTTGGTGTAAAACAATTAAATGTTACAATTTTAGATTAAAAATACATGTAAGAGGCTGGGACAAAAGCCAAAATAGCATTTTTCCTCACTAGGAAAAATGCTATTTTTATGTTCTAATGAAAATTGATTTCCATTCCGGGTACGCTTTCCGCGGGCACGGCCTGACACGAACGTCTCAGGCGGCGTGCTGTTCCCGCAGGAGTCGACCCTCCATTCCAATCAAAGTATCATTTTTTTAATATTACGTTTTGGGTATTTCTTTGAGTTTTTCACTTATGGCCCAGCCTCTTGTTGTTCCCTATTTCTTAGTAATCTGTACAAAACTAGACCCTTAATGAGCCACGGAATCCCCTAGCAGCATAATAGGAATCAGCTCCATTGTGATACATAAATACTTGTCCATAGCGGAAATCACAGAAAATTGCCCCACCTAGTTTTCTAATAGAAGAAGGTGTTTGTACCCAACTCGACGTTTTCTTATCAAAATTACCCAATTTCTGTAATGCTCGGTATTGTTCTTCAGACAGAATTTCGATGCCCATTTCAGTTGCCAAATCCATCGCACTGTTTTCTGGTTTATTTTTCTTTCTTGCTTCTAGAGCTTCACGGTCATAACATAAACTTCTGCGACCAGTAGGACTTTCAGGAGAACAATCATAAAAGATGAATTCATCGTTCTGTTCGTCGTATGCAACTACATCTGGTTCCCCACCTGTTTTTTCCATCTCGTAGAGGGACCATAGTTTTTTTGTGTTTAATGCTAACTTTTTTTGTACATCTTCCCACTCAATTCCTACATGCCGTTCTGTATTGTTCTCAAAACGCTCTTTCAAAGTTACTAGCAATTCATTCGATTGCTCGACTAATAACTCCTTTTTGCCAATAATACTCTTTTCCATGTGCGTTACCCCTTTGTTTAAATTTAGCAGTCCCTTTTACCCCTATTATTATATCGAACAAAATTAAAACTAGAGTTAGAATTAGGATTACCCACAATACCGGCTACCTACAACTCCACAAGAATAAAACATTGATCATCTTTGTTGTATTTCTCAAATGTATTTTTCCTATTTTTTAGCGCTTTTAATATAGTCTTTTTTGTATAATCTATTGTATAGTGAGCTGATTCTTTTAATATACTGTTTAAAGTATTCAACTCAAATGCCTCTGAGACACCATCCGTATATAAGAGAATTCTTGTATGAGGTGAATAATTAATAGATTTTGAATTATATGTGATGTTTTCAAAAGCTCCTAAAGGCGGATTTGTTGCTGATAATTCCTGCTGTTGTCCATTAAAGTCTTGTAATATGGCAGGAGGGTGTCCTGCATTAACATATTCAATCATCTTTGTAGATGTATCAATATTAAAATGAATGGCCGTACAATAATGCCAAGCTTCTTGATTATTTTGAAATAATTCATGCAAATAATGGTCCAACTCTTGCATCACTTTATCTGCAGTTACCCCATGTGAGATTAATTTTTGAAACAAAGACTGAAGGGACATTGTGATTAATGCCGAAGATATCCCATGCCCCATAACATCTAATAAGATAATTCCATATTTATCTGGTGAGATTTGATAAAAACCATAAATATCACCAGATAAAGATTTCGATGCATGATAATAAGATAGAATTTGAATATTCTCGTTTATGATGTCTTTCGTTAATGCAGTTTCTTGAATTTTTTTAGCCAACTGTAGTTCACGTTCAGTGTCTAGCTTAAATTTAGCATTTTCCTTATTAACCTCTAGTAGTTCCTGTTGCTTAACCTCTAATGTTTGAAGTGCAACTTCTAATTCCATAAACGTTTTTTCTTTTTCACGATAAGCACGTTCAGCCATCTTTTTGGCTTTAATAAGCTCATCTTCAAAAGCATTTCGGCTACGCATTGGAACGATGACACAGACAATCTCACTATTTTCTTGAAGTGACGCATTCAGTAGTACAGGAATTTCTTCTCCGTGTTTCCCAACCAATGAAACATACATTTCATCTACTTGATGCTTTGCTGTAATTAACGGAAAAAAATAAAATTGAACAAATATTTTAGCTGATTTTGCAAGCGTAACATTAAAATGTTGCCCGATTAATAGATCAGGTGATGGACAGTGTAACATCTTAAGCAATGTCTGATTAATGGATTGAATTATACCATCCTTGGATAAGGTTAAAAATCCACATGGTGCATTTTCGATTAATTCCTCCATCTAAACTTCACCTACACCCTCCCCAATCATTGATGCTGATAGATTAGTTAAATAGTATTTTATCGATTGAATTGTTTCCTCCGGTTCGCTCATATGAGGACAGTGACCAATTGCATTCATATATGTGAGTTTACTATTTGGCATATTGCGGTATAAGTACTCACCTACATCTTTAGGTGCAATTATATCTTCCGAGCATTGTAAAATAAGTGAAGGCAAGGAAACCTTTGCGATTTCAGAGCGACTATCCGTAAAGAAACACGCCTTTGCAAAAGTATTAATAATAAATGGATCAGTAGAACAAAAACGGTCTTCTAATTCTTTTGATACATCAGCTTGTGCTACATTATTATTTAAAAGTTTATAAGTGAAGGCACTAGCCCACCCAATGTAGTTTTTCTCCATTAATTCTAATAGACTTTCTAAGTCTTCTCTATCGAAACCACCATAATATTCAGGGGGATCATTTAAATAACATGGTGACGGAGCTATCATTATTAGATGTGAAAAATACTCCGGTTTCTGTATGGATGCCAATACCCCCACCATACAACTGACAGAATGTCCGACAAATATGGCTTCCCTTAAATTTAAGGCAGCACAAATATCCAGTACATCTTGTACATAACCTGATAGTTTACTATATTTATTAGGCTCAAATGCCGAAAGATCTGACTTTCCTATACCAATATAATCGAATAAAACAACTTTATATTCTTCTTCAAAGGCGGGTGATACATCCTTCCATACGGTTTGATCACATCCAAACCCGGGAGCAAAAATAATTACTTTTTTCCCTTTTCCACTAATATGTACGTTATTACGCTTAATAATTTCTTCGCTCATAATTAACACTCCTTTTAGTGGTATTTGTTTAACATAAGAATACCACTTTTTGGCTTACTACAATATAAATACAATCTACTAAAAATTTCTAAGATTGCTACTTATAAACTCTCCTTTGCACCTTTTTCCTAAGTTTCTAATTGCATATAAACTTTGATATTTACATTTATATATCAAAAATGCTCTGACTCAATGTAATAAATTTGAGTCAAAGCACATTATTATTGTACAAATTGTTTTATTGGATAACTCGTTTTGAAAATAGATAGTTTTTCACCCAATAGGGATTATTCAATACATTTGTTGTAATCATAACACCTTTTGATGTAGACGCATGAATCATATGTCCATCCCCCATATAAATCCCGACATGAGCTACTCTTCCATCGGTATATGTGTCATTCATTGTGAAGAACATTAAATCTCCCGCTTTAAGATTTGCAGTTGCAATAGAGATTCCTTTACTCGCTTGATCTCTGGATACTCTCGGTAGCTCAACACCATGGTTTCCAAAGACAAATTGGGTGTATGATGAACAATCAAATAAACTCGGTGCCTCTGCTAAGGTCTCCCCGTATTTATATTTTGCGCCAATGTGTTTCTTGGCATAATCAAGAATTTTTGCTACTTGTTGCTCGATAGTCTCATTACTGTTGTTTTTAACTGGCTCACGCTCTTTAACCGGCTCCATTTCTCCTTTAGACTTGGAGGCATCTGGAGTTGGTATGTTTAATACTTGCCCATCATGAAGTATATTTGTAGTAATACTATTTGCATTTTTTAACTCCTCAACACTAAGATGATGCAGACTTGCGATGTTGTATAGTGTATCCCCTTTATGCACTTCATATTTTGTAGCAGGGTTTTGGATTTGGATAGAACCATTTTCCTTCTTGTACGTAATATACGAGTTAAATATAGCTCCTCCAGCATGTAACGAGACATAAGCTGTTTCATTAATCCATCTTGGAGGCTCGATATTAACATATTCATTTCCCTTCTTAGCCCTTGTTCCTCCCATTGTCACTCGAATAATAGTAGAACCATCAGTAATCTCGTATGTCTTTGTCGCTTCTTCAAATTTTATGTGATTATACTTTAATATTTTAGCAAAATCAACAAAGGGCAAGTAGTACACACCATTTTCTATAATTGGATTAATCCCATTCACAATTTTACCGTTAATAAAAACACCTGCATTAGGTACATATTGTATCTGTGCATCAGTACTCATTGTTCCACTTATACAGATACTAAGCGCTAGTATGATTGAAACTATTATTCGCAAAATATTTCTCATCGCTTCCTCCTTATTTTTTCAATTGATTTACTGGTTATATTGGCCTTTCATTTTATTTTTATTCTCATTTTTTATGTTGATTGTATTTAGTTTATTTTTAATTCCTTTATGGAAATTTTATACAAGTAGATACTTAAGAAACACTTCTTCCATATTAGATTTGGTATTAATATTTTTTTGCAATATTGACATTTATTAGGACAATGATACACTTCATGTAAAGTAATAAAATTCCTTTTTTATAATGAAACACAATATTATTCCTAGGAGGATTAAGATGATTAACTCAACTATAAATGAGTATCCAGAACTTTTACCAGCTAATGTAATTGAAAGAGCGAAAAGGCTCGGTTCAGCTTTATTATGTGACGGTATGTTGGAGTTAGGTATTCCTAATGAAGGTGCAATGGAAGCGGAAATTCTCCCAGTATCTTCTTCTATGGTGACTGTTGGAACTGCTTGTACAGTTGATACATCTAATGGCGATAACCTCCCAATTCATCTGGCTCTTTATACAGCAAACCCTGGTTATGTGATGGTAATAGCTGGTGCTGGCCATAAAGATCACGCATATATAGGGGATTTAATGATTTCAACAGCAAAAGCAGTCGGATTGAATGGAATTGTTATTGATGGTTTTATTAGAGATCGGGAAGAATGTATCAAGTTGGGATTTCCTGTATTTTCAAAAGGTTTTATGCAAAGAGGACCTATCAAACAGAATGCTGGAGAAATTAATTCTCCCGTTCACTGTGGTGGGCTTTTAGTAAATCCTGGAGATCTTGTAATTGGTGATGCAGATGGGGTTACAGTTGTTCCAAAAAACAGAATTGAAGTTGTACTAGAAAAGGCTGAAAAGAAATATGAATACGAAAAAGCTCGCAGAGAACTAATTTCAGCTTATGAAAATGCACGACTGAATGGAGATGCGCTACCTGATCTAACGCCAGACTGGGTGAAAAAAATGTTAAATCAATAAAAAGAATTTAAATGTAACTTAATATTTACTGTATTTATTTAAAATAAAAAGTGTATTGCCCCTACTAAAGGGGATCAATACACTTTTTATGACTAAATACGTCCGTAACCTGTGAAATGTGATTTCCAGTAACCAGATTGGAACGTATCAATGTTTACTTTTGTGCCGCTCGCGCTTACCATTTTACCACTACCAATATAAATACCTACGTGTGAAATACCTGCTTTATAAGTATTACTAAAGAATACTAAATCTCCCACCTGTGGTGAACTTACTTTTTTCGCTAAACTATAATAACCCGCTGCTGATGTTCGACTAATTGAAGCTCCTGCATTTTTGAATACATAATAGACAAAGCCTGAGCAATCAAAACCTGTTGGAGAAGCGCCACCAAATACATAGGGTCTTCCAATATATTTTTCAGCCGTGTTTACAACTGTTGTTCCACTCACTACTTTAGTGACTACAGTGGATGTATTTGAAGCTGTTGTTGAAGTAGCTTTACCAGTGATTGTTAATTTTTGTCCAACTTTAAGAATAGTTGTTTTCAAATTATTTAACTGCATAATTGCTGTATATGTAGTACCATACTTTTTAGCAATACCTGAAAGCGTATCACCACTTTTTACTGTATATGTATTTGTACTTGTACTCGTACTTGCAGTGCTTTTACTAGTTGTCGTAGTACTAGTAGTCGCTGCACCACCAATTTGTAGTTTCTGACCTACACGAATTGATGTTGAACTTAACCCATTAGCCTTCATAATTGCTGTATATGTAGTACCATATTTTTTAGCAATACCTGAAAGCGTATCACCACTTTTTACTGTATATGTACTTGTACTGGTTGTGCTTGTAGTACTTTTGCTAGCTGTCGTAGTACTAGTAGTCGCTGTACCACCGATTTGTAGGTTTTGACCAATACGAATGACTGTTGAGCTTAACCCATTAGACTTCATGATTGCAGAATAGGTTGTGTTATATTTTTTAGCAATTCCTGATAATGTGTCTCCACTTTTGACTGTATATGTTGCTGCTGAAGCACCTGTAACCGATGAAAGTATAATTGTTGTTCCTAAAGCAACAGATGCTATTTTTCGCGTTATGTTCTTCATTTTCATAAAACCTCTATATGTAAATAATATTTTTGTTTGTATTTATGTTTCCGTATACAAGATAATAATAGTCTATAAATATTACAATTACTTTACAAACATATTAAAAACAAAAGTCTAATGAATCTTTTACTTTTCATCCCTCACGGAAATTACCTTATTCTATATATAGAATGAAAAGGAGTAATGGTGGACCATATTATAAGTGTTTAAAAAAAGAGAACGAATTTCACTATTGGAAACTCGTTCTCCTTGTTTTTAATATTGAGTTAAATACGAAGTAACGCGCCATTAGGCTTTGGTAACTCTGTTATCTGATTCATTTTACAAAAATGTTTTAAAAATTGTTGTGCTAACTCTCGTTCTTCAGGGTCCTTTTTCAAAGAAACAATATCGAGCAAAATTTGTGCCATCAATAAATTTTCAAAATAACGGTGTTTACCTGTATTCCACGTCATTTTTTTAGGCAATTTTTCATTTGCATAATATCCCCAGAAGAGCATCTGATCCGATTCCTGTTCTGTCAGTTGAAGTCTGAATTTTGAATGAGCAGGAATCGATCCGTCTTCACACATCTTACCTATAAAACCTTCACTCACCATATAGACACCTAAGATACGTCTGTTTTTTTCTAACTTGCTTGAATCTAATGATGTTAACAGGACAGCACTATTTTGGTGCAAGCGAATAGGTTTAGATGGCTTCCCTTTGTTATTCCCACTTTTGATTGCTCCAGAGAAAACCTTCCACTCTGAAAATGTACTAGTTTCTTCTTCTACGTCACACCAAAAAACCATTTGTGATTCTGGATGCAGCCTATGATTTTTCATAAGTTTTTCGTGTTCCAGGCGAAGTTCATGATTTTTACGTTGTAGTTTTATTTGTTCTTCCTTCTTCCATTCTTCCTCTCTTCGCTCTTTCTCTATTTGTTGTATAATTTTTTCAAGTGAATTAGCATCACTTGTATCATGTAGTTTTAAGTGACTTCTAAAAACATCCGGGAATACAAATTTTTTGTTTTCCGATGCGAAATGTATCTCAATACTAGAGTCATTTTGTTTAACGATACTTCCCATACCAAAACGCTTGTGTGTAACTTTCTTATTAATTAGATTCATTCATCTAGTCCTCCTTGTAGAATAAAGTTCGGTTACTATTTAGTAGTAAGCGGATCATTTATTCAACTAACTTCTTTTAAAGCCCACACAATTGTTTGAATTTATTTGATGATGAAATGATAATAAAAAAACGTATTCTTCATTCTTTCTGCAAAAATACATCGGAATTCAGAATACGTTTAACAATTGTAACCCTATTATAGCATTTTTTTGAGGGGAATACAAATTTTTGTTGACATTATATTTTGATGTAATGTAAAATATAAACTTTATTCTCTTTACAATTTCAATTCACTCGCTTAGGTTCAATTATAACAGAGGATATTTAATTGCATTCCATCATTCAAATTTAGTAGTTATTTATATTTAGGTATTAAGCTTTTTCTTATTATTCACTGTAACGAACAAATAATTCAATTTGACCAACCGTTTTAAATAAAATGAAAAAAACTGAGTTAAAAAAACGTTTGATCCGTTTAAACAACTCAGTCTATAAAATATTAGCTAATTTAGGACTTGATCATCCTCTATTTAAGATAACTCTAACCAAGCGACCGCTTCACAATGTGTCGTTTGAGGAAACATGTCCACAGGTTGAATTTCCTTTGTTTTGTAACCGCCGTCTTCTAAAATACGTAGGTCTCTAGCCAAAGTAGCAGGGTTACACGAAACATATACTACGCGTTTTACTTTTTGTTCAATGATTGTGGATAGTAATGCTTCATCGCATCCTTTACGTGGTGGATCGACTACTAATACGTCAGCTTCCTTACCGTCCGCATACCAGCGTGGGATCACTTCTTCAGCGGGACCTGCTTCAAAGTAAGTGTTTGTGAACCCATTTATTTCCGAATTCCTTTTCGCATCTTCAATGGCTTGCTCTACGATTTCAACACCCATTACAGATTTCGCTTTTTGAGCCAGGAATAAAGAAATTGTTCCAATACCACAGTAGGCATCAATCACTCGTTCGTTGCCAGTTAACTGTGCGTAATCTAGTGCTTGTTTATACAGTACTTCTGTTTGTACTGGGTTTACTTGATAGAATGAGCGAGCCGAAATTTCAAAGCGCACATCACCAATAGTATCCTCAATAAAGTCTTTTCCCCATAGGGTCACTGTTTCGTTCCCAAGAATTACATTCGTTTTCTCAATGTTGATATTTTGAACAATGGACGTCACGTTTGGAATAAGCTCTTGGATTAAAGCAATAGCCTCTTCCTTTTGAGGAAACTTGTGCTTGTTAGTAACGAGAACCACCATGATTTCTCCAGTCGCTCTTCCTTTACGAACTACCACATGACGTAGCATCCCCTGATGAGACTCTTCGTTATAAGGCTGCAACCCAATTTCCATAAGTTCCTTTTTAAGGCTAGCCATCATAGCATCTGCCTCACTCACCTGAATTAGACAGCGTTCCATATCAACGATTTCGTGGGATTTTGATTTATAAAACCCGGCGATAGGACCCGTCTCTGTCATTGAGAAAGGAATTTGAGACTTATTTCTGTAATTCCATGGATCTTGCATTCCTTTTACAGGTAAGATCGGCGCATCGATTTTCCCAATACGCTTCATTACATTGCGCACCATGTTTTCCTTCCACTTCAGTTGTCCTTCATATGACAAATGCTGTAACTGGCAACCCCCACACTTTCCAAAATAAATACAAGGTGCCTTCACTCTGTCAGGCGATTCTTTGATGATATCTATAATTTTTGCAAAACCATAGTTCTTTAATGTTTTTAATATATGCACTTCAACCGTTTCATCTGGCAATCCCCCTTGAATAAACAAAGGATATCCATCAATCTTTGCCACACCGTTTCCGTCATGTGTCAGATCTTCTATATAAACTGTTCTACGATCATTTTTCTTAACTGGTGCTACCATCTTCCGTCCTCCATTTCAGTCACTCTATTGTAGCAAAAATAAAGCAAACTCAACAGTAACTTGAGTTTGCTTTATTTTCTGCGCCGAAAGCTTGCGGCAGGCGCAAAATCCTAGTTCCCTGTATTTATCTATTCCAAAAATCCCTCAAACACTACTCAACAGTAACTTGAGTTTGTTTTATTTTCTGCGCCGAAAGCAAAGCGGCAGGCGCAAAATTCTATAACTTATTTCGGTTTATTTTCTAATTTAGATACTTGAGCAACGCACAATACCAACTTATTAGAGTTGTTTTTCTGCGCCGAAAATTTCTGAAAGGTATAAAACTATATCATAATGATAAACGGTAATAACGAAAATGATACATAAGTAGTTACTGTTTAAGACAAATGGACAGCAATTTGCTTTAGTTTCATAGAGAATCCTCTATTCGACCATTCAACACTAACACGGTCTTGAAACGTCCTATAGAACCTCTCTCTTCTCCCTAAGCAGTAACCTGATATCTTATCATCCCACAATCAATCGTAACAATGATAAAATCTATCCCCCCATACAAAATTCCAAAAAAATCTATATATCTTCCCCAGAACACAAAAAAACTCCCATACAACAGTTATCTAGCCACTCCTAACTGCCATATGGGTTACCTTGCATCAGTTATTCAACTCGGTCTAATTCGCGAATATCTTCGATTGGGACGAAGACTTCGATATGTCTTTTTAGGTTAGTGAAGGTTACAGGTGCATCGCCACCGTACTCTCCATCAAGGTTGATGTGGATGTTTTCTTCATCAATGGTTGATGTTACTTTGACAACACTAGCCTTTTTGTAAACTAAATTTGGATCGTTTAAATGTTCTCCACGCGTAGCTAGAGAAGCAATTCTAATAAAGTCTGCAATATTACATTTTTTCAGAATCATCATCGTGAAGAGTCCATCATTTATGCTTGCATCCGGTGCGATTTTTTCAAATCCGCCTACAGAATTGGTTAGTCCACATAAGAACATCATTGCTTCCCCTTCAAAAACCTCATCATCGTATTCAATTCGCATCGTTGTCGCTTTAATTGAAGGAATCATCTCAATTCCCTTCAAGTAATATGCTAGTTGACCGAAGAGGGTTTTCATTTTACTCGGTACTTCGTATGTTAATTCCGTAATACGACCACCAGCAGCAATATTGATAAAGTAACGGTCATCATTTATTAACCCAACGTCTACCGGGATTGTATCACCCTTTACGATAATATCGATAGCTTCGTCGATTTTTCTAGGAACTCGGATTGCACGTGCAAAATCATTTGTTGTTCCCATAGGTACGACGCCTAACTTTGGCCTCTTCTCATATGGACTCATTCCAGCTACAACTTCATTTAATGTACCATCACCGCCAGCTGCAACAATAATATCAAAACCACGTTCAACAGCATGAGCAGCTGCTTGTTTTGCATCCCCTTCACAAGTTGTCGCATGACAAGACGTTTCATAACCAGCCTTCTCTAATTTCTCTAACACTTCAGGTAAGTTTTTTCGAAAAAGCTCTCTACCCGACGTAGGATTATAAATGATTCTTGCTCTTTTCATATTTTTTCCATCCTATACCTTATATTATGTAAAATTACAATTAGGCTTAAAACGTTCTCTTCAATCACAAAAATACGATTGAAATTGAAGAGAACTTCTACCTAAAATAATTATGATAACACTTTCGTAATAACCGTCTTCATATCTTCGTAAACCCAATTTGCATATTGTGGATCTTTTACATAATTCTCCTGCAAGTTAGTATACATCTCTTTTTGTTTTTCTTCAAACGAAGGGTCGTCTTTTGATGGAAGTTCTGAGCGTTTCTCCATTACAAGTTGTTGTAATTCTGGTGCACGTGGTCCCCATTTTCCAAGGACTTCACCTTGTTCACTTAAGATTAGGTAAATTGGAATCGCTCTACCTCCATTTGTTAGATAGCGATCAATTAAATCCGTGTCGGCATCACGTAATGCACAACGAATTTCTATATCCGCTTCTTCCGCAATTTTGCGGATTACGGGGTTATTTAACATAGCATCCCCACACCAGTCTTCAGTTATTGCTAAAATATGAGGTTTTTTTTCTTTTAGTAATTGAAATACGTTATCTTCAGGATTCACATTAAAGTTTTCATACACCTTAAAGCTTGGCTCTTTTAAGTTTGTCGACATTTGGTTCATATATTCTGCCATTGTCTTTGATTCTTCAAAATATTGTTGTTCAGTTTTCATCATATACATCCCCTTTCTTTATAATTCCATTTTGCATTGTATTTATGAGAAATACAATTTTAATGTTTTCTCTCTAAAAAAGCCCCTATAGGCCAAATGAAAATTCGACTTACAGGGGCTTTCATTGTTTATATTAAGAGATTGCACCATTTTGGCAAGATCTTATCTTTTATTAATCTCTTCAAGTAAGATTTTGTTTACCATTGGTGGATTTGCTTGTCCTTTTGAAGCTTTCATGATTTGACCAACTAAGAAGCCAATCGCACGGTCTTTCCCGTTTTTGAAGTCTTCAATCGATTGTGGATTTGCGTCTAATACTTCTGTTACTAAACCAAGAAGAACAGCAGGATCAGAGATTTGAACTAAACCATTTGCTTTCACGATTTCGTTTGCGTCCCCACCATTTTTCACAAGTTCAGTGAATACTTTTTTCGCAATTTTAGATGAAATTGTACCATCCGCAATTAATTTCACCATACCAGCTAAGTTCGCAGGTGTTAATGGTGTATCCCCAAGTTCTTTTTGTTCTGCGTTTAAGTAAGCAGATACGTCACCCATTAACCAGTTTGCAGATAGTTTAGAGTCAGCGCCTTGTGCGATCATTTCATCGAAGAAATCTGAGATTTCTTTGTTCACAACAAGTACACTTGCATCATAATTTGTTAAGCCTAGTTCTTCAACATAGCGTTTTTTACGAGCATCTGGAAGCTCAGGAATAGAAGCTTTAACGCGTTCTAGCCATTCATCATCGATATGAAGATCCACTAAGTCAGGTTCTGGGAAGTAACGATAATCATCCGTACCCTCTTTAACACGCATTAAAATCGTTTTACCTGTTTTCTCATCGAAACGACGAGTTTCTTGTTTGATTTCTCCGCCAGACATTAACACTTCTGCTTGACGAACTTCTTCATGCTCAAGACCTTTACGTACAAAGTTGAATGAGTTTAAGTTTTTAAGCTCTGTTTTTGTACCAAATTCTTCTTGCCCATATGGACGTAATGAAATGTTCGCATCACAACGAAGCGAACCTTCTTCCATACGTACATCGGATACACCTGTATATTGAATAATTGCTTTTAATTTTTCAAGATATGCGTAAGCTTCCGCTGGTGTACGGATATCAGGCTCAGATACGATTTCCACAAGTGGTGTCCCTTGACGGTTAAAGTCAACTAAAGAATAACCATCACCATGTGTTAATTTACCAGCATCTTCTTCCATATGAAGACGTGTAATACCGATTTTTTTTGTATAGCCAGGTTGGCCATCAGTACCTTCAATTTCGATTTCAATCCAACCATTTTCACCAATTGGTTTATCAAATTGAGAAATTTGATAAGCTTTCGGATTGTCAGGATAGAAGTAGTTTTTACGGTCAAATTTTGTTTGTTGATTGATATCCATGTTAAGTGCAAGTGCAGCTTTCATAGCATAGTCTACAACATTTTTATTTAATACAGGTAATACCCCTGGGTACCCAAGGTCAATTACTGTTGTGTTTGTATTTGGTTCTGCACCAAAATGGTTTGGCGCTGGTGAGAAAATTTTAGAATTTGTTTTTAACTCAACGTGCACTTCTAAACCAATAACTGTTTCAAAGTTCATAATTATTTACCCTCCCAAATTTGAGGAGTTTCTTTATGGAATTCTGTCGCTTGTTCAAATGCATAAGCAGTGCGATAGATTGTTTCCTCATCGAAATGTTTCCCGATAATTTGTAATCCTAAAGGAAGTCCGTTATCAAATCCACATGGAATTGAAATCGCAGGAACACCTGCAAGGTTAATCGGAATCGTTAAGATGTCGTTTGCGTACATTGTCATTGGATCGTCAATATTTGCACCAATTTCAAATGCTGCTGTTGGTGCAGTTGGCCCAATAATTACGTCATAGTTTTCAAATACTTTATCATAATCTTGTTTAATTAACGTACGGGCTTGTTGTGCTTTTTTGTAATATGCATCGTAAGTACCAGCACTTAATGAATAAGTACCTAACATAATACGACGTTTTACTTCATCACCAAAGCCTTGGCTTCGAGTTTCTTTATAAAGCTCCATTAAGTTTTTCACGCCTTCAGCACGGAAACCATAACGAATTCCGTCGAAACGTGAAAGGTTAGAGGATGCTTCTGAAGACGAAAGAATATAGTAAGCAGCTAATGCGTATTTAGAGTGTGGAAGAGATACTTCTTCAACAGTCGCACCTAAACCTTTTAATACTTCAAGAGCTTGTAAAACAGAATTTTTCACATCTTCTTTTACACCTTCACCAAGGTATTCTTTTGGTACTGCAATACGTAAGCCTTTGATGTCTCCATCTAACTTAGATACGTAGTTTGGAACTGGTACGTCAGCTGAAGTAGAATCATTAGGGTCTACACCTGCAATTGCTTCTAAAAGAAGTGCGTTATCATACACGTTACGTGTAATTGGTCCAATTTGGTCTAAAGAAGAAGCGAATGCTACTAAACCAAAACGAGATACGCGACCATATGTAGGTTTCATCCCTACAACACCACAATAAGCTGCTGGTTGACGGATTGAACCACCTGTATCAGAACCTAATGAGAAAGGTACTTCACCAGCTGCAACCGAAGCTGCAGATGCACCTGAAGAACCCCCAGGTACACGGTCAAGATTCCATGGGTTTTTTGTAGTTTTATATGCAGAGTTTTCATTTGATGAACCCATTGCGAATTCATCCATATTCAACTTCCCTACTGTAACCATTCCAGCTTCACGTAGTTTTTTTACTACTGTTGCGTCATAAATCGGCAAGAAGCCTTCTAAAATTTTTGAAGCACAAGTTGTTTCAAGTCCTTCTGTTACGATGTTGTCCTTAACACCGATAGGTAAACCGAATAATGGGCCACGCTCTTCAAATGGTACTTGGTCCATTTGTGCTGCCTGTTCAGTTGCTTTTTCTTT
Source organism: Ureibacillus sp. (assembly GCA_035555915.1). Taxonomy (GTDB): domain Bacteria; phylum Bacillota; class Bacilli; order Bacillales_A; family Planococcaceae; genus Ureibacillus. The sequence continues at coordinate 29,166 of DATMGC010000021.1, read as the reverse complement.
GTTTAAGGCTAAGAAAGCTTGTACATCATTATCTAAGTTTTCGATACGAGCAAATGCTTCGTTCGTTAAATCAGTGATTTTGAATTCACCGTTATGTAAGCCTTCTTGTAATTCTTTTGATGAAAGTTTGAATAAACTCATGAGACTACCTCCTTTGGCATTTGTCTTAGTCTTCTAAAATTGGTGGTACTTTTACTTGTCCATCCACTTGCTCTTTTACATTAAGCATCATTACTTCACGATCTAAACCTTTTTGTGCTACGTCTTCACGTAGAACGTTTACGATTGGTAAGACGTGTGAAGTTGGTGCAACGTTTGTAGTGTCTAATTCGTTTAATGTTTGTGCAAAATCAGTAATTTTTCCTAATTGGTCTGCAAATTTTTCTGCTTCTTCATCTGTAATAGCAAGACGAGCTAAATGTGCAACGTGTTTTACTTCTTCTTTTGTAAGTTTCGCCATTAAATTTACACCTCCGATAATTCATACGTGGCAATAATCATTAATTGTACCATTTTTATACTTAGAAAAACATGGTTTTAGCCAATTATAGCGAAAACATGATTTTCTTACAGGGATAACAAATTCCTTAACATATAAGCGCTAGAATCCTGACGTTTTGAGTACATGGAAATAACAATAATTTTTGCTATTTTCATTTAACGTAGACGAAAGGAATAGGATTTTGAGATATTTTTATCATGCTAGGGAATACATAGTAATCTCTGCCAATTTAAATTGAATCAAATTCTATTATCGCCTTATCTGCTATAAATTCAAACATATGAATCCAAAATAAGTTCTGTTATCTTCACTCGATAAATTTAATAATTGTTACCAAGAAAAAAGTGTAGCCAAAGTCGAAATCGACTTTGGCTACACTTTAGTTATTATAGATATGAACGAAAGGTTCTTGTTCATTGGCTTCTTTTATAATTAGTGCCTCAGCGCCGTTAATAGATGTGATACTTACTTCAATATCTACATCAAGAGGTAGCTGTTGCATGATAACCCCTGATAAATACTGTGTAAATCCAATGATTTCGGTTGTCCCATAAAATTGGATTGGCACTTCAATCGAAAGTTTACGAAGTGTATCGTTTTGGTAGAACCCTTTTCCGATAACACTTGTATAATTCGAGAAATACTTATCTACATCTTGTTTAAAGTTTTGGAAGCTTGTATTTACACTACGATAAAGCTCATCAGGTAAAGACATTGGGAAAGTAACATATTTCTCATTGATAGATTGCCAATCTCCTAAATCACTTTTTCCTTTATCGGAAATACTATATGCAAAATAAGATCCTGGAACAATAGAGTTACGCGCTTCTTGTTTAAATAACCCTACAACAATGGGCACATCTTGAAGCTCAGGACGTTGACGCAATCGAGAAATGACTTCTTTAGCAATCTCTTTCCCGTTTTTTTCAAGTTCTGCAACCGGAATCGTTTCTTCAAATGTATCTCCATATTGTTCTTTTTGATAATAATATTTAGAATTCAATGCAAGTCCGATTGAAATACCACCAAGTTTGACTTTATTGTCATCTGTTTTAACAAGATAATTTTGTTCAACGATATGAGCTAAAAAGATGGGTGCTTGTTTCGCCTTTACTTCCGGATCTAACGTATTTCCACTTGCATCCACATCAGCAGGATTTAACCCGCGCATCTCTTCTGGTTCATCTACATTTTGGTTACTTCTTGCCAGCCAGTTACTAACCGTTTCAGAATCTAAATATTGTCCTTCTTGGAAGTAATAATTATCCGTATCATATACATTTTGTGAAAGTCGCATTAAACCTTCTTCAACTTCTTTGATGTCATATTTTGTATATAAATTTGACACGACTAATCCACGGCTAGCACTTTCTTTATAAGGTACTAGCGTTCTATAATAACTATCATTTAATTGCATACTTGGGATGATTGTCGTTTCAACTTCGCTTTCAGTTTCATCTGTATCTTTTAACACTTCTGTATCTTCTTTAATGGAAGGCACACAACCTGCTAGCATTGCCACCACGACCACCGCCGGAATCCAGCGAAATCGGTTCATCGTTTGAAACTCCTTTACTGTTGTAATTGTTCAACTAGGCGACCTTCGTCCCAAACTTCAATACCAAGTTCATTTGCTTTTGTAAGCTTTGAACCAGCATCTTCGCCTGCAATTACCAGGTCTGTCTTTTTACTAACACTACCTGTTACGGTTCCGCCCAACTCTTCTATTTTCGCCTTTGCTTCATTCCGTGTCAATTGAGATAATTTACCCGTTAGTACAATCGTCTTCCCTGCAAATGGATTGACTCCAACTTCAACCTGTACTTTCTTCCCTTTATACATCATGTTGACGCCAACTTCTTTTAGTCGATTAACCAATACCTTCACTTCATCACTTGAGAAATACGTCACAATAGAATCAGCCATTTTATCTCCAATTTCATAAACTGCAGTGATGTCTCCTTCTTTTGCAAGCATTAGGGCATCCATTGATTCAAATTGTTCTGCCAATAATTTCGCTGCTTTTTCCCCAACATGACGAATTCCTAGGCCAAATAGTAATCTTTCTAAAGAATTCTCTTTTGAACGCTCAATTGCTTCAACTAGATTTGTTGCGGATTTCTCACCCATTCTCTCTAGTTTCACAAGTTGTTCTTTATCGAGATGATATAAATCCGCAACATCTCGAATATATTCTGCACGAAGTAACTGTTCAACTACCTTTTCTCCTAATCCATCTATATTCATCGCATTACGAGAAACAAAGTGCTTAATCCCTTCTGCAATTTGAGCAGGACATGTAGGATTTACACAACGTAGTGCCACTTCTCCTTCGATACGAACTACCTCACTTCCACATGCAGGACAATCTGTAGGCATTTCAAATGGAACAGAATCTTCTGAGCGCTGTTCTAAAATAACCCCAACAACTTCTGGAATAATGTCGCCAGCTTTGTGGATAATGACCGTATCTCCAATACGAATATCTTTTCCACGAATTAGGTCCTCGTTATGAAGTGAAGCTCTTCCTACAGTGGAACCAGCTACTAGCACAGGATTTAAAATAGCAGTTGGTGTAATTACTCCCGTACGCCCTACTGTTAAATCAATATCAACAATTGTCGTTATAGCTTCTTCTGCAGGGAATTTGTAAGCAATGGCCCAACGTGGGCTTTTTGCTGTAAATCCAAGTTCATCTTGATGGGCATAGCGATTTACTTTCACTACAATTCCATCGATTTCATAAGGTAAATTCGGGCGATTCTCCGTCCACTTATTAATGAACGTCAATACATCATCAATAGTTTCACAAAACTCACGCTCTTTGTTCGATGGAAAACCTAACGTTTCCAAATAATCGAGCATTTCTGCATGAGAATCAATGCCATATGCTTCTCCATCTCCACCAATCGCATAAATAAAGGTAGAAAGATTTCTGCTAGCAGCAATTTTAGGATCAAGTTGACGAAGAGAACCTGCAGCAGCGTTACGCGGGTTAGCAAAAAGTTCTTCGCCTTTTTCTATACGTGAATTATTTAAGGCTTCGAAGGATCTTTTTGGCATATACGCTTCACCACGAACTTCAATCGTTACAGGTTCTTTCAAACGAAGAGGAATAGCACCAATTGTTTTCAGATTCGCTGTAATATCTTCCCCTACAGTCCCATCTCCTCGAGTAGCACCTTGTACGAACAGACCGTTTTCATATCGTAACGAAATAGCTAACCCATCAATTTTCAATTCACAAACATAGGTAAAATCATTTCCAATTGCTTGGCGAATTTTTCGATCAAAATCTCTTAAATCTTCTTCATCAAAAGCATTGGATAAACTCAGCATAGGATAAGTGTGCGTTACCTTTTTAAAACCTTGAAGCGGAGTGCCCCCGACACGCCCTGTGGGAGAATCAGGATAAATTAATGATGGATTCTCTTTTTCAAGAGCGATTAATTCATGTAAAAGCTGATCATAGACAGCATCTGGAACCAGTGGCTTGTCCAACACATGGTATGCATGCCCATACTCATGAAGCAGTTTATTTAACTCGGCAACTCGTTTTTCAATTTCGTTCATGTTATTCCTCCATCATTAAAATATACACTTATATAGTAAACCGTTGTCTTCGCAAAAATATCTCTATCCTTTTGTTATAGGAGCAAATTTAGCTAATAAGCGTTTAATGCCAACATTAGGGAATGCTATATCCAGTTCAAGGCCATCCCCTTCTCCCTTAACGCTCACTACTGTACCAGTCCCCCATTTACCATGAACTGCTTTGTCCCCAGCTTTCCATTCCATTTGGTTACCACCTGTAGATTGAAGACTTGCAATTTGTGGTTTCGATTGAACATTTCCGATTGTCCGACGTCTCTGACTTTGTATTCGACCTCTACCTGCACCAAATGGCAATTGATCTTCCTCAAACCGGTTACCTGATTTTGAAATTTGCTCAATTATGTCATCTGAAATTTCTTGCAGGAATCGAGAAGGCCTATTGTAACTAGATCGTCCATACAATGTGCGAGAACCAGCACAAGTTAAATAAAGTCTTTGTTCAGCACGGGTAATTCCTACATAAGCTAGTCGACGTTCTTCTTCCATTTCGGCAGCATCATCTAATGAACGGGAGTGTGGGAATATGTTTTCCTCCATTCCAATAATGAATACTACTGGGAATTCTAATCCTTTTGCGGAGTGCATTGTCATTAGAATGATACTTCCTTTAGATGTATCTTCTTTATCTAAAGAATCAATGTCTGCGATTAGACTAAGGTCCGTTAAAAAGGCTATTAACGATTTATCATCGCTACGTTCTTCAAATGCTTTTGTAACGGATAAAAACTCTTCAATGTTTTCTAATCGACTTTGGGCTTCAATAGTTTTTTCATTTTCAAGCATTGCTCGATATCCAGACTTCTCTATTACTTGCTCGACTAGCTCTGTTACTGACAAGTATTCTTGCATTTTAGTGAAGTCCTCAATTAGCTTGTGGAATTTCTCTACACTGCTTGCTGCTCTACCTGTTATTCCCATGAACAGAACTTCTTTCATGGCATCAAAAATAGAACGATCTTGTCCAATCGCATATGAGGCAATTTTTTCAAAAGAAGTGGCACCAATACTACGTTTCGGTTCGTTAATAATCCGCGCTAAAGATAGGTCATCATCATTATTCGAAATTAAACGTAAATAAGCTAGTAAGTCTTTAATCTCCTTACGATCATAGAACTTTGTACCGCCTACAATTTGGTAACTCATATTTGATTTTACGAGTACTTCCTCCATTACACGTGATTGAGCATTTGTACGATAAAGGATAGCAAAATCATCCAATGTTCGATTTTCCTGCTGCATCAGTTTTTGAATCGTTTGTACTACAAACTGTGCCTCATCTTGTTCGTTCGAAGCTTTATATAATACAAGTTTCTCCCCCTCCAAATTTTCCGTACGTAGTTTTTTCGGGTAGCGACTTTCATTATGTTCAATCACATCATTTGCCGCTTGGAGAATTCGTTTTGTTGAGCGGTAATTTTGCTCAAGTAGGATGGCTTTCGCATTTGGATAGTCTTTTTCAAAAGATAAGATATTGCTAATATCGGCTCCACGCCAACGATAAATTGACTGATCAGAGTCCCCTACAACACAAATATTTTTAAATTTCTTTGCAAGTAGTTGTACAAGTTTATATTGAGAATGGTTCGTATCTTGATATTCATCCACATGAATATATTGGAATTTATTTTGATAGAACTCCAACACCTCTGGTACTCGTTCAAAAAGAGTAATCGTTGTCATGATTAAATCATCAAAATCGAGCGACTGATTTCGACGGAGTCTTTTTTCATAACCTTCGTATACTTGTGAAATAACCTTTTCGTATGGGTTGTTATCATTACTATTGGCCTTATACATATCTGAAGTAATACACTCATTTTTCGCAGAACTTATGGCATTTAATATGGCTCTTGGTTCAAATCGTTTTGAGTCAATATTCAATTCTTTTAATACATTCTTCACGACAGATAACTGATCACTAGAATCTAAAATAGAAAAGTTTTTTGAAATACCAATCCGGTCAATATTCCGTCTTAAAATGCGGACACACATTGAGTGAAATGTAGAAACCCACATACTTTCTGTCGTACCGTTGCCAAGTAGATTATCAATACGCTCACGCATTTCTCGTGCCGCTTTATTTGTAAACGTTATGGCTAATATTTTAGACGGGTAAACTTCTTTTTCCACAACTAAATAAGCAATTCGATGTGTTAAAACACGCGTTTTCCCAGATCCAGCACCCGCCATGATTAGAAGTGGTCCATCTGTCGTTTTTACAGCCTCAGCTTGTTGTGGATTCATGCCATTAAGTAAGTTTTTCGTTATTTGTTCCATGATGCACCGCCTTTATACAAACACTTGTTCTCTCTTTATTATAACGAAATTATCTCAACTTGTGAAACTTATATTGTAGCTTTTTTAACTGCCTCAACTGTTTTTAAGGCTTCCTTCAAATTATCATAAATGATATTGCCAACAATCACTGTATTAGCTAATCGAGCCATTTCAGCTGCCTGCTCTGGGCTCGTAATACCTCCACCATAGAAAAGGCGAGTCTCATTTAATACCTCATTAACTGCTGCGACAATATCCTTATCACCGTATGTTCCACTATATTCCATATAAAAAATAGGTAATTTAAAATAATTTTCAGCTAAACGAGCATAAGCAATTACATCGTCTTTAGATAAATCCGTATTGGCATCAGTTACTTGTGCCACCTTACACTCTGGATTTAAGACACAGTAACCTTCTGCAACCAGTTCGTCCCACACTAATATATCCCCGTACTCTTTTATTGCTTCATGGTGCAAGTCTTTCACCCATTTAGTATCACGACTATTTAATACACTTGGGATAAAATAATAATCAAATCCTGCTAGTATTGACTCTACATTTGAGATTTCTAATGCTACTGGGACTGAATAACGTCTAACACGTAGTAAAATATCAATTACATTATCGATTGTTACATTATCTGTTCCACCTACTAAGATGACATCTGTACCAGATTCACATACTTTTTCTAACGCTTCATCTGATATCTCTTTTGCAGGGTCAATTTTGAACACATGTCGCCAATTTCTATAATCCATTCGTCACTTTCCACCTTACAATGCAAAATATATAGTTTTAAGTATCAATATTCGCTTACAAGTATAACGTAAACTACTCTAAAGCGAAAAAGTTTTCATTCTTCTAAATCTATCCCATTTATAAGATTTCTAATTCTTACTCTAAATTATGATGAAAGATAAAAGGCCGTTTAGCAAGTCTTGTTGTTACGACTAACTAAACAGCCTATTTTGATAGTATATTTTTTCGTTATTTTGATGCTTGGAAAGGTTTTTCGTCTGGATAAAGACGGCCCAACATTTCATCATATGTGTCATTCCCGTAATCAAAACAACGGCGAACCCGCGAAATTGTAGCAGTTGAAGCACCTGTTTCTTTTTTTATTGATTCATACGTTTTCTTTAAACGTAATAAATGGGCAACTTCGAAACGTTGTGCTAACGATTGAATTTCGCTAATTGTACATAAGTCATCAAAAAACTTATAACACTCTTCTAAATTTTTTAATTCTAATACAGCTTTGAATAATTGATCGGTTTGATGCCCACGAATTTTATCGATTTGCATGTATATTTCATCCTCTCGCATTTGCTACGAATATTTTACCGATGTAGTAATCCCTGGATTTGTAGGAACAAAATGTATCCAAGTTTTCCCTGGAACTAGTTTCACTTCACTACCGTCTTCTTCTACGGCTTGGAGTAGGCCATCACTATTTTCCCAACGTACTTCTCGCATAACACCATGCTGGAACAGAAATGCCTTACCTCCAGAAGTCAAATCAATTTCGCGACGACCTTCACTATCTATAATGGAATGACTCATTTCAAAAAATAAGACATTCGAAAGCACTATTGGCTCATTCGTTAAATAATCGATTGTCACAACATTTCCTGAATGTCGTGTATAAGTATTACTATTTTGATCAAACGTATATAAGCTATTGTAAGATTCATTCTTACCATAACTAACAGCTACGGATTTAGCCTCAGTACCTATTTTAACACTTTCATCCTCTTTATAAAAAGGATAAGATACTTTTTTCTGATAAAGAAGTGAAGCGTTCACTTTTTCTGCAGCAGCTTCAATTTTTTCACCTGAAAAATAAGAGTTATGTGGTGCAACACGATCAGAAGAACGCTCGAACAAAATTCCGTCATATTGCATTCCGTTTACATTATCAATAACGTGATTCATTAATAGTTGCTGTGCTTCGGGACTATAACCATGGGCAATATAAAATGCATCAAGCCCCTCAGCTATCTCAATAAAATAGTCCCTAGCACTACGGATAGGTCCAATTTTCTCAGGAATTTCAGATTGATACAATGCTAACAATCTTGTAATTTCTCCTTCTGCTAACATCTCATAAATGACATCAGCAGACACTATTCCTGACTGTGGTCGCGCTACGGGATGATTATTAATTGTTGCTAGAATAGGACGTGTTGTGATTTCATTAGCCATGTTTTCACCTGTGAAAGGTATCACATATGGTAAGTCAACCTCTTCGGTTACAGGTATTAATTCTTCATCATGATCAGTACTTATTTCATTTTCTTTGTCTCCACATCCAACTAATACAAGTGAACAAGTAAGTATAGTCAGCATTTTGTTTAAACGCATTAATTTCGCTCCTTTAGCGCATCACAGCAGGCAACATCACTTTCTTTTTCATGACATCATACATACCTTGAGGAGTGATACGAATATATGGTAAATGCGTGGATTGTAAGAAGAATAAGGTATAGATTGCATCTGAATGATTATATCCTCTTTCTTTTAAAGCTTTTGACAGTTGCTTTTCATGTTCGATTAACAGCTCTACATCCCCGTCAAACAACTTTCCAGCTATCTTAAGAGGGATTGACACAACTACTTTTTGATCTTCTACTAGAACAATTCCACCATTTAATCTCTTTAACTCATTAAATGCAAACTTCATATCTTCTATGCTTTTTCCTATTAAGATTATTTCTCCTGTGCTTGAATAGGAAGAAGCAAAACCTTTTATGCTCGTATCAAATCCTTTAAGCATTGTATTTACACGCCATTTCCCTTGCCGATCAATTAATATTAAATAACTCTCATCTTTTCCAAGCGGAAGCTCTTTTTTACTAAATTGTAGATTAATAGAGTACGGTTTTGTAATGACCTCGTTTATTAAATGAATACCAATTGGCATTGAAAATTGAAAATCATCATCTGAGATATCATAAGGAATCGTTAAATCCTTAAAATCTTTCCAATTAATTTTTGGAAAAGCATTTGCCTTCTGATGATTGCGTTTTAACCAGACTCCTTTAGATAACACCGATTCTGGATTTGGGGAAAATTCGTTTTCCAAGATATTCAATGTAGCAAACCGACCTGTAGCAATCAGGCCATGTAAGTGTGTTTTGTTGTAATATCTGGCAATATTGTAGGATGCCATATTATATGCATCAATCGGTGCAACACCTTCTTCTAATGCAATTCTAATGCATTTATCCATTACACCATCTTCATGGAAGGCAGGGGTTGAACCGTCTGTCGTCATCATTAAATGATCAAAAATATCTAATCTCTTTTCTAATATACCTTTTAATAATTCAGGTAAATCTGGGCGAATCGAAGAATGACGTAATGTTACATCTAATCCATGTAAAATCCTTTTTTCTACTTCCTCTACTGTCATCGCTTCATGATCACTATCAGCTCCAAAAAGCTTCATACGAGCAATCGTTTTTTCAGATGCACCAGGAAAGTGTCCCTCTACCTTTTTTCCTTTAAGTTTTGTTGCCTGAATCCAATGCAACATTAAATCGTCTCCACGTATTAAGCGTGGCCATCCTGTTAATTCTCCACCAAGTAGAACATCATCCCGTCCTAACCATTCAACAACCGATTTATTTGTAAATATTTCATCTTCATTCTGAAGTTCTGTTTGTGCATCAAAACGGGTCCACCAATAAAATGAAAATGGCAATTTTTTGAATTGGTCCATAAATGTAAACGCTTTCTGATTTGATAATGAAAGGACCAATGTCATGTTATCCGCAATAAATGTGGTAGTTCCTCTTTGGGCAGCAAATTCCGCAAATGAAAAAGGATTGTATAATTGCATTGGATGTACATGCGGTTCAATATATCCTGGAACAACTACTTTTCCATCTAAATCAATCACTTCTGTATGGGTTAAATCTGCAGTCGGCATTTCGTCTCCAACATATACGATGCGATCCTTTAATATCCAAATATTACCTACTATCCATTTTTTTAGCACACTATGTAGAAAGCGAGCATTTTTTAAAATCATTGAAGGTGCAAGTTGACCGTCAATAACAGCCACTTGTTTTCGTATTTCATGAATCTTCCAGGTAGTCTCTGACATTAATAACACTCCCTTCTATTTCTTATAATATTTATTTTGGTTAATCATTTTTTATACGCACATACTAACTTTGCTCAAAAATTGTTCAATTATTTATTGAGTATTTAGAAAAATCTAGTGATTTTTATCGTATCACAGCATTTTTCTAATTTAAAGTACTTTATTTGGAATTAATTTACTAAATAAAAGGAGTGATTTTACATGGAAGAGAATATTTCAGAACGCAGTGGTTTTGTCCGTTTAGCACTAGGTACTGGGTTAACAGCATGCGGTATTGCTCATCTCGCAAAGGAATCAGGCAACCGTGGTTTAGGTACACTTTTCGTAGCAGCGGGTGCCATGAAAGTGGCAGAAGGTATTTTCCTTTATTGTCCTATGAAAGCATTAATTAATTCCAATGTAAAAGAAGCCGTGGCAACTACTTTTGATGAGTATTTAGATGGCGATAGTATTATGAATGCCTACAATGAGTTTTATGTAGATAAATGGGGCAATGGATCTTCTTCTACAACATCTGGTTCCGGTAATAAACATTCACAAAGTCATAAAAATACTTCTTCAACTAATACCAAAGGTACGACCAATATTGACAAAGCTGCTGCAGATATTGGACAAATCGTATCTAATGCAACACAAGACGAGTCGATGAAGAATACTGCATCTCAAGCAGTTAAAAGAGCAACAGGTACTAATTACAAAAAATAATAAAACAACGGACATTTGACTAATTTTTGTCTTTGTCCGATTAAATAAATTAGGCAAGAGGAGTTAATCATTCCTCTTGCCATTTTATTATTGAAGAGTTCTCCAACCAATATCTTTACGATAGAAGAATTTATCCCATTTGTATTCATTTATGCCGTTATAAACTTTCTCTTGGGCTTCTTTTAATGTATTAGCTTTTGCCGCTACTAATAATACACGACCACCATTACCTACAAATTCCCCATTTGAGATTTTAGTACCTGCATGATAAACCTCATAGTTTTCAGATAAAGTTGTTAAGTCTGGGAGTGGATTACCTTTCTCTACGTCGCCCGGATATCCATCTGCTGCAATAACAACACCTAACATTGCTTCGTCAGACCACTGTAAGTCAAAATATTTTTCTTCCATAAGTGCTTTCATAAATAGACCAAAATCTGAAGCCATACGTGGAAGAACTACTTGAGTTTCAGGATCACCAAAGCGTGCATTGAACTCAATAACTTTTGGACCTTGCTTTGTTAAAATTAATCCAGCATAAAGAATACCAGTGAATGACACTCCTTCTTCTTCCATTGCTTTCACTGTTGGTTCAACAATTTCAATATAGGCTCTTGAAATATATTCTTGTGAAATTTGTGGGACTGGAGAATACGCTCCCATTCCCCCTGTGTTTGGACCTTTATCGCCATCATATGCACGTTTATGATCCTGTGCAATTACCATTGGGTAAATTTGTCCTTTATGTACGAATGACATGAAAGAAAATTCTTCCCCATCTAAAAACTCTTCAACGACTACACGAGAAGATGATTCGCCAAAACGTTGGTTCCCAATCATATCATCAATAGCATCAATTGCTTCTTGTTCAGTCATGGCAACGATAACACCTTTACCAGCAGCTAATCCATCTGCCTTTACAACAATTGGGGCACCTTGTTCCTTAACATAAGCAATAGCTTCTGATGCATCCGTGAACGTTTCATAAGCTGCTGTAGGAATGTTATATTTCTTCATAATTTCTTTGGCATAGGATTTACTACCCTCAATTAGAGCTGCCGCTTTTGTCGGTCCAAAAATTTGTAAACCTCTTGCTTGGAAAAAGTCAACAATTCCTGCAGCTAGAGGTTGTTCAGGTCCAACAAATGTAAGATCAATTTCATTTTCCTTTACAAATTGAGCAAGTCCTGCAAAGTCCATTACATCTAAAGCAACTACTTCAGCAACCTGCTTCATCCCATCATTTCCAGGTGCAACAAACACCTTATTTACAGAAGGAGAATCATTGAATTTCTTTGCAATAGCATGTTCACGTCCACCACTACCAATAACTAGAATGTTCATGTTAAATGGCTCCTCTATTTATAATTTTGTTATCTTTGACATTTTAAAAATACAGTTCTAAAAAACGCCCGGCTCATTGCCGAGCGTTTGCCAATTTACAATTTATTCGCAATTAGTGTTTAAAATGACGTACTCCTGTGAATACCATAGCGATACCATATTCGTTAGCTTTATCGATAGAATCTTGGTCCTTAATAGAGCCACCTGGTTGGATAATTGCTTTAATACCCGCTGCAGCAGCTGTTTCTACTGTGTCACTCATAGGGAAAAATGCATCAGATGCAAGTGCTGCACCGTTCGCTTTACTACCAGCTTGTTCAAGTGCAATTTTAGCTGAGCCAACACGGTTCATTTGACCAGCACCAACACCAAGTGTCATTTGTGTATCTGTTACTACGATGGCGTTTGATTTCACATGTTTAACTACTGCCCACCCTAGTTTTAAAGCTGCCCATTCTTCTTCTGTAGGCTGGCGATCTGTTACTACTTTCACATCTGCTTCTGCAAATCCGAACGTATCATCTTCTTGTACTAATAAACCACCTTCAACAGAAACTACTTTTAACTTATCTTGGTTCTCTTGATCGAAGTTAATTGTCATTAAGCGAATATTTTTCTTTTGCGTTAAGATTGCTAAAGCATCTTCTGTAAACGAAGGAGCAATAATGATTTCTAAGAAGATCTTGCTTAATTTTTCAGCAGTAGCCACATCTACTTCACGGTTCAATGCGATAATTCCACCAAAAATAGAAGTTGGATCCGCTTCGTATGCTTTATCGAATGCTTCTTCGATACTTGAACCAGTACCTACTCCACATGGATTCATATGTTTAACTGCAACAGCCGCTGGAATATCAAATTCTTTTACAATTTGTAAGGCAGCGTTACCATCTTGAATATTATTATAGGATAATTCTTTTCCATGCAATTGAGTTGCATAAGCTAAAGAGAAGTCAGAACCTAAACGTTTTTGATAGAAAGCTGCTTTTTGATGAGGGTTTTCACCATAACGTAAAGTTTGTTTTAACTCATATGTCATTGTTAAATTTTCTGGGAACTCTTCTTCAGTTAAATAGTTTGAAATATAAGAATCATAAGCTGCTGTATGACGGAATACTTTTGCTGCTAAACGTTTACGCGTTTCAAGAGTAGTTGACCCAGTACTTTTTAATTCTTCAATAACGTTTGTATAATCTTTTGAATCTACAATTACTGTTACATATTGATGGTTTTTCGCTGCAGAACGTAACATTGTTGGGCCACCGATATCAATATTCTCGATTGCGTCATCCCATGTTACGTTAGGTTTTGAAATTGTTTCTACAAACGGATATAGATTTACACAAACAATTTCAATCGGTTCGATACCATGTTCATTCATTTGTGCTTGGTGAGATGGGTCATCAAATTTGCCTAAAAGTCCTCCATGAATTAATGGATTTAATGTTTTTACACGGCCATCCAAAATTTCAGGAAACTTTGTTACTTCATCAACAGCAGTTACTGGAACATTGTTATCTTGTAACATTTTTTTCGTACCACCAGTTGATAAAATCTCGTAATCTAAAGCTACTAATTCTTTTGCAAATTCTAAAATACCATCTTTGTTAGAAACACTAATAAGTGCACGTTTCGTCACGAAAAAGACCTCCAATTATGTAAGTGAATTTATGTATTACCTTGTGAGCGCATCCATCTAAGGTGACACTCGGACTCTATCGCAATAGAGCCCTAATATTAATGTACTAATCTAATTTCATTTTTAAATAGCTTTTGTAGTGTGCTTGTATAAAGCTCGTGTTCAACTGCATGGATTTTCTCTTCTGTTGCTTCACGATTTCCTTCCACAACTTCTACTGCTGCTTGACTAAGTATGGGACCTGTATCCATCCCTTCATCAACAAAATGGACTGTAACCCCAGTAATCTTTACACCATGATTCATAGCTTGTCCAATAGCATCCTTACCAGGGAAAGAAGGTAATAAAGAGGGATGAATATTAACAATATGATTCGAGTAGGCAGATAGCAAGTCTTTGCCGATTAAGCGCATGTACCCCGCAAGAATGACCCACTCAACCTCATGCTTTTTAAGTATACCAATAATTTCTTGTTCATAATGTGACTTGGATGCATACAGCTTAGCAACGAATGAAAATACAGGAATTCCAAACTGTTCAGCTCGCTTTACAACGTAGGCATTTGGTTTATCTGTAATGACAATTTCAATTTGAGCATCAAGCTTACCTTCCTCGATTGCTTCTTGGATTGCTTGAAAGTTACTACCGCTTCCAGAAGCAAATACGGCAATTTTATTTGTCATTACTTCAAGCTCCCATCATTTTTCCCATTAAATAATACGCCTTCACCTTTAATGACACGGCCTATTTTATATGCTTTTTCTCCATTTTCTTCAGCAATCGCAATTACTTTATCTGCTTCACTTGCTGGAACAGAAAGCACAAATCCAATTCCCATATTAAATACGTTATATAAATCCTTATCTTCTAAAGCACCTTTGTCTTTTAAGAAATCAAAGATACGTAATACTGGCCATGTGCCTAGATCAATTTCAGTTGCTAATCCATTTGGCATCATACGTGGAAGATTTTCATAGAAACCGCCACCAGTAACATGTGCCATACCGTGAATCTCTGCTTGTTTTAAAATTTCTAGAACTGGTTTTGCGTAGATTTTAGTTGGTACAAGAAGTGCTTCCCCAATTGGTCCAAGGTCTTCGTAACCTTCCACCACTTCGTTAACTGCGAAGCCATGATCCGCAAAAACAATTTTACGAACTAGTGAATAGCCATTTGAATGAACACCACTTGAAGCAAGACCAATCAAGATGTCTCCTTCAGCAATTTTATCTCCAGTCACAACATTTGCTTTTTCACAAGCGCCTACTGCAAATCCAGCTAAATCATATTCGTCTTCTTCATACAGTCCGGGCATTTCAGCAGTTTCGCCACCAATTAAGGCACTACCTGCTTGCACACAACCATCTGCAACACCTTTTACGATTTGTTCGATTTTTGCAGGTTCAGCTTTTCCTACTGCAACATAATCTAAGAAGTAAAGTGGCTCAGCACCTTGAGCAACAATATCATTGACACACATTGCCACACAGTCCACGCCAATTGTATCGTGCTTATCGACCATAAATGCTAACTTTAATTTTGTTCCAACACCATCAGTACCTGAAATGAGAACAGGTTCTTTTAAGTTTAAAGAGGACAAGTCAAACATGCCCCCGAAGCCACCAAACGTACCCATTACCCCTAAACGATTTGTTCGTTCAACATGGGACTTCATACGAGTAACTGCCTCGTATCCTGCTTCTATATTAACGCCCGCTTGTTCATATGCTTTAGACACTTAAATGTCCTCCTTATCGTTGTAGTTGAAGTTCCTTCTCATGCGGCAGTACTGTATCTTGGAATATCTCTGTTGGATAATCTCCTGTAAAGCAAGCCATACAAAGACCACGATTTTCATCATCAAATGCACGTGCCGTCGCTTCAATTAGGCCTTCTGCAGAAAGGAATGTTAATGTGTCTGCCCCGATTGCATCACGAATTTCTTCTACATTTTTACTTGAGGCAATGAGTTCCTCACTCGTTGAGATATCAATCCCATAGAAACATGGATTTTTCATCGGTGGGGATGATATAACAACATGTACTTCTGCAGCACCAGCTTCTTTTAGCATCGTTACAATACGACGTGAAGTTGTACCACGTACAATAGAATCATCTACCATGATGACACGTTTTCCTTTTACAACTTGTACAACTGGTGAAAGCTTCATTTTTACTCCACGTTCACGAAGTTCTTGTGTAGGTTGAATGAAAGTACGACCTGTATAGCGATTTTTAATTAATCCTAATTCATATGGAATACCGCTTTCCTCAGAAAAACCTATGGCTGCTGAAATGGAAGAGTCCGGAACCCCAGTTACAATATCAGCTTCAATGCCGATACACTCTTTTGCTAGTTGTTTCCCCATCCGTTTACGTGCTGTATGGATGTTAATTTCATCGATGTTTGAATCAGGGCGTGCAAAGTATACATATTCCATGGCACACATTGCTCGTTTTTCGATTTCAACGAAACGATCTTCTTCAATACCTTTATCAGTAATGACTAATAATTCACCAGGCTCTACTTCGCGAATAAACTCTGCACCAATTAAATCAAAAGCACACGTTTCTGAAGCGACCACATAGGCGTCTCCTAATTTACCAAGAGATAATGGACGTAATCCATTACGATCACGTGCAACCATCATTCCTTCTTTAGTAATGATTAAGAAAGAAAAAGCACCTTTTAATAATGAAAGAGATTCCTTTACTTGTGCACGGAAGCCAGGTTTTCTACTTTTCTTAATCAAATGAACAACTACTTCTGTATCAGAAGTAGATTGAAAAATACTACCTGAACGTTCTAAATGTTGTTTTAGATGATTAGCATTCACTAGGTTCCCGTTATGTGCGATGGCTAAAGTACCTGTAGAGGAACGGAATAATAATGGTTGTACATTTTCAATTCCGCCACCACCAGCAGTAGTATATCGAACATGAGCAATTGCCCCATAACCTTTAACAGTACTTAGGTTACTTTCGTTAAATACATCATTTACAAGTCCTTCACCTTTCACCACACGAAGAGCTTGACCGTCTGTTGCGACGATACCAGCTCCTTCTTGACCACGGTGTTGAAGTGCGTGTAAACCATAATAGCTTAATTGAGCAGCATCGGGATGTCCCCAGATACCAAAAACTCCACATTCTTCGTTTAAGCCTCTGATTTCACCAAGCATGGGATAGCTCCTTTCCAAGCAGAACGGAATTCCTCCACTGTACCTTCTAAAAGAATGCCCGTATCTCCGCTAATTGAAATAATCGAATCATCTGTTACAATACCGATTTTTTGTGCTTCTGGAATTACCTTCTCAAATGCAACGGTATTTTCTTCTTTCACCGTAACGATAAAGCGAGATTGAGATTCACTAAATAAAGCCGTAACAGCAGAGCCATCTAAAGTTACATGAACCCCTAAACCATTTATGCCAAAAGTCTTTTCAGCTAAAGCGACTGCTACACCACCTTCAGAAACATCGTGTGCAGATTGTAATAACCCTTCACGGATTGCAGTTAAGATTGCTTCTTGGCGATTTGCTTCTACTTCTAAATCAATGAAAGGTGCTTTTCCAAAAATTTTGCCGTAGACAAGCTTTTGTAGCTCCGAACCACCGAACTCAGTTGCTGTATCACCTACTAAGTACACAACATCTCCAGCCGCTTTAACTTGCTGAGTTGTAACATGAGCTAAATCTTCTACTAAACCAACCATGCCGATTGTTGGTGTTGGGTAAACTGCTTCACCAGAACGTTCGTTATATAGGGAAACGTTCCCTCCAATAACTGGTGCATTAAGAGCCGTACATGCTGCTGAAATACCATCCGCTGATTTTTCAATTTGCCAGAAGATTTCTGGTTTTTCCGGATTTCCAAAGTTCAAACAGTCTGTAATTGCAAGTGGTTTACCACCAGAAGCAACAATATTACGTGCAGCTTCTGCAACTGCAATTTTCCCACCCATTTCTGGATCTAAGAAAATATAACGAGAGTTACAGTCCGTTGTCATCGCAAGACCTTTATTTGTACCACGAACACGTAATACTGCCGCATCGGAACCTGGTGCAACAACTGTATTCGTACGTACTTGGTAATCATATTGATCATAAACCCACTCTTTTGATGCAATTGTTGGAGCTTGAAGTAATGCCTTTAATGTTTCTTTATAGTTCTCTACTTCAGGTTCGCTATTTTCAATAGATTGGTATTCTGCAAAGTAAGCTGGTTCATTAGATGGTTTATGGTAAACTGGTGCGTCTTCAGCAAGTGCATCAGCTGGCACTTCTGCAACAACTTCTCCATTATGGAATAGACGAAGCATTTTATCATCTGTCACACGACCAACTGATACTGCATCTAAACCGTATTTATCGAAGATGGCTTTAATCTCATCTTCACGACCTT
Source organism: Ureibacillus sp. (assembly GCA_035555915.1). GTDB lineage: Bacteria > Bacillota > Bacilli > Bacillales_A > Planococcaceae > Ureibacillus. Next base: position 10,566 of record DATMGC010000021.1, on the reverse strand, counting down.
TTTTCACAACGAGTAGCATACGTTCTTGTGATTCAGACAACATCATTTCATATGCAGACATTCCTGTTTCACGTTGAGGCACTAAGTCTAAATTCATCTCTACTCCAGAACCAGCCTTTGAAGCCATTTCCGCAGAAGAAGAAGTAAGACCAGCAGCACCCATATCTTGAATTCCCACAAGAGCGTCAGACTTTACTACTTCTAAACAAGCTTCAAGTAAAAGTTTTTCCATGAATGGATCTCCAACTTGTACAGCTGGACGCTTTTCTTCAGAAGCTTCTGAAAGTTCTTCCGATGCGAATGTTGCACCATGAATACCATCACGACCTGTTTTAGCACCAACGTACATAACTGTGTTACCTACACCAGCTGCGATACCACGTTGAATGTCTTTATGGTCAATTAAACCCACACACATTGCATTAACAAGCGGATTTCCTTCATAACAAGGGTCAAACTGAATTTCCCCACCTACTGTTGGAATCCCGATACAATTCCCGTAACCAGCAATTCCTGCAACGACCTCTTCAAATAAATATTTACCGCGCTTAGATTGTAATTCTCCGAAGCGTAAGGAATTTAACATGGCAATAGGACGGGCACCCATCGAGAAAACGTCACGGATAATTCCACCTACACCAGTAGCTGCCCCTTGATAGGGTTCAATTGCTGATGGATGGTTATGTGATTCCATTTTGAAAACAACTGCTTGCTCGTCGCCGATATCAACAATACCAGCTCCTTCACCAGGACCTTGTAAAACCTGAGGACCCTTAGTTGGAAACTTACGTAATACTGGTTTAGAATTTTTATAGGAACAATGTTCAGACCACATAACCGAGAATAGTCCTGTTTCTGTCCAGTTTGGAAGACGACCTAAGATTTTTTCCACCAACGCAAATTCTTCATCTGACATACCCATACTTGCATAAAGTTTTTGTTCTTTAATTTGCTCTTGAGTTGGCTCTAAACTAACTGATGACATGTGATTCCCTCCACATTTTCACAATAGATTTAAATAATTTTAGACCGTCGTCACTGCCGAGTAATGCATCGACTGCTCGCTCTGGGTGAGGCATCATGCCTAGTACATTTCCTTGTTCATTTATGATACCAGCAATGTCTTCTAAACTTCCGTTTGGATTCTCACCTGAATATGTAAATACAATTTGATTATTTGTTTTTAACTGGATTAGCGTTTGTTCGTCACAGAAATAATTACCTTCTCCGTGTGCGATTGGTATTTGAATAATTTCGCCAGCTTCATATTGATTTGTAAATAATGTATCGTTGTTTTCTACTTTCAAACCAACTGTACGACACATGAATTTTAGGTTTTTATTACGAAGTAATACTCCTGGAAGTAAGCCTGCTTCCGTTAAAATTTGAAATCCGTTACATACACCAAGAACTGGTTTACCTGCTTCAGCGAATTTTTTAACTTCCGCCATTACGTTTGATTGATTTGCCATAGCGCCACAACGTAAATAATCACCGTAGGAGAAACCACCTGGTACTAATACGCCATCAAATCCGCTTAAATCTGTTGCGTCATGCCAAACATATTCTACTTCTTCACCTAGTTCATCTTTAATCGCATGATACATATCAACGTCACAATTTGATCCAGGGAAAACAAGTACTGCGAATTTCATGATTAGTTAGCCTCCTCGACTTCATAGCGGTAATCTTCAATGACTGTATTCGCAAGAAGCTTTTCACACATTTCTTTAACTAATGTATCAAGGTTGCGTTCTGTATCGCCAATCACAACTTCTAAGTATTTTCCGATACGAATGTCTTGTACTTCGTTGTAACCCATTTTTACTAATGAACCTTGAACAGCTGAACCTTGTGGGTCAAGAACACTTTCGCGTAATGTAACGTAAATTTTAACTTTAGTCATCTCTATTTACCTCCAAGTCTATTAAGTACAATTTCATAACCTTGCGTTAAACTACCTAAATCACGTCGGAACACGTCTTTATCAAGCTTTTGTTTTGTTTCTGCATCCCAAAGACGGCAAGTATCTGGTGAAATTTCATCTGCCAGTAACACATTTCCATCTTTATCACGGCCAAATTCAAGCTTAAAGTCTACTAAAATAACCCCGACTTCCTCAAAGATTGGCTGAAGTACACTATTAACCTTTAAACCTTGTTCGTATAGAGTTTCGACTTCTTCTTTCGTAGCAATCCCTAGTATGTCAATATGATCATTATTTATAATCGGATCTCCTAAAGCATCATCTTTATAGTAAAACTCTACAATTGTTCTGTTAAGTGGTGTGCCTTCTTCAAACCCAAGTCGTTTCGCCAGACTACCAGCAGCAATATTACGAACCACTACTTCGATTGGAATGATATCTACTTTACGAACTAATTGTTCATTTTCAGAGATTCGTTCCACAAAGTGAGAATCAATACCTTGCTTTCTTAATTTTTCGAAAATTACTGTCGAAATACGGTTATTTAGTATACCTTTACCATCGATTTCTGCCTTTTTTTCACCATTAAATGCAGTAGCACTGTTCTTATACTCTACGAACAAAATATCCTCTTGTTCAGTTTGATATAAACGTTTTGCTTTCCCTTCGTATAAAAGCTGACCTTTATTCATGACGCGTGCCTCCAATTATTTTTCATTCATCTCCCACAAATAGGGGAGATGAATGATTTTGATCAATTGTTTACTTGCAAAAATTATTTAGTTGTTCAATCCAAGACGATCAAAGATCATATCGACATTTTTAATATGATAGTTGTAATCGAAAGCATCATCTATTTCTTCTTTCGATAATAGGGAAGTGATTTTTTCATTTCCTTCAACTAGTGGACGGAATTGCGTTTGTTCATCCCAGCTAATTGCTGTAAGTGGTTGAACTGTATCATACGCTTCTTCACGAGATAGTCCTTTATCGATTAATGCTAATAAAATACGTTGTGAGTAGATTAAACCAAAAGTACGGTCCATATTACGTTTCATATTCTCTGGGAATACTGTTAAGTTTTTCACAATATTGCCAAAACGATTTAACATATAATTTAATCCGATTGTTGCATCTGGAATAATTACACGTTCAGCAGATGAATGTGAGATATCACGTTCATGCCATAACGATACATTTTCATAAGCAGTTAGCATATATCCGCGCATTAAGCGAGCAATCCCTGTCATATTTTCAGAACCAATTGGGTTACGTTTATGTGGCATTGCAGATGATCCTTTTTGACCTTTTGCAAACCCTTCTTCAACTTCACGAGTTTCTGATTTTTGTAGACCACGTACTTCTGTTGCAAATTTTTCAATAGAAGTAGCAATTAACGCTAATGTTGAGAAGTACTGTGCATGACGGTCACGTTGTAAAGTTTGTGTTGAGATTGGAGCAGCTTGTAAGCCTAATTTTTCACAAACATATTGTTCAACAAACGGATCAATATTTGCATAAGTTCCAACAGCACCTGAAATTTTACCTGTTTCAATTACTTGAGCGGCTGTATCGAAACGTTCAAGGTTACGTTTCATTTCTTCACGCCATAAAGCAAGTTTTAAACCGAAAGTTGTCGGCTCAGCGTGTACACCGTGAGTACGCCCCATCATTACCGTATATTTATGCTCTTTTGCTTTTTCCGTTAAGATTTCGATGAAGTTCACGATATCTTTACGTAAGATAACATTCGCTTGTTTAATTAAATAAGATAATGCTGTATCCACTACGTCAGTTGAAGTTAAACCGTAGTGCACCCATTTGCGTTCTTCTCCACAAGTTTCAGAAACAGCACGCGTAAATGCTACCACATCATGGCGAGTTTCTTGTTCAATTTCATAAATACGATTGATATCAAATGATGCATTTTGACGAAGTAATGCTACATCTTCTTTTGGAATTTCACCAAGTTCAGCCCAAGCTTCACAAGCTAAAATTTCAACTTCTAACCATGCTTTATATTTGTTTTCTTCTGTCCAAATTGCGCCCATTTCAGGACGTGTATAACGTTCGATCATATTTTTTTCTCCTTTTTTATTCTGACCAAATGCCAGAATGTTCGATTTCATATAGTGTGTCTTCAATATTATCTGTCAAAACTGTTACATGACCCATTTTACGATTCACTTTAGCTTGAGTCTTTCCATATAGATGGATTGACCAATCAGGATGCTTAGAAATGGAATTACTTAATGGCACAACATGTTGACCTAAAACATTCACCATAATGGATGGTTGCAAAAGTTTCGGTACTCGGAGTGGCCACCCACAAATAGCACGAATATGTTGACCAAATTGAGAAACATTACACGCTTCTATTGAATAATGCCCCGAATTATGCGGTCTAGGTGCAAGTTCATTAATCACAATTTCTCCATTTTCTAACACAAACATCTCTACTGCTAATGTTCCCACAAGCTGTAAACTATCTGCAATTTTCTTTGCAGCTTCTATTGCCTTGTTATAAGTTTGTTCCGTAATACGTGCAGGTACAATTGTTTCGTGTAAAATGTGATGAACATGGATATTCTCCCCTACAGGGAGGCAATATGTTTCCCCTTGTCCATTTCGTTGAACAATGACAGATATCTCTTTTTCAAAAGGAACGAAACCTTCAGCAACACATTGAGAATGCTCAAATAATTCCTTTGCTAAATATAAGTCTTCCTTTGAATTTAATAGTTGTTGACCTTTACCATCATATCCACCACGTGCGGTTTTCACAATACTTGGATATCCAATATTATCAATTTGATTGACTAATTCATCGTAATTTTCTGCTACTATGTATGGTGCAACCGGACAACCCGCTTCAGAAATAGCCGCCTTTTCCGTTACACGATTTTGAGTGATACGTACCAACTCTGCTCCCTGTGGGACATAAGCAATTTCAGTTAGTCTCTTTAAGCCTTCATAATCAATGTTTTCAAATTCAAAAGTGATTACATCACTAACATCTGCTAATTCTTCTAGAGCTGCCTCATCATCATAAGGAGCTACAATTCGAATATCAGCTACTTGACCACAAGGTGAATCCATCGATGGTTCAAGTACAGCAATTTTATAACCCGCTTCTTTAGCAGAAAGTGCCATCATACGACCTAGCTGACCACCACCAATGATTCCAATCGTTTGTCCTGGAAAAATCATCTTAGTCACGATAAATCACCCGAGCTTTCCAATACTTGTTGTTTGATCGTTTCTCGTCGTACTTCAAGTCTGTCTGCTAACTCGTTATCTGTAATTGCTAAGATTTGAGCTGCTAGGAGCCCAGCATTCGTTGCACCTGCTTTCCCAATTGCCACAGTCGCAACTGGTACACCACCTGGCATTTGTACGATAGATAGCAATGAATCCAAACCGTTTAATGCTCTTGATTGGACTGGTACACCGATTACTGGTAAAGATGTTTTAGCAGCAACCATTCCTGGTAAGTGAGCTGCCCCTCCCGCACCAGCAATAATTACTTGGATTCCTCTTGAACGTGCGTTTTCTGCATATTCAAACATAAGATCAGGTGTGCGATGTGCTGAGACTACTTGCTTTTCATAAGAAACTTGTAATTCATCAAGAATGTCACATGCGTGTTTCATCGTTTCCCAGTCACTAGAACTTCCCATAATGACACCGATTTTTGGATTCATTTCACTCTCTCCTTCAATCATCTTGGCACGATTGTGCTTTACTGTCTTCAAAATTCTAATCTATTTAAATTTGCCTTCCATAAACATCACAATATCTATTCATGTGAGGATATTTCGATGCTTTTATTAAGTCAGTAATAACTATCCTATGGAAAGTAATTCAATAAACAAAGTTATTTTTAAACACCAAAAAGTCCTCAAATAATCCACTCTCTTAACGCGTAGAAAGCAGAAAACTTGAGGACATAAGATTGAAAAGAAATGAGGTGAACATTGGCACAGTCACTCCTCCTCTTAACGTCAAAAGTTCGCTTTCCCGCATAGTCCAACATTTTCGGTGTCGGGTAGAGACACTAGAGCCATATTCTCTAGCATATATGTGGGATATAATATTTTACTCTTTAGTAAGGTATTTATCTTTTATATATTGGTTCTATCATTTACATTACAATGTGAGATTTTAATCTGCAAATGTGTATTATCACATTGTTTAATTTTTTACTTCCTTATTCATTTTAACAAGTCACGATTAGAAAATCAATGCTAAAATGCGAACAATTAATTTTCAGAAAACAGTAATGTTCGTATTTAGGTTTGAAATCAACTTATTCTTCCATTAAGATACCTTTAAATTGAATCTTTTGACGTAAATACGTAGGCTCACCGTTTATTATGTGGAAGACAGGTTCCTCTTTACGTCCCATGGGCATGTACCCTAGATTCCTCATTCGTTCTAAACATTGTTCAATTGTTTCATTTTCTTCTACTTCAAACCATACTTGTTTTTTTCCCATATTTAATTCCCTTTCAATGTTTGTAGTTACTATATTACGAATACTAGATGAATGAAAGTTAAATGGCCATAAGTTTGAAAAGATTTCAAAATAGAAAAGCTTTGATTAATTAATATTTAAGCTTCTTACCTTTATTGTTTACACTGATTTCTACCATTTTATAAACGCAATCATGAAAATATAGGAAAAACCCATTAAACGGTCTATATTTCTCATCAAATTTTAATTTTGATATTGTAAAATTTTAGTTAAATAGAAAAAAGTGAGTTGAATGGAATGGAACATAGAATTTTAATTGTTGAAGATGAAGAAAATATTGCACGTGTCCTGCAGTTAGAATTAGAATTCGAAGGTTATATTGCAGACGTTGCCCACAGTGGTACAACTGGTCTCATCAAATACAGAGAAAACACTTATGATTTAATACTGCTTGATTTAATGTTACCTGAGATGAATGGTCTTGATGTTTTAAAAAGAATTCGGGCAACAGAACAAATGACTCCTGTTATTCTACTTACTGCAAAAAGTGAAGTTACAGACAAGGTAAAAGGGCTCGACTTAGGTGCAAATGATTACGTGACGAAACCTTTTGAAATTGAAGAACTTATCGCAAGAATACGCAGTACCATTCGTTTTTCTAAAGTAAATGCCAAAATGGGAGAGAGCCAACATACCTCAGTCATTTCTTATAGTCATTTATCTATTGATGAACAGACTAGAGAAGTATTGTATTATAAAAAATCGGTTGAACTTACACCACGGGAATATGATCTTTTACTATTTTTATTGAAACATCCTAAGCAGGTTCTAACGAGGGAACAGATTTTAGAAGCTGTGTGGGGCTTCGATTACTATGGAGACACGAATGTTGTAGATGTGTATATTCGCTACGTTCGTCAAAAGTTAGAAAAGTGTAACCCGACATCTCCCATTCAAACCGTCCGTGGCGTTGGTTATGTTTTAAAGGAGTCTTCTTATGAAACTTAGAACGAAGATTCACCTTTTTACAACCCTTCTTATGATATTACTTTTAATCGTAATGAATGCTGGAGTTTATATGCTTTATGAGCAGCTTTCCATTAATACAGAATACAAACAGCTCAAATCTCGTAGTGAAGAGCTTCTTACTGCCTTAGCCCAAATCGATTCCACTAACGATACCAGTACTGTTCTTCGTGCCTATATGCCGACAAATGGAGCAATTCAAGTAGTCGATAATAAAGGACAAAAGATTACTTCTGTTGCAGCCTCCCTTACATTAGAAAATACGAATATAGAAATAAGGGGAAACGAGCAATACGTAAAAGGTGAAATCAGCGGCCTGCCTTTTATTAAGATAGAATCACCTGCGATTTGGATAGATGGTACCGTTGTTCGCATTTCCCTGATCCAAACATTAAATGATTTTGCAACAAATCAAGAATTATTAAAGCTAATACTCATTGCAACTACTGTGTTAATGACAATCCCTATTTTATTATCAAATATGGCATTGAGTCGACTTATTCTGAAACCATTAGAACGCTTAAATACGGCAATGAAAAGAAGTGGCTCTTCAGGTACTTATGAAAAACTTGAACAGGCAAACCTAGGTAAAGACGAACTTGCTGAAATTGGTCGGACATTTAACGGTATGATGCAGGCTCTAGAAACTAACTATAAAAAACAGGAACAATTCGTATCTAATGCATCTCATGAATTAAAAACTCCCCTCACTGTTATTGAGAGTTATGCGAAACTATTACTTCGACGTGGTTTTACCAATGAAAAGGTGACCAAAGAGGCGTTAGATGCAATTGTATCGGAATCAGCCCGAATGAATGAAATGATTGTCCAAATGTTAGAATTAGCAAAAAATAAAGAGCACTTATCGCTTTCAATTCGATTAATCAATATCTTTCAACTTGTAGAAAATACACTTGTACAAATGCGTCAAGCATATAATCGCCCCTTTGAAATAAGTGCGTTAGATGAAGTGATTTATATTGAGTCGGATGAACAAAAACTAAAACAAATATTATTTATTCTGTTAGACAACGCAAGAAAATATAGTGACGACAAAATCAATGTAGAGCTAGCTAAATACAATAGCTACATTACAGTTTCCATTACAGATTATGGCGTTGGAATCCCACAAGATCAACTCCCCCACTTATTCGATCGTTTTTTTAGAGTCGGGGAAGATCGAAACCGAAGAACAGGTGGTACGGGTTTAGGGTTAGCCATTGCTAAAGAGTTGGCTGATGTACTTAATATCAATATAAAAGTTCAAAGTGAGATTGGAGAAAGCACTTGCTTTACCCTTTTCATTCCACTTAGACATGAGGCTAAGGAGGATGATAACAAATGACAACCTATACAAAATGGATGTACGGATTAGTTGTAGTGATGTTAGGCATCACTGTGTATATTATTTGGAATATCCAACATCGCTTCTTTGAACCAACTCAATTATCTGCACACGATGCTGCACAAAAAATGGAATCCTTATATGGAGGATCCGTTCAATCCTTCGAACAAAAAGAAGGGAAATTTTTTATGGTACTTAATGGGAAAGGTAACACCTATGACATTGAAATGGATGTCCACACCGGTCAGGTATCTAAAATTTCTCAAGTTAGCAAAGAACATGTTGAAGGAAATGAGGAACCATTGAAATCTACTGAAGAAATTCGAACTCTCTTAAGTTCGCAATATAGTGGTGGTACCATTCATTCCATATCACTCCAACAAGGGGAAACACCTAAATACATCGTTCAAGTCACTAACAATGAGACGCTAAAAATGGTGACATTAGACGCTAAGACTGGAGAAATCCTCTCAGAAATCGTAAAAGAGCAATCTGCAAGTAATACAGGTAAAGTGCTGATTTCAAAGGAAAAGGCCAAACAAATTGCTTTATCTAAGCTAAATGGCTCTGTGGAATTTATCATCTTCGAAGAGTCTTCAGATGGAGGCTATTACTTAATTGAAATAGACGCTAAAAACAAGGAGGCTATCTTCCAAATCCATGCGATTTCTGGGAAAGTCCTTTCGGTTACAAATCAGCAAGATTCTGATGAAGAAGACGACACAGAAGAGGAAGAAGAGCATGAGGAACACTCAGATGACGAGGAGGATTAAGAATTCTCTTTACCTTTTCATAATCTTCTCATGAAATTCTAATCTTCTTCTCCCTATTCTATAATTTTCTCTTTGTAAGATAGAAGTATCAAATAACAAGGAGAGATAATAATATGAAAAAAGTTATTTTAGTACCAGCTTTAGTAGGCATCATGGGTATCGGAGGAATTATTGCCGTAGCAGGTGAAGATTTAATTAGTTTTGCGGAAAGCTCAAAACTCTTAACAAAAAGTGAAATTAAAACAAAAGCATTAGCTGAAGTGAATGGAACAATTACTGAAATTGAGTATGAACATGAGCGCAATAAAAGCTACTACGAGGTAGAAGTAATGACCAATGATGCAGAATACGACTTAGTACTTGATGCCATCACAGGTGAAATACTATCTAAGAGAAAAGAATTGATAGGCCATAATATTGGTGCCAGGGACAATCAAAGTACTCAAGTTAGTACTGTATCTTCAAATCAAGTAAAAAATCAATCAACTACTCAATCCTCTACTATTCAGAATGCAACAACTCCTGTAAATGCGCGTACCGAAGTTGAGTGGGATGATCGTTATGATGATGACGATTACGAAAACGATTTAGATGACCGTTATGACGATGATCGATACGATGATTAAATTATCGTCATAAATGTTTGTACCTATAGAGTAGACAAAGTGAATATGACTTTGTCTACTTTTTTATAACGGTTTATTAAAAATACAATCATATAGTGTCTTTTGAACATTGTGATTAACGACTATCAAAAAACTAAGTTAATTTTGATGAAAGTGGTTAGACGAGTAGTGATGTAATGGCTGTACCTAATTATTAATTTTTACTTATCCTGACTGTGAACTCTGTTCTCACACACACTTTCGAATTTTTTGCACATAAAAAACCACTGAATAATCAGTGGTTTTATATGCCTAGCGACGTCCTACTCTCACAGGGGGAAGCCCCCAACTACCATCGGCGCTAAAGAGCTTAACTTCCGTGTTCGGTATGGAAACGGGTGTGACCTCTTTGC
>DATMGC010000020.1:0-12604 GCA_035555915.1 Ureibacillus sp. | reverse complement strand
ATCTATTAAGTTATGAATTGGTGAACTATCACGATAAGCAAGAAATAAACAGAGCAACATCCCAATAATCAGCGTGCTTACTGTAACAACCATGGTTATATGTTTGATAGCCTCCGCTTTTTCCATTAATCCTTCTTTAGGAATACCTGCAACATAATTCCACCCATTAAGGTCAGACTGTATCGATAATAACATCGTTTCATCTTCTATTACTTCATTAGTTGAGTCTGTATCTTTTGTATACTTTTTAACAATTTCTTTAGCCTGGGTTTCATTAATCCCCATTACTGTAATTAGATTTCCTTCTTTATCAGTAATAAAGGACCAGCCTCCATACTGCTTAGATATTCCTTCTAACAGTACATTTATTTTCTGCTGATCTATTGTCAATACTGCTGTACCTAGCGGTTGATTAAAATTATTGAAAGGAAGAGATTGAAGATATGTAATGACAGAATGTTCCTTATCTTTACTCGTATATGAACGAAGTGGAAGTATTTCACCATGATAATTTCCGTTTAAAATTGTATTTTTCCATTGATTGAAAGAGAGATCATTATAATGGTAAGTTTCATAGAAGTGGTCAACCCTAAAAAAAACGGCTCCCTCTTTTAATACAACATCATAATTTTTTAAATAAATATAAAAATCCTCTAAAAAATCGTTGGAATGAGTATATTTTGAAATAAAACGTGAGGTTTCTCTTAAGCTGTAAATATCAATTGGTTTAGAATCTGTTCTTGCTGTTAAATGTTGATTAAAATCCTCTAAAGCAATTTGTCTTGTAAATCTTTCAATCTCCATGATCCTGCTCTCTAAAATATCCTTACTCTTGTTTAGAATCAACTTGCTCGTATCAATAGAGCTTGTCTTTGCGACATCAATTGATACTTGGTACGATATAAAACCGGTAATAAGTGGAAATATAAGAATGATAACATAAGAAAGTAAGAATCTTCTAAAAATTTTAGGTATTTTCGTTTTCAAAACAAAGCCCCCCCCTCTCTTTATAAAGATAACGCTTACATTTATAGGTAGACAAGAGCAAGCAACCGCCCACTCCACAGTAAATTGCTATAGCACTCTCATCTTATCACGTTTTTCAATTTATAAAAATAATATTTATAGACTATTTCTAACCATGCTCACCTTTTTAGATTATAAGAAGTGGCATTATCTATAATTAAATGATCGATGCCAATAATATCTTTATTCTCTCGAAAAGCTCCAGCCGAAACACCGATTGTTTTTCTAAATACTTTGTTGAAGTAATTGGCATTTGAAAAACCCACCTTATGTGCAATATCTGTAACACTAGTATTTGTTGATCTTAATAGCTCCACAGCTTTTTGTATTCGAATCTTCATAAGATATTGCATCGGTGGCATTTTAAGATTACGTTTAAATTGCTTAATGAAGTAAAACCTTGAGTAACCTGCAGCGTTAGCTATGTCATCAAGGGAGATTGGCTCATGATAATTAAATTGGATAAATGAAAGTGCCTTTGTAATTTGAGTGGAAAAATTCTCAACTACTTCAATATTTTTGGCAAAACGATAGATTTCCATAATAAATTCATAGGCTTTTGAAGAGGCATAATAAGCATCTGTCATTTTTTGTTCTTTTGTATTTTGGTAGATTTTGAATAAAAGTTCAATTAATTTGGAATCAGGAGGAACTTTAATGATCGAACCATTTTGTCTTCCAATATATTCCCAACATTTAGCAGCTTCATTTCCCTCAAGTGTTAAAAAAATAAATTCCCATTTGTCACTTTCTTGAGGAAAATAGTAGCGATGATCACTTGGCACTTCTACAATAAACGCTTCCCCGGGTTTCACCGAATAAGTTCGTCCATTTATTTCAAGCATTCCAAAACCAGAAAGTGTGTATTGAAACACATATGTACCAATATCTTTTCGTTTTAATCCATGCCAACTATAGATATCCCCAGACTTTATTTCTTCCTTACCAACTACCCTGATATTCGCTACATCATTTGGAAGTGTGTCATAAAAATGAAACCCATACACACCGTAATTGGTTTCATTTTCTTTAGATGAAATAGACAATATTTTACCCTCCAATCGCACTAACTTACCATTGAGGTAAGCATGTAACCGTTTTATCATTATTATAGCTACAAATAATAAATAGTTGAAGTAAGGACCATTCATTAATTTAAGACAATTTTTATCCTAGTCTTACTAGTGAACTTTTCTTTCTTCATCTTTCGGGGAGGATTACTAGATGTCTAAAATAACATTTCTAGGAGCAGGAAGTACTATTTTCGCAAAAAATGTTCTTGGTGATTGTATGTTTGTTCCAGCATTATCTGGCTTTGAATTTGCCCTATTTGATATTGACGAGCAAAGACTAAAAGACTCAGAAAATATGTTGAACAATTTAAAACATAGTTTAAAAGCAAATATCACAGTAAAAGCGTATTCTGATCGAAAAGAAGCCTTGCGAGGAGCAAAATATATTATTAATGCTATCCAAGTAGGGGGATACAAGCCAAGCACAGTAATTGATTTTGACATTCCTAAAAAATATGGGCTTCGTCAAACAATTGCTGATACAGTTGGAATAGGTGGGATTTTCCGATCGTTACGTACTATTCCAGTTATGATGGATTTCGCTAGGGATATCGAAGAAGTTTGTCCCGATGCCTTATTTTTAAATTATACAAATCCGATGGCAGCTTTAACTGGAGCAATGCTTCGTTTCACAAATGTGAAGACAATTGGCCTTTGCCATAGCGTACAAATTTGTAGTGAACATCTGCTTAAATCATTAGAAATGGATCATGAAGGAATTGAAGAAAAAATTGCTGGTATAAACCATATGGCTTGGTTACTCGAAATTAAACGTAATGGTCAGGATTTATACCCTGAAATTAAAAGACGTGCAAGAGAAAAGCAAAAAACCAAACATCATGATATGGTACGCTTTGAGTTAATGGATAAGTTCGGCTATTATGTGACAGAATCTTCAGAACACAATGCCGAATATCATCCATATTTCATTAAACAAAATGAACCTGAATTAATTGATAAATTCAACATCCCTCTTGATGAATATCCAAGACGTTGCATTGCACAAATTGAAGGTTGGAATAAAATGCGTGATGAAGTAGTCAACAACGCTCAACTGACTCACACTCGCTCACATGAATATGGTTCACACATCATTGAAGCTATCGAAACAAACATTCCTTTTAAATTTGGCGGGAATGTCTTAAATAAGGGACGTTTAATTAGTAATTTACCTGAAAACGCTGTTGTCGAAGTTCCTTGCGTTGCTGACCGCAGTGGTATTAATCCTTGCTATGTAGGAGATCTTCCAGAACAATTAGCAGCATTAAACCGAACAAATATTAATACACAACTTTTAACAATCGAAGCAGCAATTACAAAGAAAAGAGAACATATTTATCAAGCTGCAATGCTGGATCCTCATACAGCTGCTGAGTTATCCATCGATAAGATCGTTGCAATGTGTGATGAGTTAATTGAAGCACATGGTGACTGGATTCCAACATTTGAAAGCAGCAAACAATATAGTAATTCATACTAATAATATTGAGATCATGGTGGTTTTAACACGACTAAACAGATTAAAAACAAGAAAAGCTTCAATCCCTTTCTCTATCAAAGGATTGAAGCTTTCCTATTTTGATGACTCGAACTAAGTCCTTTCAAAGTATAGAATTTACAACATTACACTAAGTAAATTATTATTTAGCAATGTTATCACTTATTATAGGAAAATCATTGAATTGTTACATAATCAACATACACAGCTGTTTAACCACTACTATTTGCAGGAACCTGTAAACTGTACTCCAATTTCTTTAATATGACCTAAATTTGAGATAGATGATAAACAGTTTACTCTATTTCCCACCCGTAAATGAAATACCTTTAATAAAATACTTATTGAAAAAGGCATAGATTAATAGTACAGGTAATGTAAAGACCATAGAGGCAGCCATGATATAGTTCCAATAGCTAATATACTGACCTTTAAATGTATTTAATCCAAGTGGCAATGTAAATAGGTTTGGATCCGATAGTACAATTAATGGGCGCATAAAATCATTCCATAGTCCCATAAAAACAAAAATCGTTTGTGCTGCTAAGGCCGGACGAGCTAATGGTAATACAACTTTGAAGAAGATGCCAAATCGATTTAGACCGTCAATCGAAGCTGCCTCTTCCAATTCTTTTGGGAAGTTTATAAAGAATTGGCGCATCATAAAGATGAACGTTGCATTAATCATAGATGGAGCAATCATTCCTTGGTAGGAATTTAACCAACCTAGCTCTTTTAAAATTAGATAGTTTGGAATCATCGTTACCTGTGCAGGAATCATCAACACAGCTAATATAGTGACGAACAATGCTTTTTTACCTGGAAAACTTAATCTAGCAAGAGCGTATCCAGCCATTGAATTAAAGATTAAGTTTAAAGCTGTCGCTACAGTTGCGATAAATACACTATTAAATAACCATCTTGGAAATAACTCTTGTTCTACAAAAATCGTCTTATAGTTGTCGAAGGTAAAATCTTTCGGGATAAAATTCATCGAACCACTTACAATTTCTTCAAGAGTCTTAAAAGAAGAAGATAGCGCCCATAAAAATGGGATGAGCGTGATAATCGCGTAGCCTACTAGAATCACATATAAGATGTTTCTTCCAATATTTCTTTTCTTCATGCTGCTCACTCCTTAGTAGAGGGATTCCTCTTTTGAAAATTTTCGTTGAATTAAGGTTGCTACTAGGATCACCAATGCAAGCGCAAAGGCTAGTGCTGCAGCATATCCCATTGTGCCAAAATTCTTAAATGCGTATTGATATATCAATAAAACAACCGTTAATGTAGAGTTATTTGGTCCACCAGATCCACCTGAGAAAATGTAGGATTGATCAAATAATTGGAATGTCCCGATAATCCCCATGATGACAACAAATGAAGTAACTGGTCGTAAGTTTGGAACGGTAATATACAAAAACTTTTTAATAGGGCCTGCTCCATCTAGTTCAGCTGCTTCATAAAGTGAATCAGGCACATCTTGAAGAGCCGCTAAATAAATAACCATAAAGAATGGTGCTGTTGACCAGATGTTCATAATCATAATCGCATTTAATGCAACTTCCGGGTCTCCCATCCAGTTGTAAGTTGGTAATCCTATCATGCTTAATAGATTGTTAATCAATCCATTTTGATTGTACATCCACATAAAAATTAACGTTAATACGGCTGATGATGTTAAGGTCGGAAGAAAATAAACAATTCTAAAAAACTTTTCTCCCTTTAATCCTGCGTTTAAAGATGCTGCTAGAATTAATGCTAGAATAGTCTGACACGGCACCACAATCACAACATATTTGAATGTATTCCACAGTGCGACTTTAGCCCTTGTGTCATCTAGTATTTTGGCAAAGTTTTCAAAGGCTACAAATTTATAGCTTGTTCCACCTAATAATTGAACGTCATTAAATGATAAGAAAATCGCATATAAAATAGGGCCAACAACAAATAGTAACAGGACAAATAAAGCAGGTGACATGAATAAATAACCTTGACCTGCCTCTCTTAATCTTGCTGGTGAGTACTTTCTTTTCATGTGTTTCATCTCCCTTTAATAAGAGCCCTCTCTTTTAGTTTATATAACTCTTTCTAGCGATGTTAGAATTTAAACATCGCTAGAAAGAGTTGTATACCTTAAAAGGATCAAGAGGAAGGAAGCAAATCCTTCCTCTCTAAAAATTACTGTTGTGCTTCAATCTCTTTATTCGCTTGATCTTGAGCTTCCTTTAACGCATCCTCTAGTGGACGGTCACCAAGGTATGCACTAACAAACTGATTATTAAAGTTTGTGAAAATAACAGGTAGGTTTTTACCATCAGACCAAACCGTTGCATATGGTGCACCTTTTACAAGTGCGCCACGCAACTCATCCTTATCATATCCAAGCTCAGCTGCAACTGATTGACGAGATGGTAACTCAAATCCTTTTGACGTCCAAGTTTTCATACCTTCTTTTCCAGTTAGATAGGAAATCAGCTCCCAAGCAGCTTCTTTCTTCTCTGATGCTGCATTCATTACGTAACCTACAGTAAATGCCATTGTTCCTTGTTTTCCATCGATTGTCGGTACTTCTGCTGTTCCGAAATCAATATCTGGGAACGTGCTTTGTAAGTATGGAATTGCCCAGTTACCTTCGATGACCATTGCCGCTTTCCCTTGACCGAACATTTCGCCAGTCCAACCTGCACCAACTTCATTCGGTTGTGCTGCTGTTTTGTCTACTAAGTGTTGATCCACATATGGCTGTAAACCTGATACAACATCTTCACTTGCAAAGTTTGCCTTACCATCTTTTACAATATCCCCGCCTTTAGATTCTGCAATGAATTGAAGGCGTGCTAATTCTGGGTTTTGACCGAAACCAAATACTTGATTACCTTGTGTTAATTTTTTAGATACGTCTTGTAGTTCAGCCCATGTTTTTGGAACTTCTACACCAGCATCAGCAAACATTTTCTTATTATAGAAAAGAGCTAGAGTAGAATATCCTTTAGGGAAGCCATATGTTTTGCCATCAACTTGGAAAGCTTCAATTAACGGCTTTTCAAAATCCGCTGTGTCAAATTCATCTGTCACATAACTATCTAAAGGTTCTACAACACCTGTTTCAATTAAACCTGGTGCTTCAAACGCATCAAGATAGAATACATCTGGGCCTTCGCCACCGATTAATCTTGTTTTAATAACATCCATATATTGATCAGCGATTACTTCATGCTTCACCTTAATATTAGGATGACTTGTTTCAAAATCTTGAAGAACTTGTTTTAGTAGTTCACTTTCTTCTGGAGATGATCCCCATCCAGCAAGTGTAATTTCAACTGGTTGATCAGAGTTTGTTACCTCTCCACTTGCACTGTCCTTTTTATCACCATTGCTACAACCAGTTAAAACGCTTCCCACTAAGAAAGATACTGTACCTAATGTAGCTAACCACTTTTTCACCTTCATGTTTATTTCCCCCTTTTATGATTTATCTTCATTAACAATGCTATATTAATAGATAAGTTCAAATCCTGTTGTATTCTCTAAAACTGTTACTTCAATGTGATCTTGATTTCGTTGAAGTGACACCGATAGCTGACCATTTCCAACTGTCATCCCTTCAACCGTCAATGAGTTCATGTCATCTAATAGAGTCGGATTTAGTTTTATTTCCTTTTTCAAACTATCTGGGAATAACCCTAATAAAGTTTGGATAAAGACAATTGGTGTTCCAGCAGCCCAAGCTTGTGGAGAGCACGCAACTGGATATTTCACAGCCTTACCAAGCTCTTTGCTATAACCACAGAAAAGTTCTGGCAATCGATCATATTCGAAATGAGCTGCAGCATCGATTAAACCGGACATCACTTTTTTAGCTTCTTCCTGCTGACCAAGTTTCCCCATTCCTAGTAGGATCATGCTATTGTCATGAGGCCAGATGCTTCCATCATGATAACTCATTGGATTATAGCCAGCTTCCCCCTCACCCATTGTTCGAATACCATAGCCTGAAAACATTTTTTCCGAAGTCAGCATGTTCGCTATAGCTTTGTTTCTTTCCTCAGAAAGCATGCCCGAGAATAAAACATGACCAGGGTTTGAAGTAATTGTTCCAACTTGTTTCTTGTTTTCATCAAGAGCAATCGCATAGAAGTTCACGTCATCCATCCAAAACTCTGCATCAAACTTTTCTTTCAGTTCACTTGCTTGTTGTCTTAGCTGGTTCGCTTCCTCTTGTTTTCCAAGCTGGTCGTAAAGATCGGCCATTCCTACTTTTGCTTGATACACGTACCCTTGTACCTCAGCTAATGCAATTGGTGTTTTTGCATAATCTCCGTTACGGTGCACAATGGAGTCTCCTGAATCTTTCCAGCCTTGGTTAGCAATTCCCTTACTTGATTCTTGGTGGTACTCTACGAATAAATCGCCATCACGGTCTCCATATTGATCAATCCAAGATAATGCTGCAACGATATTTTTTTCCACTTCCTTCACAACATCTAGATCACCAGTCCACTTGACATATTCACTAATTAAGATCAGGAATAATGGTGTAGCATCAATTGTTCCATAGTATGGTGTAAATGGAATTTGATTTGTGTTTGCTAGCTCTCCAAAACGAATTTCGTGCATAATTTTCCCTGGTTGTTCATCACGCCATGAATCTAGGTTTTTACCTTGTTGACTTGCCAATGTTAATATTGTCCCTTTAGCCACGTCAGGGTTTAGTGATAGCATTTGTAGAGCTGCAATTAAACTATCCCGCCCAAAAGGAACCCCGAACCAAGGTAAGCCCGCTACAGGGAACTTGCCATAACCAAGATCTGTTAAAAGAACTCGTAAGTCTCCAATCCCTCGATCCACAAGACGTTGAAGTGCATCATGATCTGTTTTCACCTTCGGAATGTTCGCTTCCCATTCTTGATACGATTGTTTCAGTTGGCTTAGAGCCAATTCCGGTTCAATAATATGATTATGGTTTGTGTCACCTACTTGTGGTTGGATAATAAAAGTAACAGATTCTTCACACCCATGATCAAGGTTAAAATCAAACGTAATGTCACCTACTTCGGTTACCTGAACCGCTTCTTTATTCCAATCAATTCTTGTGCGTCTATTAATTTGATCAGCACCTTCATAATGATAGGTTAATGAATTCCGATCAATTGTTTGCCCTGTATGCTTTCCGATATCTCCATTTTGAAAACCACGAACAATAAACATGTCTTTAAAATCAACATCCACATGGATACTTAGATTAAACTCAACAGGCTTAGGATAATAATTTTTCACCTTAACTGTTTCGTATAGCATGTCTCCGTAAATAAAACGTGTACGTTCAATCTCTACTGATTCACGCCATAAAATAAGTTGACCATCTTTCTCCATATGGGGATTTGTTAGTAAGATCTTAGCCATATAGTTTTCATCAGCATCTGATGACAACAGAATAGGTTCCTCCCCATTAATACGAAGGTCCAATTTGCTTAGAAAACGAGTATCCTTCGTATATAGACCTAAACCATATGAATGATTCTCAGGGATATTTCCTTTGTCATCAGTTAGTAAAAATAAATCATTTTCTTTTATTACACGGTAATCCATTCTACTTACACATCCAATCTCTTAACATTGATGGTTTATTATGAACTTAGCAACCAAAACGTTTCGGTAATAAACAATAAAAAAATCTTAATTTTCATTTCACTTTAACGTTTTGGATTTTTGTTTAATAAAATATAATCGAGCAATTCTATCAATATTACTTAAACGTTTTGGATTTAGGCTAAAAACCACTCATTACTTGTGGTTTTTAGCCGTAGATTCCCTAACAACAAGTTTCGTTCCAAGGGTAATCACATGTGGCTCAAGTGTCCCTTCCAACATTTTAATTAAGAGGTTTGCCGCTTGATAACCTAATTGAAAGATATTTTGAGAAATAGTTGTCAAAGGTGGGTTAGAGTATCCTGCTAATAATATGTCATCATACCCTACCACAGACAAATCTTCTGGGACCTTTCTTCCTATCTCTTTTGCCCCTTCAAGAATTCCTAGTGCCATTAAATCACTAGCAGAAAAAACAGCTGTTATTTCTGGGTATTTTTTTAATAGTTTTATAACCTGTTCTTTTCCTGTTTCTTCTTCAAACATTCCATTGACTACCCATTCTTTTTTATAGGTAAGGCCTGCCTCCTGTAATGCATCCAAGTACCCTTCGAGTCTTATTTGACTAACAAAAGCCTTGCTATGACCATTGATCATGGCAATATTTTTATGCCCCAACTCAATAAGGTGATTAACTGCTTTTTTAGCACCTAATTTATTATCTGTTGTAACGTGTCCAACATTCTCACTTTGTATTGGATAATCGATTAATACACAAGGAATATCACTATTAACAACCTCTTGTAAATAAGGGTCATCTGTTTTTATTCCCTGAATAATGGCCCCATCTACTCTACGCTCACGACAAAGCTGTGTATAGGTTTTCTCCCGTTGTTTAGTCGAGTTTGTATTAAATAATACAAGGTCATAATCCAATTCAGATGCACATTCATTGATACCAGATAGAACCGAAAAAGTAATTTGGTCTTTTTCACTTTCCCTGTTTAATCCTGATACTAGTAACCCAATTGTTTTGGATTTATTCATCACAAGCCCTCTTGCTAGCGTATTAGGGCTATAGTTTAACTCTTTAACTAATTTCATAATTTTTTGTCTTGTTTTTTCGCTAACATCTGAGTATCCATTTATCGCCCTAGAAACTGTTGTAACTGATACACCAGCTACTTTAGCAATATCTTTTATTGTTGTCATGTCACCCAGCCTCCAAAACGTTTCGGATTACTTATGATTTTATCATAATAGATCATAAAACCGTTTGCAAGTATTTTCTTTTTCTCTCATATTTTGATAAAAAAGAGAAAAAGCACAAGCGCATGATCCCCTAAGGCGATTAAGACACATTTCATAATTTCCTAGACCCAAAAAACAGAGGTCTAATTTCCTTAAACCTCTGCCCCATCCATCTTATCTTCTCCAAATCGCTTCATTCCACTTTAATTCATTACGGAATTGTCTCACATTTGTATCTTTGTCGATGACAACCACTTCGATTTTTGCCATATCAGCAAAGTCGTATAATTGTTCAGTTGTTACTTCAAAAGAGAATACTGTATGATGTGCTCCACCAGCATAGATCCAAGCTTCTGTCGCTTCACTTAAAGATGGCTGCGGCTTCCACAATACTTTTGCTACAGGTAAATTTGGTGTCTCAATAGTAGGTTGTTCAGCTTTCACTTCATTGATGACTAGACGATATCTTCCACCTAATTCGATAAGTGAAGCATTTACTGCATCTCCACCTTTACCATCGAATACTAAACGTGCTGGATCCTCTTTTCCACCGATACCTAAAGGATTTACGACAATCTTAGGTTTTGTCGCAGATACCGTTGGACAGATTTCAAGCATGTGTGAACCAAGAACCATTTCGTTACCAGGCTCTAAGTGGTACGTATAATCTTCCATGAAAGAAGTTCCTTTATTACCAGAAATAATTTTCATTAGACGTAATAATGCAGCTGTTCTCCAATCTCCTTCACCAGCAAATCCATAGCCTTCTGCCATTAAGCGTTGTGAAGCCAGTCCCGGAAGTTGTTTCATGCCATGTAAATCTTCAAAATTTGTCGTGAATGCGCTGTAATTTCCTTTAGACAAAAATGCTTTTAATCCTAACTCAGTACGTCCTTGCTCAAGAATTGCGTCTCTAACTGCTCCCGGCTCACTCGCTTCTGCTGGAAGCTCGTATAATTCACTATACTCTTTGTAAAGTGCGTCTAACTGATCATCTGTTACTTTGTTCATTTCTTCAACAAGATCACCAATGCCATAATAATCTACAGTCCATCCAAACTTAATTTGCGCTTCAACTTTATCTCCGTCTGTTACGGCAACGTTTCTCATATTATCACCGAAGCGAGCAACGCGAATATTTGGGCCTTCCGTAACTCCAACAGCAGTTCTCATCCAGCTGCCTAATTTTGATGTAACATCTTTGCTTTGCCAATGTCCAACAATTACTTTTCTTGACACATCCATACGAGTTCCAATAAAACCGTACTCTCTATCACCATGTGCTGCTTGGTTTAAGTTCATAAAGTCCATGTCGATATCGCTCCATGGGATATCACGGTTATGTTGGGTATGAAGGTGAAGCAATGGTTTTTGCAGAGCAGTTAGTCCTGCGATCCACATTTTAGCTGGTGAGAATGTGTGCATCCATGTAATAATCCCTGCACAATTTTCATTTGTATTTGCTTCAAATGCCAGATTTCTAATTTCCTCTGCCGTTTTAACAACAGACTTGAATACGATATTAAAAGGAAGATTTCCTTCTTTATTTAACCCGTCTACAACTTCCTGCGAGTTGTTGGCCACTTGACGTAATGGTTCTTCTCCGTATAAGTTTTGACTACCTGTAACAAACCAAAATTCATAAGGTCTTGTTTTTAACATGTGAATTCCTCCTAGTTTATATAGATTGTTAGATTTATCGTTTAGTAGCATTGCTTACTTTTTCTGTCCGTAATATGCATTTGCACCATGTTTTCTTAAGTAGTGTTTATCTAATAAAGTCTGATCCATAGGCGGAATTTCCGGGTTAATTTGGTATGTGTGGAAATTCATTTTCGCCACTTCTTCCAAGACAACAGCGTTATGGACTGCTTCACTTGGATCTTTTCCCCAATTGAATGGAGCATGACTATGAACTAGTACACTAGGAATCTGTGATGGATCTATGTCTTTAAATGTTTCAACAATCACATTCCCTGTTTCCAATTCGTATTCACCTTGAATCTCTTCTTCTGTCATTCTCCTCGTGCAAGGTACAGTACCGTAAAAATAATCCGCTTGCGTTGTCCCTAATGCATGAATAGGTTTACCCGCTTGAGCCCAGCTTGTTGCCCATGGGGAATGGGTATGAACAATTCCCCCAATTCCGGGAAAGTTTCGGTAA
>DATMGC010000019.1:0-27997 GCA_035555915.1 Ureibacillus sp. | reverse complement strand
ATCCTTTGAAAGCCTGGAGTCAGATTATTTCTTCCCTTACGGTAATGAGGGAGATAAAAAAATGATGAGTGCGAAATTATATGATGATCTTCGTGCATGTGATAAAACGGATGCTACCATCATATTAGCTACAACAACCTCGATCGAAGGTGTTGGATCAGCCATTATGAATCGTTTAGAAAAAGCAGCTGGTGGTAAATGGTTTAGTCTGTAAACATATATATTTTTAGATAAAGCTATACTTATGTCTTTTGACTTAAGTATAGCTTTTTTTTCTCCTTCACAAGTGGATTAAGAAAAAGACACGTCTCCTCTAAGACAAATCACATAAGGATATACAACATTCATTGAAAAAATATGTATTTAATTTGATAAATTAAAAACTTAATAACTTGAAATTACCTTATCGGTTGCATTCAGACATAATTAAAGAACAAATAGAATGGAAGGATAATGGAGGAGTATAGGGCATATGATAGTAGAAAACTTATAAAGGAAAGAGGACGATCTTTGCAAGAAATACTTACGGGACTTATTGTAGCTTTAGATGTAGTGGCACTTTATTTACTGCTACCAGATGTAAAACAGCGTTTCTTCCTTTCAATGTGGACATCCCTTCTACATATGCTATTTCCAATTCTCGGTTTTACTTTAGGGAGTTGGATGGTACATATCCTATTACAATGGTCTAATTTAGTATCGAGTATTTTACTATTTTTCATCGGATTACAATTAATACTTTCGACAAGAAATCGTCAAACAATCGCCATACCTATCATGATTTTAGCAATAACAGCAAGTTTAGACACCTTTTCAGTTAGCATTTCTTTTGGTATGCTAAATTTACAAAAGCATTTATTTATAATAAGTGCAGGTATATGGACTTTTGTGCTATCTTACGTTTCGCTAACAATGGCGAGACGTCGTTTAAAGATAAAAGGTGACGGTTTAAAATGGTTAGCAGGGCTTTCCCTAGTTGCAATTAGTATTTTTACATTCATTCAACATATCGAATAATTAATAGAAAGAGTTGACGCACGTGAATATTTATTTCATTTGTACTGGTAATACTTGTAGAAGTCCTATAGCAGAAGCAATACTAAGTAGTAAAAATTTGGATGGGGTACAGGTAAAGTCAGCAGGAATCTATGCATTAGAAGGTGGGGAAATTTCTGAGAATGCGAGAGCTGTGCTTGGACAAGAAAATATCTCCTTTAGTCATATTACTTCCCAAGTAAAGCAAGAGGATATTGAGTGGGCAGATTTAATTTTAACGATGACCTTAGCTCACAAAAATATGATTCTACATTCTTTCCCAAATGCACAAGGTAAAACCTTTACATTAAAAGAGTATGTAGTTCCTTTTAGTTCAAAAGATGTTTCGGATCCATTCGGTGGTGACTTATCCATTTATAGGCAAACCTACTTAGAGTTAAATCGATTAATAGACGAATTGCTTATTAAAATTTCTGGAGGGCACACAACTGATGGGAAAAAAGGCATTTAGTTTACGCAAAAGGCTAGTATTATTTGTTGGAATATTAGCATTAATTACGTATTCAACGAGTTTTACATTTATTCACTATCTTCATCCAATAATTTTATCAAAGTTTATAGAGAGTCAAATTGTTTTTGAAATTCTTACATATGTTTTAGGAATCACATGGTCATGTATCTTGGCGGTTATTTTCAGTATTTTTTTAATAAAACCATTAAAGCAACTTGAAAAATCAGCAAAGCTTGTGGCAGAAGGGAAAATTGGACAGGATATCAGCATTCCAAAATCACGTGACGAAATTGCTTCAGTTGCGGAAGCCTTTCAGTTAATGGTTACAAATCTTCGTCAAATGGTTGAAAGTATAGAAGGAAACTTTAATAAAACAAACGAAGTCATTATTGAACTTTCGGAACAAACATCCTCTGCTTCGCGGAAAGCAGAAGGAATCGCTGAAACGGTTGGACAAATCTCTCAAGGTGCAGAGGGTTCAGCAGTTGCAGTACAAGATACAGTAGAAGCGATAGAAGATGTTCGTCTTCTCGCATCGGAAGTAAATACAAGAGCATTAAATTCTGCAAATCATTCCAAACAAATTATCCATAATTTAAAAACTACAACTGATTCTATTCAAGGATTAGTTTTAAGTATTCAACAAATCGCACAAGGGAATGAAAAAGCTCTTGATAACATTCATCTGCTCGAAAAAAATGCGGAACAGATAGAACGAATCATTAGCTTAGTTGGTGATATTGCAGCACAAACGAATCTTTTAGCTCTTAATGCCTCCATTGAAGCCGCGCGTGCAGGCGAACATGGTAAGGGCTTTGCAGTGGTTGCTGAAGAAGTTCGAAGTTTAGCAGACGAAAGTGCAAAAGCTGTAAAAGGGATTACAAATCTAATTCACACAATGCAAGAAAATGTTTCCATTGTCGTCAAACAAATGAATGAACAAGTTAGCTTTGCAGTACAAGAATCCTCAAAGGTGTCTGAAACAACTGAGATTGTGGAGGGAATGGCTACAAGCGTACGTGAGATGGCTGATGCTGTAGTAACAATTTCTCAATTAGTTGAAAAACAAATGGTAAATATTGAAACAACTGCACGTCAATCTCAAGAAGTAGCTGCTATTGCAGAACAAACATCTGCCGGTGCACAGGAAGTTCGTGGGTCAACTGAAGAACAAGCATATGCAATTGAACAAGTAGAAAGTCTTTCTAAAGATCTTAAGCGCCAATCTGAGCAACTGTATAAAATGATTCAGCAATTCGATCGTTCGAATTAACGCACCATCCTCATGCTAGTTTAAGCATGAGGATTTTTTGTGAAGTATTATTCACAGAGATATGTTTATTCTTGCCTTAATAACATAAGCCGTAATAATCCGTAATAATTCAACTTGTAGTTAATTTGATAACAGAATTCAGAAATATCTCACATTTGAGCCCATTTACGAACTATAAACACTATATTATCCATAAACGCCGCTTATTTATGAACATTATAGTGTTAAATGTGAATAACATTCGTATTTTAGTAAAAATAATCTGTTAATCTTTGCGAAATACATGTAAATCTTTCTCGATTAGTGGTAAACTGTTCATGACAACATCACGTAGGAGGTAACGTAGTGAAAATTGCAATCTCTTCAGACCACGGTGGAAATAACTTGCGAAAAGAAATTATTTCGCTTTTAGAGGAACATAACATCAGCTATCAAGATTTCGGACCACAATCTAATGAATCAGTAGATTATCCAGACTTTGCTAAACCTGTAGCTGATGGAGTAGCTAGTGGTAATTTTGATCGAGGAATTTTAATTTGTGGAACAGGCATTGGTATGTCTATTGCCGCAAATAAAGTAAAAGGTATTCGTTGTGCACTTGTTCATGATGTATTTAGTGCTAAAGCAACTCGTTGTCACAACGATTCAAATATTTTAGCTATGGGTGAACGTGTAATCGGACCAGGGCTAGCAGTTGAAATTGTAAAAGCATGGTTAGGCACTGAATTTGAAGGTGGGCGTCACTTACGCCGCATCGAAAAAATTTCAGAGCTTGAAGGGTAAAAATATCGATGACTTCGCTTCAACAAATACAATCACAATTATCTCAGTTGCTAAATGAATTCGAACAACAGGTAAGTTTTAAGCCAAATCAGCTACTGGTCATTGGCTGTTCCACATCTGAAATTGCAGGTTCTCGTATCGGAACATCCGGAGCTATTGAAATAGCAGAAGTACTGTTCGAAGAGCTTTCAAACTTTGCTAAAAAGCATCGTTTGTTTCTAGTCTTTCAAGGATGTGAGCACATTAATCGTGCACTTACAATGGAATACGAAGCAGCCCAAATGTACTCTTTGGAACCTGTAACGGTTGTACCTGTAAAACATGCAGGAGGTTCCATGTCTGCACATGCTTATACGAAGTTGGAAAATCCAGTTGTAGTTGAGCATGTTCGAGCACATGCAGGAATTGATATTGGGCAAACGATTATTGGAATGCAGCTTAAGGAAGTAGCAATTCCAGTACGCACTTCCATACGGCAAATTGGGGAAGCAATAGTAACGATAGCTAAAACTCGTCCAAAATTGATTGGTGGCGAAAGAGCCGTTTATATTAGACCGGTCGAGTAGTCCATCGTTCAGATAAATTTCAGAGAATTTTGATAGGATTAAAAATTGGGATGAAGATCCTTTATAAGGATTTTTAATTTATAAAACGAAGGAATTTTAGGGGGATTTATACAATGGCATATGAAAAAGTTGCAGCACAAGATAAAGCGGTATTAGAAGCTATTTTAGCAGAGAAAAAACGTCAACAAGCAAACATCGAGTTAATTGCATCAGAAAATATCGTTTCAGAAGCAGTAATGGAAGCGCAAGGTTCAGTATTAACAAACAAATATGCTGAAGGTTATCCAGGTAAACGCTACTATGGTGGTTGTGAACATGTAGACGTTGTAGAAGATATTGCTCGTGATCGTGTAAAACAAATTTTTGGTGCAGAATATGCAAACGTTCAACCACACTCTGGTGCACAAGCAAATATGGCAGTATACTTCACAGTTCTTGAACCAGGGGATACAGTCCTTGGTATGAACCTATCTCATGGTGGTCACTTAACACATGGTTCACCAGTAAACTTCTCTGGTATTCAATATAAATTTGTGGAATATGGTGTGACAAAAGATACTAATGTAATTGACTATGAAGATGTTCGTGCAAAAGCTTTAGAACACAAACCAAAACTAATTGTTGCTGGGGCTTCAGCTTACCCACGTGAAATTGACTTTAAAAAATTCCGTGAAATTGCTGATGAAGTAGGCGCATATTTCATGGTGGACATGGCTCATATCGCT
Source organism: Ureibacillus sp. (assembly GCA_035555915.1). Classification (GTDB taxonomy): domain Bacteria; phylum Bacillota; class Bacilli; order Bacillales_A; family Planococcaceae; genus Ureibacillus. The sequence goes on along the minus strand of DATMGC010000019.1, from coordinate 23,143 downwards.
GGTCTTGTAGCAACTGGTGAACACCCATCTCCAGTACCACACGCACATTTTGTAACTTCTACTACACATAAAACATTACGAGGACCTCGTGGTGGCTTAATTTTATCTACTGAAGAGTGGGGTAAAAAACTTGATAAGTCCGTATTCCCTGGAATTCAAGGTGGACCTTTAATGCATGTTATCGCTGCAAAAGCTGTTGCTTTTGGCGAAGCATTACAACCAGAATTCAAAGAGTATGCGAAACAAATTAAAGCAAATGCAAAAGCACTTGCAGAAACACTACTAGCTGAAGGCTTAGAATTAGTATCAGGTGGGACAGATAACCATTTATTATTAGTAAATGTGAAATCGGTTGGACTAACTGGTAAAGTTGCTGAAAAAGTACTTGACGAAGTGGGTATCACAGCTAATAAAAACACAATCCCTTATGACGAAGAAAAACCATTCGTAACTTCTGGAATCCGTCTTGGTACTGCTGCAGTAACTAGCCGTGGTTTCAAAGAAGAAGATTTAAAAGAAGTAGGATTAATTATTGCTAAACTTCTTAAAAACCCAGAAGATGCTGCTGTGAAACAAGAAGCTGCAGATCGCGTAAAAGTATTAACTGATAAATACCCAATTTACGAAGAATTAGTAACAAACATTTAAGAGATTGAATTGGCTAGTGAGTTTTTTGCTCACTAGCTTTTTTCATGTGAAATTTATGGGGAAAACTAGTTGTCATTGAAAAAATAAGGTATTTGGAAAAGTTGTAATTTTGACAGTAAGTACTCCAATCAATTTTTTATTTAAAGCGTTCCAATATCTTGGAGAATACATAGTTTAGAGAGAATGCTCGTAAAGTTAGAAAAGTTTCCCTAGTTTGACGAACAGCTCATGATATTGAAAATTCACTCGATAGCTTAAATTAATCACCTTAATTAGTATATTTTGAAAGATCTATAAATGCATTCGACATATTGTTTTATGTTATGACTTTTTTTGATATACTAGGACAGATAAAGTGAAACTGTGTTTAAATTGAGTACTTCTCAATCAATACAGGTTACTAAAAGGAGCGAAATTAATTGAGCAAAGTATATGTATTTGACCACCCATTAATCCAACATAAGTTAACTTATATTCGTGATAAAAACACTGGAACAAAAGAATTTCGTGAACTTGTTGACGAAGTAGCAACTTTAATGGCATTTGAAATTACTCGCGATATGCCTTTAGAAGAAATTGAGATTGAAACACCTGTAACAAAAGCAACTACTAAAGTGCTTTCAGGTAAAAAAATTGCCATCGTACCAATCTTACGTGCCGGTATCGGTATGGTAGATGGGGTATTAAAACTAATCCCAGCTGCTAAAGTTGGACATATTGGGTTATACCGTGATCCAGAAACATTAAAACCTGTTGAGTATTATGCAAAACTTCCAGCAGATGTAGAAGAACGTGACTTCATTATCGTAGATCCAATGTTAGCAACTGGAGGATCTGCTGTTGAAGCGATTAATTCATTAAAAACTCGTGGTGCTAAAAACATTAAATTTATGTGCTTAATTGCAGCTCCAGAAGGAGTAGAAGCAATCCAAGAATCTCATCCAGATGTAGATATTTATATCGCTTCACTTGATGAAAAACTAAATGATCATGGTTATATTGTTCCTGGACTAGGGGATGCTGGAGATCGATTATTTGGTACGAAATAAATAAACTACAGTAAAGGTAGTTTACTTTTACATTAAATGAAACATATAGAATGGGATAAGCTGTAAGAAGCTTAACTTAATTCTGTTTCAAACAATATGATTTATAATACGACCTTTCTATTAATAGAGAGGTCGTAAAATTATTTAAAGGATGGTGCATTCATTTGAGTAAAAAGTGGAAGGTTATGACGATTTTTGGAACTAGACCAGAAGCTATTAAGATGGCCCCGCTTGTATTAGAATTACAAAAATATCCTGAAAAGATTGAGTCGATTGTTACAGTTACTGCTCAACATCGTCAAATGCTAGACCAAGTTCTAGAAACATTTAATATTCGTCCTGACTACGATTTAAATATTATGAAAGATCGCCAAACATTAATTGATGTTACAACGAATGCTTTACATGGATTAGATAGTGTAATGAAGGAAGCAAAACCTGATATTGTTTTAGTGCATGGTGATACTACAACAACTTTTGTGGGAAGCTTAGCTGCATTTTACAATCAAATCGCGATCGGGCATGTGGAAGCTGGGTTACGTACAGGGAATAAATATTCTCCATATCCAGAAGAAATGAATCGTCAACTAACAGGAGTAATGGCAGATCTACATTTTGCACCTACTGAAAACTCGAAAGCTAATTTATTAAAAGAAAACAAAAAAGAAAATTTAATTTTTGTGACAGGAAATACAGCAATTGATGCATTAAAAACTACAGTTAGAGAAAACTATAGTCATCCGGTATTAGAAAAAATAGGGGACGATCGCATGATTCTTCTAACTGCTCACCGTAGAGAAAACCTGGGGCAACCTATGCGTAACATGTTTAAAGCGATAAAACGAATACTCGCTGAGCATACAGACGTTCAAGTAATCTATCCTGTCCATCTAAATCCGGCTGTCCGAGAAGTAGCAGACGAAATTCTAGGTAATGACCCTCGTATTCATTTAATTGAACCGTTAGAGGTATTTGACTTCCATAACTTTGCATCGCGTTCGTATATGATTTTAACTGATTCTGGTGGTGTACAGGAAGAAGCGCCTTCATTAGGGAAACCCGTTCTAGTGTTACGTGATACAACGGAACGACCTGAAGGGATAGAAGCAGGTACATTAAAATTAGCAGGAACAGAAGAAGAAACAATCTATGAGCTAGCAAAAGAGCTATTGGAAGATGATGCAGCATATGAAAAGATGGCACATGCATCAAATCCTTACGGTGATGGACATGCCTCAAAACGGATAGTAGATGCATTACTTGGTTTCTTTGAAAAAAGTGAATAACTAAGTTCATTATTTGAGGTTGTTAAAAAAATGCTATTTCTAACAAATTTTTTTCAAAGAGTGAACCTACTCAATAATAATTTAGTTGTTTTCAGGATTAACACAAATTTGTCAAGAATTTGACAAATTTAGAGTTGTTGTGAAGTTTTTCACTTGAACCAATTGACATCAAATTCCCCCTATTGTATGCTTACAAAGGGTAAGAATGATAAGGGTTTTGTGTCAAGTAATGACTCCGAAACGCTTGTTATATCAAGTTTCTACTAGATTGACAGTTGAAACTCAACAATGTCAATTTGCAACGTTTTCAGGCGTCTGAAATTTATGTTTTTACGGCAAAGAAAATGTCATATGATAGAAAATTCTTATGTGAACGAGGATTTTTTACTATTTTCTTTTGTTTTTTCGACAAATGTTGAAAACGCTAGTAAAGCTAAGCATCGCTTGATTCCATTAGTAGAGGACGATTAAAACTTTACTCGAAAAAGATTTGGGAGATAAATTGCCAATGCTAGATTTGCATCACATTTTCGCTATGCAGAAGAAAGCGTTATTTTTTTTGCTTGCTCTTTGTGCATTAGGATGGGGATTTACCTCATACTCTACAGTGTTTGCTGGTATTGCTGTCGGTGCTTGCTTTGGTACATATAACTTTTGGATTCTTGTTCGAAGAATGGACAAGTTTGATCGTTCCATAAGTGTAGGGAAAAAAACAGTATCAATCGGTTCAGCTTTACGCTTTGGATCAGGTATTGCAGCAGTCGCCATCGCAATGACGTTGCCACAATATTTTCACCTAATTAGCACAGTGATAGGGCTAATGATTCCATACGTTTTCCTATTTATAGGAGTAAGCGTATCATCAGTAAGAAACAAATAACGTAATACAGAAAGTGAGGTGAATGCAAGAATGGAACATGGGACTCCAGAGTGGACGTTGGATTTAGGTGGTTTTGGATTAACATTCAACTTATCCACACTTTTAATGCTTTTAATCACTGCAGTTATCGTATTTTTAATCGCGTTTATTGCAACACGTAACCTAAAACTTAAACCAACTGGTATGCAAAACTTCATGGAATGGGTAATGGATTTCGTTAAAGGAATCATTCAAAGTAACATGGACTGGAAAACAGGTGGTCGTTTCCACATTTTAGGGATCACTTTAATTATGTTTATCGCAGTTGCCAACATGTTAGGTTTACCGTTCTCAGGTATTACAATTAACGGTGATCTTTGGTGGAAATCACCAACAGCTGATCCAACTGTAACTTTAACATTAGCAACAATGGTTACGCTTTTAGCAACATACTATGGATTTAAAATGCATGGTTCTAAACATTATTTCGGTACATTTGTTAAACCAATGCCGTTTTTATTACCTTTAAAATTGATTGAGGAGTTTGCCAACACTTTAACGTTGGGTCTTCGTCTTTACGGTAACATCTATGCAGGTGAAATCTTACTTGGTCTACTTGCGGGTATTGCAGGTACAGGAGTTTTAGGATTCATCGGAGCCATTATTCCAATGATGGCATGGCAAGGGTTCTCTATCTTCATCGGCTTTATCCAAGCCTTCATTTTCACAATGTTAACAATGGTTTACTTATCTCACAAAGTGAATAAGGATCATTAATATAAAGCTTTAATGTAAAACATTAATAAGCTTAAACAAAAACAAACAATTCCAAGGAGGAAATTTTAAAATGGGTTTAATAGCAGCAGCAATCGCAATCGGTTTAGGTGCACTTGGTGCAGGTATCGGTAACGGTCTTATCGTAGGACGTACAGTAGAAGGAATCGCTCGTCAACCAGAAGCACGTGGTCTTTTAACAACACAAATGTTCATCGGGGTAGCATTAGTAGAAGCACTTCCTATCATCGCGGTAGTAGTAGCATTCATCGTAATGAACAAATAATAATGGTTTAATATTGTGTGGCGAAGATTATTCCACAAGAAGAAACTTCGCCATTCATTTTGTATGACTATTAATTATATTAACTACAAAAAACTTTTTCAAAATATATATTTAAATTTAAAAAAGTTATACGTTTAATTGATATTCCAAAGCTCTTGAAGGGAGTGAAACAATCGTGAATTTAGATAACCTAATACTTGCTGAAGCACACGGCTTTAATGGCGGTGATGTATTAGCTACATTAGTGATTTTCTTAATCTTAATGATTCTTTTAAAGAAATTCGCTTGGGGTCCATTAATGGGCATTATGCAACAACGTGAAGAGTTAGTTTCTGGCGAAATCGAAGCAGCTGAAAACGCTCGCATCGAAACAGCAAAAGCATTAGAAGAACAAAAAGCTCTTTTAAAAGAAGCTCGTACGGAAGCACAAGCTATTATTGAAAGTGCGAAGAAACAAGGCGAAGTTCAACGTGATGAAATCATCACTACGGCTCGTACTGAAGCTAATCGCTTAAAAGACTCTGCTGTTCGTGAAATCGAAACTGAGAAAGAAAAAGCAATTGCTGCAGTTCGTGATGAAGTCGTTTCATTATCTGTTCTTGCTGCATCTAAAGTTCTTGGGAAAGAAATTTCTGAAGAGGACAATAGTGCACTAATTAAAGAAACGATTGCGAAGGCAGGCGAGGCGAAATGAGCAGTTCGACAATAGCTAATCGTTATGCGCAAAGCTTGTTTCAATTAGCATTAGAAAAACAAGTAGTTGCAGAGGTTAATACAGATTTAGAAGAGTTAGTAAAAGTAATCGAAACAACTCCTGAGTTGATTTCACTACTTACTACACCAAAATTCTCTATCGATCGTAAAAAACAAATTGTAGCTGAAATTTTTGCTAATGCTAATCCATTAGTAGTTAATACGTTTGGACTTCTTCTTGATAAAAAACGTGTTAATGAAATTGGAAATTTAGCGCAATCCTTTAAACAATTAGCTGCAGAAGCACAAGGTTCTTCTGAAGCAACTGTTTTCTCTACTCGCGCACTTACTGAACAAGAAAAAGAAGAAATCTCTTCTTCATTCAGTAAATTAGTGGGGAAAGAAAAACTTACAATAACAAACGTAATCGAACCATCAATTATTGGTGGCGTTCGTGTTCAAATCGGCAACTACATTTTTGATAACACTGTAGCTAGTAAGTTAGAGAATCTTAAACGTACGTTAGTTGGTTAATTCAAAGAAATGTGAGAGGTGACATTCATGGGCATCAAGGCTGAAGAAATCAGCGTACTGATAAAAAAGCAGATTGAAAATTACCAATCTGATCTACAAGTAAGCGAAGTTGGTACTGTAATCACAGTTGGTGACGGTATCGCTCGTGCTCATGGCCTCGACAACTGCATGGCCGGAGAATTATTAGAATTCTCTAATGGTGTAATGGGTATGGCACAAAACCTTGAAGAAGGTAACGTTGGTATCGTTATCTTAGGTAACTACCTAGGCATTAAAGAAGGCGATGAAGTACGTCGAACTGGCCGTATTATGGAAGTACCAGTTGGTGAAGAACTAATTGGTCGCGTTGTTAACCCACTTGGTCAACCAGTGGATGGACAAGGCCCAATCAATACTACAAAAACTCGTCCTATCGAAAGTCCAGCTTTCGGTGTAATGGCTCGTAAATCTGTACATGAACCATTACAAACAGGTATCAAAGCGATTGACGCTCTTGTACCAATCGGTCGTGGTCAACGTGAGTTAATCATCGGTGACCGTCAAATTGGTAAAACATCAATTGCAATTGACACAATCCTTAACCAAGCAGACCAAGATATGATTTGTATCTACGTTGCTATTGGTCAAAAAGAATCAACAGTTCGTGGTGTAGTTGAAACACTTCGTAAAAACGGTGCTTTAGATTACACAATCGTTGTAACTGCATCTGCTTCTCAACCAGCTCCATTATTATACTTAGCTCCTTATGCTGGTGTATCTATGGCTGAAGAGTTTATGTTACAAGGTAAACATGTATTAATAGTATATGATGATTTATCTAAACAAGCTGCAGCTTACCGTGAACTTTCATTATTATTACGTCGTCCTCCAGGTCGTGAAGCATACCCTGGTGACGTGTTCTACTTACACAGTCGTTTACTAGAACGTGCTGCTAAATTAAACGAAACATATAAAAATGGTTCAATTACAGCACTTCCATTCGTTGAGACACAAGCTGGGGATATCTCTGCATACATCCCAACAAACGTTATCTCAATCACTGATGGACAAATTTTCTTACAAGCAGACCTATTCCACTCAGGTGTACGTCCAGCGATTAACGCGGGTCTTTCTGTATCACGTGTAGGTGGTTCTGCTCAAATTAAAGCGATGAAAAAAGTTGCTGGTACACTACGTCTTGACTTAGCTGCATACCGTGAACTTGAATCATTCGCACAATTTGGTTCTGATTTAGATAAAGCAACACTTGCTAAACTTGAGCGTGGTAAACGTACGGTTGAAGTTCTTAAACAAGACCTTAACAAACCAATCAAAGTTGAAAAACAAGTAACAATTCTTTATGCACTTACTCGTGGTTTCTTAGATGATATTCCTGTACAGGATATCGTTCGTTTCGAAGCTGAATTATACAGCTGGTTAGATGTAAACCACACAAACGTTTTAGATCATATTCGCACTACAAAAGAACTTCCTTCAGATAACGAAATGGCAGCAGCTCTTAACGAGTTTAAAAAGACTTTTGCTAAATCTGAATAAGTTCAAATCGTACAATGTGTTTGTGATTAAAAACTAAAAGGTGGTGAAATACCAGTGGCAAACTTACGTGAAATAAAAAGTCGTATTACGTCTACAAAGAAAACGAGTCAAATGACGAAGGCCATGCAAATGGTTTCTGCTTCTAAAAGTAAACGTGCAGAGTCAAATGCGAAAAGCTATGTTCCTTACATGGAAAAAGTACAAGACGTGGTTGCTGCAATTGCTTCAGGTTCTGCAAATGCATCACACCCAATGCTAGTATCTCGTCCAGTTAAGAAGACTGCTTATCTTGTAATTGGTTCTGACCGTGGTCTTGCAGGGGCTTATAACTCAAGCATTTTACGTCAATTGGCACGTACATTGAAAGAACGTCATAAATCTCAAGATGAGTATGTGATTTTTGCAATCGGTCGTGTTCCTCGTGACTTTTTTGTAAAACGTGGATTTAATGTATTAGATAGCGTTGTTGGTTTACCAGACCAACCAACATTCTCTGACGTTAAACAAATCGCTCGTAAAGCTGTTGGTATGTTCGCTGATGGTACATATGATGAACTTTATATGTACTATAACCACTTTGTCAGTGTTATTTCACAAGAAGTTACTGAGAAAAAGGTATTACCAATCACTGATTTAGCTCCGTCAAGCGAAGGCGTATCGGCTTCTTATGAATTTGAACCATCAGGTGAAGCTATTCTAGAAGTTTTACTACCACAATATGCTGAAAGCTTAATTTACGGTGCTTTATTAGATGGTAAAGCTAGTGAACATGCTGCTCGTATGACAGCGATGAAAACTGCAACTGATAATGCTAACGATCTTGTTAAAAATTTATCACTTGTATACAACCGTGCTCGTCAAGCGGCGATCACACAAGAAATTACAGAAATCGTTGGTGGAGCTGCAGCCTTAGAATAGGCTGCACTTTCCAATGAGCGTTTATAAAAGGAAGAAAAGCGGACAAGTATGAATGTATCTACATAGATATAAAATTCTACCGCTCGGACACCCAACTCGATAGGAGGTACACAAGAATGAACACAGGACACGTTATTCAAGTAATGGGTCCAGTTGTTGACGTAAAATTCAGCAACGGTCAATTACCAGCAATCTATAACGCCTTAACTGTTAAGATTGATCGTCCGAATGGAGAAACTGTAACTTTAACTCTTGAAGTTGCTCTTCACTTAGGTGACGATTCTGTTCGTACTATCGCCATGTCTTCTACGGACGGCTTACAACGTGGAGCAGAAGTAACAGATTTAGGCAACCCAATCTCTGTACCAGTTGGTGATGTAACTTTAGGACGTGTATTCAACGTACTAGGTGAAGTTATCGACTTAGGAGAAGAAATCCCAGCAGCAGCTCGTCGTGATTCAATTCACCGCGAAGCTCCAAAATTTGATGAATTAACTACAGAAGTACAAATCCTTGAAACAGGAATCAAAGTAGTAGACTTATTAGCACCTTATATCAAAGGTGGTAAAGTAGGTTTATTCGGTGGTGCCGGTGTAGGTAAAACTGTATTAATTCAAGAATTAATCAATAACATCGCTCAAGGACACGGTGGTATCTCAGTATTCGCGGGTGTAGGTGAACGTACTCGTGAAGGGAACGACTTATTCTATGAAATGAGCGATTCAGGCGTTATTGCCAAAACATCAATGGTATTCGGTCAAATGAATGAGCCACCTGGTGCACGTATGCGTGTAGCTTTAACTGGTCTTACAATGGCTGAATTCTTCCGTGATGAACAAGGACAAGACGTTCTTTTATTCATCGATAACATCTTCCGTTTTACACAAGCAGGTTCTGAGGTATCTGCCCTATTAGGTCGTATGCCTTCTGCGGTAGGTTACCAACCAACTCTTGCTACTGAAATGGGTAACTTACAAGAACGTATTACTTCAACAAACAAAGGTTCTGTTACATCTATCCAAGCGATTTATGTACCTGCCGATGACTATACTGACCCAGCTCCAGCAACAACTTTCGCTCACTTAGATGCAACAACTAACTTAGAGCGTAAATTATCTGAGATGGGTATCTACCCTGCGGTGGATCCATTAGCTTCAACTTCTCGTGCTCTTTCTCCTGAAATTGTTGGTGAAGAACACTATGCAGTTGCTCGTGGCGTTCAAATGACATTACAACGTTACAATGAATTACAAGATATTATCGCCATCTTAGGTATGGACGAATTATCTGATGAAGATAAACAAACAGTTGAACGTGCTCGTCGTATTCAATTCTTCTTATCTCAAAACTTCCACGTTGCAGAACAATTTACTGGTCAAAAGGGTTCTTTTGTACACGTAAAAGATACTGTTCGTTCATTCAAGGAAATTCTTGAAGGTAAATACGACCACTTACCAGAAGATGCTTTCCGTTTAGTTGGTAGCATTGAAGAGGTAGTAGAAAAAGCGAAAAGCATGGGCGTAGAGGTATAATCTGCGGACGAAAGGAGCAAAAATATGAAGACAGTTAAAGTCAATATTGTCACTCCCGACGGCCCAGTATACGATTCAGAAGTCGCAATGGTTATCGCGAAAACAGTTTCAGGTGACATTGGGGTTCTTCCAGGACATATTCCTACGGTTGCTCCACTTGCAATTGGTGCTGTTACACTTAAAAAAGAAGACGGTTCACGTGAACTTGTAGCCGTTAGTGGTGGTTTCATTGAGATACGTCCTGAACAAATTTCAATATTAGCTCCTTCTGCAGAATTAGCTGCTAATATTGATGTGAATCGTGCAAAAGAATCACTTGCACGTGCAGAACAACGTCTTCAAAAGAAACAAGATGACATCGATTTCAAACGCGCTGAGCTAGCTTTAAAACGTGCGATTAATCGTATCAGCGTTCATGAGGGTACTAAATAATAATTCTTTAATTAAAGCGGACGGGCGACTGTCCGCTTTTTTACTGATTAAGAAGCATTTCCTGTGAATGATGTACAGTAACTCGTACTGTGATGGTCCAATTGTATTTTTCTAACTTATAGTATTTTTGTTTAAGGAGGTTTATTAATGGAAATTTATCAAACATTAGGCTTTCAAGCAATTATGGGCTTGATATCACATATCTTTTTTATTGGTATCACCTTTTATGCATTACAAGCATTTCGGCTTGAACAAGTATTTAAAAAAGGAAAAGTCTTTCAAATTCAACTTATCTATATATTGTTAAGTATTGCTATTGGTTCTACTGTCTCAAATTTTTTAATTGACTTTACTTCTTGGTCTCGACAATTACCGTATATCTTTTCATAAGTATAATTATTTAAAATGAATAATTTATATATCCTGTAAGGACAAATGACAATTCGTTTTTCGTTACATAATATATATAAGTGTTCTTTTACAGTTATAAACTTTGTTTTTAGGGTATAGGTGGATATGGGTCCAGACTTTTATTAAATTACCTCTATAGATAGTTGGGAATCGTGACAAAATTTGTTGTTTTCAATAATTTCCTGGGTAATAATGTTGTAATATGTATTAGGACTATTAGCTGGGTATTTATCATTTTGATGACAATATTAAATTTTGCACATTCCTATGATGCATAAAATTCACAAATATGTTTAATTGAGCGTAATATAAAATGTAGAATATTATTGAGATGTATTGTAAAATAGTGATTTGGATGCTTGTTTATCTATACATTTAACAGTACTATATTGATAGTTTGTGTGTTTAATAACTTCATTCAAATTAGACATATACAAATAGCTATTCATAGGTTTGAAATTTAATTTCGAACTTATATTTACTTGAATGAGGTTATGGCCTCGGCGAATAAATGATTATTTTATCGAAATTTATCGAGGGCTCTCGTTAAATTAAGGACTTATATATATGCCAAGGCACAATTTAACTGGTAATCATTCAATAAAGTTCGACCAGTTTTGGACAATTGAATTCGGAGGGACGAATTGTGGAGAAAATTATTGTTACGGGAGGCCAAAAATTACGAGGAATCGTAAAAGTTGAAGGAGCCAAAAACGCCGTACTACCAATCCTAGCTGCTTCATTGTTAGCTTCAAAAAGTAAAAATGTGATCAAAGATGTTCCGAATTTAGCGGATGTTCATACTATAAATGAAGTACTAAAAAGCCTAAATGCGGATGTAGCATATAACGAAGAGAAAAATGAAATTATTATAGACTCAGAAAAACAACTATCAAGTGAAGCACAATTTGAATTTGTTAGTAAAATGCGTGCATCTATATTGGTGATGGGTTCGTTATTAGCACGTAATGGCTACGCACGAGTTGCTTTACCTGGTGGATGTGCTATCGGCTCTCGTCCTATTGAGCTACATTTAAAAGGTTTTGAAGCAATGGGTGCCAAGATCTCATTTGGCCATGGCTTTGTTGAAGCAAAAACTGCAAATGGTTTAAAAGGTGCAGAAATTTATTTAGATTTCCCAAGTGTTGGAGCAACAGAAAATATTATGACAGCTGCTGCTTTAGCGAAAGGGACAACAATTATTGAAAACGCTGCAAAAGAGCCTGAGATTGTGGACTTAGCTAATTTCATTAATGGTATGGGTGGCCGAGTAATTGGCGCAGGGACAGATACTATTCGTATTGAAGGTGTAAGTGAGTTACATGGTACAACTCATCATATTATACCTGACCGAATTGAAGCCGGTACCTTCATGGTTGCTGCAGCTATTACTCGTGGAGATGTCTTCATTGAGAATGCTGTACCTGAGCACATGTCTGCTTTGATAGCTAAACTACGTGAAATGGGTGTAGAAGTTATTGAAGAGGGAGAAGGTCTAAGAGTTCGTGCAAATAACCCTATAAAAGCGGTTGATTTAAAAACAATGCCTCACCCTGGTTTCCCAACAGATATGCAAGCACAAATGATGGCGCTATTATTAACAGCTGAAGGTACTAGTATTATTACTGAGACAGTATTTGAAAATCGTTTCATGCATGTAGAGGAATTCCGTCGTATGAATGCCCAAGCTAAAATAGAAGGACGTACAGTATTCATTGAAGGTCCAGTTAAATTACAAGGTGCAGAAGTTTCAGCAACGGATTTACGCGCAGCAGCAGCGTTAATTTTAGCAGGTCTTGTCTCTGAAGGGGTAACTCGTGTAACGAAACTTACTCACCTTGATCGTGGTTACGTAGACTTCCATAAAAAATTAGCTTCTTTAGGTGCAATTATCGAGCGGATTGATGACGGAGAAACAATTGAAGATGTGAAAACTACGGAATCTAAAGAACAGGCTATTAGAATTTAATAATTTCTTAAATATTCCTATTCATTTTCAATTTACTCAAGCATACGATCAATAAAGCATTGTTAGAACTAAAAAAGTAAACTTTACGACAAAATTCATAAAGAGTTTTGTCGTTTTTATTTTTTAATACAAATAGGATATATTTTTTTAAGTTCAATCATAAGTAATATGTATGAAAAAAATTAAACACAATAGAAACTTAATTATGGTCGTATCAGTCATAGGTTTAGTAATAGTGCTTTTTTTCTTTCCATTCTTATTTAAAAAGTTTGAAGAAAAACCAAAAGCCACGCAAATCCAAAACACTACTAGTGGACAAGCCTGTGAGGTGACAATTCAAGTTAGTGGAAGTGATATTCCCATTAAACTTGAAGAGTATGTTATTGGGGTTGTGGCTGCAGAGATGCCTATAGGATTTAATCTTGAAGCATTAAAGGCACAAGCAATTGCAGCAAGAACATATGTATTAAAAACAACCAATTATGGACAAACCCCGATCGAACCCACAGTTGCTAAACAAGTTTTTTATGATGCAGATACAAGGAAAGAAAATTGGAATGATTCATATGAAGAGTATGAAAAAAAGGTTCGAGAGGCTGTTGAAAGTACCCGGGGAGAAGTAATCGAGTATAATGGCGAATTAATCACTGCGATGTTCCATTCCATGAGTAATGGGATGACGGAGAGTTCTGTAAACTATAGCGGTACGGATTTACCTTACTTACAATCTGTTGTGAGTACAGATTTTCAATATGCCGACAATTATGAAACAACTACCCTGTTTACAATTGACGAATGGAATAAAAAGTTGAAAATCCAGTCCACAATCGAGGATGTAAAGAAGATACGTTTACAGAAAAATAATACAGGGAGGGTCGAAACTGTTACATTGAAAGATCAGCAGTGGAATGGACGTGATTTTAGAACGCTTTTAGGCTTGCGTTCAACGGATTTCCAAATAAAAGTACAAGATGGACAAGTTGCTATTACAACGGAAGGCTATGGGCACGGGGTTGGAATGAGTCAATATGGTGCCGATGCAATGGCAGATAACGGTTCAACTGCTCATGAAATTATCGCGCATTACTATAAGAATACAAGTATCGAAAAAATAAATTGTGAAAAATAAGGATTTTTTTCCAAAAAGTGAATAGAAATGTAAAATATTGTTCACACTTCCGATAGAGGTGATGAACATGAGAGAAGAAAAACAAATCAAGACTTCTCCTAATAAAAACAGTTGGCAGAAAAAGCCATGGTTTTGGCCGTCTATTTACGCAGCCATTGCTGTCGTATTAATCGGTTTAATTTTTAGTTATAATGCACTCATTGGTGATGAAGAGGAACAAGAAGTTGCTCAAAACGGAACTGCTTCAGATGATTCAACAGTCATTGAAACGAATGCTCGTACTGAAAACTTGAAATATCCGTTCAATGAAGAGTCATTAGACAATGTACAAGTGTTACAAGACTTTTATGATGTAACTGCTGATGAAAAAACTAGAGAAAATGCACTTTTAGTGTTTAATCAAACATTCTCTACTTCATCGGGAGTATCATTGTCTGTGAATAATGAGCCGTTTGAAGTACTTGCAGCAATGAGTGGAGAAGTAACAGAAGTAAAAATGGATGATTTTACAGGGAATCAAATTGTAATTACACATCCAAACGGTATGGAAACACGTTACAGCTCAGTATCTGACATTCTAGTAAAACAAGGTGATAAAGTAACTCAAGGTCAAGCATTAGGAACGACTATTGAAAATGAATGGAATCCAACAGCTGGAGTTCATCTTTACTTTGAAGTTTTACAAGATGGCGAACACGTTAACCCAAGAAATTTCTTAGCTTTCTAATAAATAAAAGTTAAACAGATAGTTTAATGTATGTTTCGGTCGCATAAGAATTTTTGAAATGGGGGTAAGAAACTTTTTCTTATCACCTAATTAATAAACTTTGCTTTTCGTTAAAGGTTCAGCGATAAGCTAAAGTAGTAGCAAAGATCAACGAATTGTACAAGCAATGATGAAACGTCCAAAGATCAATCTTTGGGCGTTTTCCTTGTTAAAAAATATATATATTGATTATAAGAAAAAGTAAAACTCGGCCTATTTTAGGTCGAGTTTTGTTTTTATAATAGTTATCTTGCAAAAAATGGTTCTGAAAATTCAAAAAACCTCATATTGTGAATAAACGTTAAAACGCTAGTTGCAAACGTCCATGTAACACTCACAATATAAACACGTTGAAAAAGACACCTCTCGTTAGCAAAACGGCACATTCTTATATCCGATAGAAAGGAAGAGAACGTGCACGAGCACATTCGGCATCGCTGCGTTCGGCTTGGAGAGCTGCTTATTGAAACAGGTGAAACGGTTCGTGTCCTCGCGAAAATGACGGGTTATTCTAAAAGTACAGTGCATAAAGATCTAACTGAACGATTATTCTTAGTCAATGAACAATTAGCAAATGAAGTGAAAGAAATCTTAGCATATCACAAATCAATTCGTCATTTACGAGGAGGCGAGGCGACACGTAAGAAATGGCAGTCCCGACAAAATTATTGAAAAAGCATTTAGTTTGGCTTCTTTAAGTCAACTAAGTGCTTTTTTACTATATGAGTCTGGTACATTTATTATTTAGAAAATTAAGAATTGTATTAAGACCAGGTACTCATAACCACTATAAATAAAGGTGTAATTGGTATGTGGATATGATAAAATAATCAAGATAAAGATAGAAAAATGAACGTGTATATTAGTTGGAATTGGCAGGAAGGAGAAATTATTACATGTTTTCTAAAGATATTGGGATAGATTTAGGAACAGCAAATGTGCTCATCTATGTTAAAGGAAAAGGGATTGTCTTAAATGAGCCTTCTGTTGTTGCTATCGATAAGAATACGAAAAAAGTATTAGCTGTTGGAGAAGAAGCACGTCAAATGGTAGGTCGTACACCTGGGAATATTGTAGCAATTCGTCCATTAAAAGATGGAGTAATTGCCGATTTCGATGTGACGGAAGCTATGTTAAAATATTTTATAAATAAGTTAGACGTGAAGGGATTCTTTTCAAAGCCACGTATTCTTATTTGCTGTCCAACAAATATAACGAGCGTAGAACAAAAAGCAATTAGAGAAGCTGCTGAGAAGTCAGGTGGCAAAAAAGTTTATTTAGAGGAAGAGCCGAAAGTTGCGGCAATCGGTGCTGGTATGGATATTTTCCAACCTAGTGGTAACATGGTTGTGGATATCGGTGGTGGTACGACTGATGTAGCTGTTCTTTCAATGGGAGATATCGTAACGAGCGAGTCAATTAAAGTAGCTGGAGATGTGTTTGATAACGATATTTTGCAATACATAAAAAAAGAGTACAAATTACTAATTGGTGAACGTACTGCTGAGGCGATTAAAATTACAATTGGTACTGTTTATCCGGATAGTCGTGACGAATCGATGGAAATTCGAGGTCGTGACATGGTAACTGGATTACCTAGAACAGTGACAATACATTCTTCTGAGATTGAAAAAGCATTACATGAATCTGTTTCACTAATTGTTCAATCTGCAAAAAATGTCCTTGAAAAAACTCCTCCTGAATTATCAGCGGATATTATAGATCGTGGTGTGTGCATTACTGGTGGTGGTGCTCTATTACACGGTATGGATCAACTTTTAATTCAAGAGTTAAAAGTACCTGTATTCGTAGCAGACAACCCAATGGATTGTGTTGCTGTTGGAACAGGATTAATGTTAGATAATATAGACCGTTCACCTGGTTCTCGCATTTAATTTAGAAAACAGTGTGAAAAAATTGTTTATTCTTCCGATGTAGATAGAAAGTACAGAAAAGGGTCAAGTTGACTAAAAACATCTGACTTAAATTCAATAAAAAATTTTTTTAGAGGTGAAATAGTTGTTTAAAGGATTTTATACTGTCGCTACAGGTATGGTATCACAGCAAAGAAAAACGGAAATAATTACGAACAATATGGCGAACGCCAATACACCTGGTTTTAAGTCAGATCAATCAACAATTCGCTCATTTCCTGATATGTTGTTATCTGCTAAAAGGAAGACAAATATCCCAACAGAAAATAAATTAAGTATTCCTCAAATCAATCAAATTGGTTCAATAAATACAGGTGTGTATTTACAAGAAACATTGGCAAACTTCACACAAGGTTCTATATATGGAACTAGTCAAAAAACAGATGTTGCTTTGATTAACGGTGCAATGCCGACAGATGAACAATCGGGGCAGGTTGGTACAATCTTTTTCCGATTGCAACATCCAAATGGTGGAGAAGCCTATACACGTAATGGAAACTTTACTTTAGATGGTGAAGGTTACTTAGTGAATGGACAGGGGTTATATGTTTTATCAGCTGAAGGAGAACGTATTCATTTACAAAACGATGAATTCAACCTTACACAGGAAGGTAATATTCTCGTAAATGATGAGCTAGTGGCATCACTAGGTGTTTCATTCTCTGCAAATCCAGATACCTTGGTAAAACAAGATAATGGTTTATATCGTACTATAGATGGAACTAATCTTCCAAGTGCAATAGGACAAGAAGGTGTTTCATTCTCGATGAAACAAAGCTATCTTGAAGGCTCAAATGTTGATTCTGCTCAATCTATGACAGATCTTTTAACTGCTTATCGTGCCTTTGAAGCAAACCAAAAAGTGCTACAAGCGTAT
Source organism: Ureibacillus sp. (assembly GCA_035555915.1). Taxonomy (GTDB): domain Bacteria; phylum Bacillota; class Bacilli; order Bacillales_A; family Planococcaceae; genus Ureibacillus. The sequence goes on along the minus strand of DATMGC010000019.1, from coordinate 5,510 downwards.
GATAAAAGCATGGATAAAGCTGTTAATGAAATTGGAAGAGTGTAAAAGTGGAGGTTAGATCATGTTACGTACAATGATTACGGCAACAAACACATTAGGACAATTGCAAAGTCAAATTGATACAATCAGTAATAACATCGCAAATAGTAATACAGCTGGTTATAAAGCAAAAGAAGGTACTTTTTCTGAACTTCTTTATCAACAATTTAATAATGACCAATTAGATACTACCGTTCGAAATTCACCAGTTGGTATTCGCTATGGCGTTGGAGCTTATCTTGGACAAATTCAAACGAACTTTGCTCAAGGTAGTTTACAATCTACTGATCGTGATTTAGACCTTGCTTTTACAAAAGAGAAACAATATTTTAATATATTGATGCCTGATGGTGAGAATGGAATAAGAACTGTTTATTCTCGTCAAGGTGATTTTTATGTAACGCCAGTTGAAAATGGGCAAGTCATGCTTGTAAATAGTGACGGTTACGCAGTAGCAGATTCGGATGGAAATGCTATCTATTTCCCGGATAACGTTAGTAATTTTAGCGTATCAAACGATGGGATTTTAGGTGTTAATTATCCTGATGGAGACAAACTAACATTTGAATTAGGTATTACAGAATTAAAAACGCCTCAAGTAATGGAACATGTTTCTGATACATATCTCGGATTACCAACTAACGTTAATGAGTTAGGTTATAACGAGGCCGATATTCTTGTAGATATACAAGGTGCAGCTCGAAATGAAATTGGTATGACAAATAAATCATTAGAGGTATCGAATGTTGATCTATCAACAGAAATGTCTAATTTAATTAATGCACAACGAAATTATCAATTTAATTCCCGTGCAATTTCTATAGCCGATCAAATGTTAGGTTTAATTAATGGAATTAGATAATGTCAATTTTTTAAATTAAGGGAGTACGGCCATGACAAACATATTAAAAAGTGAATCAAAACAGCCGAAAGTTCCTCAAGAAGAAAAGAAAGAAAAAAGAAGTGAAAAACAAAATGTTAAGCCAATCCGATGGTATAACTTTCGACTAATTCCAATATGGTTAAGGATTGTCATTGTACTCATTTTATTAATTCTTGTTGCAATTACAGGATTAATGATTGGGTTTGGAGTTATTGGTAATGGGGAACCGTTAGATGTACTTAAAAAGGAGCCTTGGCAACATATTTTAGATATAATAAACGGTAAGGAATAGAGAATAATAACTACAACTGATATATACTGTAATATCGGTTTGTAGTATTTTCTCTTTTCGCATTTTTATACCGATTTTATAGAAAGCATGAATACAAAAGGCATTTTTAGGGGGATGAAGAAATGTTAACAGCTGAACAAATTCAAGAAATATTACCACACCGCTACCCATTCTTATTAGTGGATCGTATTTTAGAAGTGGAAGAAGGAAAACGTGCTGTAGGCATCAAAAACGTTTCCATTAATGAACAGTTTTTCAATGGGCATTTTCCGGGTTATCCAGTAATGCCAGGTGTGTTAATTGTGGAAGCTTTAGCACAAGTAGGTGGGGTTGCTTTGTTAAAATCAGAGGAATTCAAGGGACGCCTTGCATTTTTAACAGGAATCGATAATTGCCGTTTCAAACGTCAAGTGGTACCAGGAGACCAACTTAAATTAGAGGTAGAATTTGTTAAATTACGTGGTGCTATGGGTAAAGGCCATGCCGTAGCTACGGTAGATGGTGAACTTGCTTGTGAAACAGATATCCTATTTGCAATTGGTCCAGTCCAACCAAAATAATGTTATATATCCTTTCTTTAGAATTGATGGTAACAATTACATTTATCCTGTACTTTGCATTTAACTAAAGAAAAGATTAGAATTATTAGGTTGATTATGGTGAATAAATCAACTTCTTTGGTCGGGCTTTTGAAACGTAGGGGGTTTAAATAACAAATGTATAAACAGTTGTCTTCGGGCGTAAAGATAAGTATTACTCGTTCTATCACAACGTCTTTTGAATCATATTTGGCAAGTATTGGTTGGGATGAGGACAAATTTTCAATGGAAGAGTACATGAAAATTTGGCAAAAATATTTTACTGAGAATGCAGCTTGGTTTGATAAAGTTCCTCAAGATGTATTAGTAAGTGCGGAGTTTCATGAAGAATTAGCACAGAGAATTGACGAAGTCATTGCTAAGATTCTAAGTGAACAACCAACACAAAAGCAAATCGATTCAATCGAAAAAATGCAGAAGCAACTTGGAACAAACTTTACATATGATTGTAAAGCAGAAGCTGCATATGTTGAACAACAATTAAAAGAAATGTTAGAAAAAAAGACGGTCTAAATTTAGTGTAAGGATTTTGCAAAATAGCTAAAAAGCGTGTCTTCTTTTTTCGGATAGTTCCTTTCTTTCTCGGGTACTCTATGATTACTCACATTTTGTATGTGACGATGAGTATTAAGAAAAGGAGGGAACTTTTTTATGTGGAAAAAATCAGCCATTGCTGTAGTACTTGGATCAGCCTTATTAGTTGGGTGTAATAATACCGATGATGAGGATGCCGTAAACGATGTCGAAGATGTTGGAGATGAAATCCAACAAGACGTCAATGAAGGTGTAAACGATGTTCAAGAAGGTGCAAATGATCTCGTTGATGATGCTGATGACGCTCTAGATAATGATGTCAACGATGACCTTGGCACAGACGATTTAGGGGATGACCTAAACGGTGAAAATGGTACCCTAGATAATGGTGTAGATCAAAACGGAACTTCCAATAGCAATGGTGCCGGTCAAAATCAAAATGGCCATGTCAACAATAACGACGAACGTGTTGACAACGAAAAAAACGATAAATATTAAATGACCATTGATTTTGGCTGAGACCATTAATCGCCCCTATTTAAGGGGGCGGTTTTTTTGTTGGTTGCTCGGTAATGGGGGTATACGCACAGAACAAGAGTGTAAGCGCGCGGAAAAGGGGGTATACGCACGGAACAAGAGTGTAAACGCGCGGAAAAGGAAGTATGCGCACGGAACAAGAGTGTAAACGTACGAAAAAGGGAGTATGGGCACAGAACAAGAGTGTAAACGCACGGAAAAGGAAGTATGCGCACGGAACAAGAGTGTAAACGTACGAAAAAGGGAGTATGCGCACAGAACAAGAGTGTAAACGCACGGAAAATGGTATGTGCACAGAACAATGACTTAAGTGCACGTAAAAATGGGTATGCGCACGAAACAAGAGCCTAAGGGCACGGAAAAGCGGGTAAGTGCACAGAACAAGAACGTAAACGCACTAAAGAGTATAAGCGCACAAAACGAGAGCATGAACACACGAAAAAAGAGGTGAACGCACGCAACAAGACCAAACGCTCGCAAAAAAGGTTAAGCGCACATAATAAGAGTATATACACACGTAATAATGGGTATCCACACAAAGCAACAGCCCAAGCGCTCACAAAAAAGCTATCCATACAAAAATAAAAAGACTAGGCATGTACTTCACACCTAATCTAACTTAAGATTCTTTTAGTCGAGGTCTTTCACGCATTCCTTTTTTGAAGCGTTCCATAAGTTCTCCATCAGATAAATTTTCATCCAATAATGATCTTAATAATGCTTCGGCATACTTACTTCGGCCAGTTTTAATTGTTCCTTTTAATAATACAGTGATATTACTTCCAATTTCTCGTATATCGCTAATGGCCACTCGAAAAGGAGCAGGTTCATTATCAGGAAAAGAAATAATGACATGAGCTTCAAATATTTCATTAGAATCTTTGAGACTTTCAAATACAGAATAGTGGTCTTTAGAAATAAATAACTCTAAAATCCATGACTTGCGGCTATTTTCTTGATTAATAACAATTCCATCAATAATGGGAATGTTGAGCCCGCCGTCTTCATTCATCAGGTCAAACGAAAGCATTTTAAACGTCTTCATCTGTCATCCCCCAGCAATTTTTTGATTAATTTAAGTATAACATAGAAAAACTGCGAAACTTAATATTTGGCACATACAAATTTATGACGCTTGACCTTAGGGACACTAAGACTATAGGAGAAAATAGTAACTTTATGAAAAATCGAAATTTGAGATTTCAAGGGGAAAAATGACAGTAAATTTAAGTTTTCAGCTTTTGCCAAATTTATCAAGACAGGTATATGATGGATTCAGACAAAAGGAGGTGAAAATAATGAACCAAGTAGGACTAGTTGGTCGGTTTACTAGAGATCCAGTTCTCAGGACCTTTTCAGAAAGTCGCGTACAAACGAATTTCGTAATCGCGATAAATCGAAACTACCGAAATAATCAAGGAACTGTGGATGCGGATTTCGTAAATTGCATAGCCTGGGGAAGACTTGCAGAAAGAATCGTCCACTTCTGTGGAAAGGGCTCTTTGGTTGGAATAAATGGCCGTTTACAAACTAGGTCATTTACAAATAAGGAAAATGTAAAAATCTATACAACGGAAGTTCTTGTAGAAGATATTCGATTCTTTATTTTAAAGTCACCTGAACAGGAACAAAAAAGCGGAAAGTCGTCTAGTAACCATGAAATATTAAACGATTTTGTTCTCCCCGAACAGGTAACAAATACGCATGTTCCTTAATCATTAAAACAGTAACCGGACATCTCATTACAATCATTAGTTCATACTCTTCAAATCACGCGTCTTTTAAAATCTCTTCATAAACATAAGCATATTTCAAAATTCTCCTAGAATGAATGTTATAAGCAACTTAGACTAAAATTTCCTTATCAATTGAAAATTCTCAAACAATTCCCCCTTTATAAAAAGTGTGTGTGTCCTAATAAAAAATATCAAAATAAATCAGAACCTCCCTTCCAAGTAAATCTAATACTACTAGTTTTATATCACCCAAAAATAATTTCTTTAAAGGTGGTGATAAAAAAATCACTACTGCTGACCGCACAGTAGTGATGTGATCCCATTTCTCCTAAACTCTACATATTAAAAGTAGAGATTATACAATTAAATAATGGAAGACAAATTCGATAACGAGAGGCTAAATAAAAACAGAGTCGAGCAATTACTACCACTCGACTCTGTTAAATTTACCTCATTGCATGTGTATCGAGCATTAATAAATCCATTAATTCATCTTCTTGCAGCTCTGTTAGCCAGTTACTTGATTGAATTAATTCTTCGGACAATGCGGACTTAAGTTCAATCATTTTATCAATTTTTTCTTCAATTGTTCCAATGGTAATAAACTTATGAACCTGAACAAATTGCGTTTGTCCAATGCGATATGCGCGGTCTGTTGCCTGGTTTTCAACTGCCGGATTCCACCAACGATCTGCGTGTAATACATGGTTTGCAGCAGTTAAGTTTAAACCTGTTCCACCAGCTTTTAATGACAATAAGAAGATCGGAAACTCTCCCGCTTGAAAGCTATCTACCAAATTGTCTCGTTGTTGTTTTGGCATACTACCAGTAAGGAATGGAATGTCTATATTGTAGAGTTCTGAAAAACAATGCTGTAATAGCTGACCCAT
>DATMGC010000018.1:0-2944 GCA_035555915.1 Ureibacillus sp. | reverse complement strand
TTGGAAAGGCCCCAATCATAGGTTAGTAATGACTCCTGAACACACACATCTTTGTGCTTTATTTCAAACACAAAAAAAAGCCAAAAAGCTGATTCTGTGTACCCGCCGAATCAGCTTCTTTTTTATGTTAGTTGATATAGGATCTATACTTGATATATCTGCTATAACACCCCAGAACACCTTTGAAATTAATTGTTTGCTACTAACCTGTAATAAAAACTACTCTATTTGGAGATACGACATGACTGTAATTAAGTGCTGTGGCTAATGTGACTTTCTAAGTTACACTTATTTTATATTATGTCGTATAGCATAACCTCTATTTTAACTTTTTGCTTCGTGAGTGAGAGCAACACGTTCCTATGTCTTCCGTTGTATCACGTCCATTTTTTGAGTTTCTTCTATTAAATATGGTGATTTTATTTATCTGCGTGAAATGACGTCCAGCCATATTATTTTTTGCTACTTTAAACTTCTCGACTAGTTCCTATCCACTTAACTCTTTACCTACTAAATCTCCATCTACTAATTCGACTGTTATCTCATCCTAAATTTTCAATACATCAAAATTAAAATTTAGAAATCGTGATTTTGTTTGTAAAATTTGTAAATACCTTTAAGGATTTTAAAATTGATTATTTCAAAAATCATTGGATAAATATGGGTATCCTTTTAAAAATATATAGGTTTGTTTTAAAAATAAAGTAGCTTATCAACCTCTTAAAATGTTTATTATCCTAGGTTGAAAATGGTATAATTGAAGAAACGTTCGTTCGTATTTTAGGGGCTTAAAATGAGGAGGAATTTAGGGTGGAAGAAAATCTTTTTTCATTAAACCAGTATCGCATTATTCAAGAAACGGAAAAATCAATCGAGCAAGTGAAAAATAAAAAACTCGACATGTATCAACCGGACTTTAAGCAATTTGAAATTTTTTGTGAGAGAAATTTCTTGCCACTAGATTTTGATTCGCTTGAACTTTACTTACATAATTTAATCACCGTGCAGCGTGTTCGTCTTTCTACGTTTAATCGTCGATTAGCCGGTGTGAAATATTGGCTCATGAACAAATTGAATATGCAACAAACACTGGAACAAGAAGATCGTGTTCGTTTATTGCGACAACTATATAATGAAGAAACTTTTTTACGCCTTAAACCGCAACGGGGAATTCGTGCGGAAAGTCAAAATGATGTGCTGCGTTTAATCGATCGCTTTGATACCAACAAAAAGGCAGATATTCGGAAACGTGCCATTTGTCTAGTAAACTTGATTACCGCAAACCGTCCATCAGAAATGGTACGTCTTAAGGTTAGTGATTTTGACTTAGAAAATCGTACAGTTTGGGTCATGATGACAAAACAGGGGGAAATGAAGGAAAAGCGTCTCACTCTAGAATGTGTTCAGGCAGTGAAGAAGTATATTTCAGAATGTGAGCTTCAACCTGACGATTATTTTGTGGGGGCTGCAGATAAGTGGGGAAACCATACGAGTCGTCAAATTCATGAAGATAGTTATAGCCAGTCTATTCATAATTGGCTTGGGTTCGCGCCATACACCTTCCGAAAAACGCAAATTACAGCCATGTATCAAAAAGGTGCTGATATACCAACGATTGCAAAGCAGTCTGGCCATAAATCGCATCAAACCATTATGGAACATTATATTAACTTGAAAACTAGTGATGTGGATGAGTTTTTATAAATGTTAAAGAACAAGAAGAGGGTGCGATAGCTTAAAAAGACTAGATGATTAAACCTTGCGGATCCCCCTTTTAATAGTGATATATCTAATATGTCACGAAAAATAGAGTGAGTTATAGAAATATAACAAAGGTGTTGAACATACTACGCCTTTGTTATTGGACTACAATCTCCAATTCGCTAATTTAAATCAATACATCCCTATTCCATCATAGGAAGGGGAGAATAAAAACCTCACAAAAGTGGAAATTTCCACTTTTGTGAGGTTTATTTTTCTCGAAATCTACTCAAATTCAATTAATAGATCACCTGTTGAAATCGAATCTCCTTCTACAACATAGATATCTGAGATTATCCCATCTCTAGGTGCTTGTACCGTTGTTTCCATTTTCATGGCTTCTGTAATGAGTAGGTGGTCACCACGTTTAACAGAACTTCCTTTTGGTACAACGACTTTTAAAACCGTTCCCGGCATCGTAGCCCCAATTTGATTTGGATTGGATGGGTCTGCTTTTACTGCAGCTGTACCTGTCGTTTTCACATGACTATCTTGAATGATGAGCTCACGGGATTGACCATTTAATTCAAAATATAACACGCGCGTGCCATCGTGTTGAGCTTCTCCAATGGATACTAATTTTACAATTAGGGTTTTGCCTTTTTCAATCTCCACATTAATTTCTTCACCTAGTTTTAGACCATAAATAAATGTGGCTGTATCTAAAACAGAGATATCTCCAAATTGTTCTTCCGCTGCAATATACTCTTCAAATACCTTGTCGTATAGCGCATGTGAAATACAATCATGCTCTGTAATCTCACGATTAGGATATTTTTCTTCAAGCATTAATCTTAAAGCTTCGAAATCTACTGCAGGCAATAATTCACCTGGACGTACCGTGATGGCTTCACGTTCTTTTAAAATTACCTTTTGTAATTCTTCTGGGAATCCACCATGAGGTTGCCCTAAGTACCCTTGGAATAGTTCAATAACTGACGCTGGGAAGTCTAACGTTGCGCCACGCTCAATAACAGATTGTTCATCTAAATCATTTTGTACCATAAAGAGCGCCATATCTCCGACAACTTTTGAGGATGGTGTTACTTTTACAATGTCCCCAAACATGAGATTTACACGACCATACATGTTCTTAACTTCTTCCCAACGTGCGCCTAGTCCTACAGCTTTTGCTTGTTGTTGAAGATTACTATATTGTCCACCTGGCATTTCGTGTACGTAT
>DATMGC010000017.1:0-19737 GCA_035555915.1 Ureibacillus sp. | reverse complement strand
TTGGCTGCCGAATCATGCGAGTAGAGGTCTCCATGTCAAGTTGTAATTATTCATGCACATGTATAGAGAAGCACAATTTAAGCGAAAGTGTACATGCTTAGACAAGCAAAAATGTACATTTTGATACGGACATTTATAATTGGAACTTAAACTTCTCATGAGCTTACACAAAAGGTTTTAATAGAAGTAAAGAACTATTACGGTGAAGCTAAAATTACAGGAAAGATGTTTCAAACAGCCAATATGCCTCAAGAGTAATGGACGAAATTCTTGGAATTCTTAAAGTTGGGGCTCCCTAAGTAATAATTAAGTAGACTATCTCTTAATAATTAAGCTAAAAAACACGTTGCACAACAATCACTTAATATCTTGTTTCTCCCAGAATCTAAGTTTAAAAGAAAAGTTTAAGCTGATTTACTATTCTTAATCAATAAAATTTACGAGGTGTGACCTAAACGTGCCTCTTTTTCTTTTATACAAGTCCAAAAATATGAAAAGGAAGGGCATAGTGAAAAATGAGGATGAATAAAGACCTGCACTTGTTAGAGAAAAGTATAAGAAATGGTGACTTTGTACATGCAAGAAGAATTATTGAACTAAATATGAAACTCTTTACAACACTAGAAATTCGTAAACAATTAAGCATGGAAGCCCTGACACTTTTAAATTTAGTTGTTCAATTTAACGATAGTAGTAAAAATGAGGTTTATTCAAGGAAAACAAAGCTTATCATTGAATACATTAATAACCTTGCACGTAATGGAGATTTTACATCTCTTAAACGCTATGTTTTATTCCATGCTGAATTACTATCTAATCCCCAAATATATAAATTACTAAATGCAGATGCAAAGGTATTTATTCCCCCACCGGAGCAAGATAATTGAGCAATTAAATCGTTATTTCCTTTCAATGAAATACTGAAAAGGAATAATGATAACTATTAAGTTCTGTTAATAAAGATTATTAATCAACACACTTCTCATTCTAAAAAGAAATAATACAAGTTATAAATTTAAGGAAAAAGACTGCAAAAATGAATTTTAACTAAAAGAATCAATTCCTAAGTAACACGCCCGCAGTTTCTACTTTCAGATCTGCAGGTAGTTCAACATCAGCTCCTGAACAAACCAAACTTTTGAAAATGTTACTTCTATTGTAACGCAACTCCCTCTATCAGGTTTAGTCGTTTCTCTTTTGAATAATTTTCATTTGTAAATCTTTCGTCGTATTAAAAGTTTAATTGTCGTAAGTTTTAGGAACTCCCGTTTGTAGTCGGAGTATCCCCTCATTTTTGAATTTTTATCACATATTAGTAGGAGTTACATTATGAAAACAAGTGCATTGACCCTTGAAGAGATGCAATCTAAAATCGAAGTCTTAAGAAGCCAAATGATTACAATAGGACAACTAAAGGGGCTAACTCACCATAATACGATAAAAATAAGTCAGGAGTTAGATGTTTTATTAAATGAATATCAAAAAAAACAAATCGAAATGACCTTTATTATTCAGTAAACCCTTTACATTAAGTTTAAATTTTACAATACGTTTTAATAGTTATCCTTAAAAACTAATTCGTTTTATGGGGATTACTTTATAATATGACCGTTTAATTAAAAAAGGCTCATTTCTAATTATGAAGTGACCCAAAGGATTGAATTCGGAATTATACCAGAATCAATCCTCTTAATTTTCCTTTAACACATTTTTTGTTTGTATATTGAATAGTTCATGTTTTAATATGCCAAAAAAGTTTTCAATAACTGCATTATCCAAACAGTTAACTTTACGAGACATAACTTGTGTAATACATTTTAAGGCATTAGCGTATTCTTTTATTTGATAATGAGTTCATATTACTTTTTTAACATACACCTCAAATAGTAATCCGTTTTTGCAATTTTTTTACTAGATCCAACCGGACAGGATTATCATGGCTGAAATGTGGGTTTAGAAATACATTATTCCGTCTATAGAATGAAAAATTTGGTAACACTGAATCTATCATTCAAATAACGGAGGTAGTAATATGAGTAAATTAGAAAAAACGATAATAAAAGATGTGTATATGCTAGATGGCGCTCATTTAGAATGTAGTGATGAGTATTGTTTTTGTAACGATCAGTTATATTTCAGTAAAGAAATGATTGCTAACAACTTATTTATAAATTGTAAAGGTATGCCTAATAAAGATGAATTGATTGAAGGTGGTATGGAATATAAATTATCTATACAATTAATTCATGTTACAGATTTAGGTGTGAAATTCTACTACTTCTACGACGGTGAAGACTTATCAACAATTCAAGAGCAGATGATAGTGAAAGAGATAGCTCAACTTTTTACAGAACATACTTTGCCTGACTTTTTTGATTTCGTTAATTCACTAACTGTAGGAAATATCTTTACTAACGAGCTTGTATCAGCAGAAGAGAAATATTTCCTAAGACTACAAGGGATGGAACGTTTGAAAATCATTAAACAACATATACAAGAAGCTTCATAAATACAGAAAACACCAATCAGTTATTAAAACCTAACTGATCGGTGTTTTTATCTTTAAAATAAAATTAATATTTCATCTCCAGTTACAATAACGCCAACTTTATGTACAATAAACAAGTCATTTAGTTGAAAGAATTTTTTCACATCTAGGAAAAAGTTCTTCTAACATATATCTTTTTAACAAGCTTTCAGTTACTTAAAAAGGTTAGATATTCACCAGTTCTTTTATAGTTAATTGCTGTTTTAATGATTAAGGAAGGAACTTCACAATACATTAGCATACACTCTCAATTTTAAAAGCAAATAGACTTAATCTTTTTATCAATCTGTTCGTTCTTCTCAACCACTCTAATTAAATTTATTTTACGCAAAGTGCTTCCAAAAAATATGTGAATCACAGTAGCAAAGTGCTTTACAACTTGGGCAGTACACTTCATACGGTTTAAAATATTGTGGCACATAGCATAACGGCTCTAGACCAAAGGAAGCAAACAATTTTTCTGCATCCCATTTCCCCGTATCAGATTTTACCCAACCAACCGTAATAAGTACTTCCGCTATTAGCGACACCTTTTCCATATATGCAGCTACTAATGAACGACCGATTCCAGCACCACGATAATCTGGATGTACGACTAAATGACTTGTATAGAAAGTCAGTTTTTGAGCTGCCACTCGATGGATTTCATATAGTTCATCTTCAAAATATGGCATTTCCTCTTTCAAATTTTGGGGTTTGAAACCCGCTATATAGCCAATGACTTCTTCCCCATCTACATATACATAACGAACACCACCTGCTTCATCAACGGTTAGTGCATTTTCCTCCTGAAACGGTAAATGTTCGTTTAATAATGTTGCTACACGCTCTGCATATTGTGATTCGTAAAGTTTTACTTGCATTCTATTATTCCTTTCAATCGCATTGGCGACTTTAAACATTATATCTTTAAAATGTTTTCAAATAAACTTAAACCTGATTACATAAATTAGCAATCAGGTTTCACTCCATCTCAGCTATAACTACGCTCCGATGTTCCTTGTTATATCGATAAACAACAGTAAGTATATTTAAAGCATATGCAAATTGTAATCGATCTTTTAAATGGCAATGTTGCTTCCTTCTCACTATACAAAGTACATTTATTTCTTTATTATGCGCTCTCATATATGTACTGCGCTCTAAATTTTGGACAATTTAATAAAAGCAACTTTACGTAACCGGAATTTTCACAAAAAAAGCAAATATGGCACTTTTTTAATAGTAACAGCTATTCGGGATTCTTTTCTATTCAATGAAATCGCCCAATTGTGGAAGTGTTCTAATTTCCATTAAAGGAGTTCTAACACAATCTGGCCCTATAACGCAAAATAGAGCCTTTCCTTATTAAGGAAAGCACCCTATTGTTGAAGTTCGTTTTTTTAGCTGCATCTTATAATTCTACAAACATCAAAAAATTGCTTACAGATTAATCTGCATAGCGGTTTCATCGCAATTAAAAAATTTTGGACAGTTCAAACAGTCCTTTCTCACTTTTTGAGGAATACTCTCTTTTGAAATGATCTCAAAACCGAGCTTCTCAAAAAATGGCACTTGGTAAGTTAAAGAAATCATTTTCTTTACACCTAAATCACTAGCATCTTCAACAATTTTCTTAGTGATTTGTTTTCCTATACCCTTATTCATATAGGAAGATGATACGGCCAATGAACGAATTTCACATAAAGCAGCATCATAAATATACAAACTACCTACTCCAGCAATGATATCTCCCTCTTCAGCTACATAAAAGCTTAAAATATCTTGATAAATAGATTCGATTGTACGAATTAATACTTGTCCTTCTTTTGCATAAAACGTAATTAATTTATGTATACTTTCTGCGTCATGAATGGTTGCTTTTCTAATCAGCATAAAAACGACCTCCATTTAAAATAAAGTTTTGTTTAATTATACATATTCTTGTATAAAAATACTAGCTAATTATTGATTTTATTTTTGAAGAACAAAAATATTCCTAAATCCTCTTCTAAACTATAAACTGTGTAAACCAAGCAACATACTTAGCACCTGGAATGAATAATATCTGTGCTAATAACGTTCCTAATAATCTTGATGTTACCATCATAATAGAAGCACTTTTTAAGGTAACATAGCTACCCTTTTGATTAATTACATCATCCGCTAAAATTGAAATTTTAGGATCAATAAAGATAATAAGTAAGATTGTAGCTACACCATTAATTAAACCTGATGCCATAACAGCTGTTGTTGCTCGTTCTGGTGCAATCAGAGCTGCAAATAGTGCAGATAGAACTCCTATTGTATAAATTGCTGTAATCAACGTATTTATGCAAAATAATTTAATCGGTATATCTCGCCAACTCATATCTTTTAAATAAGTATATCTAGGTAGATGAATATGTTTTTTTAAACGTCTTAAATAAGGTATAGTAAACCCCTTTTTCATTAGAGCTGGAATTGAACCTCGTTCTTCTGCTAAATGAATGATTGCCCTTGAAAAAACTGCAATAAATGTAGGTAACAAAAGTAAGCCAATTATTGTACCTAATGTTGCAGAACCTATTAAAATTCGATACTGACTCTCCACAAATTCTAAAGCATTCTCTTTTGGTGCTTGATCAATTAAACTTCCTGTAAAAGGCTGTTGCATCATATTTGCTAGCCTTGAAACCATTACCATCACATTAAATAGGGAAAGTGCTGATGCTAACAGTCTCACCCTTGCACCTGATAAACGAACCGAATATGCTAATGTTTCAATTGAATGGATGATTAATATAAATAATGCAATCATTATTAATTGTGCTGTGAAAAATCCCAAGGCACTACCTACTCTCATTTTATTTGTCTGATAGGTCAGTAAAATACTGTATATATCTGCCAGTAACTTTTACAACGATATAAAGATAGTAAATGTTTCCATTTCAGCAAAAATAAAAAACGGAAATAGACGCGTTTCTTAAAGAAACGCGTCCGCTTGTTATATAAGAAGTGATACAAGATTTATGCATATACAACATTAAGCATAAAAATGTTACTAAATATAGATTTTGGAAACCGGAATAGTATTTGCTAATAAAAGATAAGGCAATTTTATGTCACACTTTCAATAACTTGCAAAAAACAGATGGTAATGTCGTTCCTAATCCATGACAAGACCACCATCAACGACTAAATTTTGACCAGTGACGGCACGCCCCCAAGGAGATGCAAAGAATAATGCCACGTCTGCTAACTCTTTCGGTGTTGTCACTCTTTGTAAAGGGGTTGTAGCCTCAATCATTTGAAACACTTCTGTTGTAGTAACTTTACTTGCATCTGTTTGTTTTAAGAGACCACCAGACATCATATTCACTGTAATGCCATATGCACCTAACTCTTTCGCCATATTACGTGTAAACCCGAGCAACGCTGCTTTGGCTGTTGTATATTCATGATAAGCTACTACAGGATACTGAAATAAGTTTGACCCAATATTAATAATACGACCAAATTCTAATTCCTTCATATCCTGAATACATGCTTGAATACTATTCAAAGCACCCTTAATTGTACCTTCAAATTGCTTATTGTAATCGGTCCATTGAAGTTCAAAAATATTTTTTTGTGTAAGTGGATTAAATTCAAAATCAATCAATGCGTTATTGACAATGGTTGTAATCGGTGTGTGAAAATGTTGTTTTGCCATTTCGACCATTCGTTGCACTTCTTGTTTATTGCGTATATCTGCTTGTAATGCGATAACCTGAGAACCCAAACTTTGTGCTAAGTGGTGTGCTTTTTCTTCACTCTTATAATAATTCAGTACGACATTTGCCCCCTCATTGACAAAGGCTTTAACGAGTTCTTCTCCAACACCTCTACTTGCGCCTGTAACTAAAACGGTTTGTTCATGTAATTGCATCATCATTTCCCCTTGCTTAATTTTTGTATTGTAATTTGGATAATTGCACTTTCGCGAATAGCTGAAATAACAGCTCCGCCATTCGCTCCACTTAAACGATCATCTAATGCATTATTTTCATCTATGCCACCAATCCCAACCGCTATCAACACCTTTTGATTGCCAATTAACACTGGCAGTGGCAACAAGTTCACCTATATTACAGCAGATCCCGCGCACCTTTATCTGTTGTAATAGGGTAAGTGTAAAATTGACTGTTCGTATCTCTCTGAATCCTTTCGCATTTTTTCATAAAACTCCATATGTTGTCCTCCTCATTAGATGGACGTAAGCGCAAAAAAGGCGTCTCTAAAAAAATAGAGACGCCAAAAAAGTGTAGACTACACCTATAATTGCTCCCTACGTCAGTGTTAACTGTCAGGTTCTAAGGGTCAGGTTTTAACCTTCTCAACACGAATGTGTCCCCCCGCAATTAAAGTATTTGCATAAGAAAAGCTCCACGTAATTTACGCAGAGCCATAGTAAGTACAGAAAATAAAATATGTACTTTGCTCCCTACGTCCGTATTAACGGTCAGGTTCTAAGGGTCAGGTTTTACCTTCTCAACACAAATGTGTCCCCCTGCAAATGCATTTAATTAAATTTATTCTATCAAAGTTGGGCAATTTTAACAAGTACAACGTAAAATCAAATACTACATCACTACAAATAGCTAACAATAACGTCCTCCATCATGTTTTGTAATCTAATATTATTCAACAATATGGCCCTTCAATGAAAAATAGCGACGATTCTTATTACAAAAATTGCGCCCGTTAATTGAACAATTATTTATCCAATTGACTTTCTAATAATTGATTACATAGGTTCACACAAACACCTTGCGCTTTATATCCTAACCCGCTAGTTTAATTACATTACATTTTTAAGGTAAAAATGTGTTATTTGCAACCTTCAAACAATCACTTCTCTTTTTTCAAGATGTTAATTGTTTTTTGGTTGTGAATCCAAGAAATTCTTTATAGGCTTTTGAAGTACGTCCACAATTGCAGCAATGATACTTATTACCAAGATGCTCATTAGACCTAGAGATGTTGGACCCGCTGCATCATCACCTGTGAATTGAACAAGCACCCTTAGATAAACTATTGCTAAAAAAATGAAGAAAATGACGGTAAAAGTGCATTTTTTAATTACCTTTAAAGATTGAAAGGAAAACTCAGAAAAAGCATTATCTTTATCGATATAGATTAAAAGTTTGAAGATTTGATACAACGCCACATAAAACGTAATACATATTCCATATGCGAACACCAAAAGTGGATAAAGTGAATAATCACCTGGGCGGTCGATTGAATCCCTTCTGGCTGCTTCAGGCAAAAAATACAAACACACGGCAAGCACTGCAATTCCAACGAGAAAAATAATAAACTTTAAGAAAGTGGTAGAACCTCGTTTTAAAATCATTTATTGTACCTCACTTGTTTAATAATAATAAGAATTTAACACAATATTTATCGTTTTACAATAAATTATTATTTATATTCATTGTATTATTGTTGTTACTGAAATATCCTTTTAACTATAAATATAAATAAAAGCCATTTCTCTTACAAAGAAATGACTTACATTATTAAATCTACAACTTAATCTATGATAATGAAAATTGCCGAAGTCTCTTAAACAGTTAAAATTCGAAAAGGGGCCTTCCCCTTTTTCCAGGAAAGCGCCCGATTGTTGTATAACGAATGAAATTGGTATTATTAACCGAAACACAATCGCCATCCAATAATTAACATTTGAAACGGAGAATAATTATGATTTGTACAAATTGCCAAACAAATTATCATTTGCAACCTAATAGCTGGCGTTTTGAAGGATGTTCAGATAATGGTGAAGGAATTTATAGCGTTGAAAGCGAGGTATTTACGCCCGATATTTTACAAGCAATATTAGAGCATGCTGTACAAAATGAGTATCTTGAAATTTCGGTAGATGTTTATTTAGCAGAATATACAATATGTGCTGGTTGCCAACAATTAAATATCCAGTTAAATAGAGAGCGAGAAGCATTGTTAGACTTACCTAAATATAAAAAAATTATTTACTACGATTCCTTTTAAGTGAAAAAATGCTTCCAAATCCTTGTTTCATAACTTCCCTTAAAAATTGGTTATTCAACAATATGGGCCGATTGTTGAATAACTTTCTTTTCACCCATCATTGAAAAATATAACTGTTAAAACTCAAAAAGATGACAGTAACCTAGATGGTTAGCTGTCTTCTTTTTATGATTAGTTTTCTTCTAGACATAAAGGCAAGAGCCATATAAGCAATATCTAATAATCCCCAATCATTCATATCCGCTTTTAACGAAAAAAGAGCTTTCCTTTATCAAGGAAAGCTCCCGTATGACATTAATGATTTACGCTAAAGCATTCAAACAATATTCCCCTCATTCTTTAATTTTGTATAATTATTTATTATCACTTTCTATAGGATATTGTTCGTTAAGTTTATCAATATATTCCATTAATTGTTTTGCAGTATCACTTTTTTGTGCAAATTCTTCATGTATTTTGGTTGCTGAATCATACCAAGCTTGTAATTCTTCTTCGTTAGGTTGATATATATTCATACCGCTTTCTTTCATTTTTTCTTTATACTTTTCGTTATCTTGAAAAGCTTTATCAAAAGCTAAATCAAATGCAACTTTGTTAGCTTCTAATATTGCGTTTTGTACATCTTCAGGTAAACCATTCCACCATTCTAAATTTGCACCAACTGGGAAACTTGTATGTGTTAAAGTCAAATCAATAGCATTTTGTGTTACTTCATAGAAACTACGATCAATTACAGATGAATTTCCTGTTATATACCCATCAATCATTTTTCTTTCTAACGCTTGGAAAACTTCTTGAGAACTCATTGATGTTGGAGAAGCACCTACATCCTCTAACCATTCTGTAACAGATTTACCTACTGAACGTATTTTCATATTTTTTATATCATCAGGCTGATTTATTTCAAAGTTACCATATACACCACCAGTTCCGTATTTTGCCCAACCAATTACTTTTACTTTCAGTTTTTCAAAATCTTCTGAAATCACCTTTCCGTATTCACCATTTAACGCAGCTTTTTCTGCACTCCAAGATTTGAATAAAAATGGCATATCAAAAGATTCTAATAATTGAGCTGAATCGCTTGAAATCATCCCAGCGTTGATTCCACCTATTTCAACGCCACCTTGACTAATTGCATCTACCATTTGAGTGTCGTTATATAACTGACCATCAGGAAATGTTTGAGTTTTTAATTTAATAGATGCATTTTCTGTTCGTTTTTCAATTTCCTCAGCTAACGTTTCAAAATAAACCCCTACTGAATGTTCTTTTTGCAGGTTATAAGCAATACGAACTGTCATTTCTTTTTGATTTGAATCTGATCCACTCGATTCGTTTTCACTATTATCATTTTCACTATTACTACTACAACCTGCTATAATAATCGCTCCCAACGCTATTACAGCAAAACTCATATTCTTTAATATCTTCTTCATAAAAATTCCCCCATACCTTAGTTATTGATAAGCTAAATGCTATAGATAGAATCTTAATATATTAAAAAATTTTACTAGCTATTTTTCCAAACTGGTTTACGTCTTTTGTTGGATGCTGCTACCCCTTCTAAACGATCTTCTGTTGGTACAGCCACGTTATAAGCGGCGATCCAAAGCAAATGCAATATGGAAATCAACTTCTGATCTAATTTTTCATACTAAAGGGCTTTCTTTTCTATATTCTTCATCAATTATTAATATCGGCTTTATTATCTTACCTGAGTGAACATCTTCATTTGCTTGATTAATATCTTCAAACTTATAAAATTCAATTAATTTTTCTATTGGAAATTTATCTTGTTCATAAAATCCTATTAGATTAGGAATAGCAATTTGCGGTATGTTACGTCCCATTTTCACACCAACAATTGATCGATTTAAACCTGATACGAATTTTGTCGTGTTTATTTCAAGTTTATTTTTTGTTACTGCAAGTGGCACATTAATACCACCATCTGTTAAAACATCTATTGCTTGTTCCATGACAATAGATAATCCAGTCGTATCAATTGAAAAATCAACCCCACGATTGTCTGTTAAATCCATAATTACTTTTTTAGTATCATTATCCAAACTATTTATAGTATGCGTTGCACCTAATTCTTTTGCCAATTGTAATTTTGAATCTACAATATCAACAGCAATTATCGGATTGCAACCATGTATTTTTGCCGTCATGATTGCTCCCATTCCTACTGCTCCAGTTCCAAAAATTACAATAGAAGAACCAATACTTGGTTTAAATACATCGTTAACTGTTCCAGAACCTGTTAAAATACCACATCCAAGAGGACCTAAAAAACGTATATCTATATCTTTTGATACTTTAACTAAACTATTTTTATTTACAATGGAATAAGTTGAAAAAGAACTTTGCATGAATAAATTTTTAACAGGTGTACCATCTTCTTTATAAAATAGATGACTACCATCTAATCTTGTACCAATTCTATTTAGCTGTCTCCATTTATCACAAGAATACGGTTTTCCTTGTTTACAATTAATACATGTTCCACATGAATTATACGTCAAAATTACTTGATCTCCGATTTCAAATCCCTGTACATCACTTCCTACTTCCTCAATTATTCCTGCACCTTCATGTCCAAAAACTGATGGAAATTCACATTGTGAATCACCAATTCTCAACGCTTCATCTGTATGGCAAATACCTGATGCGACCATTCGAATGATTACTTCATCTGCTCTTAAATCCCCTAAAACTAAATCTTCAATAACATATGGTGCCCCAACTTCATTAATTACTGCTGCTTTAACTTTCATCATATTTCCCCCATTGTCTTGTATTTTTTATTAAATAGTAGTTTCTTTAGTAGTTTTGCAGAAACAAAACTTCTTAATTAAAGCGCTTTCAATATAACTGAATAAAAAGTAACTTAATATATTAATCCCAGCTACATTTATTTATAATTTTTCCTTAAATTCAGTAGAATATTGAAATTATACGGACTTTGAACTTTAGCTTTATACTCGGGCTTTTAAATACCATTAATTAATTGTATGTCTGATTAATCTATTAAATTTCAAAAAATTCCAATTTTTTATATTTTTTAATAATTTAATATATATATTTCTTTTGATGAACATAAATATTATAAGTAATGCAAAAATAGTAAGGATAATGGAATAAAACTTTTAAGAGGAGGAAAAAAATGATGAGCAACAGTCAAGTAGACGTATTGCAAATAGATTTATGGATTAATCAAGAAGATGTGAAAACAGATCAATATGTTGAAGTAATTGATCCAGGGAGACTAACAGAAATTGTCGGAACAGTAGCTCAAGGAAATGCTAATCATGTTGATCAAGCTGTAAAAGCAGCACATCAAGCATTCCTTTCTTGGAGAGAGACATCTTATAAAGAAAGAGCAGAACGTCTATTAAAAGCAGTTAGTGTTCTTGAAAAAGAGGTAAATCAATTAGCTACTCTTTTATCGAGAGAAAATGGAATGCTTCTTTCTGATTGTATGATTGATGTTTCGGGCTCTATTAAGTCTTTAAGCGATACGGTAAAACTTGCAGAAAACTTTTTGGAGTCTCAAATTGTTGAGGATGATAGTACACTTATTTCAATTGAAAAAGTTCCATTAGGTGTAGTTGCTGCTATTACCCCTTGGAATGTGCCGATGTCGATTACAATACAAAAAGTAATACCGATTTTAATTACTGGAAATACAGTTGTATTAAAACCATCTCCTAACGCATCTTTAGCTGTTACTAATGCTATTAAAGAAATATCAAAACTATTACCACCTGGTGTTATCAATATTGTTCATGGAGGACTTGAAGTCGGTGAGGCATTAACAACTCATCCACTTGTACGTAAGGTGTCGCTAACTGGTGGAGAAAAAGCAGCTATTGGCATTATGAAATCTGCCAGCGATACATTAAAACGTGTACACTTTGAATTAGGTGGAAATGACGCTGCTATTATTTTAGACGATGCAAATCTAGAAAAATCTTTAAAGGAAATTACAAGATTAGCATATAGACGTTCCGGACAAGTATGTATTGCAGTCAAAAGAATTTATATACCTGAAAAATTATACGATGATGCATGTGAGATTTTTATGAACTATGTTGACCAATATAAAATTGGACATGGTTTAAATCCAAATGCTACATTAGCTCCTGTAAATAATAAACAACAATATGATTTTGTGAATTCGCTAATTCAAAATGCAAAACAATATGCGCGTGTTACAGAATTAGGTACAAAACTTGAACCTGAAAACTGGAATAACGGCTATTACATACATCCAACTGTAATTACTCATGTTGAAAATGATAAAGAAATCGTTCAACTAGAACAGTTTGGTCCTGTAGTTCCATTAATCTCGTACAAAACTGAAGAAGAAATGTTAAAAATGGTAAACGATACTGAGTTCGGACTGGCATCTTCTGTATGGACAACAGATTACGAAAAAGGACTTCGCGTAGCTAAGAAAATAGAAGCAGGCTGTACTGGAATAAATGGAAATCTTGATTCTCCATTAGGTAAAAATATTGTACCTTTTGGAGGAGTAAAAAGAAGTGGTATTGGCTGGGAGCGTGGAGCAGCTGGTCTACAAGAGTATGTAAACTACCATAGTATTACGTACCATAAAAAAATGTGAATTAACAGATATTAAGTTAATTTTAAAAATAGGTATCCATTTAAATAATGGGACCTATTTTTCGTGCTACTTTTTATTTAACTAGAATGAAATATTTTTTAGGAGACTAATATTATTAAAGAAATAAAACAACTAGAAAAACGTTGTATGTAGCCCTAATTGCATATGATAGTTCTGTATTAGAAAGTCATAACAAGTTAGGTAACACACTTGATTAGATGATACTGGAGTGTTTAGAATGGTTAATTCTAAACACTTTTTTACTGCACATTTTAACTTTACTATATAATTTCCACTTACTCAATAATTGGCTGAATTGTTGAATAATGCAAGTGCACCAAAATTGGCTCTTATTTTTAATGATTTTATTTAAGAAATTTATTAATCTGAGTGACTAGTGCTTCCTTAGATTGAGTGAATTCAAGATTTTCCCACAGAGGATGACTGTTTTTTAGCATCTCTATAACAGAAACAAGCCAAGGTTTTTCAATATGTGCCTTTTCTAATAGATCATCATCTGAAAATAATCCATCTCCCTCACCTACATATAATAACTCACCTTTATGGAGCACAATGTAATAATCTGCCCATTCATATACTAAATTAATTTGGTGTGTAGAGTATAAAAATGTACGATCATCTGTATCTAGCTTTTTTAAATAATCCGTTAATTGTGTTGAGAAATAATAATCTAGGCTGCTTGTTGGTTCATCTAATATTAGAACTTTCGGCTCCATTGCATACACACCTGCAATGGCCACCCGCTTCTTTTGACCACCGCTTAAAAAATGAATTGGTCGATTTTCTAATTTTTCTAGTTCTGTTAACGCAATTGCCTTCTCCACTTGTGAGTTTACTTTGTCAGTGGACCAATCTAAATTAAGTGGACCATATAAAATATCTTGCTTAACTGTCGAGGCAAATAATTGATTATCTGCTTCTTGAAAGACTAAACCAACTTGTTGCCGCAACTGCTTTAATCCCTTTTTGTTATACATTAAAGGTTGGCCCTGAAATAGAATTTTGCCATCAGACGGACGCTCTAAGCCCATAAATAACTTGAATAAAGTTGATTTCCCAGAACCATTTTCCCCTAAAATGGCGATTTTTTTTCCTACTGGAATCGTTAAAGAAATATTATTAATCGCTAAAGTATCATCTGGATAAAGGAACGATACATGTTCAAACGAAAAATATGGTACGGTCATCTTCGTTCCTCCTTATATAATAATTAAAGTCAATGCAACAATTATGTAAACAATAAACAAAATCAAAAGAATGGATTGCCATTTATATTTCGATAAGTATACTTCCGGTATAATAAATTGCTCTATATTACGAGTCTTCATGGCAAGTGTCATCTGTTCGTAATGGAAGAATATCGACCGAAATAAGGCACTGATTAAAAGAACTAATGATTGAAAACTCATTTTAAAGCTTTTATAGCCTAATCTCGCCTGCTGAGTGATATAAAGTTGTTCCGCTGTTTGTAAAAATATGAAAATAAAGCGATAAATAAGCTCGATTAATTCAATAATAATGGTTGGGATTTTGCACTTTTGTAATAGATAGCTCACTTCGTAAATCGGTGTCGTTAAAATAAGGAAATAGAGACAACTTGTCGCACTAAATGCAACTAAAAATACATTAAGTCCACGCCAAACGTCAGTTGTTAATATATATATCGTTACAAATGAAGTTGAAACATGCCAAAATGAATTTATCGGTACATCTCCGCTAAATGTAATTGAAACAATAATTGTACCGATACCAGCAAGACTAAACCCAAGTGGCGCAAGTAGAAGTGTTCCATATACCTTCCAAGGAATTTTCGCATAGAACACAATGACACTACTCATAAAAAGCAGTGTCCAAAGTGCTACGACATTATTTCTAGATATGGTTACTATTAATAATGCTCCAATGCTAAATAAAAGTTTTTGACTAGATGCTACACGATGTAGGCTATTATGGTGCGCAATATAATCAATGTTTAACATTCGACTTTTTCGTGTTCTTTCCGCGCATATAACCGATAAAGTAACCAATTATTAACGCACCTACTACACCTTGAAGTACAAATAATAGACTCTCAATTTCTCCACTTGGTGGTTCCCATATTGCAGTAAACCATGGTTCATATTCACTATTAATTTCTGTAATCGCTTTTTCTGCTTCACCATCAGCGCCACCAAACTCAGCATCTTGTAAAAATAATATTGGTAAAAGCGCGAGAGCAACAACTGCTACTAATAATAGTAAGTTTTTTTTCAACATATTAGCTCTCCTTTGCCTTTAAAATACGTAATTTAATGAGCTCGCTCATATTATATTTTTGTATAAAGTTCATAATCATCACTGTTAATAGTCCTTCACTTACAGCTAATGGAATTTGTGTAATGGCGAAAATGCTTGCAAATTTTTGGAATGAACCTAAAAAACCACCTATTTCTGCTGGAAATGCTAAAGCTAGTTGGATTGAAGTCATTACATATGTACCCAAATCCCCTAACATAGCTGCAAAAAATACAGCAACACTGAATGATAATCCCCATTTTGTTATTAATTTAAATACACCGATTGCAATAAATGGTCCAACAATTGCCATTGAGAAAATATTAGCACCTAATGTAGTTAAACCACCATGAGCAAGTAATAAAGCTTGGAACAACAGCACAATAGATCCTAAAACGCTCATGACAAATGGTCCAAATAAAACGGAACCTAGGCCAACACCAGTCGGATGTGAACAACTACCTGTTACAGACGGTATTTTTAATGCTGATAATACGAATGTAAAAGCTCCTGATAAAGCTAATAATAGTTTACTTTCTGGATTTTCCTTCACCACTTTGCGGATAGCTATTAACCCCTTTACAAGAAATGGCAGGCAAAGTACAAACCAGAATATTGCCCAACGAATTGGTAAATAGCCTTCCATGATATGCATGGCGTATGCTTCCTTCGGGATAAATAAAAATACAACACCGAAATAAGCAAGCTTTGGTAATAATTGTTTCATTTCTCTTTCTCCTTTTTAATTATTGACGAAAAAAGTGCATAAAAAAAACACTTTTTCTGGAGAAAAGTGCATTACAAAAAAGCAACTACTGTTGCTTATTCTAGCACCTATCCTCGTAGGCTGAAATTCAATATTTTTGGTAGGTCTCCTGGCTTCTCTTCAACACGTATCTCACCTTCCCACAAAATAATTGCAGTGGCTATTCTGAAATACGCTCCGAGTTACAGTTGCGGGACAGCGACGGATTTGCACCGTACTTCCCTATTAAGCTTGTAAAAGCGCCAAAAATTTTTATTCGGTTGTCATCATACAATACTATTCTAGCATAATCTTCAGTTATCTGTCACTAAAAATTTTGAATATTAATGAAATTTAAAATCTTAAAATTGCTAACTATTAGATAGTAACAATTATACAGATTTTAAAAAAATATTAAATTCACCTTCATAATTTTATATTTAGCCAAATTAAAAGAGTTTCTAATGGTGGTGATGTTCATATCCATGTTCAGCTACGTATTTTCGGAAGTTTTCTAAGTCTTGCATACCGGTTGAGGTTCCGTCAATCGCTTGTTGTAAACGTTCTAGTAAGACATTTTGGAGCTTTGGATGATAGCCAAAATAATGAGCAATCTCTATTTCAACATCTAAATACTTATTTGAGAAATCAACTGCCATTTTTGCCATTCGCTCCATTAAAATACCTGTAAATAAGAAGTATGGTAGCATAATAATCTTCTTCGCACCTAGTTCTATACATTTTTCAATGCCTTGTTCAACTGTTGGTGTAGTTACACCCATAAATGCACTTTCAAAAATTGGTACATGTAACTGCTCTGAAAGCATACGAGATATTTTATAGAAATCTGCTTTAGCATCTTCATCACTACTACCACGAGCAATTAATAAAATCGCCGTGTCTTCATGCTCTGCATTGCAATCAAATTCCAATTCTTCTAAACGAGATTTAAGAATTTCAAAAATCTCAGGGTGAATCCCAATGGTTTGACCGTACGTGAATTTAATGTCAGGGAATTGTTCTTTCGCTTCCTCAATTTCTGCTGGAATATGTAGTTTAGAATGTCCTGCATGTAATAAGATAATTGGAATTACATGAATCTCATCTGCTCCTTGTTCAATACAAGATTGGATCCCATCCTCTATATTTGGAGAGGCAAATTCTAAAAAGCAAGTCTCTACTAAAAGTGTTGGGTCGATGTCTGACCGCATTCGATTCACAAATTGACGAACTTCCTCATTCCCCGCTTCTAACCGACTACCATGTCCAACAAATAAAACGGCTTTATGTTTCTTTTCTTTCCGTTCACGGTATTTTTCAATTCCTTTAATACGTGACTCACCGCGTTGACGTTCACCATGTTCCATTGAATAAATAATATTTTCCTTCGACACATTTTCATGTACGATTGCTCTAGCTGTTTCTTCCTGTTGAACGGAATACCATGTCCCCTTTGGATAATCAATCACTACACATTTATCTTTACAACGCCCATTACAACGTGTACGCGATGTATGGATGGTGTCATCTAGCTTGTTTATACGAATCTCTTCCCGTATTTGTTGCGTTACTTCTTCTGCACCAGCACCCATACAAGTTGCCCCATTACAAATTAGAATGTGCCGTTGCATCGGTACTAAATTCCATGTAGTCATTTATAACCCCTCCTCAATCAAGCATTTTAAGCTCGCTTTTTATAGACTAGTATTTTTAACACAATCGTGCATTCGTTTATAGATTAATTGGTTCCCAACTGATAATGGCAGCATAAAATTTGTGGCGATACACGATTTGCCCGTTTTCTTCTGATATATGATTTTTCAGCGCGGATTTTAAATGATCCCATTGAAACGTTTCATTTAATATTTTCTTACTTTGTGCATCATATAATGCTTCATAGCTGTCATAACGATACGTACGCTCTAATGGCAGCATTTCACAATCCGCATAGATTCCAAGTTGATATAACATATTCACGATTTCGATATAATCTCTTCTTGGATATTTAATGTTATAGCCATATTGCTCATCCAGTACGACATAATGTGGTTGGATAGGTCCAGTAGTCAAGCCAATAATGGCACGTTTCTTTGCTAACTCATTCATTTTCAATAATGCAGCATTCATTTCATAGATACGGTAATAACAATTTACACCGATTACGATATCATGCGGCTCGAGTTGGGCATCTTCCCATTTTGCATGCACGAATTGTACTGCATCATCGCCAACAAAGTATTGCTGTAGATATCGAATTACACTTTCTGAACCGTCTACTAAAGTCAGTTTACTTACACCTTCTCTTAGGGGAAATGTGTAATTCCCCCATCCTGGACCTATTTCCAAACAAGTCGCATTCTCAGGAATGTGCTTACGGATTACGCCATAAATTGGCACTGCATGTGCATCTGTTTGACGATTTGTTTTCTTTTGCATGGATTGTGCCCAAAAAGCTTCCTCCAACACATCGTTAGTCATCCGTTCAGGCATGTTGCCCTGCCAATCATGCATTCCTTGCTTCCATAACTTTTCAAAGTCAATATTTAAAGGTGACCCTTTCATTCTTTGAATCTCCTTACGCATCTTTTCATGTTTGTATTTACACTGTTGAATGGATAAAATGATAAATTTTCTCCATATCTAAATGTTTGCGTACATGTTCATCCAGCATTTCATAGGCTTGTTCACGACGGTCATCATCCGATAATACTTCGTCAGATATCAGCTCTAGATTTTTTTCAGCACGTATTTGATTAAAATAATACCTTGTAAAATGACGATTTTGGAAAATTCCATGCACATAAGTGCCAAATATCTGTTCTGTATATACGCCATCGTGCCGGCCATCTTCAAAAGTAATAAATGGTGTAATTTCTTTTGTAGCTGTGCTTCGTCCTAAATGAATTTCATACCCCTGTACATTATGACCTGTTACCGATTTACCTTGCACTTGCACAGTTTGTTTTTCTCGAACAAAATGTGTTTCTATTGGTAATAAACCTAGCGATAAATATGTGCCACCACTACCTTCGATCGCGGATTCATCGCAAATGGACTCACCTAGCATTTGGTAACCGCCACAAATACCTACGACTTTCACACCTTTTTGTACTTGTTGTAAAATCCCTTGTGCTAAACCACTTTCTTGAAGCCAAGCGAAATCTTCAACAGTATTCTTCGTACCAGGTAAAATAATTACATCCGGCTGCTTTAAATCTTTTAGTGAAGATACTAAACGTGGGCCAACTCCAGGCTCTTCAAATAACGGATCAATATCTGTGAAATTAGAAATACGAGGTAGACGAATAATTGCAACATCGATTGCGAACTCTCGCAGTTGAGGTTTTTTTAACCGTAAACTTGATAATACAAGTGAATCTTCCGCTTCAATTTGCACATCAAGATATGGTATAACCCCTAGTACTGGAATCCCTGTGTAATTTTCGAGCCATTCCACACCACTATCGAGTAATTGTTTCATTCCTCGGAATTTGTTAATAA
>DATMGC010000016.1:0-22756 GCA_035555915.1 Ureibacillus sp. | reverse complement strand
ACTACTGCTACAGGAGCAGCAGCTGTTACACCGAATTCTTCTTCGATTGCTTTTACTAAATCGTTTAATTCAAGAACTGTCATAGCTTTGATAGCTTCTAAGATTTGATCTTTGTTCATTTTATTTTCCTCCTATATGGATGTTGTAATTTTAGTTAGGCAATTTGCCTTAAGTTTATTGTTTTGAAGTTTAGGCTACGATTAAGCGCCTTGTTCTTCTTTTTGTTCTGCAACAGCTTTTGTTGCAAGTGCGAAGTTGCGCACTGGAGCTTGAAGTACAGATAAAAGCATAGAAAGTAAACCTTCGCGTGATGGAAGTTCAGCAAGAGCTTTCACATCATCAGCTGAAGAAACATTCCCTTCAATGATACCTGCTTTAATTTCAAGCGCTTCGTTTGTTTTAGCGAAGTCATTAATGATTTTCGCTGGAGCTACTACGTCTTCGTTAGAGAACGCAACAGCGTTTGGTCCAGTTAAGAATTCGTTAATTCCATCAACACCAGCGATTTCAGTTGCACGACGAGTTAAAGTATTTTTGTATACTTTGAACTCAACACCTGCTTCGCGAAGTTGTTTACGAAGTTCTGTAACTTGAGCAACAGTTAAACCACGGTAATCAACAACTACTACAGAAGCAGCAGCTTGGAATTTACCAGCGATTTCTTGTACTACAGCTTGTTTTGTTTCAATTACACTGCCCATGATTGACACCTCCTATTAGAATGGGTCATTTATACCGACAAAAGAAAGCCTCTAGCCACACTTAAGTAGACTAGAGGCGGAAAAGTCATCATCTCAGTAAGAATCCGATTTCTGTGTCCTCGGTAGGATTATTAAGTGACAAGCACCCCTACTGTCTACGGTACAAATGGATATTCACAACGTCATTCATCTTATCAAGAAACATAATCGTTGTCAACACTATTTATATTTAAATTACTTTGTAATATTAATTATTTTACAACTACGTTTGAAGCATCAATTTTCACTGATGGGCCCATTGTTGTTGTAACGTTTACAGATTTCATGTAAGTACCTTTAGCTGCTGCAGGTTTTGCTTTTTGAACAACGTCAAATACAGCTAAGAAGTTTTCAACTAATTTTTCATTTTCAAATGAAACTTTACCGATAGGAGCGTGGATGATACCAGCTTTGTCAGCACGGTATTCTACTTTACCAGCTTTAATTTCGTTGATAGCTTTAGTTACATCAAAAGTAACTGTACCAGTTTTAGGGTTTGGCATTAAACCTTTAGGTCCTAATACACGACCAAGTTTACCAACTTCACCCATCATATCAGGAGTTGCAACGATTACATCGAACTCGAACCAACCTTGTTGGATTTTGCTGATGTATTCTGCATCGCCCACATAATCAGCGCCAGCTGCTTCAGCTTCTTTAAGTTTTTCACCTTTAGCGAATACTAATACACGTTGAGTTTTACCAGTACCGTTTGGTAGTACTACTGCACCACGGATTTGTTGGTCGTTTTTACGAGTATCGATTCCAAGTCTGAAAGCTACTTCAACTGTTGCGTCGAATTTCACTGTGCTTGTTTGTTTTGCTAAAGCAATTGCTTCTTCAGCATTATATAAAGTTGAACGGTCAACTAATTTAGCTGCATCTTGCAGTCTTTTACCTTTTTTTGCCATTATAATTTCCTCCTTGATTGTGGTTATAGCGGATATTCCTCCCACGAATAGAGGTTGCGCTTGTTCCCAAAGAACTTACCGCAACCTCCAAAAAAACAAAAGCTTTCTCATCAAGTAAACTAGATATGTTATGAATTAGTCTTCGATAACAATACCCATGCTTCGTGCTGTACCTTCAACCATCGCCATAGCTGATTCAACTGAAGCAGCGTTTAGGTCTGGCATTTTTTGTTCAGCGATTTCGCGAACTTTATCACGTTTAACCGTTGCAACTTTTTTACGGTTTGGTTCACCTGATCCAGATTGGATACCTGCTGCTACTTTAAGTAACACTGCTGCAGGTGGAGTTTTTGTAATGAAAGTGAAAGAACGGTCTTCGAAAACTGTGATTTCAACTGGGATAATTAATCCAGCTTGGTCAGCAGTACGAGCGTTGAACTCCTTACAGAATCCCATGATGTTCACACCTGCTTGACCTAATGCAGGACCAACCGGTGGAGCTGGATTTGCTTTACCAGCAGGGATTTGAAGTTTTACAATTTTAATAACTTTTTTAGCCACGAGACACACCTCCTTAAGTCCGTGATGTGGTAATTGGGTTGCCCCTCCCACTCAAATATCTGTCTGTCAGCTAATTGCCGATAACATTAAAAGATTAAATTCCATAGACAAACTGTGCATAGACAGTCTGACCTTTGAAATGATACCACTTTTAATTTGTATAAGCAAGTAAAATCTTAACCAAAATTAGTAATCGGTATTCAGATTATAATTTTTGAATTTGTTCAAAATCAAGTTCCATTTTAGTTTCTCGACCGAACATATCAACAATAACCTTAACTTTTCCTTTTTCTGCGTCAATCTCTTCCACTTTACCTTGGAAATGAGCGAATGGTCCTTCTAATACCTCTACCACTTCTCCAACAGTTATATCTAATTCGCCGATTGCGTTTTTAGAGATACCCATTTGTTGAAGTAAACGCTCTACTTCTTCAGGTAATAATGGTGTTGGTTTTGCACCACCACCAGAAGAACCGATGAAACCTGTAACACCTGGTGTATTACGCACTACATACCATGATTCATCAGTTAAAATCATTTCCACTAGTACATAACCAGGGAAAACTTTACGCATTACTGTACGTTTTTTACCATCTTTTAGATCTGTTTCTTCGTGTTCTGGAACAATTACTCGGAAGATATTATCTTGCATCCCCATTGTTTCAACACGCTTTTCAAGATTTGCTTTTACACGGTTCTCATAACCTGAATAAGTATGAACTACATACCATCTTTTTTCCATAACGTTTGCCGGACTAATTCGTCCGTCCCTCCTTCACTTATCACATATACCTAACGAGGCTTTTTTATTCTTCGAAACTGTGGAATACAAAACCAAAATAAAGAAAGTTTTCATCTTTACTTCAGCGGCGTCAAACCGTACTTTTTTCTTTTAACCTTAACTAATGCAATTATAGAAAATCAGGCACAACTTCACAACTTTTGGTTGCAAGCCTCAGTTTCTTTAGCAGACTAGGAAAGATTTAAAACTTTCTATCCGTAAACAAATGAAAAAAACCCGTTAACATTTAAAGACGGGCCATTTTCAAAATATTAACAATTCATTTTATAAATCTATATACCAGCGGAATAGTTCTGAAACACCTAGGTCAACTAACACAAAAAAGATAGCCATAACAATTACTGTTGATACAACGACAACTGTATATTTTGTAAGCTCTTTACTTTTTGGCCAGCTTGTCTTTCTCATTTCAGACATTACGTCCGATAGAAACTTTTTAACCTTTCCCATTCTAGCTTAACCTCCGAACAAATCATCTATTCTATGTTCAAACTAATTTACTAAATCAAATGCGTTATGGCGTATTTATCCACCGAAAAATTCACCAATCCCACTCGTTTACTGCAGCGAATCATCTATGGATTTCCAGTCAAACTAACCACACGAATATGTCTAGAAATATAGAACTATCCATATCCGTTCACTACTAAGGCGTTCATTTAGACTCCTTCAAGCCGAAGGGTAAATTATCGAGTTTGTTTATGCACCGTATGTTCATTACAATGTGAGCAAAACTTTTTCAATTCGAGACGCTCATTTGCATTGGCTCTTTCAGGAACTGAATAATTCCGCGAACCACATTTTTCACAACATAAAACAATTTTCTTTGGCATTTTGAAAATTCACCTATTTTTTGCATTTTGTCTTTTAAAGACTAACACCTAAACCTTATACTGTCAATAACAGTAAGGCTTAACTCAACTCAATTCCCCTATTTCTAAGTGACGTTCTAACTTACGTTTCACACGTTGAAGTGCATTATCAATCGACTTTACATGACGATTTAATTCTTCGGATATCTCATTATAGGATTGTCCATCCAAATATAAAGCTAAAACCTGTTGTTCAAGCTCACTTAAAATTTCACTAATCTTTTCTTCAAGATGAGAATATTCCTCTCGATTTATCATTAAATGTACAGGATCATCCGATTCTGAACTCGTGATAACATCCATTAATGTTCGGTCGGATTCTTCATCGTAGATTGGTTTATCAAGAGATACATAAGAGTTTAACGGAATGTGCTTTTGTCGAGTTGCCGTTTTAATAGCCGTTATTATTTGACGAGTAATACATAGCTCAGCAAATGCTCTAAAAGAGGAAAGCTTGTCCCCTTTAAAATCTCTAATAGATTTATATAAACCTATCATTCCCTCTTGAATAATATCTTCCTTATCTGCTCCAATTAAAAAGTAGGAGCGCGCCTTGGCTTTAACGAATAGTCGATACTTCGTGATTAAATAATCTAACGCTTCTGTATTACCATGATGTACTTCTTCAATAAGTTGTTCATCTGAAAGGTCTTCAAATCGTTGTAACACTTGTGTTTGACTTTCTTTTAGCATCGGCATCACCCCAGAACGTTCATATGTGTTAGGAATAGTATAACGGAATTGGAAAATATAGGTCAACCTACTTATTTTAGACCTCTTCTCCATTTTTCAAAAGCTAGCTCTACTTCTTTAGTTAATTGAATCCTAGATTTTGGCTTTTCTTCATGCGTTACTTTTACTTTTTGCGTGATGTTAGACTGAATGATTTCCATTTCTATTTCGAGTTCCCTCGCCGACTTGCGAAGTGCCCCATTACCGAAAATGACATTTTGCTCTGTCATATCAGAAGTAGCTACATAGATTTGTATTTTGCGTCCTTTTAATTCATTTGTTAGCTTTTCAATTCGTTCATCAGCTGTTTCATTTTTTCTAGTATAAATGACTTCTAGTGAATTTTGCACGTAGGTTTGCTGTACACCAGGAACTAAATGAGCATCAAACACAACAATCACCCGTATCCCCATGGCGGCTCTATATTCCGCCATGAGTTCAATCAAGCGATTGCGGGCTTCTTCGAAATTCGTATCACGAAGAGGGCGCAATTCCTTCCATGCACCAATTATATTGTAGCCATCGACAATTAAAATCGTTTGCATGAGACAACTTATCCATTCTGTTCTTGACGCTTACGATAAACTTCATACATAAGTAATGCCGCAGCTACTGAAGCATTTAATGAATTAACATGACCAACCATCGGTAAATGATATAAGAAATCACATTTATCCTTTAATAGTCTACTCATTCCTCGACCTTCACTACCGATAATCACTGCAAGAGGTAAAGTTGCATCCATTTTACGATAATCAGCTGATCCTTTTGCATCCGTTCCTGCAATCCAAACACCGCGCTCTTTTAATTCGTCGACAGTTTGTGCTAGGTTCGTCACTCGAACCACAGGTACATGTTCTATTGCACCTGTAGAAGCCTTTGCAACGACTGCCGTCAATCCAACTGAACGTCTTTTAGGAATAATGATGCCATGCACACCAATTGCGTCTGCTGTACGCATAATCGAGCCTAGGTTATGAGGGTCTTCAAGCTCGTCCAAAATTAGAAAGAATGGATCCTCACTTTTTGCTTTAGCCGCGTTAAATAAATCATCTAATTCCGCATACTTATACGCAGCAACAGATGCGACAATTCCTTGATGATTTTCACTCGATAATTGGTCAACCTTTTTCTTTGGGACGAATTGAACAAGCACCCCACGCTCACGCGCTAAATCTAACAGCTCGTTAATTCCAGCCTTTTTGACACCTTCTGCTACCCACAATTTATTGATTTCTCTACCCGAACGAAGCGCTTCTAATACCGGATTCTTTCCCGCAATCATTTCATTATTAAGTTGTTCAGTCATTTACGAAGCCCCCTTCGATTGTTCAACAATTTTTATAGCATAATCAATTATTTCATTCACTCGTTCATATTGTTTTGTTAAGTAAAGACTCCCTAGTACGGCTTCAAACCCAGAACTATTTCGATACGTTTGAACATCTGTATTTTTAGGAACAGAACCCGATTTAGCATTACGTCCTCTTTTAAAGACAGCTACCTCTTCCTCTGTTAAATAATTTTCATCCATTAATCGATGCATAATCATAGACTGAGCTTTTGCAGATACATAGTTTGTTGCCTCATTGTGTAATCGATTCGGCTTAGCTCTACCATTTAGGAGGAGATGCTCCCTAACTTTCTGTTCGAGAACTGCATCTCCCATATACGCTAAAGCAAGTGCATTTAATTGTTTTACATCTTCTATACGAAGTTGTGTCATTCTACAAACCCCGTTTCCAACGTGTACCTTGACGTGTATCTTCTAAAACTATATTCATACTTAAAAGTTGGTCACGAATTTCATCTGAACGAGCAAAATCACGATTTTTACGTGCCATGTTACGTTCTTCAATTAATTTTTCTATTTCTTCGTCTAATAGTTCATTTTCTACGACGAATTTAATACCAAGAACTTCTCCAAATACATCAAATGCTTCGATGAACGCTTTTAATACACGTTCTTCCGTATTCGATTCGTTTAGGTACGTATTTGCAATTCGTGCCAATTCAAATAATGTAGAAATAGCATTTGCAGTATTGAAATCATCATCCATTGAAATTTCAAATTGCTTCTTAACTTCATTAATTTTTTCTAAATACTCTTCGCTGTTTTGCGATAAGTTTGTTGAAGCTGTTAATCTATATTGGATATTAGAATAAGCTGTACGTAATCTTTCTAATCCAGCTTGGGCAGACTCCACTAGATCCTGGGCAAAGTTAATAGGATTGCGGTAATGTACAGATAACATGAAGAAGCGTAATACCTGTGGATCAATTTGCTGACGAATGTCATTTACTAACACAAAGTTTCCAAGGGACTTTGACATCTTCTCATTATCAATATTGATATAGCCATTATGCATCCAATAACGAGCAAATTGTTTACCTGTATAGCTTTCTGATTGAGCAATTTCATTTTCATGGTGAGGGAATGTTAAATCTTGCCCTCCAGCATGAATATCGATTGTGTCACCTAAATGTTCACGAGCCATTACGGAGCATTCAATATGCCATCCAGGTCGTCCTTCCCCCCAAGGGCTCTCCCATTTAATCTCACCAGGTTTTGCTGCTTTCCAAAGGGCAAAATCAAGAGGATCTTCCTTTTTCTCTCCTGCTTCTATACGTGCCCCTACTTTTAAGTCAT
Source organism: Ureibacillus sp. (assembly GCA_035555915.1). Lineage (GTDB taxonomy): Bacteria > Bacillota > Bacilli > Bacillales_A > Planococcaceae > Ureibacillus. The sequence goes on along the minus strand of DATMGC010000016.1, from coordinate 15,488 downwards.
CAATCGGTTGATGTGATAATTTACCGTAGCCATCAAATTTACGAGTACGGTAATATACATCCCCTTGTGATTCGTAAGCAAACCCTTTTTCAACTAAAACAGCTATAAATGCAATTATGTCTTCCATATGGTTCGTTACACGAGGGTGCACATCTGCTTTTTTGCAACCAAGCGCCGTAATATCTTCAAAATAGGCATCTATAAAGCGATTTGTTAGTTCAAAAACATCCTCACCTAATTCGTTTGCTGCTTTAATGATTTTGTCGTCAACATCGGTAAAGTTTGAAACATATTTCACATCAAAACCTTTGTATTGTAAGTAGCGACGAACAGTATCGTAGACAATAACAGGACGCGCATTCCCAATATGAATAAAGTTATATACTGTAGGTCCGCATACATACATTTTTACTTTACCTTCTTCAAGTGGGACAAATGTTTCTTTTTGTCTTGTTAAGGAATTAAATATTTGAATGGCCATTACACTCTCTCCTTTAAAAATTGGCAAAATTTCATTTAAAATTGAAATTGCTTGCTTTTACGATTTTCTCTAATAATAAAAAAGCGCCTCTATCTTTTCTTACAAAAAGACAGAGACGCTTGAATACGTGGTTCCACTCTGATTGAAAGCATATTAATAATCTTGCTTTCCACTCAAAAGTCCGATAACGGGGACGACTCGACTCGCCTACTAAAAATTCAGCTAAGTACTCAAAGGTGCATTTCCATAAAATAGAGGCCTAGGTCACTTTCAGCCGGTGATGACCCTCTCTTTAAAAGCATATTTAATGTACTTCTCCTTCTCAACGCTTTTAATTTTTTGTTTCACATACTATTGCTTAAAGTAATTTCATTTTACATTACACTTACTAAAAGTCAATTAATTGAAACTGTTTACTTTACATACTTTTCAATACGAGCAATTGCTTTTTCTTTACCGATTAGGGCAATAGCATCTGCTAATTCAGGACCATGCATTTGTCCTGTTGTCACAACACGAATTGGCATAAATAGATTTTTCCCTTTATGACCAGTTTCTTTTTGAACTGCTTTGATACTTGCCTTAATAGACGGTGCATCAAAGTTTTCAAGTGCTTCAAGTTGCGCTTTAAACGAAGTCATCACTTCAGGAACTTGTTCACCTGCTAACACTTCAGTTGCAGCTTCGTCATATTCAATTTCTTCTGTAAAGAATAAGCTTGATAACTCTACAATTTCTGCACCATAGCTCATTTGATTATGGTATAGAGAGATTAAAGCTGTTGCCCATGCTTGTTGTTCTTCAGTTAACTCTTCTGGAAGTAAACCTGCTTTTTGTAAGTGTGGTAATGCTAATTCTACCACTTTTTCTAAAGGTAATTTTTTAATATATTGGTTGTTCATCCATGTTAGTTTATTCTTATCGAACATAGAAGGTGATTTTGAAAGTCGTTTTTCATCAAAAATTTCAATAAACTGTTCTTTAGTGAAAATCTCTTCTTCTCCTTCTGGTGACCAACCTAAAAGGCCAAAGAAGTTAAACATTGCTTCAGGTAAATATCCAAGTTCCTTATATTGCGTAACGAATTGAATAATGGACTCATCACGTTTTGATAATTTTTTATGATCTTCATTTACAATCAATGTCATATGACCGAATTGTGGATATTCCCAATCAAACGCATCAAAAATCATCATTTGTTTTGGTGTATTAGATAAATGCTCTTCCCCACGGAATACATGTGTAATATCCATAAAGTGGTCGTCTAAAACAACAGCATAGTTATATGTTGGAATTCCATTTGCTTTTACAATTACCCAATCACCGATATCTTTAGATTCGAACGAAACTTCACCACGAACTAAATCTGTGAACTGATACGTTTTGTTTTCAGGTACACGAATACGAAGAGTATAAGGGATTCCTTCAGCTTCTTTTGCAGCGACTTCTTCTTTTGTTAAGTGGCGGCATTTTCCATCATAAGCAGGTGCAGCAACGCCTTTTGCTCTTTGTGCTTCACGAGAAGCTTCTAGCTCTTCTGATGAACAGAAACATTTATAAACGACTCCGCGCTCTAATAAATCTTCAGCATGTTTTGTATAGATATCTAAGCGTTCCATTTGACGATACGGTGCATAAGGTCCACCGATATCAATCGATTCATCAGGAGTAATTCCTAACCAACGCAAGTTATCTAGTTGAGAAGCTTCTCCACCTTCTACATTACGCTCAATATCTGTATCCTCAATACGTACGATAAATTTACCGTTGTGATGTTTTGCATATAAATAGTTAAATAACGCTGTACGTGCTCCACCAATGTGTAAAAATCCAGTTGGACTTGGTGCATAACGGACGCGAACTTCCTTTGTCATTATAATTGCCTCCTACATTAGTTCAAAAAAGTTTGTTATATATATTGAGAAATAAACTAACACATCTCAAGTTAACCTTGTACATTTTACCACTCAAGTATAAGAATGAAAAGTAAGGTTCGCCCTCTGAAAGTGATATCATTCAAATTGGGCAGAGATATCCACTTATTTTATATATTATGCACCAATTTTTTATTTCTTAATTAATAAAATGGTTGCCATTGCCGCTATTCCTTCTTCACGACCTGTAAAACCTAATTTCTCGGTTGTAGTTGCTTTTACATTCACTTGTGATGGGTCTGCTTTAAGAAGTTCAGCGATACGGTTACGCATCGGTTCAATATAAGGGGCCATCTTTGGACGTTGTGCCATAATAGTACAATCCACATTTCCTAGTACATAGCCTTTTTCCTCAACAATATTCCAAATATAAGATAACAATTTCGCGCTGTCTGCATCTTTAAATGCTGGGTCAGTGTCCGGAAAATGGTGTCCGATATCCCCCTCCCCAATTGCTCCTAAAGCAGCATCTGTTACCGTATGTAATAATACGTCTGCATCAGAATGTCCTAACAGCCCTCGATCATGTGGAATTCCAATCCCACCAATTATAAGTGGACGACCTTCTGCAAAAGCATGAACGTCAAATCCTTGTCCTACACGAAACATAATAATCCTCCTAATTGTTACGATGCTTAAGTATCGCTTCTCCGAATAGTAAATCTTCTTTTGTTGTCATCTTTACATTTTCATAAGTACTTTCCACTATATGAACTTGGTGTCCTAGACGCTCAACAAGCATTGCTTCATCCGTTCCTAAAAATCCAATTTTCTCTGCCACATCTTCTGCCTGCTGTAACAAATCAAATCGAAAGGCTTGAGGTGTTTGAATCATCCATAAACTATCTCGATCAACTGTTTCGACAATTACACCATCCCGCACTTTTTTCATTGTATCTTTTGCTTTCACACCAGCTATGGCGGCCCCTTTTTCATGCGCTACCTTCACCAAGCGTGAAATAATTTCTTTCGTAATAAAGGGTCTTGCGGCATCATGTACGAGCACAATATCAACTTGCTCCATCTCCTTAATGCATGAATGAACCGAATGTTGACGTTCTTCTCCTCCATTTGGTAAACCCTTTACTTTTGATATAGCATTTTCATTTAATAATTCTTGAATATATTCTCGTTCATCTGGTTTTACTGCAAGCCAAATACCTGTACAATTTTCGTCACTTTGAAAAACCTCTAATGTGTGAATTAAAATTGGTTTATTAGCAAGTTGTAAAAATAATTTATTTTGGCCCGCTCCCATTCTTTTTCCGCTTCCCGCGGCAGGGAGTACTACTTCGTAATTCACAAATTCACTTCCTACTCTTTAAAGCACCTTTTTCACATTAATCTTCGGCAACTCTCTTTTTAGGCTACTTGCTCATCTTTAGGTTTTGCAAATATCATACGTCCAGCTGATGTTTGGAGTACACTTGTTACCGTTACAGTAATTGCTTGACCAATATAGCTTCGGCCGCCTTCTACTACAATCATCGTTCCATCATCCAAATAGGCTACGCCTTGATTTTGTTCTTTTCCATCTTTAATAACGATGACTTGCATATCTTCACCCGGAATAACAACCGGTTTAACAGCATTTGCTAGGTCGTTTATATTCAAAACTTGTACGTGATGTAAATCACAGACTTTATTAAGGTTAAAGTCGTTTGTTAAAATCTGTGCTCCCATCTTTTTCGCAAGACGTACTAACTTCAAATCAACTTCTTGAATATCTTCAAAATCTTCCTCAGAGATTTGAACAGTTGTTAAACGTTCATCCTGTAACTTCTTCAACATATCAAGCCCTCTTCGTCCTCGAGTACGTTTTAACGTATCTGAAGAATCCGCAATGTGCTGGAGCTCCGTTAAAACAAATTGAGGAACAATTAGAGTTCCTTCAATAAATCCTGTCGATGAAATATCCGCAATTCGTCCATCAATAATAACACTCGTATCTAATAATTTATAAAGTTGATGTCTTTCCTCAATTTGAGAAGATACCAAATCTATTGGCTTCTTTTTTTGTGATGTATTTGACTTTGCGAACATTTGACTTAACTCATCACGCTTTGTAAAGCCTACACGAAAACCTAAATAACCTAATAAAATCGAAAGTATAATTGGTAAAAATTCCGTGATTATTGGGATTTGAATTCTTTCTAATGCAAAGCCAATTAAAAATGCCACCATTAGCCCTACAATTAAACCAAGAGATCCAAATAATAGATCTGCTGCAGGTACTTTAAATAAAACACCTTCCATCCAAATAATTAACTTCACAAAGTAATCTGATAATGCAAATGATAAAACGAACAACAAAATCGCACCTAAAGCTACCGATATATATGGATTGTTAAGCCAAGGATTAGATGATAAATTAATAAGCTCGTATAATGGCGGTAAGAAAACAAAACCTAACGCTCCACCGATAAATAAGAAAGCAATTTGTATCACTCTTTTTAACATACATCCACCTCCTTTTTCTTAGTATCAATTATACATAGTTCTCCAATTCTTTGTGCAATAAAGACTTCACTAATTTAACAATAGGGGAAAAATAATCTTAATAGAATAACATATGTTATATTTCTGCCCAAAATTAAAAAGAAACATGCCCATACATCAAAAATGATTGTATAGGCACGTTTTAGATTCCTAAATTAGGTAATCTCCCTCATTATAAATCGTTAAAACAAGCTCTTAACACTTCATTAATCGTTTCAATACCAACTACTTGAATCCCACTAGGGTAATCCCAACCTCCTAGGTTTGAAGCTGGAATAAATGCACGTTGAAAACCTAATCTCGCTGCCTCTTGGACTCTTTGTTCAATCCTAGATACTCGACGAACTTCACCCGTCAATCCAACCTCACCAATAAAACAATCTGTTGATTTGACTGCCTGGTCCTTAAAGCTGGAGACAATGGAGGTTAAAACCGCCAAATCAATGGCGGGTTCATCAAGTTTAACTCCACCAGCAACCTTAATATAGGCATCTTGGGCTTGCATTAGCATGCCCATTCGCTTTTCCAATACGGCCATTAGCAATTGGACGCGGTTTTGGTCTACACCCGTTGCCATTCTTTTGGGGTAATTAAAACTTGTCGGTGTTACTAAGGATTGAATCTCAACCAATATCGGCCTCGTTCCTTCCATTGAGGCAACTATAGTAGAACCTGCTGCATCATAAGAACGCTCCTCCAAAAATAACTCAGAAGGATTAGAAACTTCTTTTAACCCCGCTTGAACCATCTCAAAGATAGCAATCTCATTTGTTGATCCAAATCGATTTTTTACACTTCGTAAAATTCGATACGTATGGTGACGTTCCCCCTCGAAATAAAGAACCGTATCTACCATATGTTCTAATAAACGAGGGCCAGCGATTTGTCCTTCTTTTGTTACGTGACCAACTAAGAAAATGGCAATCCCCTTTGTTTTCGCAATACGCATTAATTCTGCCGTACATTCACGAACTTGAGAAACACTACCAGGGGCACTTGTCACTTCTGGATGATGAATGGTTTGAATAGAGTCGATAATAACAAACTTAGGCGCGACCTCATCGACTGTTTGGTTAATCAATTCCAAATTGGTCTCAGAGTAAATATACAGTTCTGGTGATTGGACACCTAAGCGTGAGGCACGAAGCTTTGTTTGACGCATCGATTCTTCCCCAGATATATACAAAACACGATGTCCTTTGTTAGATAATAGAGCAGAAACTTGCATAAGTAACGTTGATTTCCCAATCCCAGGATCTCCTCCAATTAGAACGAGTGAACCTGGTACAATACCTCCACCTAGTACGCGATTAAGTTCATCCATTTCTGTGGGAACTCGAGGTTCCTCTGACATTTCAATATTTACAATAGGCGTTGCCTTCTGAGAGATTGAATTTGAATGTTGGAAAGCACCTCGTGGGCCCTTTGTCACCACTTCCACTTCTTCCACCATTGTATTCCACCCACCACACCCCGGGCAGCGTCCCATCCATTTTGGAGATTCATAGCCACATGAGTTACAACAAAACTTTGTTTTCTTTTTTGCCATATCATTTCTCCTTTGAATTATTTCTATATGTTAATAGTACATGACGATACTTTCCAACTAAAGGTTTACTGACTTAGCCAATATTTCATTCATTATACAAAATAAAGCGGTTGACTAATAGAGTAGTCAACCGCTTTTAGAAAAGATTATTTACTTAGCACTACATCTTTAGGTACTACAATGAACTCATTATCAGCATAATCAATAACAACACTTTGACCAGTACTGATTGTACCTTTTAACACTTCTTCAGATAAACGGTCCTCAACATGCTTTTGCAGTGAGCGACGCAATGGTCGAGCACCATATTGTGGATCGTATCCTTCTTGAGCAATTTTTTCAAGTGCAGCATCTGTTAACTCAAGTTCAATATTTTGCTCTTTTAAGCGATTTGTTAATGATTTTGCCATTAGCGCAATGATTTGTTTTAACTCGTCTTTCTCAAGCGCATGGAACACAATCATTTCATCGATACGGTTTAAGAACTCCGGACGGAATGCTTTTTTCAACTCTTCAAGCATTGTGCCCTTCATATCTTTATATTTTGACGCTGCCGGATCTCCAACACCAAAGCCTAGAGATTTTTGATATTTAAGAGCATCTGCACCGACGTTGGATGTCATGATTACCACTGTATTACGGAAATCTACGGTACGGCCCTTAGAATCTGTTAAGCGACCATCATCTAATACTTGAAGTAAAATGTTGAAAACATCTGGATGTGCTTTTTCAATTTCATCAAGTAATACAACAGAATATGGTTTGCGACGAACTTTCTCAGTTAACTGACCGCCCTCGTCAAAGCCTACATAGCCTGGAGGTGAACCAACTAAACGAGAAGTCGAATGTTTCTCCATGTATTCAGACATGTCGATACGAATCATCGCATCCTCATCGCCAAACATCACTTCAGCTAGTGCACGAGCAAGTTCCGTTTTACCTACCCCAGTTGGTCCTAAGAAGATGAACGAACCAATAGGACGTTTTGGATCTTTTAGACCTGCACGAGCACGACGGATTGCACGAGAAATTGCTTCTACCGCTTCTCCTTGACCAACAACACGTTTGTGTAGTTCATCTTCAAGATTAAGAAGCTTTGCGGATTCTTCTTGTGCAATTTTTGAAACAGGAATTCCAGTCCACATTGAAACGACCATTGCAATGTCATCCACTGTAACTTGAGACTCTTCTTTTCCTTGTTTTTCTTTCCAAGTTTTCTTTGTGGATTCAAGTTCATCTTTAATTTTTTGCTCTGTATCTCTTAATGCTGCAGCTTTTTCAAACTCTTGGCTTGATACAGCTGCATTTTTCTCAGAACGTACACCTTCTAGTTTATCCTCAAGAGCTTTTAGATTTGGTGGAACAGTAAATGAACGTAAGCGTACTTTCGAACCTGCCTCGTCAATCAAATCAATCGCTTTATCTGGTAAGAAGCGGTCTGAAATATAGCGATCAGATAATTTTGCCGCTGCTTCTACAGCTTCATCAGTAATTTTCACTCTGTGATGTGCTTCGTAACGGTCACGTAAGCCTTTAATAATTTGGATTGTTTCATCCACTGATGGCTCATCAACTTGGATTGGTTGGAATCGACGCTCTAATGCTGCATCCTTTTCAATGTATTTACGATACTCATCTAATGTTGTAGCACCAATACATTGCAGCTCACCACGTGCTAAGGATGGTTTTAAGATGTTCGATGCATCGATTGCACCTTCTGCACCACCAGCACCAATTAATGTGTGTAATTCGTCAATGAAAAGAATGACGTTCCCTGCTTGGCGAATTTCATCCATTACTTTTTTCAAGCGGTCTTCAAATTCACCACGATATTTCGTACCAGCAACCACTGTACCCATATCTAAAGTCATAACACGTTTGTCTCGAAGAGTCTCAGGTACTTCATTATTAACAATTTGCTGTGCTAATCCTTCAGCAATCGCTGTTTTACCAACCCCTGGTTCACCAATTAGAACCGGATTGTTTTTTGTACGACGTGAAAGTACTTCGATTACACGAGTAATTTCTTTACTACGACCTATTACAGGATCAAGAGAACCTTCACGCGCAATGGCAGTTAGGTCACGTGCTAATCCATCTAAAGTTGGTGTATTAACTGATTGAGTTGGATTGCTAGCATTTTGTGCAGTGTCATTGTTTCCAAGTAATAAAAGAACTTGTTGACGTGCTTTATTTAAGCTCACTCCTGCATTTGCTAAAACGCGAGCTGCTACCCCTTCTCCTTCACGGATTAGTGCGAGTAAGATATGCTCTGTGCCGATATATGCATGACCAAGTTTTCTTGATTCATCCACTGATAGTTCAATAACTTTTTTAGCTCGTGGTGTATAGTGAACAATCGGACCAACATCTTTTGAACCTTTTCCGACTAACTCTTCAATTCCTGATTCTATTATTTGTGGGCTAACGTCAATTGCTTCTAAAGCTTTCGCTGCAATTCCCCCACCTTCGCGAATAAGGCCAAGTAAAATGTGTTCAGTACCAATGGATTCATGTTTCCAACGAATTGCTTCTTCTTGTGCTAATTGCAATACTTTTTGTGCACGTTGAGTAAAACGGTTAAACATCATATCTTTCCTCTCCTTTTTCCATTAGCTTTTGATTATTTAAATTTAACTTTTCACGTAGTAGTTTTGCTCTATACATATCTCGTTCACTAGCTTGAAGAGTTGTACCTGCATATTGTTGTACAAAGCCTGGTTGTATTAGAATCATGCATTCATTCAATACATTTAATGGGACTTCTTTTATGATGCCCACATCAACTCCAAGGCGAACATTGGATAAACAAGCAGCAGCTTCTTCACTCGTCATAATACGTGCATATTTTAAAGCACCTAACGAACGATTGAAGCGGTCTTCTAATATTATTCGAGAATTTTTTAATAATGCCTCCCGAGCACCGCGTTCATTTTTAATAATTTGTACCGCGACCTCTTGCAAGTCTTTTAAAATCTCTTCTTCTGACTTACCAAGTGTTACTTGATTAGAAATTTGATAAATATTGCCTAGGTTTTCACTACCTTCTCCATATATACCCCTTACGACCATTCCTAATCGTGCAAGCATCTGAGTAACAACTTTTATTTGTTTTGACATAGTAAGAGCTGGCAAGTGCATCATGACAGATGCTCGTAATCCAGTACCAACATTAGTTGGACAGCTAGTTAAGTAACCAAATGACTGATTAAATGCATACGGTAGATGCTTTTCTAATTGACTATCTAAGTTCGATGCAAGTTCATAGGTTTCCACAAGCTGTAATCCTGGTTTTAAACATTGAATACGAAGATGATCTTCTTCATTTACCATTATGCTTATTGCTTCATCATTAGATATATGAACAGAAGCTGATTTCTCTTTTTTCGCCAAAAGGGGGCTGATCAGATGCTTTTCTACTAGTACTTGTCGTTGTAAAGCTGGCATTTGTTTTATAGAGAAATGTGAAAATTTATGTGCATCGTCTTGGATAGACTGTAATGCCACTTTAATGATTTCATCAATTTGTTGTGCTTCACTTTCTGTAAAGCTCAAAGGAAAGCGAAATCCTTCTAAATTTCTAGCTAATCGAATGCGTGTACTTAATACAATATCTGCATCAAGTCCTTTAACATCCATCCAACCTGGCGCCTCGCTTTTTAAAAAGTGTTCTAGATTCATGGTGTATCAACACCTCCACGTTCTAGCTTGCGCTCCATTTCCCGAATCTCATCGCGCAAGCCCGCCGCATCTTCAAAACGCTCCTCTAGTATTGCTAACTGCAATTGCTCACGAGTGGAATCAATTTGCTTTTTGATCCATTCGTTTTGATTTTTTGGCTTACCTGGTGCTTTACCGCTATGCGTTGTACCTGCTTGAATTTTTGTAAGAACAAGTGGAAGTTGTTTTCCAAAGGTTTCATAACATTGTGGACAACCAAGCTTTCCTTCATTCAAAAATTTACGAAAAGTAAATCCACATGTTGGGCATTGCAAACTTTTTTGAGTTGTTGTGTGCGTTTTTTCTTGTGTTCCACTATTCCAAACAGGTAAACCAAATAAGTTTGAAACAAGTTGGTGAATCGGAATTTGTTCCTCTTTATGAAAATCTAAATTAAAAGGATGAAAATTTTGTGCGCATATTTCACAATAATGTTTTTCACTTTTTTGGCCATTAACTACTTGTGTAACTGTTACTGTAGCTTGACGTTCTTGACAGTGTTCACAAATCATGACCTCACCCCTTTTTATATAAATGATTTTAGACATACAGTTTATTTCAAAACTTTCATGTAAGCTTATGCCTTTATTTATCGTATTTTAATGTTGTTAACATCGATTGTAGTATATAGGATCTTAACTCGTCTCTAAACGGTAGTTGTAGCCGAAGTGTGGACCTATCGATTGCAGCGAGCATAAGTTTTGCTTCACGCTTTGAAATTACTTCTTCATCGATTAAACGATAAATAATATCTTCTGCCATCGCCTGTGTTGCGCCCTGTTCAATTTGACTAATCATACCTTCAAGCAAATCAATTTTCGAATGTGCCTTTACACGTAAGATTCGGATATAGCCACCGCCTCCTCGCTTGCTTTCAACAAGATATCCTCTTTCAGCAGTAAATCTTGTATTAATTACATAATTAATTTGGGAGGGGACGCATTGAAACTTATCTGCCAATTCACTACGTTTAATTTCAACAAGCCCTTGACCACCTAATTCGATAACTTGTTTCAAATACCCTTCAATGATGTCAGATATATTTCTCATTTTTATTCCTCACCCCATTCATTTACTGACTTTGACTATCTTTGACTATATTATATAAATATCAGTTTCAAAATGCAACTCATACGCCCTTCTGTAGAAATAGTTATTTTTTTGACGAATTTACAGTAACTATAACCCAAATAAAAAAGAGGTAATCTCATTCCAGATTGAGACCACCTCTTTCAAAAAATTTATTTTAAGAAATAGCCCAAAAAGTATTTATCATTACTTTTGGTTCATTCCTTAGTATGACTTTTCTTATTTGAAATTAAACCCTAATTTTTACAATTGCTCATTTATACCCAACGTCCTACAATCGGGTAATTCCATTTTTCTTCGTTTAATGCCTTTACAATACCGATAATCGGCACAACGATAGTCATAACTCCAAAGACAATTAAAAATGGAATTCCTATTAAAATGAAACTAAAGAAGCTTGATATCCCAATCAATACCCACATCACTGCTTGGAATAATAATGCTTGTATAGAAAGTCGCTTAATTTCCTCCTCAGTGCTTAATAACCAAAATAAAATCGGTACTAAAACAGGAGCAAAGAATGCACTTGCATGTATAATTACTTTTCCCCATTTACTCTCCATGAATCTATCAGCCTTTCTTTAACAATATAGTTGTTTGTATAGTATTTTACGATTAAAACCATCATTAGTTTCATTTTCCTAAAGAAAACTTTTCATTAGTATGATAGTGTGCCTTGTAAAAAAATAAACCTGCAAGTATCCCTACTCGCAGGTGTCATTAATTTGACGCTTTTTTCTTTGCATCTATCGGCTTAGGATCCGGTTTTTCTTCATCATCATGTGGAAATAACATATAAGCTATATAACCTGAGAATATTGTCGCAATGACCACGAGCAAAACACTATCCCTAGTTGAGACTTCTTGAAAGAAATTTTTTAACATAATGGTTGCAAACACTGCCACAGTCACCATCGAAGGAAGAACAAATTTAAAACGGCGCTTTTCCATATGAAAACTCCCTTTGCTATTTATTATCTATATCATTTAATTCTCTTTTTAACTAAGTAATTTGTATTTTACATGGGAAGAAATCAAAATACAAATTGTTCCAATAACTTGACCTATTAAATCTTTTCTCAAGCAAACTTTATTCCATTTAGGATTAGGGACCTCTTCTTGAACATTTTAGAACATTATTAAAAGAACCTACTCTAAGCTCTGAGTAGGTTCTATTTTTTAATCAAGATTTTCTAATAATCTTCTACGTTCAATCGTATTTTGTCTTTTTGCTTTACGTAATTCTCTACGTGTTGAACCTGTTTCAAAGAGTTGTCGCTCCCTCTCCGTTTCAGGATACACTTTTGGAACTTGAACCGGTCTCCCCAATTCATCTACAGCTACCATCGTAACAAAGGACTCAGTAGTAAGCTTAATTTCCCCCGTCTTGATATTTCGTGCCATCACACGGACGTAAACTTCCATCGACGATCTTCCAGTCGATGTAACCATAGCTTCTAATTCTAAAATTTCACCTTCATAAGCTGGCGAAATAAAGTCAACAGAATCAAAAGAGGCTGTTACTACCTCTGATTTTGCATGCTTCATAGAGGTAATGGCTGCAATCTCATCAATATAGGCTAAAACTTTTCCACCAAAAATAGAATGATGATGATTTGTATCTGGTGGTAATATTAAGTGTGTTTGATATGACCTTGATAGACTTATTGGTACTTCCCCATCTGTCATGCTGACCCTCCATTCTCTTAAGCTGCATAGTGATTACATTTTGCACATGAAAGAGTCTAATATTTTAACTACAATCAATTGTAAATTCACCATAACGCCATAATTACATTCTACTAAATAGTTGTTTTAATCGTAATGAATTTCAAGTCTGTCATTTCTTGAATCGCATATTTAATACCTTCTCTTCCGTAGCCACTACTTTTTACGCCACCATATGGCATATTATCTACTCGGAATGTTGGTATATCATTTATGACAACAGTACCAGCTTCAATCTCATCAGCAGCCTTCATAGCATCTGTTAACACATTTGTATAAATACCTGCATTTAAGCCCAACTCAGAACCATTTACTAAAGAAATCGCTTCATCTAAAGTAGTGTATGGTACAAGTGACACGATTGGTGCAAAAGTTTCCTGACAAACGATTTTCATATCAGGCTTTACATTAATCATCACTGTCGGAACTAGCGTTCTTTCCGTAAACTCGGCACCTGTAGCCACTTCTGCTCCTTGAGACTTTGCCTCATCAATCCACTGTTTGATACGCTCAACTTCTTTTGGGTTAATCATTGCACTTACATCTGTTGAAGGATCAAGTGGATCACCTAATTTAAGTTTTTTCGTTTCTTCAACAAATGCCTTCGTAAACTTCTCATAAATGGATTCATGTACATAAACTCTTTGCAAGGAAATACAAACTTGTCCAGCATAACCAAAGGCTCCTGCTACACAGCGTGAAACAATTTTTTCAATTGGTGTACTTGGCTCAACAATAACAGCCGCATTCGATCCTAATTCTAACGTAATTTTACGTAATCCTACTTTTTCTTTAAGTTTTAATCCTACTGCTCCACTACCAGTGAATGTTACTTTTTTAACAAGAGGATGGGTAACGAGAGTATCACTTAACTCGCTACCAGAGCCTGTTACAATTTGCAGTACACCATCTGGTAATCCAGCTTCCTTAAACACCTCTGCCAAGACAAGTGATGATAGTGGTGTTTGTGTAGCAGGCTTCAATACGACCGCATTTCCAACTGCAATAGCAGGCCCTAATTTATGAGCTACTAAGTTAAATGGAAAGTTAAATGGCGTGATAGCCGATACAACCCCAATCGGAATTCTTTTCGTATAACCAATACGATCTTTTATTCCTGGTGCAGCATCTAAAGGAACGGTCTCTCCCATTGATTGTTTTGCTGCTTCTGCTGAAAATTGATACGTTGCAATTGTACGATCAATCTCAGTCAAGCCAGCAGACAATGGCTTTCCTGCTTCTAGTGCTAAAATTTGAGCAAATTCCTCTTTGCGACTACGCATAATCTCTACTGCTTTATAAAGGATTTCTGCTCTTTCATAGGCAGTTGTCTTTTTAAAGGATTGAAACGCTTCATGTGCTCCTTCTATGGCACGTTCCACATCCTCGACTGAAGCCTTTGCCACTTTTGCGATGGTCTCTCCCGAATAAGGTGCTGTTAATGAATAACTATTTTGTGCATTTTCCCAATTACCGTTAATCCATAATTTTGTTTCTTTCATTGATAACAACCTCCGTTAGTCTTCTAAAACTATTGTACCACTGATATCAAAAACAAACTCTTATGTAGTTTTCCATTTGCTAATTAAAAAAATCTAGTACACCAGAAATACCTGAAGGAACATAGCTACCAATTTCTAATACAAAATCTACAACATTAAGTATTTCTAATAGATTTGTTAGAGCTGTCATCTCTATTACATTTTGCACTTCAATCACATCTTGAACTATCTTTTCTATAGCAACAATTAGCACATAATCCTTCGCATTTTTAAATATCGTTTGCTTCTTTAATAAAGTATATAAAGAAAGTATTTCACTTATTTTCGTCTCATTCGCTGCTGCTAAGGCTAAAACTCCTAAATAGGGATAATGAACTCTTTTTACTTTTATTCCTTGTCCTGTTAGTGCATCTCTCAGGCTTATAACATATTGGAATAGAATTTCATTATAGTCAGCACTATAAATCGTCATAATTTGAGCTAACACCTGTAGATGCTTGCCCATCGTAAATTGATTCTCCCTCAATTCACGATAGTATTTCATAATTGTATCTGCCTGATTTTTCGCCTTTACAATTGGATTTGCTGTTAAAAAGACCACAGTTGGAATAGATTCTTTTGATGTGAGAATTCGTTGGTTTTGATTCATCTCCTTAAATAATATTTTTGCTCTTTGTGCATGCTCTAAATTACCTTTATGTAAAAATATAGCCCCAATCAATCGATAAATAGATTTACTAAATTTTACTTTTTTTAAGATTCCATCATTCTCTACTATTCGTTGGATTTCTTCATTCATATTCTCTTGCTGAAGAAGATGGAATGCAAATTTGTAGGCTATTAACGTCTCTAAACTGACTGGTATGGAAATTTCCTTTGTATTTTGTATTTGTTCAATAACTTTTTGTAAAATCACTCCACTAAATTGCTTATTAGCTAATGTATATTTACATGCCATAGAAAGCATAAGTTCGATGTCATGGCCA